>CAKSTW010000001.1 GCA_934501435.1 uncultured Eubacteriales bacterium
CGAATAGCCCGTGCCGTATTCCAGCTTTTCGGGTGTAATGAGATAGCCGTCGCTGTTGGTATAAAAGGTGTCGATGGCGGTGACTTCGGGATAGGTGAAAGTCTGCGTGATGAGCGATCCGTCCGGGCGGTAGAGCCGGAAGCCTGCGCCTGCCAGCGGAATGACCTTGCCCGTTTCGGCGTCCACCTTGACGATCTTGATATAACTCTCAAAGTTGCGGTTGTTGGCAAGGTAGCGATAGGTCTGTCCGTCCTTGGTGATATACACATCAAAATCGGCAAGCAGCTCACGGCCGTCCCAGCCCTTGGTCTGATGCACCGTGTAGATGCCGTAGGGCAGGTCTTTTGTGACTGCATATCCGTTTTCATCGCAGGTCAGATAGTCACGCTCGGATGCCTTGGCACTGTCATACGAGCCTGCGCCTTTCAGAAAGACCGCAAACTCCGCTCCGGCCTCCGGCGTTTCAAGCCGGGTTTCGCCGTTGTCCATGTGCTTGATGATGGCGATTTTGCCCTTGATGATCTGCTCGGTCACATCGTTTGCCGTGGTGTTGTATTCCACGGTGTAGTTTTTTGCCTCTGCGCCAATGGGATAAACGGTGCTGTTCAGCAGGTAGCCCTCGGAGGGCGTGATCTCACGAATGGTCCAGTCGTCGCCGCAGACATAGTATTTCGTGGTGAACTGTCCGTTTGCGTCAGTGGTGTAGGTGTCCACAAGCTGGTCGCCTTTGTAGATGCCGTAAACGGCACCGGCAAGAGTGGCATCACCCTGCGGCAGACCCGTTTCGGCGTCGCTCTTGGTGACGGTGACATTCCACTTTTTCAGAATGTTTGTAACGCTCTTGTTCGTGACGGCGTTCCATTCCACCGCCGCCGTCTGCTTTTCGGGGACGACATAACGGATCGCCGTATCAACTTCCTCCAGCGTGTAGCCCGTGCCGATCAGCACATCGGAAAACACGGCTTTACCTGTGCTGTCGGTCACAGCGTATTCGTCCACTGCAAGTCCCGAAAGCGAAGTGCCGTAAAGGTGGAACTTTACGCCCTCGTTCAGCCCGTCCTCGGAGGTCTTGGTCACGATGAGTGTGCCGCGCTTCAAGGTGTTATTGAAATTGACCGTTGCCACCTGACCGCTGACGACAGTGACACGGCGCACCTCCTGCGGTTCGTATTTGTCGTAGCTCTGCTCGGTGACGGTGTAAACGCCGGGAGCAAGGTTATCGATCTGAATAATACCGCCTGCGCCCGTTGTAACGGTTTTGTTCACGCCATTGCCTGTGATCGTAAAAGAAATGCCCTCGACCTTGCCGTCCTCACTGGTCTTGACGATCTTGGTGCTGCCGTAGGACACTTTCAGGTTAAGATAGGCTTTGACGGGATCGCTGATCGTAGCACTGTAAGTGACCACATCCTGCATCGTACCGTCAGGGCCGTAATGCCCGTCGCTCCATACCACGACACCCTTGCGGGTATTGTTTTTTGTGGCAGAGATCGTCACCGATTTTGTCGGAGCTGTTTCGGCAGTGATGGTCAGCGTATTGCCGCTGGTCGTAAAGGTGAGTCCCGTCTGCTCGGAGGAAAAGGTGTAGTCACTCAGTACACCGTTGGTGTCGGTCAGCGTAGCCGCATAACAGCTGCCATCCCAACTCAGCTCGACCGTCTGTGCCTTGCCGGTGCTCCGTGCCATGAAGCTGGGGACGATGGTGTGCTTTTTCACGCTGGCTTCCATGCTGTCATAATAGGCAGAAAAGCGGCTGTACAGCGGGTGGCTTGTCCGATAGACGGATTTCACAGCATCTGCGCTGCCGGGGTCAACATGATTAAAATTGGCATCCCGTTCTCCGACGACCGTTTCCCATACAAGTACCTGCGTCGCCATCATGTGAGCCAGCTTATCGGCATCCGCATCATTCTGAGAACGCCAGCCAAGGGACAAGTTCCCCTGATAGCCGTACTGCATGATCCGCCCCAGCAGGGTCTTGATGGTATCGGCGTCGATGGTGCTGTTGCACTCGGAGGGATAGTCCTTCCAGTAATCTTCACCGTAGCGGGCGTAGGTTCTTTCCAGCAGACGGGGCACGCCCGGCTCGATGCAGTAACAGGCCGGGCCGTTAAAGTCCCCAATGGTGTGCAGCGTCGTCATCCAAGTCTTTTCACCGGATGTCCAGCCGTTCATATAGTGGAGTTCGTCGTGTCCCCATGTGCCGCTGGTGTCCAAATTGGCATCTCCATCTCTTGGAAACGCCACAGAGTAGGACTTGGCGGTTTCCCCGGAGGACGATGCGGCAAAGGCAGTCACGCCGCTGCTCAGAATGGCTGTGAAGCAGATCAGCAGGGCCAACAGCCCCGAAATGCTCCTTCGATAGAATTTTTTCATTTGTTTACCTCCTTGTTGACATGAAAAAAGCACCGCATTTCTGCGATGCTCCATTCAGCGTGTAAAATTATGCGTACCCGATATAGATCAGGTAACTGTTTGCTCCGACCGCTTCGTACCACACCCAGACATCCGTAATGGTTTCGTCTGCCGCATAGCGGTTCAGGCGGGAACAAATATCCCGTTCCAGATAGATGCAGTCCGCATCGGCATCAATAGGGTTATCCCAGCAATCCACCGCCGAGCTTTCCAGATGCAGACCCACGCTTTCGGCATAGACCTTGGCATAGTCGATCCAAGTCTGAATGTCAAATATCGGCTCTGTGGGTTCTTCTGCGACGGGCGGTTCAGGCTCCTGCGGCTGTGTTTCCGTAGGTTCTTCCGATGGTTCGGGTTCGGATGCTTTCGGCGGGGTAGTTTCCGTGGGGCTGCTGACGGTCGGAAGCGTTTCCTCTTTGGCAGGTGTTGAAATCTTCGGCTGCGCTTTCTCCGTTTCGGGTTCTGCCGTGCTCTCTGCGGGAATCTCTGTACTTTCCGAAACAGGCACCGTCGCTTGCTCCTGCGGCACGGTGCTTTGTGCAGGCTCGGCCATAACCATTTCCTGCGAAGATGGCGCAGACACCTCGGAGCGATCCAAATTTGCACAGCCCGAAAGAGAAAGTGCCAGCAGAACTAAAACAGCGATGATCCTTGTGTTTTTCATACTCGCAAACCTCCTTTGCCTTTTCATTGTACGGATCGCCGCTGAAAACTGCAAAGCTGTGAGAATTGCCGCCGCTGTACTATCTCTTTTTTCGGGAAGTACAGGTAGTTTCGAGGGGGTGAGGTGTGGAGAGGGGGAACACGCTGTCACAGCCGTACACACACCAAAATGGGTATGGCTGCCCCTTGGTAGTAACTATCGTTCCATATCCCGCTGGCGCTCCCGCCTGCGGTACAATTCCAATGCCTTGATGATGGTATCTTCAATTTTCTGTGCGGGCGTCCCCGGAGCAAAATACTTGCTGATACGCTCTTTCGGCATTTTGAACTGCTCTCGCTGGTTCGGTTTTTCCTCCTGCATAATGGAGAGGATGACTTCCTCCGTCAGCTTTCCGTCCCGGCTGAACTCTTTCATTTTGATAGCCTGTGCCAGCGACGGCGTGCAGTCCTCGCATTCCATCGTGTCATATAGGCTCTGTTGCTGTTCTTTGGAAAGGTAGGAAAGCTCCACGGCGGGACGGAAAGCGATCTTGCCGCTGTCCACCATGTCCAACACCGATGGGATCAGCTCGGTCAGACGGATAAAGCGCTGAATTTGTGAGCGACTGTCCGGACTGCTTGCGGCCAATTCCTCATTAGAACGGCTACCCTTTAACTTCGGCTCCAGTGGGGCCGAAGTTAAATCCGACCGCTGACCTTGCCGTTTCATGGCTTCCAGCTTCATCTTGTAGGCAAATGCCTTTTCGGATGGTAAGATCGTTTCTCGCTGCAAGTTGCTGTCCACCATGATGATCGTCGCTTCGTCATCGGTGAGATTGCGAACGATGCAGGGCATCTCGGTGATCCCCGCCAGCGTTGCCGCACACTTTCGTCTGTGACCGGCGACCATTTCATAACCGCCGTCCGCCTTGGGGCGGACAAGGGCAGGCACCAGCACGCCGTATTGCTTTACGCTGTCTACCATCTCCGCCATAGCCTCGTCCTGCTTGACCTTGAACGGATGGTTGGGAAAGTCGGAGATGTCAGCAGGATTCAATGTGACGACCTTTTCAAGCCGCGCTTCCGCACGGCTCTCGTCGGTGGAGAACAGGTCATCGAGCGGCGTCATCCCTAAATCTCTCGGTTTTGCGCTCAAGCTCCAACACCTCCTTCGTCAGCGAGCGGTATGCGGCGGCGACCTTGCCGTTCTTGTCGTGGGCAAAGATGCTCTTGCCCCGGCCGCTGGTTTCTGCGGCTCGGACGGAAAAGGGGATCTCCGTCCCGAATACCCGGATCTTTTTGCCATAGTGGGCACGCAGAGATGCAATGATCTCCTTGGCCTCGTTGGTACGGCTGTCCACCATCGTGAACAGTATGCCGTCGATTTTCAGCTTCGGGTTGATCTGCCGCTTGACCTTTGCGATGGACTGCATCAGCAGGTCAAGTCCCTTTGCCGAGAGATACGACGGCTGGGACGGAATGATCACGCTGTCCGCTGCGGCCAATGAGTTGATCGGCATCATGCCGAGCGACGGCATACAGTCAATGAGGATATAGTCGTAATGTGGCTTGACCGCATTGATATATGTCCGCAGCACGCTTTCCCGGCTCATGGCGTTGATCAGCCGGATCTCCATGCCGGACAGCTCAATGTTCGCCGGGAGCAGGTCAACACCCTCGCTGTGATGCAGAATACCGCTGCCGTCCGGAATGGGGGTATCGTCGATCACATTCTGCATGATGTCCGCCAGCGTAACGGGCAGCTCATCCGGCTTCGGGTAACCGAGGGAGAGGGTCAGAGAGCCTTGTGCGTCTGCGTCAATGAGCAGTACCCGCTTGTTCTGCTGGGCAAGCCCGATGCCGAGGTTGGCGGTGGTCGTGGTCTTGCCCACGCCGCCCTTTTGGTTCGTCACCGCAATCACTTTGCAATTCGCCATATGGGTTTCCTCCTTTGCATAAATTTAGCCGCCTGCGGCGAAGCAGACGGCTATGTACGGGTATGGAAAAAAGCCATCTGCATTTCCGCAAATGGCTTAAAGATCAAACCCTCGCTTTGAGTGTCTTACTGTATTCCGCATAATCCTCGCTCAGCACATAATCGATCACGCAGGCTTTGGGTATAAGGTATGTACATCTGATATAAAAGTGTTTGACCTTATTTGCCCGCATTATTTTTCGGGCAGTGCTGTCACCAATACCGCCCAGCATGGCTTGAAATTCGGGTAGAGTGACAACATCAGGATAGGCAGCAAAAAGTTTTTCATAGTGTGCGCGCGTTCTCATAGCGATACCTCTTTTTCGGAAAGTGTGTTGTCAATGGCAGAGAAATACGCTATAATGTGTTTGTGATTGATAAATCTACTGCGTGTGCTGTTGCGCTCCGTTTGTGGGTAACATCCCTCCGATGTCCCTCCAAAATCCAAAATTTCCGTCCAAATTGAAAAGAGCGGAAATGGCAGACGAAGCGGAGCTTTTTACACATCAGCTTCAAAAATAGTAGTATTGGCAAGGCTTTTTGGTGTCCGTCAACGACCTCCACAGGGGGCTGAGTTCGTCTGTATTCCGTGTGGAGCAAATAACTCAAAATCCGGTGGTAGCGATACCGTGCGGGTTCGACCCCCGCCACCGGCACCATGAAAAGCACTTGCAGCCGCAGGTGCTTTTTCATTTATATTCGCCCTGATTTGCCTGAAAATTATTAAATTGTTAAAAAAGCAAAAGTAATGCTTGTTGCCTATATGAATTATCGCCTGATTTCTTCGATTTTGAAATTGGGCGATTTTGTTGTTTTCGCCGTTGCGAAAATGCGGAATTTTTTGCGGAGCGAAATATTAGGATATTGCTTTTATAAGGCGAAAAAACGTTCCGTTTTAGCGCATATAAGAAAAGAAAAACCGTATTTTTTCTTATAATTATCAAAAAAATACAAAAAACTCCTTGACTTTGAGACCCCGCGGTTGTATACTGTTAATATATCGTTTGAAAGGGGGATACGTATGGGAGACAGAATAACGCTTAAAGCGACCGCGTCGTCGGCTGTCGGACTTGCCTATATTATGGGAAAAGTCCCCGTGATTTCGGAAATAATTCTCGAAAACAACACCGACCGCGACTTTACGGAACTGCGCCTGCAGGTGACTTCCGACGGTATTTTGTCCCTCTTGGCCGAATACGATATTCCCGTTCTTAAAAAGGGCGAAGCATTGAGGTTTTCGTCTCTTCCTCTGCCCGAGGCGGAAGCCGTTTCAAAAATCGAAACGGAGACCGAGGCGGAGATCCTTATTCATGTTTCGGTAAAAGACGAAGTTCTTGAAGCTGTTTCCCGTAAAATAACCGTCTGCCCGCCGAGAAAATGGCTCGGCTGCGCGTATCCGAGGGATATAATCGAGAGTTTTGCCGATTCGTCAGCCGACGCAGTCAGAAGTTTTTTTGCAAATAAACTTTCCGATGTCGGCGAGGCTTCGTTCAGAGACCGCCGTAACTTCGAAGATACCGAAAAAGCAGTCCGTACCGTTTATAACGCCGTCCTTTCCGAAAATATTTCCCCTGCTTCTTCGGTGGGAAATTTCGGGGCGCAGTATATCCGCGGTTCTTCCGATATTTTTGAGACGGGAACTGCAACGCCTCTTGAATTTGCGCTTTTTTTGCAGAGTATTTTCGAAAGATGTTCTCTTTACGGCTCTCTTATAATCGCAGAAAAAGATGTGTTCCTTAAATTTTTCGACGGAAAAGACAAACTGTACCTTTCGGTCGGAGCGGCGCTCTCTTCTCTGCCATACGACGAGGCTGTATTTATTTCCGAAAGAAGGCTTCCGCGCGATTATATATCGTGCGATCTTCTTGCATGCCGCAAAAAGGGAATTTTACCTCTTGAAAATTACGATATCTACTCCGACATAGACACCCCCGTTTTCGGAAAACTGCCGCCGAGCGCGGGTTCATCGGAAGAGGAATATACCCTCGAACCGTCGCTCGCGTTAAGGAAAAGCGCGGGGCACATAAAAAACGGCGAAAGTTTTATCCTTGACCTTAACGCTTTTGCCGATAAAAAGAGTATCTACGAATTTTTATTGAGACGATTTGCCGAATACGGAAAAACGGGAACCTTTGTTTTCGCGACTTCCGATGAAAAAGAGCGTTTTGACGAAATAAAAAATGCCGTATTCCCGAAATTTTCGGTATCCGAGGGGGAGAGCGTCCTTCTCAAAAAAGCGTCGCTGCTCGTTTCGGGTGCCAGAAAAACGGAAAATCAGTTTTTTTACGATAAACTTCTTCTGAAAAAGGAAGAAGAAAAACTTGCTGCCTTTTCTGCTCTTTTTACCGAAAAGAAACTATGCGGAATGTCTTTTTCCGACGCGGCGGCGACCGTTGAAAAATTCAAGAAAAGCCCGTCTCCGTTTTCTTTTTCCGAAGAATTTGTCGGCAAGGAAACGCCGGAAGACCTTAAAAAAGATATTGCGCTCTGCGAAAAATATGCGGAACTCTCAAACAGCGTTTCCTCTTCCGACATTTCGGTTTTCGACAGTTTTTCTTTCGGAACAGAGGAAATTTCCGATTACGTGCCGTTAAAAAAGCTTTTCGAAAAACGCGGCGAAGCTCTGGTCAGGCTTAGGCAGGCTCTTGAGATCTATTCGGAAGCCGCAGGTATTTCCGCGGAAACTTACGATGATATTTCTGCTCTTTCGGAAATGTCGGAAATTTTGTATTCCGACGCGCGGGTTCCCGAATCTCTTCTCGAATATAAACATCTCGACGAAATTTCCGAAATAGTCAAAGAAGTCGCTGCGGCGGGAAGAACGCGCGACGCTTCGGAAAAATTTATTTTTGAAAACTTCAATCGCGAGATTTTTTCTTTCAATGCGGAAAATGCGATAAACCAGTGGAAAGAAGCGGCGGGAAAACGTTCCGTAACGAGAAATTTTGAGTTCGGAAAGATACGTAAAAGTATTGCGGCTTTCGCTTTCGACCCGTCTGAAATTAAGACAGACGATGTTTTGCCGATACTTGAAAAACTGCGGGAATATAAGGAAAACCGGGACAAAGTGCTTGCGCTCGGCTCCTCCGTTGCCCCCGTTTTCGGGACAGTATGGAACCGCGGTTACTGCGAATGGGATACCTTTGAAAATTGCTATCGGAACGCTCTGAAACTGCGGTCTGTCGTCGGGCGTCTGTCCACAGGGACCGTCTCCCGTCGGTTTATTACCGAAAAGATAACCGATACAGAGGGGTTCTGCAGGAAATTTGCGCCGCTCTTCAAGACTGCCCATACAAGTTTCGAAGAAGTCAAAGAAACCGAAAAAGAGATATCCGGTATCTGCAAATGCGATTTCGGCGCGCTTTGGGATAGGGGCGCGGCTTTCGTATTCGATACGGCTGCCGAATTCTCCGAAAAAATAAACGATCTCGAAAACCTGGTTTCGTTTTCTTACATAAAAAAACAGACGGAAGAAAGAGGACTTTCGGAAGTCTGCGAAAAAATCGCAGATATCGAAATTTCCGATATAAAGCCGTGCTTTCTCAAAGCCGCTGCCGCTGCCGTCCTTTCGGCTTTTATACATGAAAACGGCAAACTTCTGCGTTACGGGAACACCTTTTTCAAAAAGCGTTCCGACAGTATCCAGACCGTAAGAAAAGCGCTTTTTGCAAAGGAAAACACTGCTGTGTCGTCGGCTGTTCTGTCCGCTCTTGCAGGAGTTTCGGAAAAAGAAAAAGCCGAACTTAAAGAGGATGCGGGACGGTACGATATCAAACCGGTCAGCCGTTTTGAAAAAATATATCCCGAAATCTCTTCGGTTCTGTTTTTTGCGGAGTCGGCGCTCCAGGAAAAGATCCAGCCGAGCGATAAAAAAGATTTTATTGTCGTAACCGACAACGGAAATATTGACGCCGACCTTATAAACGAGGCGGCTGAAAAATATTCCGCAATAATCCTGATCGCGGACACGGCGCTCAATTCTGGCGAACTGCTTTCGTATATGAGCGAAAACGGCTATCCGTCGGAAAGTTATTCCGAAGTTTCCTCAACTGCCGATACCGAACTCGCGCAATTCGCAAATTCCGCGTTCTACGGCGGTTCTCTTAACCTTTTGCCTTACGGCGGAAAAACAGAGATAATAAAGACTTCGGGCGTTTCGGAAAAGGGAGTCAACGCTTCCGAAATCTCCGAAATATTCTCGATCCTTTCCGAAATTTTCAGGAAAAAGAGCAAAAACACCGTAAAAATAGCGGCTTTTTCCGAAAAACAGGCAAGAGCAGTAAGGCTGTTTATAGATAAAAACATGACGGTTCCCGACAATATTTTGCTTAACGTTGAGATGATCTGCGAATCCGACGGCCTCTGCGACTATCTTATCGTCACGACCGCATATTCGGGGAACAGCGCCGAGATCAGCCGTTATGCGAATGCGTTCGGAGACGCTGAAAACGAAGAAATCCTTTTCAGATATCTTTCCTCGGTACGGAAAAAACTCACGGTTATCACGTCGTTTGATATTTCGGAAACAGAGGCTAACGAATATCTTTCTCCGTCGGTCTGTATGTTTATTGGCTTTATGAGCCATCTTTCGTCGGGGGGGATTATCCCGAAAAAGTTCGGCTGCAAGCCCCTTTGCGAAGAATCCGTCTCTTTGCCCGATACCGTTTTACTTGACGGTATAACATACCGGCAGAGCGCTTCTTTCGGAAGAATATATTTCGGGGACGAAAAGAAGACCTGTCTTCTTTACGGAATAGGCGACAGCGTTCTTGAGGACGCCGAAACAGCCGAAAAACTTGTAAAACTCGGATATTCCGTTAAAGTTTCTTTTCCCGCGGACAGACTTTCCGCTTTGATATCTTCCGGTAAAAAAGATGCCGAAAAGAAAGCCGAAAAAGAAGAACCGGCGGACTTTGTAGAAGCCGAATTTCAGAGATATACCGTATGCGTGTTCGAAAACGGAGACCTGTCTGAAAATGCGGAAGAGTTTGTTTCCGCATACAACAACCCGGATATCAGACGCGATATTTCGGCTGTCATCGCTGCGGAAAGCCCCGTCAGCCTGAAAGTTCTCAGCAAAAGAGTTCTTTCTCACTGGGGGATAGACAGATGCGGAACAAGGCTTGAAGGCAAGATCGAAGATCTTGCTTCGGAACTTGATATATACACCGAAAGCGTCGGCGGCAATAAGTTTTATTGGAAAAACAAAGACGAGTATCGGAATTATTCGACGTTCCGTATGCCCGAAAGCGGAGGTCTTCGCCGCGATATTACCGATATTTCTCCTGCGGAACTTGCAAACGTATATAAATACATAGCGGGCGCTTACAATATAATAACGGTTGCGGCGGCGGAGCGCGAACTCATAAAGATACTCGGCTTTTCCCGCGTTACCGAAAAGGTCAAAAAGCACCTTGCTTTTTCTCTCGAACTTGCCGAAAAACGCGGATATCTGCGCACGGTAAGGGAAAAGATCATCAAAAACTGACGACGGAGGACGATACTATGAAAAAGATTTTACTGATACTTCTTGCGGCGGTAATGCTGTTTTCCCTTGCGGGTTGTCTCGGGATCGACGAAAACGATTCGGGAAGTATAGATTTCGATTATGAAGTGATCGACTTCGTCCGTCTGAAAGACTTTTCGCCTAACGAGGAAAGCAATATAGTTATCACGAGAACGGTTCTTGAATACGAGAATTTCCTTGATTATATGAAGTTTTATATGCTTTCGGAAAACGGAAACCCTTCCGCCCCCGGGCAGATAATCGACCCCGAATCAAAGAAATACACCGCTGATTTCTTTTCCTCTCACGACCTTGTTTTTATCTATACGGAAGATGAAAGAAACACGATAAACACTGTTACGGACGTTAAATATTCCTCGGGTAAAGGAGAATTATCGGTCGAACTTTCAAAAGCCGTTTCCCAGGCGGCCGACAGAGGTCCCAAATATCGGCTTATCCTTGTTTCCGTACCGAAAACAGGGTTCACGTCTTCGGTTTTCAATGTTACGAGATTCGTTCAGACCAGTTCCGCTGCAAAAAGCGAAGTTTATACGAATATCTCTATTGTCACGGGCAAAACCGACGGCGCAATATATTCCACTGTCCAACTTTCGGACGGAAGCACCGAGAGACTTATTTTCGATATTTCCTACGACGACGATCTGAAGGTCGGAGACAGGATCATAACCGTTTGCAATACAATGTATTCCGACGGTAAAAATAATTTCTACTGTGACCCGGTTTATTTCAGAAAATACAGCGATAAAGCGGAAAACAATCTCTCTTTTGAGTCTTTTCTTTATCTTTATCCGTCGGAGGACGATACGAAAGTCACGGTCACTCTCAGACTTGACGGTATGCTGTTCGGTTCTTTCCCGAAGATGTCTTCCGACACATGGACGGTAACGACGTCTGTCGACGGATTTTTAACGGATTCGACGGGCGCTGAATACGGAAACCTTTCGTGGTCGGGCTTTCTTAACACAAAGTACGACCTGTCGACGGGATATTGCATTTCTCTTGACGAAGTTCGGTCGTTCTTTACCGAAAAAGCCGCGGAGTTCGGACTTTCGGAAGACGAAAGCAAGGATTTTGTTTCCTATTGGACGAAGAAGTTGCCGTCGAGCGCATATTACTATATTTCGATTGCTTCCGACCCGAATTCTGCGGAAGTCACTTATGAAGTGTCTGAAAAATCGGAATCGGCAAACAGACTTTATATCATCGCCGTACCCGTCGATCATCCGATAGATCTTTCCGTTCAGAAAGCGGCGCCTTTGGCGCTCAGAGCGGGCGCTGGACTTAAGATCTCCGAATGGGGAGGCATCGTTCTTCCTTCCGACGTGTTTTCAAAAAGTAAATAATTTCATATAGTCATATCTAAATTTTGTAACAAATACCATGTATTATATATAAGAACGGAGGTGCGGAATGGAACAGTTCAGAAAGACGGTTGCCAAAAATATAGCGGAATTGCGCGTCGCAAACGGCTATACGCAGTTTGAACTCGGCGAAAAGATAAATTATTCGGACAAAGCCGTTTCAAAATGGGAAAGAGGGGAGTCTGTCCCCGATGCTTACGTTCTGAAAAAACTCGCGGGCATTTTCGAAGTTTCAGTCGACTATCTTCTCGAAGAACACCCCGACGACGCAAAAAAACCCAAAGCGCGGAACAAGTATAAGACGATCACGCAGATTTCGTTCCTCGGAACGTACACCCTTGCATTTTTTATCTTTATCGTACTTTGGCTTTGCGGGATAAACGAATGGCAGATATTTGTTTATGCAATACCCGTTTCAATGGTCGTTCTCATAGTGGAAAACGCGCTGTGGGGGAACCGGATATGGAGTTTTTTATATATTTCGGCGCTTGTCTGGGGGATAATTGCCGCGGTTTATGTGGCGTTTCTTCCGTTCAACTGGTGGCTGCTGTTTCTTCTCGGTATTCCGGCTGAGATCATTATATGGCTTTGCTTCAGGCTTAAATCGAAAAAAAGGCGGAAATAAAATACGCCAACCGCAAGGAATTCTACTGTTTGTAGAGTTCCTTTTTTTTGCGTAGAAAAGAGAAATTCAATCGGCGAATTTGAAAAATTAACAGTATAATCCGACAGGTACGAAGTAGGTGGACTTTTTGCGGCGGCTTCTGTAAAATAAAAATATAACGTCATACACGAAAGGAAAGAATTATGAGTAATTTTATTCTCAGTTGTTGTTCCGCAGTCGATCTTACGGCGGAATATCTTGAAGAAAGAAACATCAGTTGTCTCAAAATGCATTATTTTCTCGACGGTAAAAAAATGACCGACGATTTCGGGAAAACGCTTTCAAATGCCGATTTCTACAAGGCGATGGAAAACGGTGCGGAAACAAAGACCACACAGTGCAATATCGACGAATACGAAGAATATTTCGTACCTATGCTTGAAGCGGGACACGACATCCTTCACGTTACTCTCTCATCGGGTATTTCGGGAACATACAATTCCGCAAGAATAGCGGCGGAAGATCTTTCGGTAAAATATCCCGACAGAAAAATATTTGTCGTGGATTCTCTCGGCGCCTCTTCCGGCTACGGACTTCTTATGGACAAGGCCGCAGATCTTCGCGATTCGGGTATGTCTATCGAAGAAGTAAGAAACTGGATAATCGAAAACCGTCTCAAAGTCAATCATTGGTTTTTCTCCACCGACCTTACCTTTTATATTAAAGGCGGAAGAGTTTCACGCACGGCAGGCGTTTTCGGGACCATTCTCAAGATATGTCCGCTTCTTAATATGAACATAGAGGGGAAACTTATTCCGAGAAAGAAAGTAAGAGGCAAGGCTGCCGTTATTAAGGCGATCGTTGACAGCATGGAAGCGACCGCGGAAAACGGACTCGACTATTCGGGCAAATGTTTTATATCTAATTCCGCATGCCGTGAAGATGCCGAAAAGGTCGCCGAAATGATCAAAGAAAGATTTCCGAAGATAGACGGGGGTATAAAGATATTTAACATAGGTTCTCTTATAGGAAGCCATTCGGGACCTGGTACCGTCGCTGTCTTCTTTTTCGGTAAAGACAGAACAATATAATATACTTTTCGTAAAAATATCGGATATGGAGTTTCATATCCGATATTTTTTTTGCAATTTATGTTGAATTTTGGAAAAAATTGTGATATAATATCGGCAAAGTAGAAAAAATCAATCAAGAGGGCTGATATTATGAAACGGACGTTGCTTGCCTTACTCCTGGTCGTTTCTGTATTTTATCTTTCTTCTGAAGCAAGGGCTTTGAATGACCGTGCCGTGCCGGATAATGATATTGCGGAAAATTCGGAAGAATCTCCTGTCGCGGTTCTTTCCGAAAGCGGCATATCCGACGGTCTTGCTGAAAGAATACTCGAAATTCTTGACGGCGACGGCGTTAAAAGCATTGATTTCGCAAGATACGAAACCGACCCGGACGGAAACAATGCGTTCAGAGTCTGGATAGGGACTTCGTACTATGATTTTGTCACATTCGACGGCGGCGTGGTGTCCTGTACCGACTGCAAGGGAAGGTCTGTTTTCAGCGACAGAGAACTTTCCGATGAATATGAGAATTATAATACACTTCTGAAATACAAATATCTCAGAGGTATCACCGATCCGATAAAGAGAGGAAATACCGCGGCGGTCTATATGTTCAATCTTACTCCGGGAAGCGAATATAAGATAAAGGTTATTTATGCTTCGGGGACTGAAAGCAAAGCCAAAGGGCTTGAACCCAAAACCGCAGCGGAGGACGGAACGGTATCGTGGGAATGGAGAGTAAGCAGCCGGACAGGCGCGGGAACTGCGACGGTTATCGTCAGCGGCGACGGTTTTTCATACAGTTACAAAATGGAAATTACGGAATAAGATTTTCTTGACTTTTTTATTCTTTTCTGATATAATATCACTTAGCAAAAAAATGAAAGGATTGTTTTTTTTGAACGTTTTAATAGAGGGTATTCTGAGTATCTCTTGGCAACAGATCGTAATGATAGCAATAGGCGGAATTCTTGTTTTTCTCGCAATAAAAAAGGAAATGGAACCGTCTCTTCTTTTGCCGATAGGCTTCGGTGCGATATTGGTGAATCTGCCGATGTCGGGCGCAAAAGACGTCATCGACTGGCTTTTCCATATAGGAATAGACGGTCACGAACTTATGCCTCTTATTCTTTTTATAGGTATAGGCGCGATGATAGATTTCGGACCTTTGCTCGTAAATCCCAAACTTATGATATTCGGGGCGGCGGCTCAGTTCGGTATTTTCTTTACTTTCGGACTTGCGTCTCTCTTCGGATTTTCGGTAAACGACGCGGCATCCGTAGCGATAATCGGTGCGGCGGACGGACCCACTTCGATATTCGTCGCAAACGAACTCGGTTCGACCTATACTGCGGCGATAATGGTCGCGGCATATTCGTATATGGCGCTCGTTCCGATAGTCCAGCCTCCCATTATAAAACTTTGCACGACTAAAAAGGAACGTCTTATCAGAATGACGGCTCCGAACAGAACCGTTTCAAAAACGACGAAGATCATTTTCCCGATCGCCGTTACCGTAATCGTTGGGCTTATTGCTCCCGACGCCGTCGCTCTTATCGGATTTCTGATGTTCGGAAACCTTATCAGGGAATGCGGAGTTC
Source organism: uncultured Eubacteriales bacterium (assembly GCA_934501435.1). Taxonomy (GTDB): domain Bacteria; phylum Bacillota; class Clostridia; order Oscillospirales; family UBA644; genus Geddesella. The sequence continues at coordinate 15,199 of CAKSTW010000001.1, forward strand.
TCAATTCGCTTTCCGATACGGCTCAGAATGTTCTTGCAAACCTTGTGACGATCTTCCTCGGAATAACTATTGCGTCGAGAATGACTGCTGAAGAATTTCTTCAGCCGACCACGTTGCTTATTATGTGTCTCGGACTTTTGGCTTTCGTATTTGATACTGTGGGCGGCGTTATGATTGCAAAAATCATGAACATCTTCTGCAAAAACAAGATTAACCCGATGATCGGCGCCGCAGGGATTTCCGCGTTTCCCATGTCCGCGCGTGTCGTCCATAAAATGGGGCTTGAAGAAGACGATCAGAACTTTTTGCTTATGCACTCGATAGGCGTTAACGTTTCGGGACAGATAGCGTCGGTTATCGCAGGCGGACTTATTCTGGCGCTTGTCCGCCAGATTATCGCTTAACGGAGGTACGTAAAAATGACAATTTCAGTTGAAAACTTTATGAACGCGCTTCCCGTAATAGGAAAGGGCTACCTCGGCGTTTTTATCGTAACCGCGGTCATAATCGCGTCGGTTTATCTTCTGAACGCCGTAACTTCAAAGAAAAAGTAAAAAATAAAATGGGAGAGGCCCTTTTTTATTAAGCGAAGGTCTCTCCCTATTTATTTTCAGAAAATTCATAAATAACCTATTGCATTAAGCCTTAAAATGTGGTATACTGTTATTCGTTACGGGGTATAGCGCAGCTGGTAGCGTGCTTGGTTCGGGACCAAGAGGCCTCGGGTTCGAATCCCGATACTCCGACCACGAAAAAGCACTTGCTTTCGCAAGTGCTTTTTCGGTTATACTCGCCTGAAGCGAGTGAAATTGCCTGCGGCGGTCGCAGAAACGAATATATGTTCGGAGCAGGCGGTCGGCTGCTCTTTTTATTTTTTGCGGGCGGTATGTTGATAAAAAACCGGCAGGATCCGATAAGAACTATATATTGCGATGATAACGTCGGCATAACGGTATATAAAACAAAGGCGAAAGAAAACTTAACATAAAACCGCGTGAAATTATTATGCGATTTTTTCTGCAGATACTTTACTTTTGTTTATTAAAATGATATACTGATATTATAAGAATTTTTTCAGGAGGATATATGAAGAAAAAGATTTTATTGATTTTGTCCGTTATATTGGTAATATCATTCGGCACCTTCAATATGTTTGCTTTCGGTTCGGAAGAACCTGCAATAAAAGTATCGTCTGCCGAAGGCTCGATCGGAGAAACGGTTTCGGTAACTGTTTCTCTTGAGAACAATCCCGGAATATGTACGGCAAGGCTTGCGGTATATTACGACGAAGGACTTACGCTTGTCGGGGCGACAGATTCAGGGCTCCTTGACGACGGCGTTTTCGGCGGAAATCTCTCGGAAAATCCTTATTATCTGACATGGGACGCTTCGACCGCCGATAAGAACAATATGAAAAACGGAGTTATCGCAACTCTTGAATTCAGAATAAATAAGGATGCGACTCCGGGGGATCATGAAATAGTTATCGGTTATGCGCCCGACGACGTATATAATCTGGATCTTGAAAACGTAGAGTTCAAATCGGTCATCGGAACCGTAAACGTTCTTGCCGAAAGTATTCCCGTTACCGGTATTTATCTTGAGAAAACGTCGGCGACAGTCAGCCTTTCCGATAAAACTCTGACGATAAAAGCCTCCGTTCTTCCGGAATACGCATGGAATAAGGGAATATCATGGCGAAGCTGCAATGAAGACGTTGCAACGGTAAAAGACGGGGTCGTGACTTTACTGAAGCACGGAGAAGCCGAGATCGTTGCAACGACCGAAGACGGAGGATATTCCGGATCCTTTTATCTGACCGTACGGCACGAGGGCGGGGAAGCGACCTGTATTGCAAGCGCCGTATGCGACCTTTGCGGAATAAGTTACGGTTCACCGAATCCTGATAATCACAAGAACAAGGTGCTTAAGAACGTAAAAACTCCGAGTTGCAGCAAAGAGGGGTACACGGGAGATCTTGTCTGTACCGATTGCAACACTGTTATTTCGAAAGGCACGGTAATCGAAAAATCTCCGCACAGTTATACCGAAGAAATTGTCGAGCCTACTTATGAAGAAAAGGGATATACTCTTCATAAATGTACCGAATGCGGGTATGAGTATAAAGACAATTACACCGAATGTCTGACGGTGTACGGAGACGTAAACGGCGACGGAAAAGTGAACAACCTTGACAGATTGGTCCTTTCTCGCTGGATCGCGAAATGGCCCGATTATATTGCAAACGGAATCGACACGCGCGCCGCAGACTTAAACCGCGACGGAAGGGTGAACAGCAAAGACCGCCTTATTCTTGCCCGTTATCTCGCAAAATGGCCGGACTATACCGTGCTTCCACATGAAGAATAGAGGTGCTGTCATGAAAGGATTAAAATCCGTTTTGATTGCGTTGCTCTGCTTTTTGATTTCAGTTTCGACGGGAGTTTCTGTTGTCGCAAAAACAATTACCGACACCGAAGACGAAAACCGCGCGGTTAAAAGCCTTGTTTTTGACGAAAACAAAAATGACCTCCCTGATATACCGTCATCCGATATACCCGAGACCCCTGCGAAAATTGAAGATAAGACCGCTGCAAAGGCTCCCGAAAAAAAATTGACATTGGCAAACGATGAAGATACGCTGTCCGTGTCGAAATCTTCCGGGGAAGTTCAAAGTAACGTTTTTACCGTTAATGCTTCTTCTGAAAAAACTCTTGAAGACTACATAGCGGAAATCGTCGCCGGGGTAAATCCGGAATGGTCGGACCTGAAAAAAATCATATATCTTCATGATTATCTGATAACGCACTATGACTATGATTACACATATACAAACCGTTGGGCAGAGGATATGTTCCGCTACGGTACCGGAGTCTGTCAAGCGTATGCTTCGGCTTTTCATCTGCTTCTGAGGGCGGTCGGGATAAGCGACGACCGCGTTACAAGTAAAGAAATGAACCATGTATGGAATATCGTTTTTCTTAACGGAAATTGGTATCATGTCGACTGCACATGGGACGATGTTCCGAGCAGCGGCCATAAATATTTTCTCTTGAGCGACGAGGCTATGAAAGAAAAGGACCACACCGGCTGGGTCAATTATTCGAATATCAAATGTACCGATACTAAATATGACGACTTTTTCTGGAACGATGCTCAATCACAGTTTGCTTTCGACGGAGAGTCTTCTGAATATTATTATGTATCTGCGGCTGAATATAAAAATAATAAGGGCGTCACTACCGTCGGATATTGCATAATGAAAACCGATGAATCTTTTAAAAAGCAAGATGTCGTTCTTCCGTTAAAAGAAATCGGTAATAATTCCAGATGGTTTTCGAGTTATGCCTACGGAAGAGCTGCCGGAATTGTTGCCGCTGACGGAAAACTCTATTTTAATAACGACAACAGTATTATTTCTTATGACCTTCATTCCGGAAAACTTAACTGCGAAATGTCTTTGAAGTCGGCCGACTTATATATTTACGACTGTTATAATACGGGAGATGAAATTATATATTTATTCGGAGACCGCAATATGGATTCTACCGAAACCGCAGCGCTCAGCCGCTATTCCGACAAAGGAGATGTCAATGCGGACGGCGTTATTGATAATACGGATGCAGATCTTTTGCGAAAATATCTCGCGGGAGGTTACGGATCGATTATAAATCACGAAAATTCCGATATTGACGGTGACGGTCAGCTTACCATGAAAGATTTCTCCGTTTTGAGACGAACGCTTACGTAAAGGGGTTTTTTATGAAAAGACAACTGAAATTTATTTTTCTTTCAATAATATGTGTTCTTACCGTATTTGTTGCAGCGAAGGATTCTTCTGTAAAAATAGTTCAGGTTGACGGAAATTATTTCCGCTATCTGAGCAGCGAATCTTCTTCGGAAAATAACGGAATCTCTCTCTGCGCTTCGTATGATACGGAAAGTCCCAATCCCGAAGCGGAAAAAGCGATAGCCGAGGGATTGACGGAACTGCGTGATGAGATAGATATAAGCAGATTCAACGTTTCGGATACCGAATTCAGCAAGATATACGACAGAGTTCTGAATATCTATTCCCCGTTTTTCTATGTCAGTATGAATTGTTCTTATTCATACAAAAACAACCGTGTTATAAAACTTTATCCCGTTTACAATTATGATATTTCCGAAATCCCGGCTATGCGGAAAATTTATGAAGATAATCTGAATAAGATACTTTCGCAGGTTCAGCCCGAATGGTCGGACCTCGAAAAAGCACTGTTCTTCCATGATTATCTCGTTTCCAATTTCGAATATGATACTACATATTCCATATTCGACGCATACACTTTTCTGACAGACGGAAAAGGCGTTTGTCAGGCTTATGCTTCGGTATACGGAATTCTGCTTGAGAGCGTAGGGATAAAAGTCGCCCCGGTTTCAAGCAATACAATGAACCATGCCTGGAATAAGGTATATATGGACGGCGAATGGTATCATGTTGACTGCACGTGGGACGATCCGTTACCCGATCTTTACGGAATGGCAAGACATCAGTACTTTCTTCTGAGCGACAGCGAAATGCTGAACCGTGAACATTATGATTGGTACAGTACGGTATCTGCGGAATGTACGAGTACAAAATACGATAACTATTTCTGGAATGACGTTGATTCTCCCTTTGCCTATACGGACGGAAACTGGTATTATATTTCGACAGACCTGTCATATAAATATAATATAATGAAGACCCCGGAACTGACAGCCGGAGAACCACTGTTTTCTCTGAATTTAATTTGGGGCAATTGGGGCACTTATTTCTCGGGACTGTTTATAAAGGACGGGAGACTTGTATATAATACGGGCGATTCTGTTATCGCATACGATCCGAAAACCGGGATATCCGAACTTCTGTGGCGCGAAACGGGCAAGGATTCTTATTTGATCTACGGCTCTGCAATGCACGACGGCGATATTTATTATGATGTAAAGAACTCTCCTTATTCCGATTCCGATATCAGGAAACTTCCCATACCGACAAGGGGAGACCTTAACCTTGACGGTACAATAAATTCCGAAGACCTTCTGCTGCTGCGAAAATATCTTGCGGGAGGCTACAATATACTTATAAACAGGACTGCCGCCGATTACGACGGGAACGGCAATGTCAATATGAAAGACGTCTCTCTTCTCAGGCGGAGACTTGCAGGCTGATAAAACGATTATTGGCTGAGGGCTGATAATTCAAAATTTTGCCTTGCGGCACAATAATCTGTTAAAGACACCGGATATCCCGGTGTCTTTTCCTTTTCGGTTTCTTTTTTATATTTTTTTGCTTTTACGGCAATAATATATCGGAGTAAAAGTGAAAATCCGAACATTGCTTTTGTTGCGCGTAAAATTTACACTCTCCGAAAAATGCGATAAAATCGCGTTTTTTTAAAATATCGGTGTGTTTTTTTAGGATATTGTTAATTTATCGTGATAATTTTTTGAACATTTCAGATAAAAAAATCTATTTATTTTTTACTTTTTTCGCAATATAATGTAAACAACGACGACAGATGTCGGATAAAACAAAAAACGGAGGAAAAAACAATGAAAAAAATTTTTGCAATTCTCTTGGCACTTACCATGGTGCTCGGTCTCGTTGCCTGCGGAGGCACGGGCGACGGAGGCACCAAGAATGACGGGGAAGTCGCAGTATTCTATTACACATACAGCGACACCTACATTTCGAGCGTCCGTTCCGCTCTCGACAGCAACCTTAAGGCTGCAGGCGTAAAATACCAGAACTACGACGCTAACGGCAACCAGACGACCCAGACCGAACAGGTCACGACCGCTATCGCAAAAGGCGCTTCCGCTCTCGTTGTAAACGTTGTCGATACCGGTTCCAATGACGCAGCTCAGAATATCGTCGATATGGCGAAAGCAAAGGGCATCCCCGTAATCTTCTTCAATCGTTCTGTTGAAGAATCCGTTGTAACAAGCTATGACAAATGCGTATTCGTAGGAACCGACTACGAAATGGCAGGTCACATGCAGGGCGAAATGATAGGTAAATATCTTGTTGGCAACTACGCGAACCTCGACCTCAACGGCGACGGCAAAATCAGTTATGTAATGTTCAAAGGTCAGGAAGGCAACATGGAAGCTATCGCTCGTACCCAGTACGGTGTCGAAGACGCTGACGCTATCCTTGTCAAAGCAGGCAAACCCGCGCTTTCTTTCTACGACGCTTCGAACTCCAACAAATACCTTGTTGACCAGAACGGCCAGTGGTCTTCTGCTGCAGCTACCGACTATATGTCCACTATTCTTGCTCAGTACAGCGAATCAAACAACAACATGGTAGAACTTGTTATCGCGAACAACGACGAAATGGCTCTCGGCGCAATCTCCGCTCTTCAGGCGGCAGGTTACAACAAAGAAGGCGGCAAGACGATCCCCGTATTCGGAGTTGACGCTACCGACGCTGCAAAAGACGCTATAAAGAACGGCACAATGACCGGTTCTATCAAGCAGGACGCTGACGGAATGGCAAAAGTTATATCGACCATAACTCAGAACTTCATCGGCAGCAAGGCTACTTTCGAAGGCATCAACGCTGACGATAAAGTAGGCGAATGGAGAGTAAATATCCCCTACGCAACCTACACCGGCGAATAATTCAGTAATGTGATTGTGAGGAGCAGCGGCGAAAGCTGCTGTTCCTCTCCCTTTAAGGAGAACTGTTCTATGAATAACGAAGTCAAAATTGAAAACCCCGTTCGCGGCGAAAAGGACGTGCCGCTTCTGCGAATGGAAGGCATAGAGAAAGTTTTCCCGGGAGTCAAGGCTCTTGATAAGGTAAATTTAAACGTTAAGGCCGGTACCGTACACGCTCTGATGGGTGAGAACGGAGCGGGAAAGTCGACGCTTATGAAATGCCTGTTCGGAGTATATGCCAAGGACGCGGGGAAAATTTATCTTGACGGTAAAGAGGTCGAATTCAAAAATCCGAAAGAAGCGCTTGAAAACGGAGTCGCAATGGTCCACCAGGAACTCAATCAGGCTCTCAAACGCAACGTAATGGATAATATGTGGCTCGGCCGTTTCCCGAAAGTCGCAAAATTCGTACCGCTGACGAGCGAAAAGAAAATGCTTGCCGAAACGCAGGCAGTTTTCGATAAACTTGAAATAGACGTCAATCCGAAGACCGTTATGAGCAAACTGCCGGTTTCGAAAAGACAGATGGTTGAAATCGCGAAGGCGGTTTCCTATAATGCGAAAGTCATTGTTTTCGACGAACCGACCTCTTCTCTTACGGAAGACGAAGTCGAACATCTTTTCAGAATTATAAACATGCTCAAAAACCAGGGCTGTGCAATAATCTATATTTCTCACAAAATGAAGGAAATTCTCGAAATTTCCGACGAAGTTACGATAATGCGCGACGGCAAGTGGATAGCGACAAAAGACGCGAAAGACCTTACAACGGGCGAAATAATCAAGCTCATGGTCGGACGTGAACTCACAAACCTCTATCCTCCCAAAACAAACGTCGTAGGGGACGTCCTTCTTGACGTTAAAAATCTTACCGCCGAATATTCAAAACTCAAAGACGTTTCGTTTGTCGCCCGTAAAGGCGAAATAATCGGGGTTGCGGGGCTCGACGGATCGGGCAGAACCGAACTTCTCGAAAATCTCTACGGAACGGCAACGAGAAGAAGCGGTGAAATGACCCTCAACGGAAAGAAGATAAAAAACCGCAATGCCAGGGAATCAATTAAAAACGGTTTTGCGCTTCTTACCGAAGAACGGCGCGCAACGGGTATTTTCGGAATATTAAGTATCCGCGATAACGCAACTATCTCAAGCCTTGACAAATGCAAGGCCGGACCGTTCTTAAGTAAACGGAAACTGAAAAAGAGCACCGATTGGTGTATAAAATCAATGAGAGTCAAAACTCCTTCGCAGGAGACGAAGATAAGGTCTCTGTCCGGAGGAAATCAGCAGAAAGTTATCCTCGGGCGCTGGCTGCTTACCGAGCCCACGGTCCTTCTGCTTGACGAGCCGACAAGAGGTATCGACGTCGGCGCAAAATATGAAATATATCAGCTTATTATAGATCTTGCCGCAAAAGGCAAGACGGTCTTAATGGTATCTTCCGAAATGCCCGAACTTCTCGGCGTTTGCGACAGGATACTCGTTATGTCCGGAGGAAAGCTTGCGGGTGAAGTCGACGCAAAGACTACGACGCAGGAAGAAATTATGGCACTCGCTGCTAAATTTGCATAATCGAGGAGATAATTATGGCTACCGAAACAATCAAAAAGAAAAATCGCCTTGCTTCCCGGATAGACGAGTTCAAGGCGAAATCGCCGCTTGATAAACGCAGAGCGATAACCGACCTGCTGTTTAACAACGCAATGTATATCATTATTGCGATCGCGATAATCTATATTGCAATAAAAGTTCCCGCATTTCTCTCTACTTCTTCAATAGTAAACATCGTTTCTCTTACAGCGGCTAAACTGCCTATCGCTCTCGGTATAGGCGGAGCAATCGTCCTTACCGGTACCGATATTTCGGCAGGCCGATGCGTAGGACTTACCGCTTGTATTGCGGCGTCGCTTCTGCAGATGACGACCTACTCCAACAAGATATTCCCGGAGATAGGCGTGTTCCCGCTGTGGGCTGTTCTTCTTATAGTAATTGCCGTCGGCGCGGTCGTCGGACTTGTAAACGGTTTCTTTGTCGCAAAATTCAAACTTCACCCGTTTATAGTTACTCTTTCGACTCAGCTTATAGTATTCGGTATAGTTCTTATGTACCTTATGCTCGGCGGAAACAACGGACAGACCCTTTCCGGCCTTGATCCTTCTTATACCGACTTTATCCGCGGTACTCTCTTTACGATAGGAGACGTCGCAGTTCCGAAATACGTGCTTTACTCGGTGATCCTTACCGTTATCATGTGGTTTGTCTGGAATAAGACAAAGTTCGGTAAGAATATGTTCGCCGTAGGTTCAAACGAAGAAGCGGCAAACGTATCCGGAGTAAATGTCTTCTGGACGATCGTTCTCGTATTCGTTCTTGCGGGCGCCATGTACGGTATCACCGGATTTATCGAAGGCGCGAGAATCGCCTCCTGCTCGGCAAACACCGGTCTTAACTATGAATCTGACGCTATTGCGGCGTGCGTTATCGGTGGCGTTTCGTTCGTCGGAGGTACCGGTAAGATAAGCGGTATCGTTATCGGAGTTTTCCTTCTCCAGATAATATTCGTAGGTCTTAACTTCCTTTCCGTTGACGCAAATATGCTTTACGTCATCAAGGGTCTTATAATCCTTGTTGCCTGCGCTATCGATATGCGTAAATATCTCAGCCGTAAATAATTGACAGGACGGTATTCTGTTATGAATGAAAAAACTCCCGAAACCGTAAAGGAAAAACCGACCGGCGGGCTGTATGCAAAGGTCAAAATGTCCGTAAGAACGGCGAATATCCTTGTTCTTATCCTGCTTGCGGCGCTGATCGTCGCGACCCTTTTCCTTGTAAATAACAACGGATTTACGGTGTCTTTCGATACCGACGGCGGATCGTCCGTCGAAAGCGTCAGAGTTCTTCATTCCGAAAAAATATCTCTTAAGGAAGATCCCGTAAAAGAAGGTTATGTCTTCACAGGTTGGTATATCGACAAAGCGTGTACCGTAAAATGGAATCCCGAAGAGGATGTCGTTACCGGAAGCATGACCCTGTATGCGGGCTGGAAAGAAAAATAAAAATTATGAGGGGCTGTAAAAAACTCGTGTTTTTGCAGCCCTTTTGTTTCTCCGCTATTGCAATTTCCGCCGCGGAATGGTATAATCTACATAGAAATAAATTTCGGAGGAAATTTTATGAATTATACCGTTCTTGTTGTCGATGATGAGACCGATCAGCGCAGAGCTCTTGTTTCGAGAGTCGAATGGCAGAAAGCGGGCTTTGAAGTCGTCGGAGAAGCCGAAAACGGGATCGAAGCTCTTGACCTCATGGATACGCTCGAACCCGACCTTGTCATGACCGACATCAAAATGCCGATGATGACGGGGCTTGAACTTGCCGCAAAGATACATGAGGAAAGACCCGCGACGCAGGTCGTTATTCTCAGCGGATACGACAGCTTTGACTATGCAAGAAAAGCGATAAATTACAACATTATAAGTTATCTGTTAAAGCCCATATCTTCGGCGGAACTTTCCGAAGAACTTTTCAATATAAAGAAAAGAATGGACGAAAGGCTCAATATCATAACCTCCGAACCGGACGAAAGCAGCCAGAGCGTTTCGAGACGGTTATATGTCGACGAGTTTCTGTTTCCTCTGATGCTCGGAAGCAGTGAAACGCAGCCGAATAACGACGAACTTACCGCAAAGGCGAAGGAACTCGGTATCATAAGACCCGATCAGAAAGATATACGCTTTACCGTAATGGTCTCGAAATTCAGAAACGACAAGGGTTACTGTACCGACGCTCGGCATACCGAATTCATTAAAACGATCATGTCCAAATATACGCAAAGCGAAAGTTTTATTGCTTTCGGCAGAATAGTCACTCTTATCGTCCCCGACAGCGGCGAGGCTGTTTCAAACCTCCTCGAGCTGCCGCTCAAAGAGATCGTGCAGACCGCGAAAAGGGTTCTCGGGGAGAAATGTACGATTGGACTCAGCCGTGAATTCAACGACCTTTCTCTTGCCTCCGAGGCGTATTTCCAGGCGATAAACGCAAGAAGATACACCTCCGACGGCGCGGGCGACATCCGTTTTATCAACGACCAGGAAAAAAATCCGGAATTTGAGTTCGATTATATAGAGAAAACGGTTCTTAAACTTGAACAGCTTCTGAAAGTCGGCAGGGAAGACTCTCTTTCCGATTTCATAAACGAACTTTACGAATCAAGTACGCCGGAAAATGCAAATCTTCTCTTTGCGCAGATACTTGCGACGGTATACAGGGTCGTTTCTTCGGTTGCGGACAAGTCTGAACTTATGACCCTGCTTTCGGAAAATCCGATATTTGCAAGGCTTACGTCATATAACAGCGAGACAGTTATGAAAAACGATCTTCTGGATTTCTGTGAAAATGCCAGAGGTCTTGTCTCCCAATCGCAGAAAAGGGATACCGAAATACTCTGCGACAGGGTAATGCAGATAATCGAAGAGAATTATTCGGACGAAACTCTTTCTCTTACGGACGTTGCGAATATGCTTTCGGTAAGTCCGAATTATCTCAGCGCGCTTATTAAGAAAGTAAAGAAGAAGAATTTTATAACGCTGCTTACCGAACGCAGAATGACGGCGGCTCACGATATGCTCGTATATACGGGCGTGAAAATTCTTGAAGTCGCGGAGCGCTGCGGTTACAGCGATCAGCATTATTTCAGCTATTGTTTCAAAAAGTTTTACGGGGAATCTCCGAGCAAGGTCAGAAGTCTTTACCGCCCCGAAGAATAGGGAGATATTTAATGAAGAAACAACGGAAACCTTTTTCCGCAAGTCTGTATACCCTGACGGTCGCCGCAATTGCCGTGGCGTCTCTTGTCGCTGTTTCTGTCTGTATTGTTATCTTTGCGTCGGTTTACAGCAATTCGCTTTTGCGCGACGCAAAACTGAATTCGGAACAGACCGTAAAACAGGCAAATCTGACAGTCAGTTCCACGCTTTCTTCGATGGAAGAGAAACTTGATAAAGTTCTCGGACTTCTTGAAAAAAGCGAGAGCATGGCGGAGTTCACCGAAGAGGCAGCGTCGGTCGCAAGACTGCAGGACGACATTTTTGCCGTTACGGTATACGGTGAAAACGGCGAAATTCTGATGTCAACCACCGAGGAATGGTATACCCTCAAGAAAAATATATATAAAGACCTGTCCTTCAATAAAGAACTTTTTGATAGGGGACAGCCGTCGCCGCCGCACGTTCAGACGCTGTTTGAAGGCGTTTATCCGTGGGTGGTGACTTTCGGAAAAACAATAAACACTCCGGTTTTCGGAAAAGAAAGATATATTGCGATAGATTTCCGTTTCTCTCAGATGGGCAGATATATAGACGACGTCGGAGTCGGAAGACAGGGATACTGCTATATCGTCGACAGTGACGGTAATATAGTTTATCACCCGCAGCAGCAACTTTTGTTTATGGGCGTAAAAGCAGAGGACTCGAAAGCCTCGGCAGCCCTTTCCGACGGCGCACATGTCGATAAAAATATAATAACGACCGTCTCGACAACCTCCGACGGCAGATGGAAAGTCATCGGAGTAAGCCGCACGGACGAACTTGAAATTGAAAGACGGTCTCAGATAATAGTAAGTATTGCGATAAGTCTTCTTTGTACCGTCGCTGTTGCCTGTATCGTTCTCGTTGTATATTCAAAAGTCGTTACGGCGCCCGTCCGTTCTCTTGTAAAGGAAATGCGCGCTTTTGAGAAAAATGCTTCCGATTATGTTTATACCGCCGGAAACGAAGCCGTGACGGAACTTCAGAGCCTTTCTTCATCTTTCGGGGATATGTCCGAAAGAATAAAGGAACTTATGGAGAAGGTCCGCAGAGAAGAAACGGTTCTTCGCAAAACGGAACTGAAAGCGCTGCAGGCGCAGATAAATCCGCATTTTCTGTATAACACTCTCGATTCGATACAGTGGATGTGCGAACAGGGGAAAAACGAGGACGCAACCGTTATGGTCGGCGCGCTTGCGAGACTTTTCAGAATAAGTATAAGCCGCGGAAAAGAACTTATTCCGATAAAGGACGAAATGACTCACGCAAAGAGTTATCTTGTCATTCAGAGTTACAGATATAAAAATCAATTCTCCTATGATTTTGATATTGAGGAGACCGTTGAGAATTATTTCTGCAATAAAATAACGGTTCAGCCGCTTATTGAAAACGCTATTTATCACGGTCTCGACCGTATGGTGGACGAAGGTCACATTCAGATATCCGCAAAGACCGCGGAGGACGATCCCGGCGATATCATCATTACGGTTGAGGATAACGGTGTCGGAATGACCGAGGAACAGTGCCGGAAGATACTTCTTAAGGAACGCAGCGACTCAAGCGGCATAGGCGTAAAGAACGTAAACGACCGTTTGAAGATATATTTCGGCGAAAAATACGGAATATCCGTGGAAAGCGAACTTGATGTCGGAACAAAGATAAAGGTTCGCATACCTAAAGTGGAAAGGGCGGAAGATTATGAAATTTAAGAGTTTTTTACTTATTCTTCTGTGCTTTTCCCTAATACTTTGCGTATGCGCCTGTCAGACGTCTTCATCGGTCGAAAACAAGAAGATTGCTGTCATAGTGAAGGCTGTCGATTCCGATTTCTGGCACAATGTCGAAAACGGAGTAAACAGCGCGGCGGTGGAATATAACGTTTCGGTCACGTTCAGGGGACCTCTGAACGAAGAAGATTACAAAACGCAGAACGATATGATATACGGCGCAATACGCGACGGAGTTGACGCGATAGTCCTTTCCGCCATAAGTTATACGGAGAACTCGGACGCGGTAAACGAAGCGGTCAAAAACGGAATTAAAGTGGTGACCGTGGACAGCGGCGTTGATTCTGGAAATGTCAGTCTGTTTATCGGGACAGATAATTTCGAGGCGGGAAGACAGGCGGCAAAGGCGGCTCTCGACGGGTTTTCGGGCGAAAAAATAACCACTGTCGGACTTCTTAATTTCGCGGCGGGAACGGACAACGGAATTCAGCGGGAAGCGGGCTTCAGAGAATATGCGTCTTCTGTTCCGGGCGTTAAAATTCTTGATACGGTCACGGCGGATTCAAACCTCACAAGCGCTACCCGTGAGGCGGTTTCTCTTCTGGCGGCAAATCCCGGTATAGACGTTATCGTCGGCTTTAACGAGTGGATGACTCTCGGAGTCGGATCCGCCGTAAAGCAACTCGGACTTTCGGATAAGGTCAGGGCGGTCGGATTTGATACCAATATTGCTTCCGTCGGGATGATAGAAACGGGGGAAATGGACGCTCTCGTCGTCCAGAACCCGTTCGCGATGGGATATCTTTCGGTAAAATACGCCGCGGCGCTCATAAGGGGCGAAATGCCTGACGGACCCATTCTATATACCGACGTTTTTACGGTTACCCGCGATAATCTTTTTGACAGCGACACTCAGAAACTTGTATTCGGATTCAAATAGAAAGGACATTATGTTATGTATAACGCAAATGAAAAAAGATATGATACCATGAAATATTTCCGTTGCGGAAACAGCGGACTCAAACTGCCTGCCTTTTCTTTGGGGCTTTGGCACAATTTCGGAGACACTTCGCCCTACGCAAATATGAAAGCGCTGTGTTTTACCGCGTTTGACAACGGCATAACGCATTTTGACCTTGCAAATAACTACGGTCCCGAACCGGGAAGCGCGGAAAAGAATTTCGGGAAAATCCTCCGGGAAGAAATGGGCGCTTACCGCGACGAGATGATTATAAGCACCAAAGCGGGATACACTATGTGGGACGGCCCTTACGGCGACTGGGGAAGTAAAAAATATCTTATCGCGAGCCTTGACGCAAGCCTTAAGAGAATGGGGCTTGACTATGTGGATATTTTCTATCATCACCGTCCCGACCCCGAAACCCCTCTTGAGGAAACCATGGACGCCCTTGCTCATGCTGTCCGCAGCGGCAAGGCGCTTTATGCCGGACTTTCAAACTACGACGGCGAAAGACTTGAAAAAGCGACAGCGATACTCAAAGAAATGAGATGTCCTTTCATAATTGCGCAGAACAGATATTCGATTTTTGACCGCACCGTCGAAACCAACGGTCTCAAAGAGACCGCATACCGTCTCGGAAAGGGAATTATTGCGTTCAGCCCTCTTGCACAGGGAATGCTTACCGACAGATACCTTCACGGAATTCCCGAAGACAGCAGGGTAAGGACCGACGGCAGATTCCTCAAGGAAAATGCAATAACCGAAGAAAAACTTGATAAAATAAGAAAACTTTCGGTAATCGCGGAAAAGAGAGGACAGACGTTGGCTGAAATGGCGCTTGCATGGATACTCCGCGACGGAAAAGTCACCTCGGTGCTTATCGGAGCGTCCAAACCCTCGCAGATCCTCGACAACATAAAAGCCGCCGAAAACATTTCGTTCACCGAAGAGGAACTTCGGGAGATCGACGACGCAGCTCTCTGATAAAGTTTAATTGCGGCGGAATTTTTACTTCCGCCGCACTATTTTCTGTCACGCTTGACTAACGGCTGAAAATAGTGTATAATGTATCCGTGTAAATTCGGGCATTCGACTTTTGTCGCGTGCAAAAAAACACGAGGTGCAATATGCGAAATAAAAACAACGTTTCTTTTTTATATATATTTTCGGTAATCGTCGCGGTCGTCCTTACCGTTGCGGTCTTCTGCTTTTTCTTCCTTTCCGATAAACTCTCTCCTGCGTTCAATAAGATATTGGAAAACAAAAACGAGACCCAGACGACCCCCGACGCGGGCAATAAACTGACCGTCAGCCAGGATTCGGACAACTACAAAGCGCTTGTCGATAAGTACAATAACTATCTTAATTCGAGTTATCTTATTGTTGTAAATAAAGACAACCCGCTCCCCGAGGATTATAAAACCATGGCTGTTTCTTCGGTCGAAAATTCCGCGAGACAACTTGAAACGAGAGCGGCGGAAGCTCTCTCCGAACTTTTTG
The DNA here is from genome assembly GCA_934501435.1 of uncultured Eubacteriales bacterium. Taxonomy (GTDB): domain Bacteria; phylum Bacillota; class Clostridia; order Oscillospirales; family UBA644; genus Geddesella. The sequence continues at coordinate 30,885 of CAKSTW010000001.1, forward strand.
CCGCGGCAAACGAGGCGGGCTTCAAAAAACATGTCGTAATTTCGGGCTTCAGAACGCAGAAAGAGCAGGAAGACGCTTTCAATACGAAGGTCCAGTCCTTTATGAACGGGGGCTATACGGCGACGGAAGCCGAGCAGAAGGCTGCGGAAATCGTTGCAAAACCCGGTTGCAGCGAATTTCAGACGGGGCTTTTGGTCGAGATCGGCGAAACAAGAAATATGACTTCGGAGGATTTTGTCTCCACCGACTTTTTCAATTTTCTGAAAGAAAACGCGCATCATTACGGCTTTATCCTGCGCTATCCCGAAAATAAATCGAACATCACGGGTTTCAACTTTAACTCTATGATCTTCAGATATGTCGGAAGCGTTGAGTCAAGCACTTATATATACGAAAACAACATCACGCTTGAAGAATATATCGATTATCTGAAAATTGCGAAACTCGACGCTGAACAGAAACTTCAGTTTGTTGAATGATCTTGCCAGTTTATACAGTTTTTTCAATATCGACAATAAATTGTTAAATTTTATCTTTATAATATTAAACGGTAAAAAATATAATTAAAGGATGGTTTGTTATGAATTATAACAAGAAAACTGTTGAAGACATTGACGTCTCCGGCAAAAAAGTCCTCGTAAGATGCGACTTTAACGTTCCTATGAAGGACGGTGTTATCACCGACGCCAAGAGAATAGTCGAGGCTCTTCCGACTATCAAGTATTTGCTTTCACACAATGCAAAAGTTATCCTTTGTTCTCATCTCGGCAGACCCAAGGGCGAATTCAATATGAAATATTCCCTTGCTCCCGTCGCCGAAAAACTTTCCGAACTCCTCGGAGCAAAGGTTGAAATAGCGTCCGACGTTATCGGTGCCGACGCAAAAGCAAAGGCTGCCGCTCTCAAAGAGGGACAGGCTATGCTTCTTGAAAACGTCCGTTTCCATGCGGAAGAAGAGAAGAACGATCCCGCATTCGCAAAAGAACTTGCGTCCATGGCTGATATTTTCGTGAACGATGCGTTCGGAACCGCTCACAGAGCGCATGCTTCCACCGCAGGCGTTGCCGATTATCTCCCCGCAGTATGCGGATACCTTATTCAGAAAGAAATAACCATTATGGGCGGCGCTCTTGAAAATCCGAAGAGACCGTTTGTCGCAATTCTCGGCGGTGCTAAAGTCTCGGATAAGATCGGCGTCATTAAGAACCTTCTCAACAAAGTCGACACCCTTATTATCGGCGGCGGTATGGCTTACACCTTTATGGCTGCAAAGGGACACAACATCGGCACTTCCATTTGCGAAGAGGATAAGATCGACCTTGCAAAAGATCTTATGGCCGAAGCAAAAGAAAAGGGCGTAAACTTTGTTCTTCCCGTTGATAATATCGTAGGCCGCGAATACAAGGAAGATACCGTATTCATGAGAATATATTCGAACGCAATTCCCGACGGCTGGATGGGACTTGATATCGGACCCACAACTCAGGAACTCTTTGCCAAAACCCTTATCGGTGCGGGAACCGTTGTCTGGAACGGTCCTATGGGCGTTTCCGAATGGGAACACTTCGCGTCGGGTACAAAATCAGTCGCTACCGCGGTTGCGGAAAGCGGCGCTGTTTCGATAATCGGCGGCGGAGACTCTGCGGCGGCTATCGAAAAACTCGGTTTTGCCGACAAAATGACCCATATCTCCACCGGCGGCGGAGCATCTCTCGAATTCCTCGAAGGAATCGAACTTCCGGGTATTGCCTGCCTCCAGAATAAATAAGTAAATTTTTAAGAAAGCACAAATGGCGACGTCATTTGTGCTTTCCCGTGAAAAGGATTGATATAATATGAATAAAGCACTCAGAAAAACAATAATCGCAGGAAACTGGAAGATGAACAAGACCCCGTCCGAAACGACTGCGTTTCTTGACGAACTCAAAGGAAAAGTTTCGGGCGCCGGCTGCGAAGTTGTCGTATGCGTTCCTTTCGTAAATCTTCAGAACGCAGTGGCGGCAACAAAAGGCACTAATATCAAAGTAGGAGCGGAAAATCTCCACTTTGAAAAATCGGGAGCCTTTACCGGCGAAGTTTCCGCAGATATGCTTACCGATCTCGGAGTAGAATACGTCGTTATCGGACACAGCGAAAGAAGACAGTATTTCAACGAAACAAACGTTACTGTAAATAAGAAAGTCCTTGCGGCTCTGGCGGCAGGCCTCAAACCCATTATCTGCGTCGGCGAACTTCTCGAAGAAAGAGAACAGGGAATAACCGAAGAGATCGTTTCTTTGCAGACCAAGATAGCGCTTATGGGCGTTCCTGCGGAAGCAATGAAAGATATAGTTATCGCTTACGAACCCGTATGGGCTATCGGAACCGGCAAGACCGCAACGGCGGATCAGGCTGACGAAGTCTGCGGAATTATCCGCGGCGTTATCTCAAAACTCTACAATAAAGACGTTGCAGAGGGTACGACTATTCAGTACGGGGGTTCGATGAACGCAAAAAATGCCGAAGAACTTCTCGGAAAATACAACGTCGACGGCGGACTTATCGGGGGAGCGTCTCTCAAGAGTGAAGATTTCTCCGTAATCGTTGCCGCGGCGAAATAATTACCGTTCGTAAATCCTCCGCCTCGGCGGAGGATTTTTTTAAGAAAGGAATTTTGTTTTGAAAAAGATGATCTCCGTTTTTCTCGCTGTTTTTCTTTTATTTACGCTTGTTTCCTGCAAAAAAGAGGAAGAACACGTTCACGAATATGTTATGACCGAACATGAGGCGGATTGCGAAAACGACGGCTATAAAGAATATATTTGCGCCTGCGGGGACAGTTATACAGAAAAGACCGACGATAAGACCGGGCACCTTTATTTCTGGACCCTTTCGTCCTACGACGGCGAAACGGTTTTTGAAACCGGAAAATGTGTAAGATGCGAAAAAACAATTGATAAGCAGAGCGTAAAAAACGAATATGATTATCTTACGGCAGATACCGATTATCTTACATATACAATAAGCCGTTTGCCCGAATATGCCGACGAATACTGTGAAGGCGACGCCGTTGCGGAATATACAGGTCTTCTTGTTGACGCCGAAAGAAAAGTCGGTTCTCTTATGAATTATGAATATTCCGCTCTTGCCGAAACTCTTAAAGCGGCGGCGGAAAAACTTGAATACAAAAAGGGAAACGTCACCAGAATATATATTTCTTCTTCCGACGGGATTACGGACGCAGGCTATGTTTCCTGCAAAATTGCAGTCGTCCCGTCGTCAAAAAACGAAACCGGATTTTTCTATGACGGTTCGTCGAAAATCAAAGTCAGGGGCAACAGCACCGCGCTTGCGGATAAAAAAGGGTATAATTTCAAACTGTCCGAAAAGCAGGACTTTTTCGGGTTCGGAAAAGCAAAAAAGTGGGCTCTTCTCGCAAACGCCTACGACAAAACGCTTATAAGGAACAAGATCGCCCTTGATCTCGAACGGGAAATGGGAATCGAATACGCATCTCAGTCGGCGGTTGCGGAAGTGTGGATAAACGGTAGATTCCTCGGCTCTTTTCAACTTTGCGAAAGCGTGGAGGTCGGAAAAGACAGAGTAGATATCGACGTTTCGAAAGGCGACGCGCTTCTTGAAGTCGAAAGTCAGAGGACCGAAAGCGGAGTCAAATATATAACAGCCGCCGAAAGCGGTATACGCTTTGCCGTAAACGACCCCGAAGATATTTCGGACGACGGAAAAATCTTGCTCAATGCAAAACTCAATGCCGCGGATTCGGCAATTCTGTCGGGCGATATAAACGAGATAAAAAAGGTGATAGACGTTGATTCTTTCGCGAAATTCTATGTTTTTTCCGAGTTTGTAAAACAGGTGGATTTTTCTTACAGTTCAACGCGCTTTTATTTCAAGGACGGAATTCTTTACGCGGGTCCCGGTTGGGATTTTGACCTTTCTTCGGGAAACGTCGGCGACGGCTATGCCGAATATTCCGAATACAATAACGGCGGCAGCGGTTCGTCGGGACTTTGGATTGCAAAGTTTCCGTGGTATGAAAAACTTCTCGAATGTAAGGAGTTCAGAAACCTTGTAAAAGACGTATATAAAAAATTCCGTCCGACGCTTGAAAACGTTTACAAAAACAACGAAAAAGGGCAGAGCAGAATAAATTTTCTGCTTTCGGAATATAAGAGTTCGTATCTCAGAAATTACTCTTCGACCGACTGGTCTCTTAATACCGATACTTCTTACGGAAAAATCCTTGATACCGATTACGACGGTTATGTTTCCTATCTGAAAAACTGGTTTTCCGAAAGACTTGAATTTTTAGACGGTATATACGGTAAATAATGAATATGCGGGCGTTTTTCGTCCGCATATTTCACATAAAAGCACCTTTTTTACCATTGAAAAATTTTGCCTTATATGTTATACTGTATAAGTACAACTATATTTGAAGGAGGGACTTGTATGTGGATAGCCGACAAATGGGAAGACTTCAGGGTCATAGACGCTTCCTGCGGCGAGAAACTTGAAAACTGGAGCGGCTATAAACTTATAAGACCCGATCCGCAGGTAATATGGAAAACCGAAAAGGGCGCGGAGTGGAAAAAAAATATTGCGGCGCACTACCACCGTTCCGAGGCGGGCGGCGGAAAGTGGGAAATATTCGATCTCCCCGAGGTTTTTTCCGTTTCTTACCGCGATCTTAAATTCAACCTCAAACCCATGGGCTTTAAGCATACGGGACTTTTCCCGGAGCAGGCGTGCAACTGGGACTGGGCTGACGGAGTTATAAAAAACTGCGGATACCGCCCGAACGTCCTCAATCTTTTTGCTTATACCGGCGGCGCTTCGGTCGCGTGTTCAAAGGCGGGCGCGTCGGTCTGCCATGTTGACGCGTCGAAAGGCATGACCGCGTGGGCAAAGGAAAACGCCGCTTTGTGCGGAATCTCGGATATTCGTTTTATTGTTGACGACTGTATAAAGTTCGTCAGCCGCGAAATCAGACGGGGCAGAAAATACGACGGCATAATAATGGATCCGCCGTCTTACGGAAGAGGTCCAGGAGGAGAAGTCTGGAAACTTGAAAACGAACTTTACTCTCTGCTGACGCTCTGCCTTGACGTTATGTCCGAAAAACCGTTGTTTTTCCTTTTGAATTCCTATACGACGGGGCTTTCCGCCTCATGTATGGAGTATATGCTCGGCGTCACCGTCGCAAAGAAATTCGGCGGGAAGGTAACGGCGTCGGAAATAGGTCTTCCGGTCGAAAGATCGGGATATATTCTTCCTTGCGGCGCTTCCGCAAGATGGGAAAGATAACATGAACATAGTTTCGATTAAAAATCTTTATTTCAGATACAGTGAAGAAGATAAGCCGATATTTGAAGATTTTTCGCTTGAGATAGAAGAAGGCTCGTTTGTCGCGATAGTCGGACATAACGGCAGCGGAAAATCGACGCTTGCGCAGATGCTTGCGGGAATTCTCACTCCCGAAAAAGGCGATATATGTGTAAAGGGATATTCCCTTACAGATGAAAAGCAGCTTGAAGAGGCTCGCCCGCATATCGGTATGGTCTTCCAGAATCCCGACAATCAGATAATATCGTCTATCGTCGAAGAAGACGTTGCGTTTGCTCTCGAAAATTTAGGTGTGCCGCAGCCCGAAATGGTTAAAAGAGTTGAGGAAACTCTGAAAGCCGTCGGAATGGAAAAATATGCGAAACATTCGACTGCGAAACTTTCGGGCGGACAGAAACAGAGGATAGCCATTGCGGGGATAGTTGCAATGCGCCCGTCTCTTCTTGTCATGGACGAACCGACCGCAATGCTCGACCCTCAGGGCAGAAAAGAGGTCATGAAAACCGTTTCGGACCTCAATAAAAGCGGCATTACCGTCATAATGATAACTCACTATATGGAAGAAGCGACGCTTGCCGACAGGGTCATCGTTATGAACGGCGGGAAAATAATTCTTGACGGCGAACCGCACGATGTCTTTATGAACGCCGGGCTCTTAAAAAGCATAGGACTTGACGTTCCGCAAAGCACCGAACTTATGTTCAGACTGCGCGGTGCGGGGTTCAGGACGCCGCTTGCGATTCTTACCGAAGAAGAATGTGAAAACGTTCTTGTCGACATACTTGAAGGAAGGATAGAAAAAGTTGAGTAATACGGTAAAAGACATACTCAGAACCGAAAATATGTCTCATGTATACAGTATCGGTACTCCGTTTGAAATGACGGCGGTAAACGGCATTGATTTTTCGATAGACAGCAATGATTTCGTCGGAATAATAGGGCATACGGGTTCGGGTAAATCGACTTTTATAAAACATCTCAACGGACTTGAAAAACCGACTTCGGGCAAAGTCCTTTTCTGCGGAAAGGATATATGGGACAAAGATTTTTCGCGCAGAGACCTTCGTTTTAAGGTCGGAATGGTCTTTCAGTATCCCGAATATCAACTTTTTGAAAAGACCGTCGGCGAGGATATCGCATTCGGTCCCAAAAATATGAAACTTTCCGAAGACGAAATTGCCGAAAGAGTTGAAAAAGCAATGGAATTCGTCGGACTTGACAAAGACGTTATAAACGAATCTCCTTTCGAACTTTCGGGCGGACAGAAAAGAAGAGTCGCGATAGCGGGAATTATGGCAATGCAGCCCGATATTCTTATCCTCGATGAACCCACCGCAGGGCTTGACCCGAGAGGACGGGCGGAAATTCTCGAAAGAATAAAGGAATATCACGACACGCAGAACAAGGCGGTGCTTCTTGTTTCCCACAATATGGAGGACGTTGCGAATAACGCAAACAAGATCCTCGTTCTGAATCACGGGAAAATTGATATGTACGGAGAGACCGACGAGGTTTTTTCGAACGCCGCGCACCTTGCCGAAATAGGGCTCGATATTCCGCAAATCACCAAGATATTTCTCAATATAAGAAACAGAGGATATGACGTTTCGCCGTCTGTATATTCGGTTGAAAAGGCGTGCGAAGAGATCGTAAGACTGCGTACGGAGGCAACTTTTGATTAAAGATATTACACTGGGACAATATTTCCCGGGAAATTCGGTTTTGCACCGTCTTGACCCGAGAATGAAAATAGTTCTCGTGATACTCTATATCGTCGTGCTTTTTTTGCCGTCGACGGTGGCAGGGTATCTGCTGACGATTGTTTCGACCGTCGTTCTGATGATAATTTCGGATATCCCGTTCAAAATGTATCTTCGGGGACTTAAGCCGATCTTTGTCATCGCGTGTTTTACCGTCATTCTGAATCTTTTTTACACAAAAGGAGACGTGCTTTTTTCCTTCTGGATACTGACGGTCACAAAACAGGGGATAGTCAATGCCGTTTTTATGCTCACAAGGATAATGATGCTTGTCATCTCGACTTCGATGCTCACCTATACGACGTCTCCGATAGTTCTGACGAACGCCCTCGAAAGGCTGCTGTCGCCTCTTAAACTGATAAAAGTCCCGGTTCACGATTTCGCGATGATAATGACTATCGCGCTCCGTTTTATCCCGACGCTTCTTGAAGAAACGGATAAAATAATGTCCGCCCAGAAAGCAAGAGGCGCGGATTTCGAAACGGGAGGACTTATTCAGCGGGCAAAAGCGCTCGTTCCTATCCTTATCCCGCTTTTCAGATCCGCAATGAGTCACGCGATGGAACTTGCGACCGCAATGGAGTGCAGATGTTATACGGGCGACGACAGAAAACGGACGCATCTCGTAAAGTTTCAGCTCCGACCCGCCGATTTTTCAGCGCTCGGTATCGTCCTTGTCCTTATTGCGGCGGCTGTCCTGCTTAACGGAGTAAAAATATTCGGAGTGTGACGGTATGCAGAATTACCTGATATATATTTCCTACAACGGAAAGAATTACGCAGGATATCAGCTGCAGAAAAACGCGAACACCGTCGGTGCGGAGATAAAAAAGGCGCTTGTTTTTCTTTTCGGTGAGGTTTATGAACTTCACGGCTGCAGCAGGACGGACAGCGGAGTTCACGCAAAGGAATTTGCGGTTTCTTTCAAGGCGGAAAAAGTTATGGAAGAAAGCGCCGTTGTCAGAGCGCTTAACGCAAAACTCCCGTCGGATATCGCCGTCGGGCGGTGCGAATATGTTCCCGATTCTTTTCACGCAAGATACAGCGTAAAAAAGAAAGAATACCGCTATTTCATATATACGGGAAAAACAAGAGACCCGTTTCTTTCTGATTTTTCCTATTCTGTCGGCAGACCTCTCGATATTGAAAAAATGAATAAAGCCGCGGAATATCTTGTCGGGAAACACGATTTCACTTCTTTTAAGGCGGCGGGCGGAAAAACGGAAGACTGCACGAGAACGATATTCTCGGCGCAGTTTGAGAAAAAGGGCGACGTCGTCGTATTTTCGGTTACGGGAGACGGCTTTCTCTATAAAATGGTAAGGCTTATCGTCGGAACGCTGATAGACGTCTCCGACGGAAAGATAAATACAGAAGATATTCCCCGAATACTTTCATCAAAAAAACAGACTCCCGGCTTTGCGGCGCCTCCGCAGGGACTGTTTTTATACAGGGTGTATTATGAAGACTGAAACTTTGAAACAAATATCGGTTGCCAGAAAAATAATTCTTTGTACCGTGATAGTTTATATCGTTATCTTCTTTGCGCTCAACGCGTCGAAAATTTCGGCGGATAACATAATGCGGCTGTTTTACGATTTCGATTGCGTAGTAAAAAACCGACAGGCGGCTAAGACCGTTGAGTTTGAGGAATCGGACGACAACTCCTTTTATTCCTTTAAAAACGGCCTTGTGACTCTTACAAGCACGGGCGTTTCGGTATATAACGAAAAAGGATATGAGATCTCCGAATTCCCCGCAAATTATACCGATTCCGTAATAAAAACGGCGGGGGACAACATATTCATTTTTACAAGGGGTGGTTCTTCCGTTACCCGCACGAACAGTTTCGATACCGAACTTTCAAAAGACACCGGAAGCAGGATAATCAACCTCTCCGCAGATAAAAGAGGGTATGTTGCCGTCATATCCGACGCATACGGCTATAAGGGCAGGCTCACCGTTTACAATAAGGCGTTTGAAGAACTCTATTATTGGGACATTTCATCTTTTTATCCGATGTATACCGAATTTGTATCTTCGAATACCGTTGCCGTGGTTTCTCTTTCTCCCGATAAGGAGTCCTGCGATACGGTGATCACTTTCGTAAATTATACGACGGGTGAGGAAATTGCCACATACACCGCCGAAGACGTCGTTCCTTATGACGTATATAAGCGCGGCGACGGAAAAACCGAGATTTTCACGAGCGGCGGTCTTTACGAACTTTCTCTTGACAAATTTGAAAAAATCATAGATAATGTATGCGTGGATATGTCCCACTACGCCGTGAGCGACGAATATTTTGCCGCCGCGGAATACTCGGATAAATCCGCAAATTCTTCTCTTGTCAGGGTCTACGATAAGAGCGGAAACGAACTTTTTTCCGAAAACGTCGAAAATATGAAAGCTCTTGAATGTAATTCCGAATATGTTTTCGTTTCTTCCGGAAAAACCGTTTATGTTTTCGACAATACGGGTAATATTATTTTTGAAAGAGAAGAAGCGTTTTATATTCAAAATATAGTAGCCGTTGACGGCGGCGCTTACCTTATAGGGAGCGACTGCGCAGTCAGGATAAACGTATAAAGCAGAAAGGACCGGTGCAGTATGGATATTGCCGTTTCAACAGGGATAGATATTTCTCTTATAGCAGTTTTTATTATCGCGGTAGCCGTTTCCGTAAAAAAAGGACTTGTAAAATCTCTGATAGGCCTTGTCGGGAACTTTGTCGCCGCAGCAGCCGCACTCATTTTTTCGGCGCCTTTGGGTTCATATATCAGCACGACGTTCCTTTTTTCGCCCATGAGACAGTGGATGATAAATATGCTTTCCCCTACGGCGCAGGGAACCGCTGCTTCTATATCAAACCTTAATTTCGACGAACTCTTCTCGGATATGCCGAAATTTTTCTCGGATATAATTTCGTCGCTCAACTTAAATTCCGCAGACCTTGCGGAAAAATACAACGCGCTGAAAGTAAACGGCGCAGAGGAAGCGAAATCCGCGATAATCGACGTTATGGTAACGCCCATGGCTGAACTCTGCGGAAGAATTATCGCGTTTGCGGTAATATTCCTGCTTGCGATCATCGCGATAAGAATAATCGTATGGCTGCTTGATTTTATCGTTGAATTGCCTGTTCTCCGTCAGTTGAACAAGATAGGCGGAGCAGTCATCGGAGCGCTGAACGGGGTTCTTATCGTCTGTCTTCTTGCGGGAATAATAAGTGCGTCGCTCGGATATGTGCTTCGCGATAAAACCGCGGCGGAAATAGAAAATATCGAACAGAACACAATAATCTGCAAAACGGTCAATTCCGTCAATCCCGTCAAAAAAGTTTTTGACGGCTGGAAATGATCCGTATTGCTTGCCTGCAGAATGTATTTCGGCACGGCCGAAAAAGATAAGAATTTATCGGAAAGTGAAGATTTATGAACATACAACGCTGTTCAAGATGCAAAAAACACGTGGCTGTGGTCTTCGTTACAAAATTCGAAGGCGATAAGGTCACAAACGAGGGGCTGTGCTTAAAATGCGCAAAAGAACTCGGCATAAAGCCCGCAAATATTCCCATTGACACCGTCGATATTTCCGACGAGGCATTGAATGATATGGATGAAAAATTCGAATCCATGATGGAAATGGCAGACGAAATGTCCGCGGCGGGAATAAACCCCGAAGCTCTCGACGGAGAGGGCGGATTTGATTTTTTCAAGAATTTGATGGGTAATATGATTCCCGAAAACAATCCGGACGGAATCTCCGAAATTCCGGCGGAGGAAGTTTCAAAAGACGGCGGTAAGAAAAAAGAGAAAAAGAAAAAAGAAAAGCCCCAGACGAAAATGCTCGATACTTTCTGCACCGATCTTACGAAAAAGGCTCGCGAAGGAAAACTCGACGCTGTTATAGGAAGAGATAAAGAGATATTCCGCGCGATGCAGATACTTACCCGCAGAAACAAAAACAATCCCTGCCTGATAGGCGAACCCGGCGTCGGAAAGACCGCGATAGCCGAAGGAATAGCCCAGAAAATAGTAAAAGGCGAAGTTCCTGCGCAACTTGCGGATAAAGAGATATATCTTCTGGATCTGACGGCGCTTGTCGCAGGTACGAATTTCAGAGGACAGTTTGAAAGCCGAGTCAAAGGACTTATTGACGAAGTTCGCAAACTCGGAAACGTGATTCTTGTTATAGACGAGGTGCATAACCTTGTCGGAACGGGCGATTCCGAAGGGACGATGTCCGCCGCAAACATGATGAAACCCGCGCTTTCACGCGGAGAAATACAGGTTATCGGCGCGACGACTCTCAATGAATACCGCAAGTATATCGAAAAAGACGCGGCGCTTGAAAGGCGCTTTCAGCCTATCATAGTTGAGGAACCGTCTGTTGCGGAAGCAACCGAAATGCTTACGGGAATAAAGGGATATTACGAGAATTTCCATAATATCAGAATTCCCGCGCAGATAGTCGGAAAGGCGGTCGAACTTTCGGAAAGATACGTCACCGACAGATATCTGCCCGACAAAGCGATAGACCTTATAGACGAAGCCTGCTCGAACGCGGTCCTCAATAACCCGGTATATAACGAATATTTCAACGCGACGAAAAAACTTGCCGCGATCGAAGAGGAACTTTCGGAAACCGAGGAAAAAACCGAACTTGAAGAGGCTGATTATCAGAAAATAGCGCAGCTCAAGTCCGAAGCAATGCAGCTTTCCGTAACTGCCGACGACCTTAAAAAGAAAATAGACGGAATTTCGGTTACGGTCGAAGATCTCGCCGCGGTCATAGAACTCTGGACGAAAATTCCCGCAACAAAAATAAGACAGGACGAAAACGGCAAACTTTCTCATCTTGAAGATGCCCTTAAAGAAAGAATTGTCGGTCAGGATAAAGCCGTTACCGAAATCGCAAAGGGCGTACGCCGCGGAAGAGTCAGTCTTGTTCCGAGAAAAAGACCTGTTTCCTTTATTTTTGCGGGACCCACCGGCGTCGGTAAGACCGAACTCGTAAAAGTTCTTGCGGATAAACTTTTCGATTCTCCCGAAACGCTTATAAGACTTGACATGAGCGAATATATGGAGAAACATTCGGTATCCAAGATAATCGGAGCGCCTCCGGGATACGTCGGATACGACGAGGCCGGGCAGCTTACCGAAAAAATACGCAGAAAACCTTATTCCGTAATTCTTTTCGACGAGATAGAAAAGGCGCACCCCGATGTTCTGAATATTCTGCTTCAGATTCTTGACGACGGCAGAATTACCGATTCGAGAGGAAAAACGGTTTCTTTTGAACATACGTTTATCGTTATGACGACGAATGCGGGCTCAAACCTCAAATCGTCTTCCGCGGGGTTCGGGAAAACCGAGTCCGATATTTCCGAGGAAAAAGTCAGAAAGGCGCTTTCGGAATTTTTGCGTCCCGAATTTTTGAACAGGGTAGACGAGATCGTTATTTTCAGCCCGTTGCCGAAAGAAGTTTTCCCCGCAATAATCAAAATATATGTCGAGGACCTCAAAAAAGCCCTTGCGAAAAAAGAAATAGAATTCTCTTACGGCGACGGAGTCCTTGAACTTCTTGCGGATAAATCTTACAGCGCTCAGTACGGCGCGAGAAACTGCCGCAGAATAATTCAGAGAGAAATAGAGGATAAAGCGGTGGCGGCTGTCTGCGACCGTATTACTCCCGTGCGCTCAATATCCGTAAAAGCCGAAAACGGAGAAATTTTGCTTGAAACAGAATGATAAAAGTTCCCGTATGTCCTGCGTACGGGAATTTTTTGAGGAGAGATAAAATGACGGAAATAATTATTGTAAGACACGCCGAAGCCGAAGGGAATGCCAAAAGAATATTCCACGGACAGTATAATTCCGTGCTTACCGAAAAAGGACACAGACAGGCGGACGCCGCCGGCAGATTTCTTTCAGACGAGAAGATAGAACGGATATATTCGAGCGATCTTACAAGAACTTATATGACAGCTCATCATATCGCCGCATTTCAGGGGTGCGATATAGTAAAAGTTCCGGGTCTTCGCGAGATCAATGCGGGAACATGGGAGAATCTTCCGTTTGCCGAACTGCAGGAAAAATATCCCGAAAAATTTGCTTTCTGGCAAACCGATACTTTCGGATTTTCCTTTCCCGGAGGGGAAACGGTAAAAGAACTTGCCGAAAGAGTAGGAAAGAGTATCGACGGAATCGCCGCCGAGAACGACGGAAAAAGGATTGCAATAGTTTCTCACGCAACCCCCATTCACTGCATCAAATTCTTCTATGAAGAAATGTCCGAGGAAGAAAAGAAAAATTACGGCTGGGTGACGAACGCCTCCGTTTCAAGAGGCATTTACAGAAACGGAAAATTCGAATTTCTGTCTTACGGCGAAAATTCTTTCCTTTCGGACATAAATTAGTGCTTTTTTATCTTAAAAAAATCTCTCTGAATGCTTGATTTTTTCCTTAAAATCAGGTATAATGTATAAAAAGCCGAGACGGAGGTGATTTTTGTGAAAAATGTCGGCATTGTCGCTGAATACAATCCGTTTCACAAGGGTCATCTTTATCAACTTGAAACACTGAAAAAGCGGGGAGCCGAAACGGTGACCGTCTGTATGAGCGGAAACTTCGTTCAGCGGAGCGAGCCTGCGGTCCTTGATAAATTCGAAAGGGCAAAAGTCGCTGTTTTATCGGGTGCCGATCTGGTAATTTCTCTGCCGCTCCGATACAGTATCGCGTCCGCGCGGGATTTTGCATGCGGTTCGGTTTCTCTTCTTGATAAAACGGGCTTTGTAGATACTTTGTGTTTCGGCGCGGAGAATCCCGATCTTTCGCTTTTTTATAACGCTTTCGAATGTGAGAAAAAAGCGGAAAAAGACGGACTTATAAAAAAATATACGGACGAGGGGCTTCCGTTTGCTTCCGCAAGGGAAAAAGCCATAATCTCCGAGGGCGGAAAATTCGTTCCGAAAGAACCGAACGACATTCTGGCTTATGAATATCTTATTGCGTTAAGAAAATTTTCGTCGGATATAGAACCTTTTCCGATAAAAAGACTCGGAAGTTTTCACGATGACTCTTCGGAATATTCGGCAACCTGCGCAAGAAAAAAAATTGCGGATAATGCTCTGGAGGAAGGGGATCTGCCCGAAATTTCCAATTTTTCGGTCATGACGGCTCTGGAAAACGGAAACGTCGCCGATTATAAGAAATTTGAAACGGTCGTTCTTTCTTTTTTACGCAGAACCGCAGCTTTCGGTCTTCAAAAAAACGAATTTTACGGATTTTCGGGAGGGCTTGAGAACCGAATTCTGAAATTTGCCCCGTCGGCAACTTCTCTTTATGAACTTTATGAAAGCGTAAAGACCAAAAGATATGCGTTTTCGGCAGTTCGCAGAGGCGTTCTTTCAATGTTTTTCGGGCTTGACAAAACTCTCGGGCTTCCGACTTATTTTCACGTGCTTGCCTTCAGCGAAAAAGGACGGGAACTTCTGAAAAAATTAAAGAAAACGGATCTTCCGGTATATCATTCTCTGCCGTCCGAAAACGACGGAAAATTTACCGAAGAGATGAAAACCGACGTTTTTGCCGACAATATCTATTCGCTATGTAAAAAAAAGACGGAAAAGGGCGGACAGTCCTTTTATAATACAAGTTTCAATATTAAATAACGAGGTGTTTGAAATGATTGAATACAAAGAAGTAGATTATAAGAATTACGGAAAATGTCTTGAAATTTCCAACGGTAAAATAGACCTGCTCGTAACTCTCGATATCGGACCGAGAATCATTCGTTACGGATTCTGCGGAAAAGAAAATATGTTCTTTGAAGACATCAACAGAGAACAGTATTACGATAAAGAAGATATGAGAGAACTTTACGGCGACGATAAGACATGGTATCTCTACGGCGGGCACAGACTTTGGATAAGTCCCGAATATGCGGACACCTACTATCCCGACAATACACCCGTTGCGTTTGAGAAAATAAAGAACGGCGCTGTTTTCGTAAGCGAAGCGCAGGCGATAACGGGGCTTCAGTTTACGATAACCGTCGAGATCGTCGGAGACACCGAAGTCAAAGTCTCTCATTATGTTTCAAATAATTCGGGCGAAAGTCAGGATTACGCTCTCTGGGCGCTTACCGTTCTTTCTTCGGGAGGCACCGAAATCATTAAAATGAACGATAACGATACCGAACTTCTTCCGAACAGAATGATAACCGCGTGGCCCTATACAAATCTTGCCGACGAAAGGCTTTACCTCGGTAAAAAGTTTGTAACGTTAAAGCAGATTCCCGGTTCTGCCGAAAACCTCAAACTCGGTTTCGACCTCAATTACGGAACCGCCGCTTATCTGAACCACGGTTCTATGTTCGTTAAGAAATACACTCATTACGACGGTTCGGAATATCCCGACGGCGGCTGTTCGTTTGAAACCTTCACCAATAAGAACTTCCTTGAGTGCGAAACTCTCGGCGAACTCGGAGCAAAACCCGACGGCTCGGTCACCTGCCATGTCGAAAATTGGAAACTCTACGACGGAGTTGCCGTTTCCGATCCGAAAAACGAAGAAGAACTTGCCGCAATCTGGGCAAAAATCGACCTTTGATCGGACGGAGACTGACTATGAGTGATCTTAAGTATAAAAGAGTAATTATAAAACTCAGCGGTGAGGCGATAGGCGGCGTTGAAACGAAGACCGTCAACGGTGAAGAAAAGACCGTTCCGAAATTCGGAGTCGATTTTGACCTTGCGCTCCGTATCTGCAAAAACATAAAAGACTGCTACGATCTCGGATGTGAAATCGCAATAGTTATCGGCGGCGGAAATATCTGGAGAGGCAAAAACGGCGGAGATAAAATGCACGGATCAAACGCCGATAATATGGGAATGCTTGCGACAACTTTCAATTCCGTTGCCATTCACGACGCGCTTGAGACCGCAGGAGTTCCGTCGGTCGTTATGACAGCCGTTCCGATGCCGAAAATAGGAGACCTTTTTGTTTCGGAAAAAGCTGTTGACGCGATGAAAAACGGCAAAGTCGTAATCATTGCGGGAGGAACCGGAAATCCGTTCTTTACGACCGATACGGCAGTCATGTTAAGAGCCGCGGAACTCAACGTCGATCTTGCGGTCCTCGGAAAAAGCGTCGATTATGTCTATACCGCAGACCCCGCGACCGACCCGACAGCAAAAGCGATTAAAAAGGCGTCTTACGATTACCTCATAGAAAATCAGCTCAATGTAATTGACGTCGCAGCTTCCGCAATAGCAAAAAATAACGACATTGCAGCCGAACTCTTCGTTCTCGGAGAGGGAGAAGCCATCAAAGACGTGATATCAGGCAAAGAGACCCGTTCAACCCATATATCAAACGACGATGAAATAATATTTTTGGATTAAAGGAGAACTGTCATGAAAGAAGAATATAAAGAAATCAGCGCCAAAATGGAGAAAACATTAACGGCTCTCGACAACGAGTTCAAGGCTATCAGAGCAGGCAGGGCTTCCGCCGCCGTTCTCGACAGGATATTTGTCGATTATTACGGGGCGCAGACTCCCGTAAATCAGCTTGCAAGCATTTCGAGTCCCGAAGCGCGCCAGCTTGTTATTCAGCCCTATGACGCCTCGGCTCTCAAAAATATCGAAAAGGCTATTCTTGTTTCGGATATCGGAATAAATCCGCAGAACGACGGAAAGACCATTCGTCTTATTTTCCCGCCGCTTACCGAAGAAAGAAGAAGAGACCTTGTTAAAGACGTTAAGCGTATCGGAGAAGACAGCAAAGTCACCATACGTTCGATTCGCCGCGACGCTCTTGAAAAATTCAAGGCTGATAAGAAAAACAACGTTATGACAGAGGACGACCTTAAGGCTGCCGAAAAAGATATACAGGATCTTACCGATAAGTTCTGCAAAACGATTGACAGCACTGTTTCCGCAAAGGAAAAAGAAATCCTCGAAATATAATATGTGGTTCAGAAAGAATACCCCCGCCGTTTCGGCTGAAATTAAATATCCCGACCATATCGCGATTATTATGGACGGAAACGGCAGATGGGCAAAGAAAAGGAATATGCCCCGCACTTTCGGGCATAAGGTC
This sequence comes from uncultured Eubacteriales bacterium, assembly GCA_934501435.1. Lineage (GTDB taxonomy): Bacteria > Bacillota > Clostridia > Oscillospirales > UBA644 > Geddesella. The sequence goes on from CAKSTW010000001.1 coordinate 48,100, forward strand.
GGAGTCGACGTTGCGGAGCGAATAATCGACCATGCAATAGACGTGGGGCTTCCGCATCTTTCGCTTTATGCTTTTTCGACCGAAAACTGGAAACGTCCCGAAGAAGAGGTCGCAACTCTTATGGATCTTTTCGACGTCTATGCCGACAGGGTTATAAAACGTTATTACGCAGACGACGAGGGCAGATATAAGTCGACCCATATCCGTTTTTTAGGCGACGTTTCGGTGCTTCGCGAGTCGATACGCAAAAAAATCGACACGATCGAAGAACTCAATAAAGAAAGAGTTCCGAAAACGACCGTAAATATCGCCGTAAATTACGGAGGTCGCAGCGAGATCGTTTCGGCGCTCAACGAATTTATAAAGGAAAATCCGGGAAAAGAAATTTCCGAAGATGCCGTTTCCGAAAGACTTTATTTCAGAGGTGAGCCCGACCCCGATCTTATAATAAGAACGGGAGGGGAGATGCGTCTTTCCAATTTTATGCTTTGGGAAGCCGCATATTCGGAATTTTATTCCACACAGACGTTTTGGCCTGATTTCACTCCCGAAGAATTCGATAAGGCGGTTGAAGCCTTCGGAAAAAGAACGCGACGCTTCGGCGGAGTTTGAGAGGAGAGAGGATTTATGCTTAAAAGAACACTTTCCGCAATAGTTATTACTCTTGTAATGATAGGCGTTACTCTGTGTTCGGGGTATCCTCTTGTCCTGAATTTCTTCGTTGCCGCCATTTCCGCAATGGCGATCTACGAAGTTCTTGTCGTAACCAAGTATGTAGAGGGAAAATGGTTAAAGACCTTTGCGCTTATTATAGCGGTGCTCATTCCGTTTGCGGGATATACTCCGAGAATTACGGAAAACGACTTTATTCTGGCGTTTTTTATAATCGCTGTCATTCTCTTTGTTACGCTTATCCTGTTTCATAAAACGTTCAGTTTTGAGCATATATGCGTAATATTCTGCATGGCAATGATAATCCCCGTTTTGTTCAGTACGCTCATTGCAATAAGAAAACTTCCGAACGGAATATTTGCTTTTGTTTTTGTCTTTACCGCCGCATGGGGTTCTGACTGCGGAGGTTATCTTTTCGGAAAACTTTTCGGAACAGCAAAATTTTCACCGACAATAAGTCCGAAAAAAACCGTCGAAGGCGTCATCGGCTGTTTGCTTGCCGCAGTTGCCGCATGTCTTTGCCTTTCCGCCGGAATCGATATATGCTGCGACGATATTACCGTAAACTATTTTCTCGTTGTTCTTTATGCTCTTATAGGAGCGGTGTTCGGAATTATCGGAGACCTGAGCGCTTCTGTTATAAAACGCTGTTTCTGCGTTAAGGATTTCGGATCGCTTATTCCGGGTCACGGCGGAATTATGGACCGTTTCGACAGCATACTTTTTGCCGCGCCCGCAATATATATCCTTATGAATATTTCGCCCGCATTTATAAACATATAACCGAAAAAACAAGCATATTATGCAATAACGGCTTATTATGCTTGTTTTTTTCAAGGAGATACAATGGATCTGTTTTTGCAAATACTTTATACCGTTTTAATTCTCGGTTTCTTGATTTTTATTCATGAACTCGGGCATTTTACGGTCGCAAAACTTTCAAAAATAAAAGTAAACGAGTTTTCACTCGGTATGGGACCTGCCGTTTTCAAAAAACAGGGCAGGGAAACACTTTATTCCCTCCGGCTTCTGCCGATAGGCGGCTATGTCAAAATGGAGGGGGAGGACGAAAACAGCGAAGACTCGAACTCCTTTTCTCAAAAACCCGTCCTTATCCGTATGGCGGTAGTTGTCGCGGGCGCGTTTATGAATTTGCTTTTGGGACTTATCGTCACCGCGATTCTTGTCAGCACTTCAGCAAAACTTCCGTCCGTTACCGTCGGAGAATTTACCGAAAACGCGCTTTCTCAGACCTGCGGACTCAAGGTCGGGGATACGGTTACCGAAGTGAACGGCAAAAAAATAAATATCTATATGGATCTTTCCGCGGCGTTTTCGAGAGCTTACGGAAAAGACACCGTGAATATGACGGTTATAAGAAACGGTGAAACGGTAAAACTCGAAAATGTCAAATTCGAAAAGCACGAGATTGCAAAAGACACCGAAAGTATTTATCCCGATTTCAAAGTTTATGCAAAGGAAAAAACTTTCGGAAACGTCGTGCACGAAACGTTTTTCAGAACCGTTTCGTTTGTGACTCTGACTTATGAATCATTCGGCGACATTATAACCGGCAGAGCGTCCCTCAAATACGTTTCGGGACCTGTCGGAACTTCCGAAGTTATCGCTCAGGCGGCAAAATCGGGTTGGGATTCGATACTTTATCTGATAGCGCTTATAACGATAAATCTCGGCGTCGTCAATATGCTTCCTTTGCCCGCGCTCGACGGCGGAAGATTTGTTTTTCTCCTGATTGAACTTGTGAGAGGAAAACCGATAAATCAGAAATACGAATCGGTCGTTCACCTTGTAGGAATGGCTCTGTTGCTCATTCTGATGGTCGTCATAACATTCAAGGATATTTTCTTTCCGATATATTGAGAGGTAAATATGAAAAGAGAGGTAAAGGTCGGGAACGTCGTTATGGGCGACGGGAAACATATTCCGATCCAGTCAATGTGCAATATCCCGTTTTCGCGTTTCGAAGAATTAAAGGAGCAATCTCTTGCGCTGCAAAACGCGGGCTGCGAAGTTCTGAGATACGCTTTTCCCGATAAAAGCGCGGCGGAGGGCTTTTCTAAAATAAAAGAAACTCTTGATATTCCTGTTGTCGCAGATATTCACTTTGATTATAAACTTGCCCTTGAAGCGATGGCGGCGGGAGCGGACAAGATAAGGATAAATCCCGGAAATATCGGATCTGAACATATAGGAGAGGTCGCAGCCGCGGCGAGAAATAAAAATATTCCCATACGCGTCGGCGTAAATTCCGGGTCTTTGGAAAAAGACCTCCGCGCGAAATATAACGGGGCAACGCCGGAAGCCCTTGCCGAAAGTGCGTACAGAAATGTCAAACTGCTTGAAAAATATGATTTTGAAGATATTGTCGTGTCCATTAAGTCGTCAGACGTGCGGACAATGGTAGAATCATACAGACATTTTTTTGAGATGACAGACGGGAAATATCCGCTTCATCTCGGAGTTACGGAGGCTGGAACGGCATACGGCGGACTTATAAAATCGTCGGTCGGAATAGGTTCGCTTCTGCTTGACGGAATAGGGGACACGATAAGAGTTTCTCTTACCGCCGACCCTCTCGAAGAAGTGAGAGCGGCAAAAACTCTGCTCAGGTGCCTCGGAAAAAGAAACGACGGTATTGAAATAGTTTCCTGTCCGACCTGCGGAAGAACGACCACCGACACCGTCTCTCTTGCGAAATATATTGAGAATAATTTTTCTCACATAAAAAAACATATAAAGATCGCCGTTATGGGGTGCGTCGTCAACGGTCCGGGAGAGGCTCTCGGTTCGGATTTCGGCGTTACCGGAGTGAACGGAAACTATGCGATATTTAAGGACGGAAAAGTTATAAAAACCGTTCCCGAAAGCGAAATTTACGCGGCGGTCGAAGAAGAAATAGACAAATTATTGTAAAAAAAATACCGAGGTTTTGACCTCGGTATTTTTTTGTTATATCATTCGTAAATGGGATATTTGTCGCAAAGAGCAGCGACTTTTTTTCTGACTTCTTCGGCGTTTGTTTCGTCTTTTGCCGTAAGATAGATACATTCCGCAATGACTTTCATGTCTTCTTCTTTGAAGCCTCTTGTCGTTACTGCCGGAGTTCCGAGTCTTATTCCGCTTGTCACGAACGGCTTTTCGGGGTCGAAAGGAATTGCGTTCTTATTTGCGGTTATTCTTACGTCGTCGAGACGTTTTTCCATTTCTTTTCCCGTAATATTGAAATTGCGGAGATCAACGAGAATAAGATGATTGTCCGTGCCGTCGGAAACAAGGTCAAAACCGTAATTTTTCAGTCCGTCGGCAAGCGCTGCGGCATTCTTCACTACCTGTTCCTGGTATTTTTTGAAATCGTCGCTCATCGCCTCTTTGAAGCAGACGGCTTTTGCGGCGATTATGTGCATTAAGGGTCCGCCCTGACAGCCGGGGAAGATTGCTTTGTCGATTTTTTTTGCGTATTCTTCATTGTTTGTCAGAATGAGACCGCCTCTCGGTCCGCGGAGAGTCTTGTGAGTCGTAGACGTCACTATGTCGGCGTAGGGAACGGGCGAGGGATGAACGCCTGCGGCTACAAGTCCCGCGATATGCGCCATGTCGACCATTAAAAGCGCCCCGACGCTGTGCGCTATGTCCGCAAATCTTTTGAAATCAATAATTCTCGGATAAGCGCTTGCGCCCGCGACGATAAGTTTCGGCTTGTGTTCTTTGGCAAGCCTCTCGACTTCGTCATAATCTATTGTACAGGTCTTTTCGTCGACTCCGTAAGGAATGACGTTATAATTTTTACCCGACATATTTACGGGAGAACCGTGGGTGAGATGTCCGCCGTGGGCGAGATTCATTCCGAGAATCGTATCTCCGGTTTCAAGGAACGCAAAATAAACGGCAAGGTTTGCCTGCGCGCCGCTATGGGGCTGGACATTTGCGAATTTTGCTCCGAAAAGCGCTTTTGCGCGGTCTCTTGCAAGGTCTTCGACAACGTCGACATACTGACAGCCGCCGTAATATCTTTTTGCGGGATAACCTTCAGCGTATTTATTCGTAAGGATAGTTCCCATTGCCGCCAGAACATTTTCGGAAACGATATTTTCCGACGCTATAAGTTCGATATTGTGTTTCTGACGGGAAAGTTCAAGGTCAATGGCATTTCCCAGTTCCGGATCGAATTTTTTTACGACATCAATATTATACATACGGTTTCTCCTCTTTATTTTTAGTTATTTCTATTATATCACATTGATGCCGACAAGTAAATAAACACTTCAATTTTGTCATATTTTTGTTTGAATTGGGGAAACTTTATAAAAAGGGGTGTGTTCGTATGGGATGGATATATGCGGCGATAGCGGGGGCGGCAATGAGTTTTCAGGGTGTTTTCAATACCCGTCTTTCCGAAAAAATAGGGCTTCTCGAATCGAACGCGTTTGTTCAGGGAACGGCGTTTTTGCTGTCTCTTGCCGCAGTTTTGATTTTCGGAAAAGGGAATTTCTCGCTTATAGGTCAGGCTGACAAACTTTACCTTTCGGGCGGCGCTATCGGGCTTGTGATAACGGTGACTGTTATGCTTTCGATGTCGGCGCTTTCTCCTACCGCGGCGGTTTCTTCAATTCTCGTCGCTCAACTTCTTGCCGCGGCGGCGATTGATTATTTCGGACTTTTCGGCAGCGAAAAAACTCCGTTCGGGTGGGAAAAATTTGCGGGTGTGGCGCTGATGATCGTCGGAATATTGCTTTTCAAAGGAGTGTTTTTTAAGTCAAAGTGAGAAAATCCCGTATTTACGGGATTTTCCTTTATAAAATTATACAGATAAGTCCGTTGCTCCCCTCGTTGATTATTTTTTCGAGGGTCTCTTTTACTTTGTCGCGTGCGTCGAAAGGCATTCTGCCGAGTTTGGTGTTCAGCCCTTCGTTTACGAGCGAGTAGACGGATTTGCCGAAAATATTGCTTTCCCATATCTTTTTCGGGTCTTCCTCAAATTCCTTCAGCATATACTGAACAAGTTCCTCCGACTGTTTTTCCGAGCCGACTATCGGGCTTACTTCCGTTTCTATATCGGCTTTTATTATATGATAGGACGGTGCGGATGCCTTTAATTTTACTCCGAATCGGTTGCCTTGTTTTATTATCTGAGGTTCTTCAAGAGACAGTTGTTCTCCCGACGGGCTGACTATTCCGTAGCCTCTTGCTTCCGCTTCGTCAAGAGCCTCGGCGAGTTTGTCGCATCTGTTTTTTGAACGCGCGAGTTCGCTCATTACGGTAATGAGGTCTCCGTCGTCCTTTACTTCGATGCCGGTCGTTTCTCCGAGAACTTTATAGAAGAGGGCTTTCGGAGATTCGACAGATACGGAAACGCTTCCTTTTCCGGGGAAAACGCCGGTTATTTCACATGATGTAACGTCTTCGTTCTGCGCTATTGTCTCAGCCGCGGAATCCGTTTCTCTGATTTTCGAAATGTTTTCGGCGGCGGAGCCTATCGTTTCGATGAGCGCGGATTTTATGTAATGGTCGCGGGGAAGTTTTGCGACCCAATCGGATAGAGATACCTTTATCTCCTTTACGGGGAATTCGAACAGTATCTTCTGCATTATCCCGTTTATCTTGCCCGCGGAAAGGGAAAGGCAGTCGACGGGCATTACGGGAACACCGTATTCTTCCGCGAGAGCCGCGGAAAGTTCTTTTGCTTTTTCGCTTTTCGGATAAACAGTGTTGAGAATTACGATAAAAGGTTTGTTTATCTCTTTTAATTCTTTGACGACGCGTCGTTCCGATTCTACATAATCGTCTCTCGGAATGTCTCCGATAGATCCGTCGGTCGTAACGACAAGACCTATTGTCGAATGTTCTTTTATTACCTTTTGAGTGCCTATCTCTGCCGCTTTGTCAAACGGGATCTGTTCTTCGGACCACGGTGAATTGACCATTCTCGGCTGATCGTTTTCGGTATGTCCGAGAGCTGTCGGAACGACGTATCCGACGCAGTCAATAAGCCTTACTCTGAAATTGACATTTTTGCCGACCGTAAGTTCGACCGCTTTCTCGGGAATAAACTTGGGTTCCGTCGTCATTATCGTTTTTCCCGAAGCGCTTTGAGGCAGTTCGTCCTGAGATCTTTCTTTGGCGTATTCGTTTTCGATATTCGGAATTACGAGTTCTTCCATGAATTTTTTTATGAATGTGGATTTCCCGGTTCTGACGGGACCTACAACTCCTATATAAATATCGCCGCCCGTCCGTGTCGCTATATCCTGATAAATATTCGGTGCAGTAATCATTTCGTTTCCTCCGTATCCGCGTTCGTTTTCATTGGTATATTATTATGAACCGGTTTTGCCGATTATGACTGATTGACAAAGACTTTTGTTTGTGCTAAAATACCTCTGTATCAAAAGCATCGGAGGACTGTCGTATGAGGAAAAGAGTATTGCCGTTTTTTCTTGCGTCGGTCATTTTTTTGCTGTGCGCCTGTTCCGAAAAGCAGGCGACTTCGGAATTCTGGGCTATGGGCACTTATTGCGCCGTAACAGCGCCTGCGTCTTTTGTTCCGGTTGCGGAAAAGGCGGTGAATAACGCCGCCGTTATGCTTGAAAGCGCCGGCGGTGAAAAAAATTATCTTTTCGCGGATACGGAGACCTCATTTTCTCTCCCCGAACCTGTTGCGGAGGCTGTAAGGACGTGTCTTGAGATTTCGGCGCTCACGGACGGGGCGTTTGACATAACCGTGGCGCCTCTTTCAAAACTCTGGAACATTACCGAAAGAACCGTGCCTCCGACCGAAAAGGAAATTGAGGTCGCATTAAAACTCGTAGATTACAGATCTGTTGAAATTGACGGAAATACCGTTAAATTCGCAGACCGGGGAAGAGGTATTGATATCGGCGCCGTAGGTAAAGGAATGGCGGCAAACTCCGCTGCTTCTGCGCTTAAAGAAGCAGACGTCGGAGAGGCGATAATAAATCTCGGCGGAAACGTCTGCGTTATCGGCGATAAAAACGGCGAAAAGTATAAAATAGGAATAAGAGATCCGCAGTCGGACGGTCTTCTCGGATATGTGACGGTCGGAAACACTTCGGTCGTAACGTCCGGTGTCTATGAGCGTAATTTCGAGTATGAAGGAAAAGTGTATCACCATATCCTTGATACGTCCACGGGTTATCCTGCGGATAACGGACTTCTTTCGGTAACGGTTGTCTGCGACGATCCCGTTGCCGCAGACGCTTTAAGCACGGCGTTTTTTGTGACGGGAAAGAATTCGGCGGAAGACCTGTTCGAAAAATGTTCGGGATACGGACTTAAAACGGTTATTTTCGTTTCCGAGGGCGGCGGCGTTTTTACCATCGGGAATAAAAACCTTTTTACGCTCACGAAAGAGGGGTATTTTTTTGAAAATTAAAAGATTTTTGCCCGATGTCCTGATTGTCGCAGCGGTGATCGTTCTTTCTTTTTTGATAGGACTTCTTCCGTCGTTCTTTTATGCACGGGGAAATACATTTACGGTGTCGGACAACGGAAAGATATCGGAATACGGTCTTTTTGAAAACAGAGAGATAATTCTCGAACACTGTAAGATCATCGTCGAAGACGGAACGGTAAGGGTGGAAGACAGCGACTGTAAAGATAAGATCTGCGAAAATTTCGGAAGAATATCCAAAGAGGGTGAAAGCATAATATGTATCCCCAATAGGCTTTCGGTTAAAATTTCCGGCAGCGGGGAGGTGGACTCCGTTGCGGAATGATAAAGTCTGGAAAATCGCGCTGACGGCGCTGCTTTTGTCTCTTGCGCTCATTTTTTCCTACATAGAAAGTCTTATATCTTTAGGATTCGTCTTTCCGGGCTTCAGACTCGGACTTTCCAATATTACCGTACTTGTAGTTCTTTATGTCTTCGGAGAAAAATACGCTGTTCCTTTCGGGCTTTTCAAAAGTTTCTTTTCTCTTTTGTTTTTAGGACGGCTTTCTTCTCTTTTATTCTCGGTCTGCGGAACGGCAATGTCTCTTATAATAATGATTTTGCTCAAAAAGACGGGGAAATTCTCGATTTTTGCGGTAAGCGCCTGCGGTTCGGTCTTTCATATCTGGGGACAGTTTTTTGCGGCGGCAGCCGTCTTTTCTTCCTTTTCACTTCTGGGAATGCTTCCGTATCTGTCGCTTTTTGCCGTATTTTCGGGACTTGCGGTTGCTGCCGTTGCTTTTCCCGTTATCAACCGGCTCTTGACAAAATAAGATAAAAGTGTTATACTGATTAAAGTGTCTGCTCATTAAAAATACTATAAGATCCTTAAAGGATCATTCAGGGAGAGATTTTGATGAAAGAAGCAGTTTATACAAAAGACGAGCTTAAAAATATATGCGCAAAATTTGCCGTAAAAGGCGAACTTGAGTCTATTGAACCTATAAAAACGGGACATATAAACGATACTATGTGCGTCACTTTCAAAAGAAATGACGGAACGAGAAAATCGTATACGCTTCAGAGCATAAATACCTATGTCTTCAAAAAGCCGGAAGTCGTAATGAATAATATTATGGCAGTTACCGACTATCTTTGCGAACAGTATCACTCCGAGGGGCTTCATGCCTCCCGCCATGTTCTGAAATTCTATAAGACCATTGACGGTCAGAATTTTTACAGAGACGAAAAGGGAAGATGCTGGAGGATATATCTCTTTGTGGGCGATGCGTCGACTTACAACAATGTCAGCGACCCTGTTCTGCTTTATAATGCGGGTAAGGCTTTCGGTGAATTCCAGAAGAGACTTTCGAATTTTCCGATGGAAAAACTTGAAGAAACCATTCCGAATTTTCACAATACTCCCGACAGATACCGTCAGTTGAAAGAGGCGATCGAAAATAACGTTTCCGGAAGAGCGGGTCTTGTAAAAGACGAGATCGATTTCTTTATGTCAAGAGAAAACGAGGCAGCGACCCTTTTCAATCTCCAGAAAAAGGGAGATATTCCTCTCCGCGTCACTCATAACGACACGAAATACAATAACGTTCTCATTGACAATAAAACTCATGAGGCGATCTGCGTTATCGACCTTGATACGATAATGCCCGGGCTTTCCGTTCACGATTTCGGCGACGCCATCCGCTTTGCAACGGCGACAGCCGCGGAAGACGAAAAAGACCTCTCGAAAGTCCACATGAATATAGACTCTTTCGACGCTTTCACAAAAGGTTTTATCGGTACCGCAAAGGGATTTTTTACACAGACGGAACTTGACAATATGGTCATGGGCGCGAAACTTATGACTCTCGAATGTGCCGTAAGATTCCTTACCGATTACATAAACGGCGACGTATATTTCAAGACCGAATATCCCGAACATAACCTTGACAGAGCCCGCACTCAGATAAAACTCGTTTCCGAAATGGAAGAAAAAGAAGATGAGATGCAGGAAATTGTCAGAAAATATTCAAAATAAATTATAAAAGATTTTAAGTCCGGCGGAGAAATCCGTCGGACTTTTTATCATTAAAAAGTCACAATTTGCCTATTGAAAATATATATATGTTTTGTTATAATATATAATGGTATGAGTTGGAATTATTGTCAGTTTTATTTCAACGTATCATAAGTTAATTTTTATATTATTTTAATCTTATACGGAGGTATAAAGAATGGACGTCCAGGGCAAAAACAAAAAATGGAACGAAATGCGCGACAGGATTGACAATGTCTATTCTTCCGGAAAAGCAATGAAGAGAATTCAGTCGCTTTTTGACGAAGAAACATTTGTCGAAGTCGGCGCTTTCGTAAAGCAAAGACCCACCGAATTCGGTGCAACGTCCGAAAACGAAGGCGTTATCACGGGATACGGTTCGGTAAACGGACAACTCGTATTCGCATTCGCGCAGGAACCCGAAATACTCAAGGGAAGCGTAAGCGAAATGCACGCCCGCAAAATATGCAACATAATGGATATGGCGCTTAAAGCGGACGCACCTCTCGTTTCGATGATCGATTGCAGCGGGATACGCGTAAATGAAGGCATTGACGCTCTTTGCGGATACGGAAAGATCCTTTCGAAGTGCAATGAACTTCTCGGAAATATTCTTCACGTATGCGTTGTCTGCGGAACATGCGCAGGCGCTCTTTCGTTTATTCCGGCGCTTGCGGATTATACCGCGGTAACCGAAAAATCGGAACTTTTCCTTTCCGCTCCCGCAGTGGTTGAAGCCAGATACGGCAAAAAGGACGCCGGAACAGCCGCCGTCGCTTATAAAAACGGAATTGCAAGCGTTATTGCAAAGGACGACGCGGAAGCAATAGAAAAAGCCGTCGACTTTATCGGATTTATTTCCGAGCCGGACGAAGCGGAAGATAACTACAACCGCCTTGTTCCCGAAATCGAGACGGTTATTTCCGAAGACGGTTACGACGCGAAGAAACTCATCGAAACCGTTGCGGATAACGGCAAGGCGCTCTATATGTACGACGGAAATGCCGAAAACATAGTAACGGCGCTCGTAAATCTCGGCGACGAACTCGTCGGTGTTATCGCAAACAATCCCGCAGTCGCAAACGGAGCGCTTGACTCCGCGGCGGCAAAGAAAGCTGCGCGTCTTGTAGGTTTCTGTAACGATTTTGATATACCTCTTCTTACTCTTGTCGATACCGAAGGCTTTGAAGCGGATAAAGACGAAAATATTGAAGACGCGGCGCTTCTCATAAACGCTTTTTCAAATGCTGAAGTTCCTAAAGTCTCCCTTGTTGTCGGACGTGCTTACGGAGCGGGATACCTTTCGATGTGTTCCAAAGCAACGGGCGCCGACATTGCGCTCGCGCTTACAACAGCGGAGATTTCTGCTCTTTCTCCCACCGTCGGCGGAATATTCTTCGGCGATGAAATCGCAAAGACCGAGGGAAGAGAAGCGGCTATCGCCGATTATAAAGAAAAAACGGCGTCTCCCTACGAAGCGGCAAAGAGGGGATATATCGACGATGTAATAGAACCCCTTACTGCAAGACAACTTCTTATCTCTTCTTTCGAGATGCTCGAAATGAAATAAGGGGAGGCATGTAAATGTTTAATTTAACGCTTCTCGCGGGAACTGTCCCGAATGCCGCAGATTATCCGGTGCCCGAAGACGCTTTTGATAAACTTATGTACGGCTTGCAGGTCACTCTCGTCGGCATGGGAACGGTATTCTTCGTACTTTTCCTTCTGATGTTCGTCGTCTATATCTTCAAACTCGTTTTTTATACCGTACCGAACAGAAAAGCGGCGAAAAACAATGATACGGCGGTCGAAAACCCTGCTCCTGCGGCAGTTGTCGCAGCGTCGGACGACGAAGAGGAAATCGCGGCGGTGATAACCGCGGCTGTCGCTTCTTTCTATGAAAACGGAAACGGAGCTCAGGCAAGACAAAAATACAAAATAAGATCTTTTAAGAGAATATAGGTCGGAGGTAATAAAATGATTAAGATATTCAATGTTAAAGTAAACGGAAAGCAGTATGCCGTTGAGGTTGAAGAGGTTTCCTCCTCCGGCGCGGCAGTAGTTTCCGCACCCGTCCCCGCAGCGCAGCCTGCACAGGCAGCAGTTCCTGCTCCCGCAGCAGCCCCCGCTCCCGCGGCGGCTCCCGTTGCGGCAGGCGCAAACACCGTAAAGGCACCTATGCCCGGAACCATTCTTAAAATAAACGTCAAAGCAGGCGACGCCGTTAAAAGAGGCGACGTTCTCTGTGTCCTTGAAGCAATGAAAATGGAAAACGACATAAAGGCTGCAAACGACGGCGTTGTTTCCGCAGTTCACGTTTCTCAGGGAGCCTCGGTCAACACCGGCGACGCTCTGGTTTCTCTTTGATCGCTTTTGCGAAATATTAAAGAAATCGGAGGTTTGAAAACTTGAATATTGTCGGTGTCTTCAGTGACTTTATAACCAATTCGGGTTTTGCGGCGCTTTTCAAGCCGATGATGGAAATAAACATCTTCGGAGTCAATATTCCCATCTACGGGCAACTTATAATGATCGCGGTCTCCTGCGTTCTTATATACCTTGCGATAGGCAGAGGGTTTGAACCCATGCTGCTTTTGCCGATAGCTTTCGGTATGCTGCTTGCAAACCTGCCGCTTGCAAATCTCATGCACCCCGAATATTTTGCGGACGGACAACTTTTAATTTCGGATATTATTCACAGCGGAAATCTGCTTGATATTCTGTATCTCGGAGTTAAACTCGGCGTCTATCCTCCCCTTATATTCCTTGCAATAGGCGCTATGACAGACTTCGGTCCGCTTATTGCGAACCCGAAGAGCCTCCTTCTCGGAGCGGCGGCTCAGTTGGGTATATTCGCAACTTTCGTAGGAGCGCTTTTCCTCGGCTTTAATGCTCTCGAAGCGGCTTCCATAGGCATCATCGGAGGAGCGGACGGTCCTACCGCAATTCTCGTAACAAAGAGCCTTGCCCCGCATCTTCTGGGCGCAATTGCGGTCGCGGCATACTCGTATATGGCTCTTGTTCCGCTTATTCAGCCGCCTATAATGAAAGCCCTTACCACAAAAAAGGAAAGAGCCGTAGTCATGGAACAGCTGCGTCCCGTTTCCAAAAAGGAAAAAATTATTTTCCCGATAGTTGTTTCTATCGTCGTTATTTTAATTCTTCCCGATGCGGCGCCTCTTATCGGCTGCTTAATGCTCGGCAACCTGATGAAAGAAAGCGGCGTCGTCGACAGACTCAGCAAAACGGCGCAGAACGAACTCTGCAACACCATTACGATATTCCTCGGAGTATCGGTCGGGGCGACTGCCAACGCCGAAAACTTCTTAAAACCGCAGACCCTTTATATAATCCTTCTCGGACTTATAGCGTTTTCCATCGCTTCTGCGGGCGGAGTTCTTCTCGGTAAACTCATGTACTTCCTTACCGGAGGAAAAGTAAATCCCCTTATCGGCTCGGCGGGCGTTTCCGCAGTTCCCATGGCGGCGCGCGTTTCCCAGACCGTCGGTGCGGAGGAAAACCCCGGAAACTTCCTTCTGATGCACGCTATGGGACCGAATGTTGCAGGCGTTATCGGAAGTGCCGTTGCGGCAGGCGTATTCCTGAATTTGTTTAAGTAAGAAAGGAGAAAAAATGGGTCAGGTTAAAATTACGGAAACGATTTTGAGAGACGCTCATCAGTCGCTTATCGCGACAAGAATGACCACGGAACAGATGCTTCCGTCTCTTAAAACCCTTGACAGTATAGGTTATCATTCTCTTGAAGCGTGGGGCGGCGCAACATTTGACAGTTGCCTCAGATTTCTGCACGAAGATCCGTGGCAGAGACTCCGCACGATAAGAGATAATGTTAAAAATACGAAACTGCAGATGCTTTTCAGAGGACAGAATATTCTCGGCTACCGCCATTATGCGGACGACGTCGTTGAATATTTCGTTCAGAAATCTCTTGCAAACGGTATTGATATAATCAGAATTTTCGACGCTCTCAACGACCCGAGAAATCTTGAGACCGCAGTCAAAGCAACCATCAAAGAGGGCGGTCACGTTCAGGCGGCGTTCAGTTACACGACAAGCCCCGTTCATACGATCGAAAAATTCGTCGAATTCGCAAAACAACTTGAAGAAATGGGCGCAAACTCCATCTGTATAAAGGATATGGCGGGTCTTCTTACTCCTTATGTTGCATACGATTTGGTAAAAGCCCTCAAAGAAAGCGTTAAAATTCCTGTTCAGCTGCATACCCACTACACGGCGGGACTTGCTTCCATGACATTGCTCAAGGCAATAGAAGCGGGCGTCGACGTTGTTGATACCGCGCTGTCGCCGTTTGCTCTCGGAACTTCCCAGCCCGCAACCGAGTCTATCGTTGCGGCGCTTAAAGGAACGGAATACGACACGGGTCTTGACCTCGGCAAACTTAACGAAGCAAGAGAATTTTTCACACCGCTTCGCGAAGAGGCACTCAAATCGGGACTTCTCAACACCAAAATGCTCGCTGTTGACACCAACGCTCTTCTTTATCAGGTTCCCGGCGGAATGCTTTCGAATCTTGTTTCTCAGCTTAAACAGGCAGGAAAAGAAGATAAATACGAAGAATGCCTTAAAGAAGTTCCCCGCGTAAGAGAAGACGCAGGATTTCCGCCGCTTGTCACGCCGTCGTCCCAGATAGTCGGAACACAGGCTGTTTTCAACGTTCTTTTCGGAAGATATCAGAACGTTTCAAAGGAATTCAAGGGGCTCGTAAAAGGGGAATACGGCAGAACGCCCGTTCCCATAAAGCCCGAATTCGTAAAACAGATAATCGGCGACGAAAAGCAGATAACCGAACGTCCCGCAGACCTTCTCGAACCGGAACTCGATAAACTCCGCGAAGAGATAAAACCGTATATAGAACAGGACGAAGACGTTCTTTCCTATGCGCTCTTCGGACCGGTTGCCGTTAAGTTCTTCGAATACCGTCAGGCGCAGAAATACGGAATTGACGCCGCGCACGGAGACAAGAAAAACGGAGTTTATCCCGTATAATAATTCCGCAAAAAAATAAAAAAGCGATAGATTTTTCTATCGCTTTTTGTTTCCGTAAGACGAGGCTTTATAATGAAAATAAAAAAACGTTATATCGTAATTGTTTCGATTTTACTCATAATTATTGCAATATGGGCGTATTCTGCATTTTCCCTTGAAGTTACCCATACCGAAATTTGCAGCGGTAAAATCAACAACGAAATAAAAATCGTGCAGATCACCGACCTGCACGGTATGTCTTTCGGGAAAGATAACGAACGGATAATAAGCGCCGTCCGAAAGGAAGCCCCCGATATTGTCGCTGTGACGGGCGATATGTTTTCCTACGGAGACGGGGCGGGGGAAGATGTCGCAATTTCGCTGCTTGCCGACCTTGCAAAAGAATTCCGCGTTTATTTCGTAAACGGAGAACACGATAACAATAAAGAATTTACTGATATTCTCGAAAAGAACGGGGTAAACGTCCTCGCTTACAAAGACGAACTTCTTGATATCGGCAATACGCGAATTCACATTTACGGTATCACAAACGTATATTATTCGCCGACCTTCAATCTTGAAAATGCCTTCGAAAAAGACAACGCGCATTTTAATCTGCTGCTTGCCCATTCTCAGAACTTCAGCAAATTCGCGGCGTTCGGAATAGATCTTTCACTTTGCGGAGACACCCACGGCGGGATTTTCAGACTGCCCGGAATAGGAGCGGTATACGACGGCGAAACATGGTTTCCCGACCTTTCGGGAAAATATGTAAAAGGATTGTATTCCTTCGGACAAAGCAAGATGTTCGTGAGTTCGGGGCTCGGCAGTTATCCCGTTTTTTTCAGATTTTTCAACCGTCCCGAAATATCGGTCATAACCTTACTTCCGGAACAAAAGTGAACATTACGGCGGGAGTAAATCTTAAGAAGTCAAACGCGAGAGACGCCTCGGCTTTGTCGGTAAAGTTTGCAATATCGGCAGGGTCGAGTTTCGAAAGCGTTATGAATTCAAAAATGAGGAATGCGACGGGAAGAAAAACGGCAAGCGCTCTGAACGCGATTTTTAAGGCTTTGTTCTTTATTCCGAGATTTATAAATGCCAGACAGACGATAACCAGAAGAACAAGGGTTTTTACCGTTGATACAAGGTTTCCCGACGCGGAAAAAAGCGAATACAGATATTTTTCTCCCGAAGAAACAGCGGGGGAAAGCAAATTAAAGATTTCAAAAACCGCCGACAGTGCAAAAAAAGCGAATATCGGCGCTCTTTTTTTGAATAAAAGCGAAATATATACCGCGATCGCAGCAACGAGGTAAAACGCTGCAAGAAAAGTTTTTCCTCCGATAAAGTCGGGAGACATCGGGGAATACGCTATCATAAAGAGCGAATTTATATCGAAAAATAAAATAAATATCGGCGCTGCAAGCGAAATCCCAAAATATATATTTGAATAAAGGCTTAGTTTTTTGTTTTTCATTTTCTGCCTCCGTTTTTTTCTTTATTATATATGATTTTCCGTATTTTTTCAAGTAAAATCGAAAATTTCCGATAAAACCTTGCAAATTATCGCGATTTGTGATATCATGTGTATGAAAGGAGAGATGAAAAATGACCGACCGCAGTATTTTACATTGCGATCTGAATAATTTTTTTGCGTCCGTCGAAATGATCGGCAGACCCGAACTTGAAAAAGTTCCGATGGCGGTATGCGGAGATCCGACTTCCCGTCACGGCATAATTCTCTCCAAAAACGAAGAGGCAAAGAAATTCGGAGTAAAGACGGCGGAAACGATAGTTACGGCAAGATATAAATGTCCGGAACTCGTTCTTGTTCCGTCCGATCACCGAAAATATATCGAATATTCCGAAAAAGTAAGAAAAATATTTTTAAGTTATACCGAACTCGTCGAGCCTTTCGGAATAGATGAGGCATGGATAGACGTTACCGACCTTAGGTTTTCGCACGGAA
The DNA here is from genome assembly GCA_934501435.1 of uncultured Eubacteriales bacterium. GTDB lineage: Bacteria > Bacillota > Clostridia > Oscillospirales > UBA644 > Geddesella. The sequence continues at coordinate 65,215 of CAKSTW010000001.1, forward strand.
GCGCCGAAAATATTGCGTATGAGATAAAGGAAAGAGTGAAAAGGGAACTGTCGCTTACCCTTTCGATAGGTGTTTCGTTCAGTAAAGTTTTCGCGAAAATTGGAAGCGACTACAAAAAGCCGGATGCCGTCACGGTTATAGACAGGCAGAACTATAAAGAATTGCTTTATCCGATGCCCGTCGACAGCCTCATATTTGTCGGCAACAAAACAAGGGATGCCCTGAAAAAAATCAATATAAAAACTATCGGCGAACTTGCGGAAACGCCGCGTTCCGAACTTATTTCCCTTTTCGGGAAGGCAGGCAGCAATCTTTATGATATCGCTGCGGGAATTTCCGACGACGAAGTAAAGAGTTATTACGAACGGGAAGAAGTAAAATCCATAGGAAACGGCAGGACTTTTTCCCGCGATATAGATACCGAAAGCGAAATAAAAAAGGCGATACTCACCCTTTCCGACAAAATATCGAAAAGGCTCCGTAAGGCGGAAAAGGTCTGCAACTGCGTTAAAGTAACGCTTAAGACGCCCGGGTTTGTTTCTTTTGACAGACAGAAAAAGTTGAATACTTCAACCGACATCACCGCAAAAATATATGAATCGGCGATTTCCGTTTTCGAAAGTTCGTGGACCTATAACACGAAAATAAGAATGTTGACGGTCACGGTTTCGGGGCTTACGTCAAGCGGGACCGGCGATCAACTTTCCCTCGCGGGAGCAATAGACGACGGAAAGACAGATAAAAAGAAGGAAATATACCGCAATATAGATTTTGTCACCGACGAAATGAAAAACCGTTTCGGCGGAGACGTTATATCTCTTGCGTCGCTCACTTCAAAAAAAGAAAAGCCCGCGATCGAAATGGATTACGACGATATTGAATAAGCAATTTTTTCACGGAAACAATAGGATTATGCGTGTTTTGCGCATAATCTTTTTTTTACGGTGAAAAGTGATGATAAAAAGAAAAAATATCGAAAAACTGCGTTCCGACATTTCGAAAGATATAACTGTTCTGCGAAAAGCGTACAGGAATTCATGCGGGTGCGAAGACGGGAGTCTTATGTGGCTTACCGACAATTATCATATCTATTTTTCCGCGTTCAGGGAGATTTTATCGGCGTTTTCTCACAGCAGGAAACTGCCGTCAGACGGAAAATACCCGCGTATTTATTATCTTTGCTCGGACTTTGCCGACTCGGATTTTGAACTTCATCGGCTCTGTTCATATTTTGAAAACGTCGGGCATCTGCAGTATGACGAAATAACCCTCATATTACCCCTGCTTAAATATTTCTGCATAAAAAAAGCCGTCGCTGCCGTAAAAACAGGAGATACCTTTTCGGAAGGCGCTGACGTTCTCCGAAAACTCGACGGAATTCCGACTGATGTTTTTGTTGAAAAACTGTCGCCGTGTCCCGAAATTTTAAGACAATATTCCTGTTATGAAAAACTGGATACGGAATCGAAAATACTGTATCTCGAAAAAATAAATTCATATTCCGTGAAACTCGGCGTTTCGGAGGAGGAATATCTCGAAAAACTGATAGACAAGGCAAACGGAAAAGACCTGTCGTTTCTTCTTTTTACAAAGGGCGAAAACCGTTTTTTCTTTTCCCTTGCGCTGCTCTTTTTGGTTATTTTCCTGCCGACGGCGATCTTTTCGGGAAACGTTCTTATATCTCTTTTTCTGATCGTCCCGATATATTTTATAAGCAAGACCGTTGTTGAAAAACTTTACGGAAAGGTGATAAAAGCCGAAAAACTTCCGTCGGTCAAAAACACGGACAGGAAAAACCTTATCTGCACCGTCTCTTTTGTTTCTTCCCGCGACGAAATAAAGACTCTTTTCGAAAAAACCGAAAAATGCTGTTATTCGAACTTTTCGGAAAATTACAGATACGGTCTTCTGCTTGATTTCAAGGCGTCGGACGCCGAATTTACAGCAGAAGACGAAGTTCTGACGGAATTTGCCGCAAGAAAGACCGAAAGACTTAACAAAAAACACGGAAATTTGTTTTTTGTCGCGATACGAAAAAAAACTTTCAACGAAGAAACAAAAAAATATGCGGGAAAAGAAAGAAAAAGAGGAGCCGTGTCCGATTTTATCTCCGCTGTATATACGGACGATTTTTCGGGTTTTTCTTTTATTTCAGGCGACGTATGCGGAGCGGAATATATAACTCTTCTCGACAGCGACACAGTTCCCGCGCCGTCATCGGTCTCCCGTCTTGTCGGAGTTCTCGAACATCCTTTATCAAGGCCTGTTCCCGACTGCACCGGCTCGGTTATCGAACAGGGTTACGGGATAGCCGTTCCGTCCCTCGGCGTTTTGCTTTCGGACGCAAACAAAACCCGTTTTACCGCCGTGAAAAGTTCCGACGCGGGACGGGAGCCGTATTCGGACTCGGTATTTTCGATAGGTAAAGATCTTTTCGGCGAGGGCGTTTTCTGCGGAAAAGGCGTAGTCAGAATAAGCGCGTTTTACAAGTATATATCGGGGAAATTCCCCGAGGGCAAGATATTGAGCCATGATATACCGGAAGGCAACATTCTGCGCTGCGCTTACGTTTCCGACGTATTTTTTTACGACGATATTCCCGACGACATAATTTCCTTTACCGAACGCGGCTGTCGGTGGATAAGAGGGGATATACAGAACTCAATTTTTCTCAAAAAAAGTTATGTAAACGGAAAAAGACGGCGCGTTGCAAACGAAATGAGTCTCTGGGGAAAATTTCTTATATTCAACAATCTGGTTTCTTCTTTTTACTTTCCGTCCGTGTTTATTCTTATCTTTCTGTCGTTTTTCTTCGGGTTTTTTCCTGTCGCCGCGGCAATTTTCTGTTTCTTTTTCGAAGATATTCTGTCGCTGTCGGAAAGCCTTTTCAGAAAGGTGGAAAACATAAAATTACGGAACAGAACGCCGTTAGGAAGAGGTTCGGCGCTCCGTTTTTCGGATAAACTCCTTTCCTTTGTATGTATGCCTTATATTGCGGTAAAAAACACCGTCGCCGTCGTAAGCGCGATATATGCCATGAAAACTGGCAGGGGACTTCTGAACTGGAAAACGGCGTCGGCTCTCGGAGGAAAGGACAGAACTCTGCTTTCGTATCTTGTTAAGTTATATCCGCAATATATCGGGGCGCTGTTTCTTGTTTTTCCGCAGACGGCTATCATCGGTATTCTCTGGCTTGTTTCGTTTTTCATTGCGTGGCTTACGGCAAAACCCGCTTTCCCCGATAAAAAGCGTAAAAAAAATGCGGAACGACGGGAGGATATTTCGGTAATGTGGAAGTATTTTTCCGATTTCGTGACTGCCGAAAACAATTTTCTTCCGCCCGACAATTTCCAGGAAGAACCCGTCAGGCGACTTGCCCGAAGGACTTCGCCGACAAATATCGGACTGTATCTCGTTTCGGTTTTCTGCGTGTATTATCTCAACATTATAGATACCGAAGAACTTTCCGAAAGGATCGAAAATACGGTCTCTTCGGTTATGAAATTAAAAAAATATCGGGGACATTTATATAACTGGTATTCGACCGAAGATCTGTCTGTTTTATCTCCCGAATTCATTTCGACAGTCGATAACGGAAACTTTGCCTGCGCGCTGTCCGCCGTAAAAAACGCCGCCGAAAAACTCGGGATATGCCCCGAAGCGGTGAAAAATATCGGTATTATATTGGACGGAACGGACTTCTCCGTACTCTACGACCGGGAGAAAAAAATGCTCTCGATAGGGCTTGACCCGAACCGCAATGAACTGTCTTCTTCATATTACGATATATATGCAAGCGAAGCGCTTCTCGCGTATTATTACGCTATATCCGAACGGCAGACAGACTGTTCGTCCCTTGAGAAACTGAACAGATTCAGAAGTATTACGCGCGGCAGATCCTTTATAAAATCATGGTCGGGTACAATGTTCGAATATTTTATGCCGTGCCTTTTTTTGCCTGTAATAAAAAGATCTTTCGAAGATGAAATGATACGGGGAGCGTTTGCCGAACAGTTAAAAAGGAACCCCAAAGGACTCTGGGGAAATTCGGAAAGCAGTTACTTTGCTTTCGACGACGTGTTGAATTATAAATACCGCGCGTTCGGCGTAAAATCGCTTGCTCTCGAAAAAGGAACGGACAAAAACAATGTCGTGTCTCCCTATTCTTCTTTTCTGACGTTGCCTTTCTTCCCGGAAAAATCAAATGAAAATCTTGATCTCTTCAAAGAAAAAGGCGTTTTCGGAGATTACGGTTTTTACGACGCCGTCGACCTGACAAAATCACGCACTGGAAAGCCTTTTGCAACGGTAAAAAACTATATGGCACACCATATAGGAATGAGTATTGTTGCCGGCACAAATTATCTTACCGACTATACGGCGGTAAAGGATTTCTTTGATATAAAAAGAGAAGCGTTTCTTCCGCTTCTCGAAGAAAAAACGCCCGAATTTTCAAAGAATTTCTCGTCATATCCTTATTGTAAAACCCCGAAAAACAGATCCGCCAGAACAGGAGAACTTTTTGACGGCATAAATATCGGAAATCCGAAAGTCAGAACACTTACAAACGGGAAGGCGTCTTTGGTCCTTTCAGACTCGGGAAACGGCTATTTTTCAGTCGGAAAGACTCTTGTGACAAAACGGAAACTCCGCGGGACGTTCGGTGTTTTCGCCTTTTTCGTCACGGAAAACAAAAAATATTCTCCGACCGTATCTCCCGATTGCAAAAACAACGGGAAAGCCTCTTTCGGCAACGGAAAGATGACGTATTTCTCCGAAAACGACGGTATCAGAACGGATCTTACGGCAACGCTTGCCGAAGGGGAAAGTTGCGCCGTCTACGGGTTTTCGGTAAAGAATACGGGAAAAAGCGACAAAAAGGGAAATATCCTGTTCTACACCGAACCTGTTCTTTCGGAATTTACCGAATATTCCGCTCATCCGGCATTTTCCGAACTGTTTATTAACGGTTTGTATGACAGAGATAAAAAAGATGTTTCGGTGTTCAGAAAGAGACGTACGGACGGCAAAGTAAACGCTTGTTTACTGATGAATGTTTATGATGAAAACACCAGAAAAAAGCTGCCGCTTACCGTTTCGTTTTCCCGTTATGAAGTTCTCGGTACGGGGAAAACCATATCGGACATTTCGGACGGGTTTTCGGAGGGCAGCCGCTCATACGGAGCATTTTGCACGGCGCTGAAATTCCCCGTTGAGATAAAATCGGGAGAAGAAAAGCGGGTAATACTGACGGCGGCATACGGAAGATCGGAAAACGAAGCGAGAAGAGCCTCGGAAAACGTTTTCGGAAAGCCGATATCGTCGCACGCCATTTTCGTCGGAAACATTATGAGCGGAATATATTCGGAGACGTCGTTAAAAAAGCCCGAAATGAAAATATCGGACCTGATACGAAGTTCTGTTTTTATAAAACAGTCTCCGGATATTTCAAAAGCGGGCTGTCCGAGATCCGTCAAAGAGGATTTTTTCTGGAGCAAGGGGATAAATCTCGATATTCCCATGGCCGTGTTTTTCGTAAGAGAAAAGAGCAAGGAAAAGATTCTGCCGTTTTTGCGCGCAGTTCTTTGCGAACTGAAATTTTCAGCGGATTTTAATGCGGTCTTCTGTTTTAACGACGGCGGAAATTACAGAAAACCCGTATTCTCATTTCTGACCGACGCGGTTGACGCTTTGTGCGGAGACACCTTTGTCGGCAAAAATCTTTTCTTTGTTTCAGCCGAAATGCCCGAAGTTGCGGCCTTTTCCTCCGTTGCGGCAATCTTTGCGGACACGGACAAGCCTCTGCTATTACCGAAAACCGAGTTCGTCGCGGCAAATCCGAAAGATGTCGAACCCGAAACGGTGAATTTCGAATACAGATGCGGCGACGGCGGCTATACCGTAAAGAACGGGGAAATCGCGTATGCGGTAAGTTCATACGGAAAAAAAGACAGAGCGATTTGGTGCGGAATTGAGGCAAACGAGAATTTCGGGACGGTTCTTACCGAAAAAAGTCTCGGTTTTTCCTTCGCGAGAAATTCGGGGCTGAATAAACTTACCCTATGGTCAAACGACCCTGTTTCGGGCGGCGACGGAGAACGTCTTTTCGCGTATATAAACGGACAGAAATACGATATTATCGGAAATTCGACCGCTGTTTTCGGGAAGGGGCTTACGACTTATCTTTCGAAAACAGGCGACGTCCGCTTTACGGTCGAAGTTTTTGTATCCGCAGAAAAAAACGCAAAAACCTCCCTGATAAGTTACGAAAATCCGTCGGAAAACGAGATCGTTTTCGAATATGAGATAATACCCGTTCTTGACGAGCGCGAAAAATTCTTTTCGCCGACATTTTACAAAAAGAACGGTGCATTGCTTTTCAGAAACGGGCTGAACATGAATTTTTCGGGGTTCGGTTATCTTGTATCTCCCGGCGGCAGAATAAAGAATTCCGCGGTCAGAAGCCGTGCGGAAAAACTTTCTTCGGGAAAGAAAGTTTTCGTTCTCGGCTTTGAAAACGAAAGAGAGACCGCGGAAAAAGCGGCGTTATCATATACGGTCGAAAAAGCGGAAGAAGAAAAAATTGCCGTTACGGAAAAATATCAAAGAGAAAACGGCATTACCCTGAATTCTCCCGACAAAAAACTGAATCTGCTTTTTGAATTTCTCAAATATCAGACCGAAGTTTCAAGAATAAAGGCGAGGGCGGGGTATTATCAGTGCGGCGGTGCGGTGGGTTTCCGCGACAGACTTCAGGACGCCGCCTGTATCGGAGCCTTCGAACCCGAACTTCTGAAAAATGCCGTCATAGATGCCGCTTCGAGACAGTTCGAGGAAGGCGACGTTCTGCATTGGTGGCACGATTGCGAAAACGGTAAAATTATGGGCAGCAGAACAAGGTCGTCCGACGATCTTCTGTGGCTTCCGTATTCGCTTGCAAGATATGTCTCCGTCACCGGAAACGAAGATATTCTTATGCTTAAAACGCCGTATGTCAGAGGAGAAAAACTTTGCGGCGGAGAGACTGAAAAATATATTGAGGCATACGAGACCGAAAGGCCCGACACCGTTTACAATCACTCCAAAAAGGCGATAATTAAAGCGGCGACGACGGGAAAACACGGGCTTGTCCTTTTCGGGTCGGGCGACTGGAACGACGGAATGAACGCCGTAGGAAAAGACGGAACAGGCGAAAGCGTATTTACCACTCTTTTTATTATCCGTGTTATGAAAGATTTTCTCGGACTTTCAAAACTTGCAGGAGATGTCGGTTTTGCCGAATTTCTCGGGACAAAAATCAGGGAATATACCGACTCCGCGGAAAAAAACTGCTGGGACGGAGATTGGTACCTGCGCGGTTTTTACGACGACGGAAGCGCTCTCGGTTCAAAAGAGAACGACGAATGTAAAATCGATCTTTTACCGCAGGCCTTTTCGGTAATTGCGGGCGGTTTTTCGGAAAGCAGGGTAAACAAGGCGCTTTCTTCAGTCGAGAAATACCTTGTTGACGCTGAAAGTAAAACTGTCAGACTTTTTACTCCGCCTTTTGAAAAGACCGAAAAAAATCCGGGATATATCAAGGGATATCTTCCCGGAGTTCGGGAAAACGGCGGACAGTACACCCATGCGGCGCTGTGGTATGCGTACGCGCTTTTTGAAAAAAATCTGCCCGACAAAGCGTTTGAAATTCTTTCGTATCTCAATCCTCTTTCCCATACGGAGACGGTGGCGGACGTATCGCTTTACAAGAAAGAACCTTACGTTATCGCCGGGGACGTTTATGACGACGGGACGGGCGGGTGGACTTTTTATACGGGGTCTGCGGGGTGGTATTTCAGGACCGTGACCGAAAAACTCCTCGGAATTTCCGTAAAAAAAGGAAAAATGTATCTCTCACCGTGCCTGCCGTCGACATGGGACGGTTATTTCGCGACCTGTCGGTTTGACGGAACGGTTATAGATATTTCGGTCGAAGTGTCGGTCACACGTCCGCTTCTCGTCGACGGAACGCCCGCAGACGGAGTTCTTCTTGACGGCGGCTATCACAGGGTTCGCTGCAGTATCGGAAAGAATTGTTCCAAGTCGTAATTTTATGTGAATTTTGTTGACAATCTCCGCAACTGGTGATATTATTATTTATGAAATATTTCGGGATATGGGAATATGTTTTTTTGTATGTTCCCATATTCCGCTCTAACCGAAAACGGAGGGATGTAAAATGTTAGCGGCGACTGTAAATACCATCGAATTCGGAAAACTCGGAATAGGCCCTTTCGAGATCAACAGGGTTGCATTTTCGATTTTCGGAATGGACATATACTGGTATGCCATAATCATAACGGCGGGAATACTGGCGGCTATTCTTTTTGCCTCGTCTCAGGCTAAATATGCCGGACTTACAAAAGATAACGTCCTTGATATCGCGCTTATAGGCATCCCGACGTCGGTTATCGGGGCAAGACTGTTTTTCGTTCTCTTTACTCTTCCCAATTACGGCAGTTTCTGGGAAATATTCGATATAAGAGACGGAGGACTCGCTATTTACGGCGCCGTTATCGTCGCATTTTTTGACGGATTTATATATTGCCGCTGTAAAAAGATCAGCGCGCTTGCGCTTTTTGACATCGGAGCGCTCGGCTTCCTTATCGGGCAGTGTATCGGCCGTTGGGGAAACTTTATGAATGCCGAGGTTTACGGCAGGGAAACGGACGGACTTTTCGGTATGACCATAAACGGCAACGGACCTTTCCACCCGACGTTTCTTTACGAATCGGTCTGGAACCTTGTCGGATTTCTCCTGCTTTTTCTTTATTTCAGAAAATTCAGAAAACATAACGGAGAAGTTGCATCCCTTTATTTCTTCTGGTACGGACTCGGCAGATTTTTCCTTGAGGGAATGAGAGTTGAGGAATATATACTCAAACTCGGAAATATAAATATCGACCAGTGGATCGCGGCATTTTTCTGCGTTGCGGGTCTGGTGATTTTCGTTTTCGCAAGACTCGGTAAATTTAAAAAGGCAGAAGTTCGGACAGTAAAAGAGAAAGACGACGAAGATGAGGAGAATGAGGAATGAGCGCCGGAATTCTTGACGGAAAACAACTTGCGGCAGTTATCCGCAAAAATATAAAAGCGGAAACCGAAAAACTGACGGCAGAAGGCGTTCGTCCCGGACTTGCGGTCGTTCTCGTCGGAGAAGATCCGGCGTCAAAAGTGTATGTCCGCAACAAAAAACTCGCCTGCGAAGAAGTCGGATTTCTTTCCGAGGAATACGATCTTCCCGAAAGCACTACCGAAGAAGAACTGCTGGCTCTCATCGGCAGACTGAACGTCAAAAAAGACATTCACGGAATTCTCGTTCAGGCGCCGCTTCCGAAACATATAGATTTCAAAAAGGTCACGGAAACGATCTCTCCGCTTAAAGACGTCGATGCTTTTCATCCGTTCAACGTCGGAAAAATCATGATAGGCGATTTTGATTTTCTGCCCTGCACTCCCGCGGGAGTAATGGAACTTATAAAACTTACGGGCATCGACCTTACAGGCAAAAACTGCGTGGTCGTCGGAAGAAGCAATATCGTCGGGAAACCTCAGGCAATGCTCCTCCTGAAAGAGAACGCGACCGTAACGATATGTCATTCAAAAACCGAGGATCTTGCCGCATTTACCTCAAAAGCAGACGTCCTGGTCGTCGCCGTAGGCCGTGCCGAGATGATAAAAGGGGATATGATAAAACCCGGAGCCGTCGTAATAGACGTCGGTATGAACAGAAATTCTGAGGGGCGTCTTGTCGGCGACGTCGCCTTTAAGGAAGCCTCGGAGGTCGCGTCGTATATAACCCCGGTACCGGGCGGCGTCGGGCCGATGACTATTACCATGTTGCTGAAAAACACTCTCAAAGCCGCTGAATTAGCGAAGGAACGGCAGTCGGAATAATTTGAAAATTGTCAAAAATTAGCCATTTTTAACTATTGATTTTCAATCGGCGTTATGTTATAATACCATATAATATATTTTGGAACCGTTATTATGATCAAACACAGATGTATTGTCGTCGGCGGCGGCGCTTCGGGCGCTTTCTTTGCGGCGGTTTCGGGAAAAACCGATACCGTGATCGTCGAAAAAAACGGAAATATCGGCAAAAAACTCGGTATCACGGGAAAGGGCCGCTGTAACGTCACGAATAATACCGACCTGCAGGGGCTTATAAAAAACGTCAGAACCAACCCCGGTTTTCTTTACAGCGCGTTTTCCGCATTTTCCTCCGACGATACGATCTCTTTTTTCGAAGAACTCGGCGTTCCGCTGAAGACCGAAAGAGGGAACAGAGTCTTTCCTGTGAGCGACAAGGCTTCCGACATTGTTTCTGCGCTGTCTTCGAAGATCAAAAAAAACGGTATCCCGATAATAAAATCCAAAGTTGTCGGCGTAAGTAAAAACGACGGGGTCTTTTCCGTAAGACTTTCGGACGGCGATACTCTTTATTCCGAAAATCTGCTTATTTCAACAGGCGGGCTTTCCTATCCGAAAACAGGCTCGGACGGCGACGGATACAAATTTGCCGAAAGTTTCGGACATACCGTCGTAAGACCGACCGCGTCTCTCGTTCCTCTCGTTCTTGCCGAAAAAGAACTCTGTATTTCTCTTCAGGGGCTGTCACTAAAAAATACTGGGCTGAAAATCGAAAGAGCGGGAAAAGCCGTTTACAATGACTTCGGAGAAATGATTTTTACCCATTTCGGAGTTTCGGGACCGATGATCTTGAGCGGTTCGGCTTATTCTGAAAAAGGGGACAGGCTCATTCTCGACCTGAAACCCGCGCTCGACGAAAAACAACTTGACAAACGCATACTTTCCGATTTCGGTAAATATATAAACAAAAATTTTGCAAATTCTCTTTCCGACCTGCTTCCTTCAAAGATGATACCCGTTATCGTCGGGCTTTCCGGAATATCTCCTTACAAAAAAGTGAACGAGATAACTTCGGAAGAAAGGAAAACGCTCGTTTACCTCATTAAAAATCTGACTTTTACGGTTGACGAGAGGCGACCCGTTTCGGAAGCGATAATAACGGCGGGCGGAGTTTCCGTAAAGGAAATAAACCCGAAAACCATGATGTCGAAAATTGTCGACGGGCTTTATTTTTCCGGAGAAATTATTGATGTCGACGCCTATACCGGCGGATTCAATCTTCAGATAGCATTTTCGACCGCATATCTTGCGGCTCGCGATATATTCGATTAAACGGAGCGATTAACATTTTGAAAAGGGTAAACATTGCAATCGACGGACCGTCGGGTGCAGGCAAAAGCAGTCTTGCAAAAAACATAGCAAAGCACTTCGGCTATATATACGTCGATACGGGCGCTCTTTACAGAGGTATCGGATATTTTATGATATCTGAGGGGATAGACCCCGCAGACACCGACAGAGTAAAAGATAAACTCCGTGAGATCGAATTGTCTTTCAGGCATATCGACGGCGTGCAGCACGTTTTCGTAAACGGCTGCGACGTTACCGACAAAATAAGGACAAAGGAAGTCTCAATGGCGGCATCGACCGTTTCGGCAATACCCGAAGTGAGAAATTTCCTTCTCGACTGCCAGAGAAATATTGCTTCCGAATACGATATAGTTATGGACGGCAGAGACGTAGGCACCGTTATTTTACCGGACGCCGACGTTAAAATTTTTCTTACCGCCTCCGCCGAAGACAGGGCTCTGAGACGTCATGAAGAGCAGCTTGCGTCGGGTATGCCTTCCGACTATGAAGAGACGCTTCGCCTTATAGAGCAGCGAGACCGTCAGGACAGCACGAGAGCCGCGGCACCGTTAAAAAAAGCCGAAGACGCCGTAATTCTTGATAATTCCGGTTTCAGACAGGAAGACACTCTGAACGCCGCAATGAAGATTATTTCCGAAAAATTAGGTGGATAAAAAATGGTATACCGTCTTGCAAGGGCATTTTTTAAGTTTTATTTCAAGGTCTTTAACAGGACCCGCTTCAAAGGGCTTGAGAACGCAGTGACCGACGGACCTCTGATCGTTTATGCAAATCACTTTTCCGACTGCGACGTCTTTTTAATAAGCGCTGCGTTTGACCGCGTTATCCGGTTTATGGCAAAAAAGAGCCTTTTCGAAACTCCCGTTGTAAGAAGAGCGGTAAAAGCGTATCAGGCGTTTCCGGTCGATCGCGACGGCAACGACATTGCGGCAATAAAAACAGCATTCAAAATTCTTAAAAGCGGCGGAGTTCTCGGAATTTTTCCCGAAGGCACACGAATAAGGAACGGCAAGGTCTCCGATCCGAAAGGCGGGTTTGCGATGATCGCTTACAAAACCAAGACGACCGTTCAGCCCGTTCATCTGAAATATAAAAGAAAATTCCTGCTTTTCAACAGCATTGACGTTATAGTCGGGAAACCGATAAAATGGGACGAACTCGGAGTTACCGACGCGACTTCCGAAGATTATGCAAAGGTCAGCAGAGAACTGATGGAAAAGGTTTACAGCCTTGAATAGACCGATCATAAGGACGACGGAACAGATAGGCTTCTGTTTCGGAGTAAAAAGGACCGTTGAGGCTCTTTATAAGGAACTTGAAAAAGATCCGTCGCCGATATACACTTTCGGCGAAATAGTGCATAATCCCGACGTCAACGACGCTCTTCGCAAACGAAACGTCTTTATCGAAGAGGATATAGACAAAATTCCCAAGGGCTCGCGTGTTTTTATAAGGACGCACGGTTTGCCGAAAGCGACCGTTGACATCCTCAAAAAATCGGGGCTTACGGTTTTCGATATGACCTGTCCGAGAGTTCGGCTCATACATAATATCGTTTCTTCACATTCGTCGGTAATCGTCGTCGGGGACAGAAATCATCCCGAAGTCGAAGGCATACGCGGACACTGTCCCGAAGAATGTTTTATAATTAAAACAGAGGAAGAACTCGACGAAGTCCTTAAAAAACTCGACAGGCCGACGGTTATGGTCTCTCAAACGACTTTTAATAAAAAAGTCTTTGACAGACTTGCCGCAATCGCTGTAAAAAACCCGTATGTCACGGTCAAAGACACTGTATGCGACGCTACGTCCGTAAGACAGAAGCAGGTCGAGGACCTTGCGAAAGAGAGCGACTTTTTCGTCGTTATCGGCGGCAAAAACAGCTCCAACACAAACAAGCTATATGAGATCGCCTCGCAATATTGCGAGACGGTTAAAATAGAACGAAAAGAAGATATGCCAGCACTTTTCAATTATAAAAAAATTGGATTGTCAAGCGGTGCTTCAACACCTGCGGAAACAATCGAGGAGGTTATTAACTATATGGCAAACGAAAACGAAAAGATACTCGATGTAGTATCGGAAAATACCGCAAGTGAGGAGGACTTCGATTTCGCACAGGCCCTTGAGGAGTCGTTGATGTTTATACATAACGGACAGCGTGTCAGCGGAACAGTCAGTGCTATAAACGGCACCGAGGTACAGGTTGATCTCGGCGGCAAGCATTCCGGCTTTATTCCCGCAGAAGAATTCGACAGCGACGAAAATCCCGTCAAAGTCGGCGACACGGTTGAAGCAATCGTCGTTAAAGTAAACGACGCCGAAGGCACGGCTCTTCTTTCCAAGAGAAAAATTGACGCCGCAAAGAATTTTGAAAAACTTCAGTCTGCAATGGACAATAAAGAAGTTCTTACCGGAAAAGTCAGAGAGGCTGTCAAAGGCGGTCTTATTGTCAACTATTCCGGCGTCCGCGTATTTATCCCCGCTTCTCACGTTTCTCTCAGAAGAAATGCGGAACTCGACAAATATGTCGGCGAAGAAGTCAGATTTGAAATCATATCGACGACCGACGGCAAACGCCGCAAGATCGTAGGCTCCATGAAAGAAGTTCTTCTTGCCGAAAAAGAAAAACTTGCAGAAGAACTCTGGAACAATATTGAAGTCGGTAAAGAATATGAAGGAACGGTCGTTTCGACCACATCTTTCGGCGCATTTGTCAATATCGGCGGCGCTGACGGACTTCTTCATGTTACCGATATCGCATGGACAAGAGTAAAGAACGTTACCGATTACGTTAAAGTCGGAGACAAGGTCAAAGTTAAGATCAAGAGTTATGATCCCGAAACGAAAAAGATCTCTCTTACGATGAAAAACGACGACGAAAATCCCTGGGAACTCATCAAAAAGTACAACGAGGGAGATGTAATTTCCGTTAAGGTTCTCAAAATCATGCCTTACGGAGCGTTCGTAAGCGTAATTCCGGGTATCGACGGTCTTATCCATATTTCGCAGCTTTCAAACAAGAGAGTTGCAAATGTCGCGGACGTAGTTTCCGTCGGAGACGAAGTTGAGGCAAAGATCACGGAGATCGACTACGATAACAAGAAAGTTTCCCTTTCGATAAGAGCGCTTCTTCCCGAAGAGCCCGTTGTTGAAGAACCGGCCGAAGAAGAGGAAAAAATTTCCGCAGAAGACATTCCCGACGGCGTTTCGGTTGAAACCGCAGAATAATTCCCCTGAAACAAAAGGCTCCGATGAAATTTCATCGGGGCTTTTTTTCAAAACCGATTGCATTTTTCGTGCCGATGTTGTATAATATATTTGAGGTGTATAATTATGGCTGAACAGAGCGTAACACTCCGATCCGTAATAGAGGAACTTAACCTTAAGGTCGTTCATATGCCGGAAAAAGCGGGCGAACGCGGAGAAAACGTAATAATCAAAAATCCGGGGGTAAACCGCCCGGGTCTTCCGCTTATCGGATATTTTGACCATTTCGAAGAAACGCGAATTCAGATAATCGGAATAACCGAATACACCTATCTTCAGAATTTTTCCTCCGATGAGATATATAAGAAGATCTCAAACGTTTTCGTTACGGGAATTCCGGCGCTCATCATAGCAAACGACGAAATGCTCGTACCTCTTCCCGAAATGATAAAAGCCGCAACGGATTTCAACGTGCCGCTGTTGTCATCTTCGGAAACGACCTGCACAGCCATGCATTCCCTCATAGGGTCTTTAAGCGTCAGCCTTGCACCGAGACTTACTTTACACGGGGTTTTGGTCGAGGTCTACGGCGAGGGCGTGCTGCTTCTCGGAGACAGCGGAATAGGAAAGAGCGAAACCGCGATCGAACTTATCAAGAGAGGACACAGACTTGTTGCCGACGACGCGGTTGAAATCAAAAAAGTTTCGAACAAAACGCTTGTCGGAAGCGCTCCCGAACTTATAAGATACCTCATTGAACTCCGCGGTATCGGAATTGTCGACGTCAGACGTATTTTCGGTATGGGTTCGGTAAAAGATACGGAAAATATAAATCTCGTCGTAAAACTTGAGCCGTGGAACGAAACGAAATCTTACGACAGGCTCGGAATGGACGACGAATACTACGAAATTCTCGGAAATAAAAGTCCGTGTATCACCGTTCCGATAAAGCCCGGCAGAAACCTCGCGGTCATCATCGAAGTTGCGGCAATGAACAATAAACAGAGAAAACTCGGTTTCAATGCCGCAAAAGAACTCGACAGAAAACTTCTTGACAGGATAAATCATGAATAATTTTATATCTTTCTTGCGTGAAAATCACATAGAATTTTTGCAAAACGAACCCCTTGCAAAACATTCGACGTTCAGAATAGGGAATACCGTTTCTGTTGCCGTTTTCCCCGATACGACGGAAAAAATAGTTTCCGTAATCGGTTTTTTGAAAAGTAACGGTACCGAATTCCTCGTTCTCGGTAAAGGGTCGAACGTTCTTTTCCCCGACCGCGATATAGAATATCCGATAATTTTTACCGAAAAAGCGGCTGAAATAAAAAGGACGGGCGAAAACACCGTTTCAGCCGAAGCGGGGGCCACTCTTTCCAGAGTTGCGGCTTTCGGCATAACGCAGGGTCTCGGCGGCTTTGAATTTGCGAGCGGAATACCGGGAACTGTCGGGGGAGCGGTCGTAATGAACGCGGGGGCATACGGAAAAAATATTTCCGACGTTCTCGTGAGATCCGAATATATCGGCGCAGACGGAGTTGTCCGCTCGATAAACAATGCAGAACATCTTTTCGGTTACAGAAAAAGCGTTTTTACGTCAGGAGATATCGTTTTACGTTCGGAATTTCTTTTTGAAAACAAACCTGTTGAGGAGATAACTGCGGAAATATCGGAGCTTTCCGAAAAAAGGAGAACCACGCAGCCGCTCGAATATCCGAGCGCGGGAAGCGTTTTCAAACGTCCCGAGGGATATTTTGTCGGTAAAATGGTTGACGAATGCGGACTTAAAGGCTTTACCGTCGGAGGCGCGCAGGTAAGCAAAAAACATTCGGGTTTTATCATAAATATCGGAGGCGCGACTTCCGAAGACGTAAAAAAACTTGTTTTAACGGTTCAGGAAAAAGTATACGAAAAATTCGGAGTGAAACTCGAAAGAGAAATCCGATATATTGATTAGGAGAAAAAATGTCGTATTCTCTCGATCTGAAAAGTTCATTTTTTGATAAAAAACAGAAAAAATGCTGTCTTCGGGCGACCGTTGCAGGAATTCTCGCGTTTTTACCGACAGAAAACGGCGATATTAAAATAACTTCCGAATATCCCGATCTGTTATCTTACTTTAACCGCCTTTTCTCTGAATTTACCTATAAAACGCCGGATATTGTAAAAAACGGAAAACTTTATTTTTCGGAACTGAAACGGGAAGTCGTTTCGGAAATACTCGGCAATTCGGGTCTGAAATCTTTCCTCTGCGAATTTGATTCCGACTGTTGTATTTCTTCATTCCTCAGAGGCGTTTTTCTTGCCGACGGCGCAATTTCCTCGCCCGAAAAGGAATACAGGCTGGAAATCCGTACTTATACCGACGGGAATTCAGAACTTTTACTTAAAATCCTGCTTTCAAAAAACATTGTTTTCAAAAAGTCGCAAAGACACGGCAAAACGATAGCCTATACGCGTTCTGCAGATACAATAAAGGATTTTTTAGCGGAGATAGGCGCTGTCGATTTCATGTTCGACTATGCGAACGCTGCGATCGAAAAACAACTCAGAAACAATATAAACCGACATTCAAACTGCGACAACGCGAATATCGACAGAGTGCTCGACGCTGCGGAATCGTCAATAAAAAACATCAAATACCTTGAAGACGCGGGGCTGCTTGCATTGCAAAGCGACGAGGTTCAGACCGTCGCGAGGCTGCGGAGGGAATTCGACACCGACACTCTTGAACAACTCGGCGACAGATGCGATCCTCCGATGTCCAAAACAAAAGTCTTCAGAATTATAAAAAAACTGTCTGAGATCGCAAATCAAAAGAAAGGAAGCAAATAATGGCATTCGTTCATCTCCATGTTCATACCGAATACAGTCTGCTCGACGGAATGTGCAAAATAAAGAAAATGATGCCCCTGTTAAAGGATATGGGGCAAACGGCCTGCGCGATGACCGACCACGGCAATATGTACGGTACGATAGATTTTTACAAAGCCGCGAAAAAAGAGGGCATAAAGCCGATAATAGGCTGCGAGGTATATACTGCGGCAAGAACCCGTTTCGATAAGGAAAGGGAATATGACGCCTCGAGCGGACACCTTGTGCTTCTCTGTAAAAATATGGACGGATACCGCAATCTTATCGAAATGGTCTCCTTTGCAAATATGGAGGGCTTTTACTATAAACCGAGAGTAGATATGGAACTTCTCCGCAAATACCATGAGCATCTTATCTGTCTTTCAGCCTGTCTTGCGGGCGACGTTCCTCAGAAACTTCTTGCCGACGATTACGAAGGCGCTAAAAAAGTTGCCCTTGAATACCTTGATATTTTCGGAGAGGGAAACTATTATCTTGAGATACAGGACCACGGTCTTGAAGAACAGAAAAAGGTAAACGAAGGTTTACTTCGTCTTTCGAAAGAGACCGGAATTCCGCTTGTAGCAACGAACGACGCTCATTATATGCGAAAATCCGACGCGAAGGCCCAGAGAGTCCTTGTCTGCGTTCAGATCCAGAAGACGATAGACGAAGAAAACGGAATGGGCTTTTCGACCGATGAATTTTACCTTAAATCGGAAGACGAAATGCGCAGTATCTTCGAATATGTCCCCGAGGCTATCGACAATACAGCAAAAATCGCCGAGCAGTGCAATATCTGTTTTCCTGAGATCGACGACTCTAAAAACAGAGTTTACTTCCTGCCTTATTTTAAGTGGACGGACGGACTTCCTCACTTCGACTATATGAAGAAAATAGTCTACGACGGGTTTGATAAGCGTTATCCCAAGGAAAAGCAGACAGAGGAACTCAAAGAAAGACTTGAATATGAACTTTCCGTTATCAATAAAATGGGATTCGTCGACTACTTCCTTATCGTCTGGGACTTTATAAAATTTGCAAAAGACCACGGTATTCCTATCGGACCCGGTCGCGGCTCCGGTGCGGGAAGTCTTGTCGCATACTGCATGAAAATTACGAATATCGAACCTTTCACGTATCATCTGATCTTCGAAAGATTTCTTAACCCCGAAAGAATTTCGATGCCGGATTTCGACGTCGATATGTGCCCCGTAAGACGTCACGAAGTCTTTGAATACGTTCAGAAGAAATACGGAATAGAAAACGTTGCGAATATCGTCACTTTCGGAACGATGAAAGCGAAAAACGCCATAAGGGACGTCGCGCGGGTTCTTAATTATCCGTATACCGAAGCGAACAAACTTTCAAAGATGATACCCGATAAGATGACCATTGCCGAGTCTCTCGAAAAGGCTCCCGAACTGCGCGCTCTTTACGATTCGGACTCGAGAGTCCGCGAAATTATGGATATGTCCGAAAGCCTTGAGGGGTCTCCCCGCCATGCGTCGGTCCATGCCTGCGGTATCGTTATCGGCGAAAAACCGATCTATAAATATGTTCCGCTTGCCGTAAACGACGGTACGACGGTAACACAGTTCAATATGAAGGTCGACGAAGAGATAGGTCTTGTAAAGATGGACTTCCTCGGGCTCCGAAACCTTACCGTCATAGAAGACGCCTGCAAGCTTATCAGAAAGAAAATTCCCGATTTCCAGATAGACAACGTTGATATAGGAGATCCGGAAGTCTATGAAATGCTCTCACAGGGGCTTACGGACGGTGTTTTTCAGCTTGAATCGGGCGGAATGAAACAGACCCTCATATCCCTTAAACCGAGGACTATTGAAGATGTCATCGCTATTATCTCGCTTTACCGTCCGGGTCCTATGGACAGTATTCCGACCTACATACAGAATAAAAACCACCCCGAAAACATTAAATACAAACACCCGCTTCTTGAAAACAGTCTTAAAGTCACTTACGGCTGTATGGTCTATCAGGAGCAGGTAATGCAGATAGTCAGAGAACTTGCGGGATACTCATACGGTCGTGCGGACATCGTGCGTAAAGCGATGGGTAAAAAGATGATGGACGTCATGACCCGTGAAAGAGAAATATTTATTCACGGCAAGAAAGCTGACGACGGAACCGTCGAAATTCCGGGTGCCGTCGCAAACGGAGTTCCCGCGGAAGTCGCAAACGACATTTTCGACGAAATGATAAAGTTTGCGGAATATGCGTTCAACAAATCTCACGCCGCGGCATACGCTTTTGTTACTTATTACACCGCATATCTGAAATGTCACTTCAAGTACGAATATATGGCGGCGCTTTTAACGAGCGTTATAGACAAAACCGATAAAATGGTGCCGTATATCGTTTCCGCGCAGGAACAGGATATTGAGATTCTCCCGCCGGATATAAATAAATCGGATATTGTCTTCAGCGTCGAAAATAACTGTATCCGCTTCGGACTTTTTGCGATAAAAAACGTCGGCCGTGCGGTAGTCGAAAACATAATAGAGGAAAGAAACAGGGCAGGGGAGTTCAAAAGTTTTTACGACTTCTGCCAGAGAATGATGACTTCCTACGACCTCGACTCAAGAACAGTCGAAAATCTTGTCAGAAGCGGCGCTTTCGATAATTTCGGATATAACCGCCGCCAGCTCGAACTTGCATTTGTTGAGATAAAAAAGAGTCTTTACAGTTATGTCAAAGAGCAAAAGCAGGGGCAGGTCTCGCTTTTCGACAGCGCGGAAGTTGAAGAACCCGATTACGAATATCCCGATGTTGAAGAGTACTCCAAGAAGGAAAAACTCAGTTACGAAAAGGAAGTTACAGGAATATATCTTTCCGACCACCCGATGAAAGAATACGTTCACATGGTCGAGGAGGGCGGTTATGCTACCGTTTCGGACATCAACAACGACAACGAAACATATAAGAACAACTCTCCCGTGACGATTATGGGAATTCTTTCGAAAGTAACAAAAAAACTGACCCGCAACGATACGATGATGGCTATTTTGCAGCTCCAGGATCTTACGGGAAATATCGAAGTCCTGCTCTTTTCGAAAACTTACGACAGGTATTCGTCAATGCTTGAAGAAGACAAGATAGTTCTCATTTCAGGTAAAATAAGCATAAAAACAGACTCTTTCGGAGACGAATCGGAAGATGAAGAAACTCACGAGACCGCGTCGATTATATGTTCGGACATTCAGGAGATAACAAGCCCCGATATGAAAGTCGAAAAAATGCCCGAAACACGGTCGTATACGCCGAGGACGCAAACGCTTGTCGTCACCGTTACCGATAACGACTCTCCGAATCTCAACCGCTGCATAAATATCCTTACGCAGAATATAGGACCGTCTCCCGTCGAATTCTGCTTTGTCGACAAAGGCAAGAGGGCGAGATTCAGCGCTAATAACGTTCTTATCACAAATACTCTTTTATCGGAACTCCGCAATATTCTCGGAGACCTTAAGGTGCAGGTGAAATAATGGTATCCGTAACCAAAAGATATGAAAACGGAAGATTTTCCTTTATACTGCGGGAAAACGAAAAGGAAAAGTGTGAATGTTTCTTTTCTCCCGTGACAGCGGAAATATCGGAAATTTCCGTTTATGCCGATATTACGGAGGAAGAAAAGAAAGCCGCCGTGCTTTCGGTGCTCGGTTTTCTCGAAAATTCGGGCAAAACAGTAGCTTTTTACACGGGAACAGGTTTTGAAGATCTTTTCTCGGCTCTCGGTTTTTCAAAAAATGCGGAGGGAAAATACGCGGTGTCCCTTGTCGGCTATTTTTCCTGCGATTGCAGTAAATCAAAATAATGTTTGCCCGTCGTGCGACGGGCAACTTTTTTTGCCTGAAATTTTAACATTCGGACATTTTTGACTATTTACAAACGGTAAAAAAAATGCTATAATCAATATAATAAGTTATTGGAGGAATATTGGCTTTGAGTATTGAAAAAGTTGACAGGACCGTAATGAAGGAAACCCTGTATATTTCGGTCTGGGTTTTGATTCTCAGCGCTGTGACGGAAGCGGTTTTTTTAATAATCGGACAGTGGTCGCTTCCCGTGCTTTTCGGAAATCTTATAAGCGCCGCCGCGGGAATACTCAATTTCTTTCTTATGGGACTTACTGTACAGGAGTCCGTCATGAAAGACGAAAAAAAAGCGGCACTTTCGATGAAAGTTTCCCAGATTCTCAGAATGCTTATGCTTTTTGCCGTCGCCGCCGTCGGAGTTCTTCTCGACTGCTTCAACACGGTCACGGTGATTCTGCCCCTCTTTTTTCCGAGGATAGCGATCTCTTTCAGACCGCTGTTCGGAAAAAAGAAGAATTCATGACCTGAAACATCGGTTTTTCGGGGAGGTGGTAATTTTTGGAAAGAAACAAAAAACTTTTTCGGCTGACGGATATCATATATCTTGTTTTTGCCATTCTGCCTTTGGTCGCGGGTATGGTCATCAAGGTGCTTACAACGCCCGAAACCGACGGTATCGTAATTGAGGGTGCGCGGATATTTTTTACCGTCAAAATGCCGATAATGGATATGCCGATAACCGAAGCACAGGTAAACTCATGGCTCGTCATAGTCTCGATTTTCTTCATGTGTCTTTACCTTACTCACGGTATTTCCGCAAAATGCGAAACCAAAAGACAGATCGTCGCCGAATGGATAGTCGAAAAGTGCCGGAATCTCGTAGACAGCAATATGGGAAAATATTTTTCGGGATTTGCGCCGTTTGTCGCCGCTGTTATGGCTCTTTCGGCATTCTCAAGTCTGCTTACTCTGATAGGTCTTTACCCGCCGACTTCCGACCTCAATATAGTCGCGGGGTGGGCTATCCTCGTCTTTATTCTGATCACACATTATAAGATGAAATGCGGACCGTGGCACTATATGAAGAGTTTTGCCGAACCCGTGGCGTTCTTAACGCCGCTTAACGTAATAAGCGAAGTCGCGACTCCCGTTTCAATGGCGTTCCGTCATTACGGAAATATTCTTTCGGGAACCGTTATATCCACGCTTATCGCAGCGGCTCTCCAGGGACTCTCGTCGATCCTTCTCGGCTGGCTTCCCGGTTTCCTCGGCAAGATACCGTTTTTACAGATAGGACTTCCCGCAGTCCTTTCGGTATATTTCGACGTATTCAGCGGATGTCTCCAGGCATTCATTTTCGCAATGCTCACAATGCTGTATATTTCGAGCGGTTTCCCCGCAGACGACTATGAAAAAATGAAAGCAAAAAGAAATAAACATAAGACTGTTAAAAACTGAACGGAGGAAAATTCAAATGTTAGAACTCGCAATAGGTATTATTTTAGGTTGTTGTGCTCTCGGAGCAGGTATGGCGATGATCGCAGGTATCGGCCCCGGTATCGGTGAAGGAAACGCCGTTGCAAAAGCCTGTGAAGCCATAGGCCGTCAGCCCGAATGTAAGGGAGACGTTACGACCACCATGCTTATGGGCTGTGCTATCGCCGAAACAACGGGTCTTTACGCCCTCGTTATAGCAATTCTTCTTATATTCCTTGCACCCGGAAGACTTGTAGATATTCTTATAAACGCTATCGGCTGATTTAGGAGATAATTTTTATGTCAATGGAAGTCATATCTGTCAACATCTGGTTGATTCTGATTTCTTTATGCAATCTGCTTATCCTTTTCTTAATATTGAAAAAATTTCTTTTCAAGCCGGTAACGAAAATGCTGGACGAGCGTAAAAAAGCGATCGACGCCGATTATGCCGCCGCCGCGGAAGCAAATTCCGAAGCGGAGAAGAGCAGGACGGAATGGAACGAAAAACTGCTTACGGCAAAAGATGAAGCGTCGAAAATCATTACCGACGCCGCAGAGACCGCAAAAAGGCGCAGTAGCGATATAATAGTCGCCGCAAACGACCGCGCCGATTCGATAATCAAGCAGGCGGAAGCGGAGGCTGTTCTTGAAAAGAAAAAAGCGTCTTCCGAGATCAAAAAAGAGATCGTCGGCGTTTCGACCGAACTTTCCGAAAAAGTCCTCGGCAGAGAGATAAATGCGGACGACCATAAAAAACTCATTGATTCCTTTATAGACGGAATAGGAGACGACAATGGAACGGATAAGTAGAGATTATGCCGTCGCCCTTTTTGATATTGCAAAGGAAAGCTCCGAAGAGGAAACCGTTTACCGGGATCTGGAAAGAGTAAACGAAGTATTCTCGGAATTTCCGGAATATACCGAAATGCTTTCGGCGCCGAGTATCCCTCTTCAGAAGAGGCTCGCCGCCGTAAACGAGGCATTCGGCAAAATCGTCTGTGAAAAAGTTTTATCGTTTATCGGTATTCTCTGCAAAAACAGTAAGATAAAGACTTTTTCCGACTGTTTCAGGGAATTTGAGGACCTGTATTCTACGGATACAAAAACAGTTTCAGCCGAAGTTTTTTCAGCCGTTCCTCTTTCGGAAGAACAAAAAAACAAACTTTGCAAAAAACTTGAGAAGATTACGGGAAAGACTGTCGTCCTTGATTGCAAGATCGACGAAAAACTGATAGGCGGAGTTACCGTAAAAGTCGACGGTAAAATAATCGACGGAAGCGTACAACGCCGTCTTGACGACATTAAGGAAGTGATTGACAGATGAACAGCAGTCCTGCTGAAATAAGCAATATAATAAAAGAACAGATCAAAAACTATAAATCTCAGTTTGAAATGGAAGAAACGGGAACGGTAGTTCTTGTCGGAGACGGAATCGCGACGGTTTACGGACTTCGCAACTGTATGGCAAGCGAACTTCTCGAATTCGACGACGGAAGTTTCGGAATGGCGCAAAACCTTGAAGAAGAGACGGTCGCCGTAGCAATTCTTTCGGATAACTGCAACGTAAAAGAAGGGTCTTCGGTCAAGAGAACGGGAAGAGTTCTTTCCGTTCCCGTCGGAGAAAATCTTTTGGGAAGAGTCGTAAACGCGCTCGGCGAACCCATTGACGGCAAAGGCCCCGTTGAATATTCGGAAACAAGACCTATCGAGGCGGAGGCGCCCGGTATTATCGAAAGAAAAAGCGTTTCCGTACCTCTGCAAACGGGTATCAAGGCTATCGACAGTATGATACCGATAGGAAGAGGTCAGCGTGAACTTCTTATAGGCGACAGGCAGACAGGTAAGACCGAGATAGCGATCGATACGATTATAAATCAGAAAAATCAGAACGTTATCTGTATATACGTTGCTATCGGTCAGAAAAACACCTCTGTTGTAAAACTCGTGCAGGACCTTCAGAGAGAGGGTGCTATGGAATATACGATAGTGGTTTCCGCCTCTGCGTCCGAAACCGCGTCTCTTCAGTATATCGCGCCATATTCGGGTTGCGCGATGGCTGAATATTTCAGAGAACAGGGAAAAGACGTCCTTATAATCTACGACGATCTTTCAAAACACGCCGTAGCATACCGAGCGCTGTCCCTTCTTATAAGAAGACCGCCGGGAAGAGAAGCATATCCCGGTGACGTATTCTATCTTCATTCCAGACTGCTTGAAAGAGCGGCTTGCGTTGCAGACGAATACGGAGGCGGTTCAATAACGGCGCTTCCGATAATAGAAACACAGGCAGGCGACGTTTCGGCATATATCCCGACAAACGTCATTTCTATAACCGACGGACAGATATTTCTTGAAACTGAACTTTTCCATTCGGGAATAATGCCCGCAATAAACCCCGGCATTTCGGTTTCCCGTGTCGGAGGTTCGGCGCAGCTGAAGGCAATGAAAA
Source organism: uncultured Eubacteriales bacterium (assembly GCA_934501435.1). Taxonomy (GTDB): domain Bacteria; phylum Bacillota; class Clostridia; order Oscillospirales; family UBA644; genus Geddesella. Next base: position 90,331 of record CAKSTW010000001.1, read on the forward strand.
AAGTCTCCGGAGAACTGAAACTTCTCTATTCCCAGTACAGGGAACTACAGTCGTTTGCACAGTTCGGAAGCGACCTTGACGCCGACACAAAAGCAAGACTTGCGCTCGGCGAAAGAATTGTCGAAGTTCTGAAACAGAAGAGAAATTCCCCCGTTTCGGCAGGCTGTCAGGTCGCGATAATTTACGCCGTTACCCACGGTTATCTCGACAATATCGAAGTCAAAGACGTTAGAGATTACGAAACGCGGCTTTACGAAAAATTAAACGACGGATATTCCGATCTTTTAAGAAGATTTGAAGAAGGATTTTTCGAAGAGGAAGACATAAAAACTCTCGAAAAAGCCCTCGGGGAAATGCAGGGGTGACTTGAGTGAGTGCCGACACAAAAAGTTTAAGACTTCGCATCAAAAGCGTTGATTCGACCCTGCACCTCACAAAAGCGATGGGGCTTGTCGCTTCGTCGAAAATCCGCAGGGCAACCGACGCGATGCTTAAGAGCCGTCAGTTTTCCGCCGCTTACGAAGACGCCGTCTCTCTGCTTTCGGTAAGTGCCGAATGTAAAAAAAGTCCGTTTCTTCGCAGATCTGACGGAAACAGAACGAGACTTATCGTCATTGCCGGAGACAGAGGGCTTGCAGGCGGATATAACGCCAACATTTTCCGTTTAATGCGTGAGTATCCCGACGCAGAGATAATTCCGATAGGGAAGAGAGCGTCGGACAGATACGGCGGAAAATTCGTCTCATCGGAAACCTATTCTTATAAAGAAGCGATTGAACTTTCACAAAAACTGTGCGACGATTTCGAAAACGGAGAATACGACAGACTCGGCATTGTCTGCACGAAATATGTTTCGATGATGACTCAGGACGCTCATATAAAATGGGTATTGCCTATTTTGCCCGACGGCAAAAAGAAGAACGTCAGCGTTATTTTCGAACCGAACGAGATCACGGTGCTGAATTCGGTGATCCCCGAATATGTCGCGGGTCTTCTGATCTCGGCGGTAAGGGAAAGTTTCGCATGCGAAGTTTCCGCAAGACGGATGGCAATGGATTCTGCAGGCAAAAACGCCCAGCAGATGATAGACGACCTGCAACTTAAATATAACAGAGCAAGACAGGGCGCAATAACGCAGGAGATAACCGAAATCGTTGCAGGTTCGGGAAATTAGAGGAGGAAACAGTATGCCAAATAAGGCAACGGGAGTTGTCGCTCAGGTCATGGGACCTGTCGTCGACGTAAGGTTTGAAGACGGCAAGCTTCCTGCAATTTTCAATGCGCTGACAATTCCCATAAATGAAAAAACGCTTACCGTTGAAGTCGCGCAGCATGTCGGCGACAATACGGCAAGATGTATAGCAATGGCGTCGACCGACGGACTTAAGAGGGGAACGCCCGTAACCGATACCGGAGGCGCGATAAGCGTTCCTGTCGGAAAAGAGACGCTCGGCAGAATATTCAACGTTCTCGGAGACCCCGTTGATAACGGTCCCGCCCCGGAAACAAAAGAAAGATGGAATATTCACCGTCCGGCGCCCGGTTATGAAGAACTTGCGACCTCAACCGAGATACTTGAAACGGGCATCAAAGTCATCGACCTTATCTGTCCCTATTCAAAAGGCGGTAAAATAGGACTTTTCGGCGGTGCAGGCGTCGGAAAAACAGTTCTTATAATGGAACTTATCAATAATATAGCAAAAGAACACGGCGGACTTTCGGTATTTACGGGCGTCGGAGAAAGAACGAGAGAAGGAAACGACCTCTATAATGAAATGAAACAGTCGGGCGTTCTTGAGAAAACGGCGTTGGTCTACGGGCAGATGAACGAACCGCCGGGAGCAAGAATGAGGGTAGGTCTTTCGGGACTTACCATGGCTGAATATTTCAGAGATTCCGAAGGACAGGACGTTCTTCTCTTTATAGACAATATTTTCCGTTTTACTCAGGCAGGAAGCGAAGTTTCCGCGCTGCTCGGCAGAATGCCTTCGGCAGTCGGTTATCAGCCGACCCTCGCAAACGAAATGGGAGCGCTGCAGGAAAGAATTACGTCTACAAAGAAAGGTTCAATAACTTCGGTACAGGCGGTCTACGTTCCTGCGGACGACCTTACGGACCCCGCTCCCGCAACGACGTTTGCCCACCTTGACGCGACTACCGTTCTTTCAAGAAACATTGCGTCTCAGGGTATTTACCCCGCAGTCGATCCTCTTGAATCGACAAGCCGTATCCTCGCGCCCGAAATTCTCGGGGAAGAGCACTACGCGGTCGCAAAAGAAGTCCAGAGAATCCTGCAGCGATATAACGAACTTATGGATATTATCGCTATCATGGGTATGGACGAACTTTCCGACGAAGATAAGGCTCTTGTTTCCCGCGCAAGAAAAATACAGAGATTTCTTTCTCAGCCGTTCCACGTTTCGGAAAAATTCAACGGTTTCCCCGGAATTTATGTTCCGCTTTCCGAAACTATCCGCGGCTTTAAGGAAATAATCGAAGGAAAGCACGACGATCTTCCCGAATCGGCATTCCTGTTTGTCGGAACTATTGACGAGGCGATAGAGAAAGCGAAGAGGCTTACAAAATGAAGACTTTTCAACTGACGATCTCTTCGCCGTCGGGGAATCTTTTTGAAGGTGAGGCGGTTTCTCTTTCCGTCAGAGGAACGGAGGGCGACCTTGCCGTTATGGCGGGCCATATCCCGTTTATAACAAAGATCGTACCGTCAAACGTTTTTATCGAACTTCCCGACGGAACGGAAAAAACGGGAGAAACCGACGGAGGACTTCTGACGGTCTCTCAGGATAAAACGATATTCCTTTCGGGCACCTTTAATTGGAAATAAAAAATAAGCCGAAGAGCAAAAACTCTTCGGCTTGATTTTTTTATCTGAATTCTTCAAGATATGTTTTAACGGCAAGGTACATATTGTATATATCCGTCTTTGCCGCCGCTTCATACGGTGCGTGCATCGAAAGAATGGGGACTCCCATATCGACGACCGTAATATTTTTTGCGGCTATGTATTTTGATACGGTTCCACCGCCGCCCGCGTCAATTTTTCCGAGTTCATAGAACTGATATTCAAGCTCTTTCTTATCGAAAAGATTTCGAAGTTCGGCCATAAATTTCGGGTCGGCTTCCGATGCGTTCGATTTTCCGCCTGCGCCCGAATATTTGTAAAGAGCAAAACCGCAGTTAATGTCCGCGCTGTTGCCTTTATCATATACGCCCGAGTATGACGGGTCGTAAGCCGCCGCGACGTCTGCGGAAAGAGCGGTGGAATTTTCAAACATCAAATATTTGTTTTTGCCCGCATTTTCAGCCGTTGCGGAAAGAATATCGTACCAGAAATTGCCCTGCATACCCGTAATTCCTACGCTGCCTATCTCTTCTTTATCCGCAAGAAGAACGACGGAAGTCCTTTCGGGAACGGTTTCTTCAAAAAGCGCGGAAACAGCGGGGTAACAGCAAATTCTGTCGTCATGTCCCGCGGAAGCAATAAGCGAACGGTCAAAGCCTACGTCTCTCGGTTCGTAGTTCGGAACAAACGAAAGTTCGGCGGAAAAAAGATCTTCTTCGGTAATCCCGTATTTTTCATTGAGAAGTTTCATTGCGAAATATCGCGGGCTGTCTTCTCCGTCAGTCTTCTTATCGTCATTTTCCGTTTTTTTGTTATGACGGGTTCCGATAATGACTTTTAGGTCTTCGCCCGAAATTCCGCTGTACAGAGACTTGCTCTCCTGTTCTCTTGCAAGGTGGGGGAGAAGGTCTGAAATATAGAAAACAGGGTCGGATCTGTCTTTGCCGACAACGATATCGACCGCAGTTCCGTCTTTTTTATAGACTCTTCCGCAGAGAATAAGAGGAATAGTGACCCACTGATATTTCTTTATACCGCCGTAATAGTGTGTTTTGAAATAGGCAATTCCGCTGTCGTCGAAAAGGGGAGAGGGCTTGAGGTCAAGTCTCGGACAGTCGATATGCGCCGCAACCATATTGAAACCGTTTTCGAGATCGTCTTTACCGACGGAAACAAGAAGCATTGAGCGCTCTTTCTGAATATGATAAAATTTGTCGCCCGCAACGTATGTTTTTTTGAAATCGAACGGGAGATAGCCTTTTTCCTCCGCCTCTTTTTTTACAGCCTCAATTCCGGGGCGTTCGATATAACTGCTGTCAAGAAACGCCTTATATCCCTCGCAGTAATCGTACGCCTTATTTATGAAAGCGTCGTCTTTTTCTTCGAATGTATTCTTCTTTTTGTAAAGCAAGTCGCTCATACCGACTCCTCCTGTCTGTTTTTTATATATTCTTTTACCGTTTCCGCAAGTTCTTTAATATCGTGACTTCCGTCATTGACGATATTGATATCGGAATTCTTAATATAGTCGCTGTCGGAAAGTTGAACGGAAAAACGCTCGTTTATCATATTTTCCGAAATTCCGTCCCGTGACGATATCCTTTTTTTGCGGATATTTTCGGGGGCAAGGACCGAGACCGTCAGATCGGTAATTTTATTTACGCCCGCCTCGATTATCGCTGCGCCGTCAACGAGAACGGGGATACGGCAAGCTGTCTTTTCGGCAATTATCTTTTTCACCGATTCGGTTACTGCCGGGTGCATTATTCTGTTCAGTTTCTTTGTATTTTCTTCCGAGGAAAATGCAATTTCGGCAAGCGCCTTTCTTGAAATTACGCCGTCGGAGAGAATACCCTTTCCGAAGACTTTTATAAGTTCATTTCCTTTTGCCGGCAGTATTTCCGCCGCGATCTTATCCGTATCTATATGATAAAAACCGCATTTTTCGAGTTCTTTGCAGACGGAACTTTTACCCGCGCCCGACGGTCCCGTAACGGAGACCGAAACCGGTGGGATATCCGCGTCGAAAACGGAAAAACCGCAGGCTCTGATAAGCCTGTTGTAGACTGCTAGATATACTCCGTCGCTTTCTTTCGGAATTTCCGCGAAAATAATGTCTGCGCCTTTTTTATCAAGGTCACGGAGCGCGGAAAAGAGGTTTCTTGCGAGACTTTCGGGAGAGGACTCTTTACCGTATGAAATACGGATAACGCTGTCCGAAAGGGACTTATTGTCGTCTTCGAATATCAGAGCCGCGACCTTTTCTCTTCTTGCTCTTGCATTTATATAAGCAAAAATATTGTTTTTTGTTCCGGAAATACCGACTGTACGCGTTTTAGGAGAATAGTGACGGTGTTTCATTCCCGGCGAAAGCGCCTTTTCTCCCTCTTTCATTTCCGAAAGAACGGCTTTTGCTATCGTAATATCCGGAAGATATTCGCGTAACATTTCGAAAGTGATAACTCCCGGCCGCAAAAGAACGGGCGTCTGTCCCGCAAGCAGGACTATCGTCGATTCAACGCCTTTTTCACATTCTCCGCCGTCTATAATTCCCGCGAGTGCTTCCGTGCCGTCTTCAAGCGTTCTGCCGCTGTAATCGTCAAGAACGTGTTCCGCTTTTGTCGGACTCGGTTTCCCGGAAAGGTTTGCCGACGGTGCGGCGAGCGGAATTCCGGCTCTTCTTATAATTTCGCGGGTAATATCCTTGTCGGGCATACGGATAGCAACCGTATCAAGCCCTGCCGTAACGGTATCGGGAATACAATTCTTTTTTTTGAGGATCATCGTAAGCGGTCCGGGCCAAAAAGCCTTTGCAAGCCGATATGCGTCGTCTGTCATTTCCGCGTACTTTTCGGCGTCTTCGGCGTCCGCTATATGAACGATAAGGGGATTGTCCGAGGGGCGTCCCTTTGCTCTGTAAATTGAAGAACAGGCGGCTGCCGACAGCGCGTTTGCCGCAAGCCCGTACACAGTCTCGGTAGGGAGCGCGACAAGTTTGCCGTCAAGGAGCGCGCTGACTGCTTTATCTATGGATTTTTCATCGTTTCCTATAAACATCGGTTGCCTCTGTTTTTGTACGGTTTATATATTGATTTGCGCTTCTTAAAATACGTTTTTCGTTGGGGTAGCTGAGAAGTTTTACTGCCTCGTCAAAAGGAACGAAACTGTAATCGAGAATTTCTTCTTCGGGAACTTTTATATCACCGCCGACGATCTCCGCAACATAATATACCGCCTGTTTTTTTATGAAAAAACTTACCGTATAATTATATGATATTCTGAAATTTTTGTCTATAACGACTTTTACGTTCGTTTCTTCGAAAATTTCCCTTGCTGCGGTGTCAAGTTCGGTCTCGTCCATTTCGACGTGACCTTTTGGAAAACCGATATTTTTCGAACGGTTTTTTATCAGCAGATAATAAACTCCCCGGGGAGTTTTCTTATATACGACAGCACCGCAGGACTTCTCGTAAAGACAGGTCATTTTCGGTTCGGAGTTTTCGGAAATTGCCAGAAGCGCTTTTCTTATGTCCGGTTCATAGTAAATCTTATTGAGGGGAGCGGCGACAAATGCAAATCCGCCGTCCTCGTATATAACCGAAATTATTTTACCCGAAAAACGTTTTATCGGTTTTTTTACGCCCATAACGTAGGTTTTGACCGGGGCTCCGAATATCCGTCTGTCCGATTTTCCGATATTCAGGTCGTAACTTGAATCCCTATACCTGTAAAACAGCTCGGAATTGTCTTTTATTTCGCTTACGTTTACTTTCTTTCCGAGAAAACGCCATGCGACAAAACCGTTGAATTCCCGTTCGATATAATTAAACTTTTCTTTTTCATATTCCGTAAGACTGTCGCAGGTCTGATGAAGTCTGCTTTTGAGATAGAGATATTTTTTGCATTGTTTTTCGCTCAACATGGTATATTCCGAAAAGTCGGTAAGCAGATAATAAAGCCTGTCGTTCTTTTCCGTAACGAATACCGTGGATATTTTTCCGTCTTTCTCCGAAGTAAACGTTTGTTTACCGCATAAAGAATAACCGTTGTTCAGAAGCTCTGTTATTACGTCCTTTTCGTCTTTTTTATCGCAGACAACGACATGATCGGCATAGTTGTTTTTTGCCGCGCCGCCCGCGATTGTAAGAATTTCTCTGCATTTTGAGCCGAGAAATCTTTTAATAATTCGTTTTTCGGACTCGGCGGTCTTATTCCTCAATTCCGGAGTCCGTAATTCCTGTTTCAAGCCGTCACCGCCTTCCTTTGGCTCTGTTGGATATATCAAATATATGATACCAAAAAGCGTTTGTAAAGTCAATATTTCAGTGAAAAAGTCGATTTAATGTAAATTTTATTTTGTAACATTTATGTTGAAGTTATAACACCGTAAAGTAATATATTTTATTTATACTCTATATGTCACCAAAACAATTTCGCAAAGGTGACAATGGGGGGCGTAAAATGAAAGATGAGAAACTGATATGCCTGCTTCTTTCCGAAGACAGATATGTTTCGGGCGAAAAAATCGCGAAAGAAACGGGAGTTACACGTAATTGCGTATGGAAAAAGATAAAAGAACTCAAAAATGAAGGCTTTGATATTGTTTCAGTTCCGAACAAAGGCTATCTTCTCAAAAATTCGGGCAACAACTTTTCCGCGGCGATAATAAAAAGCAAACTTAATAAGGATATCGACGTAGAATGTGTAAAAACCGCAGGCTCGACAAATAACGTCCTGAAAAGCGAAGCGGCATCGGCTTCGGAAAAAAGAGAAAAAGTCCTTATCGCAGACAGTCAGACGGCAGGGAAGGGAAGGCTCGGAAAAAGTTTCTGGTCGCCCGAAGCAACGGGAATGTATATGAGTATTCTCTTATATCCCGAGTTCAAAGCGACAGAAGCATATCTGATAACGGCTGCGGCTGCAGTTGCCGTATGCCGCGCGGTTGAAAAGATCTGCCCCGACTTCTGTCCGAAAATAAAATGGGTAAACGATGTCTATGTAAACTCAAAAAAAGTTTGCGGTATACTGACCGAGGGCGCTACCGACTTTGAAAGCGGCGGACTTGAATACGCGGTCGTGGGAATAGGCGTGAACCTTTTCACTCCCGAAGAAAAATTTCCGACAGAACTGAAGGAGATTGCCGGAAGCATTTTTGAAAAAGCGCCGTCTCCCGAAACAAGGAATGAATTTGCCGCGGCGGTGATAAACGAATTTTTTGCAGTATATGAAAACGGCGGCGGATTCATGAACGAATATAAAGAACGTTCTCTTCTGACGGGAAAAAGAGTGACTTCGGCTTTGGGCGGAGGAACAGTCATGGAGATCACAGACAGAGCGGAACTCGTACTTCGTCTCGACAACGGAGAGATCAAAAAGATTTCCGCGGGCGAAATAAGTGTAAAGGAAGATAAAAACAATGAAAAATAAAACGTACAACATGGTTTCCTGCGGCGTCATGACCGCGCTTATAGCAGTCCTTTCTCTGATCTCAATTCCTCTTCCGTCGGGGGTCCCGATAACGCTGCAGACTTTCGTTATTGCTCTTGCCGGTTTTTTTCTCGGAAGCGGTTTTTCCGCTGTCAGCGTTGCGGCATATATTGTCATCGGCGCGATAGGGCTTCCCGTATTTTCGGGTCTCAAAGGCGGTCTTTCGGTTCTTACGGGATATACGGGCGGCTTTATTTTCGGATTTATTCTTCTCGCTGCGCTGTGTGGACTCAAAAGAGACAAACTTTGGCTCAACCTCATATTTGCGGTCATCGGGCTTGGGCTGTGTCATCTCTGCGGAACTTTACAGTATATGTTTCTTGCAAATATGGAATTTATCCCCGCGTTTTTGCTTGTCTCATCTCCGTATCTGCTTAAAGATATTATTTCGATCGGAATTGCAAAATGGGTTGCTGTAATGATGCTAAAGGCGACCGATAAAATCAAAAAATCCTGAGAAACTCAGGATTTTTTCTTATATTTTGTCGTTATCGCGCGGCAGATCCTCAACAGAGTCTTCTATGATCTGCTTTACGGCGTTGACACCCGTTCCCTTTTCTGAAGAGAAGGGAATAACGTCGACCCCGAAAATTTCGGAAAACTTTTCCGCCTGCGCTTTTACCGCAGAAGGGGAAAGTTTGTCGGCTTTTGTTGCGACCACGCAGAAAAGATAGTTTTTCGACATCAGATAATCATACATTATCATATCGTTTTCCGACGGATCGTGACGGATATCGACAAGCAGAAAAACCATTCTTATATCTCTGTCAAGGTCAAAATAATCCTCGATAAGGCTGCCCCAGTTTTTTCGTTCGGCTTTCGAGCGTTGAGCAAAACCGTAACCCGGCAGGTCAACAAGATATGCCGTTCTGTCAATTTCAAAAAAGTTGATGGATATCGTCTTTCCGGGTTTTGCGCTCGTGCGCGCAAGGGCCTTTCGGTTCAGAACTTTGTTTATCATTGAGGACTTGCCGACGTTCGATTTACCGACAAAAAGTATTTCCGGTTTCATCGCAAGGGTAAGTTCCCGGTCGTTAAACCAACTTGTTTTGAATTCTACGTTATGGAAATTCATATTATAACTCCTTTAACGCTGCGGAAAGTACGTCTTTCATGGTGCCTGCGGGAATAAATTCGAGAGCCTCTTTAACTTCGCTGCCGATATCGTCGAGGTCGGAAAGATTGAGTTTCGGGAGAATTACTTTTTCGATTCCGGACTTATAAGCCGCCATTGTTTTCTCTTTAAGTCCGCCGATGGGCAGAACATTGCCCCTCAAAGTGATTTCGCCCGTCATTGCGACTTTTCCGTTCACTTTCTTTTTCGAAAGTTCGCTTATAAGAGCCGTCGCTATTCCTATTCCCGCCGACGGACCGTCTTTAGGAACAGCGCCCTCGGGAAAATGGAAATGAATATCGCTGTTTTTATAAAAATCGGGATCTATGCCGAATTCTTCTGCGACGGAGCGGACAAAACTTATCGCGGCTTTCACCGACTCCTTCATAACGTCGCCGAGAGAGCCCGTGAGTTCGACTTTGCCCGTGCCCTTAAGAACGGAAACTTCAATCGGCAAAAGTTCTCCGCCGACGGAGGTATAGGCAAGACCGTTAACTACGCCTATCTTGTCCGACAGGTCTGTCATTTCATCGCGGAACTTCGGTGCGCCTAAAAATTCGTGCAGATTTTCGGCTGTCACGGTGACTTTTTCGGCCTTATCTTCCGTGACGAATTTTCTCGCGATTTTACGCAGGATCGCAGTTATCTTTTTCTCCAGATTTCGGACGCCCGCTTCTCTTGTATAGTGTTTTATGATTTCTTTTATCGCACCGTCCGTAATTTCGACAAACTCCGAAGAAATGCCGTGTTTTTCAATCTGTTTCGGAACAAGATGTTCCTTCGCGATATTGAATTTCTCGGTGTCGGTATAGGACGACAGTTCGAGAATTTCCATTCTGTCATAAAGAGGCAGCGGAATTTTATCGGCGTCGTTTGCGGTCGCGATAAAGATAACGTTGCTCAGGTCAAACGGAAGATCTATGTAATGATCTTTGAAATTCTTATTCTGTTCGGGGTCAAGGACCTCAAGGAGAGCCGCCGACGGGTCGCCTTTATAGTCAGCGCCGAGTTTATCGACTTCGTCAAGCAGAATTACGGGGTTTGCGACTTTTGCATGAATAACAGCGTCCATAATGCGTCCGGGCATCGACGCAAGATAAGTTCTTCGGTGTCCGCGGATCTCGTTTTCGTCGCGAACGCCGCCGAGGGCTATTCTTTCGAATTTTCTGCCGCAGGTTTTCGCTATCGACTGAGCGACAGACGTCTTACCTGTGCCCGGAGGGCCTATAAGGCAGAGTATCTGCGCGTTTGCCTTTCCTGTAAGTTTCTTAACAGCCAGGAATTCTATAATTCTGTCTTTTACTTTTTCAAGTCCGTAATGGTCGGCGTCAAGAATTTTTGCTGCGGTCTTAAGGTCGGAGGAGTCTTCGCTGAAAACGTCCCACGGAAGAGAAAGACAGCAGTCAAGATAGGTCGATATCACGGAAAATTCCTGCGAAGCCTCCGGTAAATTCCATAATTTTTCAGCCTCGCCCTTTAATTTTTCCTTAACGTCGTCGGGAGCCTTCATCGCTGCAATTTTATCGGAGTAAAAATCGGTTGCCTCTTCGCTTGTATCGTTTATCTCTTCTTTAAGAACTCTTATCTGCTCTCTTATAAAATATTCTTTTTTTGAAGCGAATACGTTTTTCTGAATTTTATTGTTCAACTCGCCCTGATATTTTATCATTTCGAGTTCCGACTCAAGAATATCGCAAAGCCATGTCGCTCTTTTTTCAATATCGAGTTCATTGAGAATATCGAGCTTATCGTCTATGGGAATAAACGAGTTTTCGGCAATAAAGTCGCAAAGCATACCGAGATTATCGGTCTCCGCCGCTATTTTGAGGAGTTTTTCGTCAAAATCGCCGTTATTACGGACATAATTCGAATAGAGACTTTGTAATTTATCAAAAACCGCCTCTGAAAATTTCGAAGAGTCTCTTGTAATATCAAGTTCTTTAACAGGCGAAACGGATATAAACAATGCTCCGTCTTTCAGATACGGTACGGATTTCTTCTCTGCTCGGCAAAAGCCGTCGAAAATAACGGTCGCAGGGTGCTTATCGGAGACTGATATCTGACGTATTATTCCAATAATTCCGCAGGAAGAGTCGAAATTTCCCCTTATTGCCATAAAATCTTCCGGTTTTTCATCTGAAAATTCGTAAAAAACATATCTGCCCTCATTTACGGCGTTTTCCGCAGATTTAAGCATATATTTGCTTACGGGCGTAAACTGTATCCGCATACGGGGGAAGGGGACAAAGGACTCAGCGGCAAGGTAGGGGAGGGTAATAAGCCCGTTTTCGTTGCCGTAGAAAGTCGTCAGTCTATCTATTTGTGAATAACTTTCGGAAAAAGAATTTAACATCGGAGTTTCCTTCCATAGTATAATTATTACATTACATTATAACATATAAAAGTAACATTATTTTGAAGTTTTCGGCATTATGCGTAAGTCACAAAAAAGACATATTTTGGTTTGTTTTCAAAATATTCATAAATAACCTATTGAAAATATCCCCGAAATATGGTATAATTATCTCCGTTAGATACGGTGGGTATAGCTCAGCTGGTTAGAGCGCCAGATTGTGGCTCTGGAGGCCGTGGATTCGAATTCCACTATCCACCCCAAAATTGAGATCCTGTTGGTTTTCCGGCAGGATTTTTAATTTCATATAAAGGTTTATGTCTGCAAAAGCAGACATTTTTTTGTTTCAGTAAATATTCTGATAAATAAAAAAAATCAACTCTCGTTTTAAGCGTTTATTTTGATTTGAAACGATGCACTGTTCATTCGGGCGGATTTTATTTGATAATAAAAATATAAGAATTACATATAGTAAAGCAAAAACATCTTCGCAGACGCAAATCAATATAAAAATATAAATGAAAAAATAAAACCGGCATTGAAAAGTTAAAACCGATAACTGTTTATTTGATAATCGGATTATTTTGAAATAACAAACCGTGCCGTTCATTTAAGTTTAAGAGTTTTTAATCTGTTATATTTTTTATCTTTATTATATTTCTGGTATATTTTTTCTTCAGTATCGGTTATTTTCCTTTATTCTTTATTTTCGCCCTCCCCTGAATTGCACAAAATATTCATTTTGTGCAATTTCCCTGGTGCAAAAAAAACAAGAGCCCCTTGCGGCTTTATTCCTACACTAAAAGAAACCTTGCTGTCTCCTTTCATTTTTAATCGACACAAGCCCGACGCCTGCGGAAGGTTCAACACCGCCAAAATAATGAAAAAGCCCACGGGTAAGGTTTTGTCGAATAAAGGAAACAGATCTTTTTGATTACAAAAATAAAAGCCGTAAGTTTAATTCAGCATTTTATAAAAACAGAGCCGACCGTAAAAATCGCACGGTTCGGCTCAATAAACAAATTTTACATATAAAATCCGCCGTTTACACGGAGTATTTCCCCGGTAATATATTTTGCGGAGTCCGACAGAAGAAATGCGACTGCCGAGGCTATGTCCCGCGGCGTTCCTATTTTTCCGAGAGGAATTTCCTCTTCGAGAGACGAAAGGTCGTCTTCCGTAAAAATATTCAGCATATCGGTTTTAATTACGCCGGGAGTTACACAGTTTACTCTTATCCCCGACGGGGCGACTTCTTTTGCAAGCGCTTTTGTAAAACCTATAAGCCCTGCTTTTGTCGCAGAATACGCGGTCTCGCAGGAAGCGCCCGTTTCTCCCCAGACCGACGAAATATTTACGATATTTCCGCGCTTTGCGAATATCATATTTTTAATAACGGAACGGGATATAAGCATCGGCGCTTTTAAGTTTACCGAAATTATTTTTTCAACGTCGGAAACCGAGCCTTCCTGAAACAGTCCGTAAAGGCTCATACCCGCATTGTTCACAAGAACCTCGATATCTTTCCGGTCTTCGAGAAAAGCGCAGAATTCTGAGATGTCTTCAGATAAAGAAAAATCACACTTCACGGGTGTTATTTTGACACCCGAATACTTTCCTATTTCGTCGTATTTTTCGGATATTTCACGGGAATTATACTGCGCAATCACATCAAACCCCGAAAATGCAAGAGTTTTCGCTATTTCAAAGCCTATTCCGCCCGAAGAGCCGGTTACTACCGCTGTTCTACTCATCGGCAGTCCCCTCCCCTTCCTTCGGTTTTCTTATTCTCTTATAAATATTCATATTGATAAGGAACAGCGCTGCTATGCAAAACAGATCCACTGTCTGGCTGATGTAAGAAACAGACGTGTCCGCCGCGGCGTTGTTCAAAACGGAATAAAGGACGTCGGAAAGCCTTATCGACATAAATATTGCGGAAAGATAGATATATGCGCTCAGCTTTTTGCGGGTTGCTTTCGCGACCGCCATATATGCGATCTCCGAAAAAGCAAGGGCAAGAAATGCAGTTTTGAATATCTCAAAAGTATCGTACGGCTTTGAGATAAAACCGTAACGTACGATATTTATATAGAAAAGTCTCAATACAAAATAGACGGGAATTGCAATAGTGAAAAGTTTTGTTGCCGCAGATCTGAATCTGACTTTTGCGGGAAAAACGGACAATAATATAAAAGCCACCGCCGCGAGAAATTCAAAAACGGTAAGAAATATTTCAAAAACAGAAGGTCTTACCGCAATGTAGTTTATCACTGAAATCGCCGTATCGCAGAAAAGAAGCAATGCAGGAACCATGAAAAGATATAGATGAGAAGTCGTTTTTTTCAGATAGCCGAAACCGAAGTTCGTTTTCGAAAGCGTAAAGAACGAGGACGCAAAAAAAGCCGCAATAAGGAAATAAACCGCCCAGAAAATATAATGAAATCCGTCTCCTGCGATATAATGCGAGGTTCCCCTGTCGGCAAGAAACGATATTTCCGCAAAACGCAAAACAAAAACAAGTATCACGGCCGGTATGATAAGTTTGTTATAAAGCTTGACTTTCATATTTCTTCTCCCATAAATTCATAAATATATTATACAGTCCCGATCGAAAATTGTCAATAGTTCATATTGACACCGACGGCGGTATCTGATATAATTATTTGTTGAAGAGAGGTGTCGGATAAATGCAGAAAGAGCCAAAAAACATAATAAACATTTACTTCGGGATATGTTGTCTTTTCCCAGTTGTAAACATAGTAATTTCGGTATTTGCCTCCGTATTTATTATCCTTACGGGAGGGAAAGCGCCGTTTTATTCATTGTTTGCGGTTCCTCAGTTTTTATTGCCGGCATTAAATCTTACGGTGTTTGTTCTGTTAAGTAAATTTCTGATAAAAAACAGAAAAACGCCCCGCGATTGCACAAGGCTTCCGCTGTCCGACGCCGTCCTGTTCTCCTGCCTTTATTTCGGAGCGATTCCCATTCTTGAAATCATATCGGCGCTTAACAGCGCGCTCTTTACGTTTATAGGGATAGACCTGCCTGAAATATCCGTATTCCGGTTCCTTCCGACAAACATGGCGGAAACCGCAATTTTTATTTTTGTCCTTGCAGTACTCCCCGCTGTTGCCGAAGAGACAATTTTCAGACTCGGAATATGCGGAACTCTTTCAAAATATTCGACGGTAGGCGCTGTTGTCGTTTCGGCAATCGCTTTCGGTCTTATGCACGGTTCTTTTCAGCAGGTTCTGTATGCGACAGCGGCAGGCTTGTTTTTCGGGTACCTGTTCATAAGGACAAACAACATTCTCCTGACCGTTTTCCTGCATTTTCTGAATAATCTTGCAAGCTGCTCGATTATTCTTATAAGCAACAGTTACGGCGAATACGTTTCGTCCGTCGTATACACGGTCAAAACCGCATTTGAAATTGCCGCAGGCCTTACTGCGCTTATAATCTGCATTAAAACAAAAAAATTCAGAATACCGTCTCCCGAAACTTCGGTAAAAGCGGGAGAGATAATAAAAGCAACTTTTCGCGCGCCGTTCTTTTATCTGTTTGCGGTATGCGAAATAATAATGATGATACTTAATCTCATATAAGGAGGAAATAAAAATGACAGAAAAAGGCGGAATTTCCGTACAAACGGAGCATATATTTCCAATTATCAAAAGATGGCTCTACTCCGAAAAAGACATTTTTTTAAGAGAAATAGTTTCAAACGCGGCTGATGCCGAATCGAAACTCAGGCACCTTATCGCAATCGGAGAAGCGCAGGTCGACGACGAGGATTTCAAAATAAAAATATCGGTCGACAAAGATAATAAAACGCTTACCGTTTCGGATAACGGCATAGGCATGACCGATGAGGAAGTGAAAAAATATATAAACCAGATCGCCCTTTCCGGCGCGCTTGATTTTATACAGAAATACGACGGCAAAGACGATTCGGAAGATGCTGCAAAAAGCGGAATTATCGGGCATTTCGGGCTCGGATTTTATTCTGCGTTCATGGTCGCGGATAAGGTCGACATACTGACGAAAAGTTTTAAGGACGAGCCCGCAGTCTTCTGGACCTGCACCGACGACGGCGACTATGAAATGAAAACCGCCGAAAAAGCAGAACGGGGAACTGATATAATTCTGCATATCAATGATGATAACAAAGAATATCTCGAAGAAGACAAAGTTCGGGAAACTGCTGAAAAATATTGCTCTTTCATGGCGTTCCCCGTATTTCTCGGAGACAAACAGATAAGCGATACCGAGCCTCTTTGGCTCAAAAATCCGTCGCAATGCACCGACGAGGAGTATTCCGAATTTTATAAAAAGGTCTTTCACGACTATAACGATTCCCTTTTCCATATTCATATAAACGCAGACTACCCGCTCAATTTCAAGGGAATTCTTTATTTCCCGAAACCGACGCACGAATATCAGAACCTTGACGGCGAGATAAAACTCTATTATAACAGGGTTTTCGTTGCGGACAATATAAAGGAAGTCATACCCGAATACCTGCTCATGCTCAAAGGAGTTGTCGACTGCCCCGACCTTCCGCTCAACGTTTCGAGAAGTTATCTCCAGACAAACTCTTACGTTGCAAAGGTTTCGGCGCATATCGTCAAAAAGGTCTGTGACAAGATAAATTCTCTTTTCAACACCGAACGGGAAAAATTCGAAGGGATGTACGAAGATCTTAAAGTCTTCCTTGAATACGCATGCTTAAAAGACGAAAAGTTTTACGACAGGATAAAGTCTTCCCTGCTCTTCAGATCGGTCTCCGGCGGTTACAAGACACTTTCGGACTGTCTTGAGAACAACGAAGAGAAGAAGATATATTACGCAAGCGACGTCGAACAGCAATCTGTTTATATCAATATGTTCAAAAACGAAAATATTGACGTCGTCGTAATGGACAAGGTTCTTGACAACCAATTTATATCGCTTCTTGAATACAAAAACGAAGGCGTGAAATTTTTAAGAGTAGACGCTTCTTCCGACGCCCTGAAAACAGACAATGAAGGCAGCAAAGACGAACAGCTCGAAAAACTTTTCAGAGAAGTTTCGGGAAGAGAAAATCTCAAAGTTACGGTGTCCGCACTCAAAGATAAAACCGTACCCGCCGTTCTCAATATTTCCGAAGAAGCAAGACGTTTTAACGATATGCTTAAAATGTACGGAATGTATAACGGGAAAGACGTTTCGGGAAATCAGGCGCCCGAAGAATATACTATTTCCCTAAATTCAGAAAGCGCAATTGTCGGAAAACTCAAAAATCTTCCGGAAGACGAAGCGAGAACCGTGGCAAAACAGATATTCAGTCTTGCGCTTCTTTCTCAAAGAAGATTTACCGCCGAGGAACTTTCCGAATTTGTCAAAGACAGTTATTCTCTCCTCGAAAAAATGTAAAACCAAAGCACCGGTCACCCGGTGCTTTTTTCAAGCTGTAAGACGAAAATCGTATCCCGTAAAAGAATCCGCCGAATATCGGAAATATTCGATAAAATCTGAGAGCCGAATATCTCTGCAAAGCGATATTTCTCGCCGCAAGGCGAATATAACCGAAAAAAAAGCACTTGCAATCGCAAGTGCTTTTTTCATGGCTGGGAATGAAGGATTCGAACCCTCACAAACAGAGTCAGAGTCTGTCGTGCTACCTTTACACAAATTCCCAATGTGATTGAGAGTCCCGACGCTGTTCACGGAACAGCATCGGAAATTGGTCCGAGCGGCGGGAGTTGAACCCACGGCCTCTTGAACCCCATTCAAGCGCGCTACCAAACTGCGCTACGCCCGGAGACTTTTCTCAACGCAAATTATTATATCATATTTTTTTTCGTTTTGCAATAGGCAAATCAATATTTTACACAAATTTCAAGAAATTATTTTTTCAGCGGCTTCTCCGCTGTCCGTATTATCGTACACCTTTGCGTGTATAATGAAGTCAGAAAAAACAAAGGAGAAATCAAAATGATCTTCGCAATAATTTTTCTTATCGCTCTTTTCTGTTTCCCCGACATATCCTTTTTTGCGCTGATACTGTTTTCGGTATATCTGATATGCACTCTTCTGCCGGAAATAGCGGACAAAGCGGAAAAGAAAACTACAAAAGCCGTTTGGAAAGTTCTTTTTTAGCCGTCATATAAGCCATTTCAATATAAGAATCGGGAGAAAAAGAAATTTTACCGCCCGCAAGTTTGCCGGCAAAAAAAGCGAGCGCTGCGGGATTTTTGACAAGTAACGGGCCTATAAGCTGCGTAGCGTAGAAATTTCCGCTGATGAAACCGTCGGCATTCTCCTTTTTATCATTTCCGAGCGACGGATTGAGCAGAAGTTCAAAGGCGGGCGACGTTATTCCCGTAAAGATGGAAGAAGTGTTGATAAATCCGACTGCCGCAGCCGAAAAAACATTATCTTCCGACGTTATAACGTCTCCCAAAAATCGCTGTTCCGTTTTCAGTTCGGTTTTGTACTCAAAGATATTCGCTGCGGGAAAAGTCTCGTTTTCCGCCGAAATTTCAGAGCCGAAAACAGACATTGCGTTTCCCGTTGCAAGAAAAATACTTTTTTCAAGAGCCGCCGAAATTTCTTTTGAAAAAGATGAAAGTCTCTTTCCCGCTTCGATAAGCGCCGTTTCGGTTCCCGAACCTATATATATGAAGTCAAAGCCGTCAAACGACGGAACTTCCTCGGAACGGGTAACGTTTACCGAACAACCGTTTTCTTCAAGGGTCTTTTTAAGAATTACGACGTTTCCCCTCTCTCCGTAAAGAGAAAGCAATTCGGGGAAAAGATGTAAGATATTTATACTCATAAAACACACCTATTTCGCTGTCGGAGTCTCGACTTTTACTCTGTCGTAAAGTTTATCCTTATCGGAAAAACAGGTTACTGCAAAGAGTTTAAGGTCTGTGGGCTCCGAAATAATTTTGCCCATTTCGTCAAGGTCCGGAACGACTTCCGTTTTAATATCTCCGAAATCGGAGACAGAAAAGCGCACCGCAAGGTCGTAGGCATATTTTCCGCAGAGAAGAATTCTTTTTATATTAGAATCACGGAGTTTCTCAAAAGAAATGTCCCAGAGCCAACTTGTTTCCGCCGTATAATATTTTCGGCTTATCGCGTCGACGATTATGACGAGCATCGACGGGTCTTTTTGCGCCGCAACATATTCGAGGCTCTGGTTGTAAGACGTGGAATTTTCATGCTTTGAGGTTATGAGCAGCCCTTTGTTTTCCCCCGCGGTAAAACGAACGACTCTTCCGTTTTTCATGACGAAAGAACTCAGGGATTCCGCCGTTTTTTTTGCAGAAACGCCGAGAAGAGAACAAACGGCAAACGCCGCGCAGAGATTATATACGTTATATCTGCTCGCAAACGCAAGCCTGATCTTGTTTCCGTTGATCGACGCCTCGGTACTGTCAAGATCGAGTCCGTCAACGGCGTAGGAAATTTCGGGTCTCGAATAACCGCAGTTTTTGCACCCGTAATTTCCGAGATGAGAGTAGTGAAACCACTTATAATCGAGTTTATTGCCGCAAACGGGACAGTAATAGCAATCGTTATACAGAGAATTCGTTTCGGGAGTCGAATATCTGTTTTCGTTCATTCCGAAATAAACGCAGTTTTCGCGGTTCATGCCGTATTTTCTTATAATGGGATCGTCTCCGTTCAGAATAAGAACGGCATTCGGGATAAGATCGACGGCGTCCTTTACTATATTATAAATAAAGAAGGGGTGAGCGTTTCTCGTCATCTGATCCCTGTAAAGGTTTATGACGGCAAAATGAGTGGGTTTTATATACCTGAAAGTATGTCTTGCATATCTTTCGTCACTTTCTAGGACTACTACGTCGCCCTTTACCCTGCCCGAAAAAGTCGAGTTTTTCAGCAGCAGTGTGGTGACGCCCTCTATCTGGTTGCTTCCCTCTTTATTCCATATTACCTTTTTGTCCGAGTCGGTAAGAACGTTCGCAATCATTTCGACAGTCGACGTTTTTCCGTTTGAGCCGGTAACGGCAACGACCGCTTCGGGAAGCGTTATTCTCGACAGGATATCGGGACATATCTTCAACGCGACAGCGCCTGGAAGACTTGTCCCCTTTTTTAATATTCTGCCGACAAAAGCAAGAATTTTGCAAACAAGAACAGCAATAAATCTCATAAAAGGATTACTCCCGCTTTTTTACAGACTTCTTCCGTATATTCGTCCCAAATCGACGACTGAACTTCGCCTATATGCGCTTTCCCCAGAAGCAGCATACAAAGTCGGGACTGACCTATGCCGCCGCCTATCGTAAGCGGAAGTTCTCCGTTAAGCAGCATCCTGTGAAATTCACAGTTTCTTCTTTCGTCGCAGCCCGCCTCTTTCAACTGTCTGTCAAGGACTTCGGGGCTGACGCGGATACCCATTGACGAAATTTCAAGAGCGCAGTCGAGCGTTTTATGGTAGAAAAGAATATCGCCGTTAAGAGACCAGTCGTCGTAGTCGGGCGCTCTTCCGTCGTGCTTTTTGCCGGAGCGGAGTTTTCCGCCTATTCCCATTATAAAGACGGTCCCGTGTTCTTTTACAAAAAGATATTCTCTTTCCTTCGGCGTTTTGTCGGGGTAGATATCCTCAAGCTGCTGAGCGGTGATAAAAATAACTTCTCTGCAAAGTTCGGTATCTATCTGATGAAACTTTGCTTTTACGGTATCGAGAGTGTGGCAGATGGAGGTCACTATCGCGGTCACTGTCTGTTTTAGATATTTTTCGTTTCTGTCTTCGTTTGTTATAACCTTTTCCCAGTCCCACTGGTCAACATATATGGAGTGGAGATTATCAAGGTCCTCATCTCTGCGGATAGCGTTCATGTCGGTATAAATTCCCTTGCCGTCGTGAAAATCGTACCTGTAAAGAGCCATTCTTTTCCATTTTGCAAGAGAATGAACGACCTGCGCTTTTTTGTCGGTCGCTTTGGAATCGAATTCAACGGGGCGCTCGATTCCGTTAAGATCGTCGTTTAAGCCCGTTTTGGGATCGACAAAAAGAGGCGCGGAAACGCGTTTCAGATTGAGCGCCGCGGCAAGCGTATCCTGAAAATTTCTTTTCACAAGGCTTATCGCCGACTGGGTGTCGTAAAGATCGAGAACCGATTTATAATTTTCGGGTATGAACGATTTCATATTTTCCTCCGAACAGTACATATTATATGTGATTATAACACTTTTTTACCGATAACGCAATACCCCCGAAAAACATTTTTTTAAGTAAATGGCAACGGGACGAAATTTCTGTTACAAAATTGGCAGACCTCTCAAAATCAATTGACAACAAGGGTATAATATGTTAGAATAAAATCGTATGGGGGCGTACTGGCTTTCGACGGATAAACTGAAGCTTGATAAGCGGGTAGTGTCGCGGAAATCACTTAAAAGTCCGCAAAATTAAAATTAAACGCTAACGACAGACAGTTAGTTGCTGCCTAATTAAGGCAGTCGTCCGACCTTTGAGCGCTGCGGCGAAGGATCGGGCGTAACACAGCAGCCAACGGTAGAAACGGACGCCGGGACTTTTTTACCGTATAATTCCGGATACAGCGCCGACGGTTTTGTTTACTGTTCCGTCGCCGCCGAGCCCGAACAATAAACTACACTCGTAGAAAGTCCTGCGGATCTTTTTTCGGACAGGAGTTCAACTCTCCTCGCCTCCACCATTAAAAACTTTTTCCGATATTGTCGAAAATGCAATCCCGATATGAAAAATCAGCAATTCCATAATCCGGAAAAAGGTGGTAGAATAATACTGTGGAAAGTTTGGCTTTCCGATTGGTATTGGGTTTTGCCGAAGTCTGTCGGCGAAACGCGAATATGATTTCATAACCGCGGCTGTAAGCGTCAGCCGCTTTTATTAGAAATCATATCGGTAAAAGTGTTATCGAATTACGAATTTAAGAAAAGGAGTATTGATTATGACTAACAATGCAACTGTACTGAAGTGGCTTGACGAAGTCAAAGCCCTCGTAAATCCCGACAAGGTTGTCTGGATAGACGGAAGTGAGGCTCAGCTTGACGCTCTCCGCAAGGAAGCTGTCGAAAGCGGCGAAATGATTAAACTCAACGAAGAGAAACTTCCCGGCTGTTATCTTCACAGAACAAAGCCGAACGACGTTGCCCGCGTTGAGGACAGAACCTTTATCTGCACCGAAACAAAAGAGAATGCAGGTCCTACCAATAACTGGTGTGACCCGAAAGAAATGTACGAAAAACTTTTCGACATTGCAAGAAATTCCTACAAAGGAAGAACAATGTATATCATCCCCTATTCCATGGGGCCGATAGGTTCTCCCCTTGCTAAAATAGGTATTGAAGTCACAGACTCTATTTATGTCGTTCTCAATATGGCTATAATGACCAGAGTCGGCGCAAAAGTCCTTGAAGTTCTCGGCGACAGCAACGACTGGGTACGCGGTCTTCACGCAAAATGCGACGTTGACCCCGAAAAGAGATATATCTGCCACTTCCCGCAGGATAACACCATTATTTCCGTAAACTCCGCATACGGCGGAAACGTTCTTCTCGGAAAGAAATGTTTCGCTCTCCGTATCGCTTCCTATCAGGGCTGGAAAGAAGGCTGGATGGCTGAACACATGCTCATTCTCGGTCTTGAAAATCCGAAGGGCGAAATCAAATATGTTGCCGCGGCATTCCCCTCCGCTTGCGGTAAAACAAACCTCGCAATGCTCATTCCTCCGAAATATCTCCGCGACAGAGGTTATAAGATCTGGACCGTCGGCGACGATATTGCATGGATGAGAATAGGCAAAGACGGCAGACTTTATGCCATCAACCCCGAAAACGGCTTCTTCGGAGTTGCTCCCGGAACAAACGAACATTCGAACTTCAATGCTCTTGAAAGCACAAAGAAGAATACCATATTCACGAACGTAGCCCTCAACACCGACGACAACACCGTTTGGTGGGAAGGTCTTACAAAAGAAATTCCTCAGCACATGATCGACTGGAAGGGCAACCCCTGGGATCCCGCAAAATTCGACAAGAAAGACAAGACGACTTATGCGGCTCACCCGAACAGCCGTTTCACCGCTCCCGCAAAGAACTGTCCCTGCGTTTCGAGCGAATTCGATAAAGGTGCGGGCGTTCCCATCTCCGCTATAATCTTCGGCGGCCGCCGCGCTAAGTGCGCACCTCTCGTATATCAGTCAAAGAACTGGGTAAACGGCGTATTTGTCGGTTCGACAATGGCTTCGGAGACTACGGCTGCTGCCGCAGGCGCTGTCGGAGTTGTCCGTCGCGACCCGATGGCAATGCTCCCCTTCTGCGGATACAATATGGGCGACTACTTTGCTCATTGGCTTGAAATGGGCGAAAAACTCGGAGACAAAGCACCGAAGATCTTTAATGTCAACTGGTTCAGAACCGACGACAAAGGAAACTTCGTATGGCCCGGCTTCGGCGACAATATGAGAGTCCTCAACTGGATAATCGACCGTTGCGAAGGAAAAGCAGACGCAGTTGAAACCCCGATCGGATACGTTCCCAGACCCGAAGACAT
Source organism: uncultured Eubacteriales bacterium (assembly GCA_934501435.1). GTDB lineage: Bacteria > Bacillota > Clostridia > Oscillospirales > UBA644 > Geddesella. The sequence continues at coordinate 113,711 of CAKSTW010000001.1, forward strand.
CGACCTTACCGACCTTGATATGGATATAGAGACCCTTAAATCCATTCTTAAAGTCGATAAAGACGTTTGGGAAAAGGAAGCGGCTGAAATCGAAGAGCATTACAAGAAATTCGGAGACAAACTCCCCGGGGCTCTCAGAGAGCAGCTTGAGAACCTCAAGAAATCTCTTGCAAATTTATAAAATAATCAACGATTCACCGGGAAACAACGACTTTCGTTTTCCCGGTGTTTCTTTTGAGTTTTACCGAAAAACAAGGCGTTTTTACAAATCAAGAGCGTGTATATCGATAATTGCAATACCGATATGTAAAAACGGCAATTGAAAAACCTGTAATATTATGTTATAATAAGACGAAAAAACAGAAAGAAGGTCGTGACCTCCGTCACGCTACTGTCAAACAGAAAGGTATGTGAACACTATGAACAAAATTTCCATTATCGGAACCGGCAGCGTCGGATCCACAATCGCCTATACGCTTACCGTTATGGGAATCGCTTCGGAGATCGTAATGATCGACATAAACAACGAAAAGGCTCTCGGAGAAGCCCTTGACATCAGACAGGGCACGCCGTTCTGCAGCAACTGCATGGTCTATGCGGGAGATTACAGAGACGCCGTTGACTCCGATATCGTAATTCTCACTTCCGGAGTTGCGAGAAAACCCGGTCAGACAAGACTTGAACTTGCGCAGACAAACGTCAACATAACCAAGTCCATTATCCCCGAAATCACAAAATATGCTCCCGACGCGACCTACATTATCGTCAGCAACCCCGTTGACATCCTCACCTATACTTTCTGCAAATATTCGGGAATTCCCGAAAACCGCATAATAGGTTCGGGAACTATTCTCGACACCGCAAGACTCCGTTCGAGACTTTCCGAATATTATAACATCAGCCAGAGCAACGTTCACGCTTACGTTTTCGGAGAACACGGCGATTCTTCCTTTATCCCCTGGTCAGTTGCAAATATTTCGAACGTTCCCATAAGCGAATGCAACAGCCTCATCACAACGGGAGGAATAAAAGCCCCCGAACTCGACCCTGCCGAAATCGAACAGTACGTCAGAAAGTCGGGAGGAAGAGTTATCGCAAGAAAAGGTGCGACCTTCTATGCCGTTTCCATCTCCGTCTGCCATATCTGCAAATGTCTTTTGGGCGGAATGGACACCACGATGACCGTTTCGTCAATGATGCACGGTGAATACGGAATAAACGACGTTTGTCTGAGCACTCTTAACCTTGTCGGAAACAAATGTCTCAGAGGAAAAGTAAACGTCATGCTCACCGACGAAGAAATAGCAAAACTTCACAAGAGCGAAGCAACCCTTAAAGAAGTTATAAAGAGCCTCGACCTTTAATTTGCGGAGGATAAACGTATGGAGTACCGTATAGAACACGATTCAATGGGCGAAATGAAAGTTCCCGCCGACAGACTGTGGGCGGCGCAGACCCAGAGAAGTCACGAAAATTTTGAGATCGGCATCGGAATAGAAACCATGCCGAGAGAAATAACTCGCGCTTTCGGAATTCTTAAAAGAGCGGCGGCTATGGCAAACGCCGAACTTCGTCCCGAAAAAATGACAGCAGAAAAACTTGCTGCAATAACCGAAGCATGCGACGAAGTTATTTCCGGAAAACTCAACGACCACTTCCCTCTTGTCGTATGGCAGACAGGTTCGGGAACGCAGTCGAATATGAATGCAAACGAAGTCATCGCAAACAGAGCAAACCAGATAGCAGGCAAAAAACTCTGCCACCCGAATGACGATATCAATATGAGCCAGTCTTCAAACGACACTTTTCCGACCGCAATGCATATTTCCGCAGTCACAATTCTCGAAGACAAACTCATTCCCGCAATAGAAACACTTATCGAAACATTCAAACGCCTTGAAAAAGAAAATGAAGGCATTGTCAAATCGGGAAGAACGCATCTTCAGGACGCGACCCCGATAAAATTCAGCCAGGAAATTTCAGGCTGGCGTTCAAGCCTTGAAAGAGACGTCGAACTTCTCCGTCTCGCGCTGAAACCGCTTTACGAACTCGCTCTCGGAGGAACTGCGGTAGGAACGGGACTTAACGCTCCGAAAGGTTTTGACTCCCTCGTTGCGAAAAAAGCTGCGGAACTCACGGGAAAACCGTTCGTTACTGCCCCGAATAAATTCCATTCTTTAACTTCAAAAGACGAACTTGTTTTCGCTCACGGAGCGATAAAAGCGACCGCCTGCGATATGATGAAAATAGCAAACGACGTTCGCTGGCTCGCAAGCGGACCGCGCGACGGTCTCGGTGAAATTCATATTCCCGAAAACGAACCCGGTTCGTCGATAATGCCCGGAAAAGTAAATCCGACCCAGTGCGAAGCCGTAACGATGGTCGCCGTTCAGGTTATGGGCAACGACGTTGCGGTAGGCATGGCGGCGTCGCAGGGAAACTTTGAACTCAACGTATTCATGCCGGTTGCGGCTTATAATTTCCTGCAGTCCGCAAGACTTCTCGCAGAGGCAATTCTTTCCTTCAACAAGAACTGCGCCGTGGGAATTACCGCAAACAAGGAAAAGATGTATCACAATCTGCACAATTCCCTTATGCTCGTAACCGCGCTCAATCCGTATATCGGATATGAAAACGCCGCGAAGACCGCGAAAAAAGCGTTTAAGGAAAACATTTCCTTAAAAGAAGCGTGCGTTGCTCTCGGTTTTCTGACCGCCGAAAAGTTCGACGAGGTTTTCCACCCCGAACAAATGGTCTGATTGAAGCAAAAAGGAAGGTATTAAAATGAAAGTCAGTTATTTCCCCGGCTGCACTCTTCGCACAAAGGCGAAAGACCTTGATTTTTATGCAAGGGAATGTGCAAAAAAGTTGGGCGTGGAACTTTGTGAAATAAAAGACTGGCAGTGCTGCGGAGGAGTTTTCATTACCGCGAAAGACGAGATCGCAACCAAACTTTCGAGCGTGCGCGCCCTTGCTGCGGCAAGAGATGAAAACGAACCGCTCGTCACCGTCTGTTCAGCCTGTCACAACGTTATAAAGCAGACGAATCACGCGCTTCAGACCGACCCTGATTTTGCGTCGAAAGTCAATCTGTATATGCTTCAGGACGGCAAACCGTTCGTCCCCTACAACGGGGAAACGACCGTTTACCATTACCTCGAACTGCTGCGCGACGTCGTCGGTTTCGACAAATTAAAAGAAGCGGTAGTAAAGCCGCTTACAGGCAGAAAGATCGCCGCTTATTACGGCTGTCTCCTGCTCCGCCCCGGTAAAGTTATGGCGTTTGACGACGCTGAAAATCCGAAAATAATGGAAGATTTTATCCGTGCGCTCGGTGCGGAACCCGTCGTCTATCCCTTAAGAAACGAATGCTGCGGCGGATACATAGTCCTCGAAGACAAAGACGCCGCGAAGAAACGTTCTTCGGCAGTCAAAGAAAGCGCGAAAAAGCACGGTGCCGACATAATGGTGACCGCCTGCCCGCTCTGTAAATACAATCTCACAAAAGCCGACGGTGATATTCCCGTAATTTACTTTACGGAACTTCTTGCCGAGGCTCTCGGAATAAAGGAGGAGTACGATGCAAAGTAAAAACGAACTCCGTAAAGAACAGATTCTCAGAATGAGCGGCGTTAATCCGCTGAAATGTATGAGATGCGGAAAATGCTCCGCCACCTGTCCTTCTTATGATGAAATGGAATATCACCCGCACCAGTTTGTTTATATGGTGGAAACGGGCGATATTGAGACTCTTATGAAATCAAGTTCCATTTACAAATGTCTCACCTGCTTTGCGTGCGTGGACAGATGCCCGAGAGGCGTTGAGCCCGCGAAACTCGTCGAAGCCGTAAGACTTGAAGTTATCCGTGAAAAAGGCGCAAATCACCTTACTGCGAACGATATTCCCGGACTTCTCGACGAAGAGCTTCCGCAGCAGGCGATCGTTTCCGCAATGCGTAAATATTCGAAATAGGAAAGGAGAATTTAACCATGCAGAGAATCGGCGTATTTGTCTGCCACTGCGGTACCAATATCGCGGGTACGGTAGACGTAAAGGCTGTTGCCGAAGCCATGAAAAAAGAACCCGGGGTTGCTTTCTCCACTGACTATCAGTATATGTGTTCGCAGGCCGGTCAGAACATGATAATAAACGCTATTCACGAGAATAAACTCACCGGAATAGTAATTTGTTCCTGTTCCCCCCGTATGCACGAGGCGACCTTCAGAAAGACCGCGGCGGCGGCAGGGCTCAACCCCTATATGGTCGAGATAGCAAACATAAGAGAACAGTGCTCCTGGGTACATAAAGATATGCCCGTCGGCACCGCAAAAGCAATTATCCTTGCAAAAGCGGCGGTTGCAAAAGTAAACCTCAACGCACCGCTCACTCCGGGTGAAAGCCCCGTAACAAAAAGAGCGCTTGTCATCGGCGGAGGTATCGCCGGTATTCAGACGGCTCTCGATATTGCCGACGCAGGCTTCCCCGTCGATATAGTCGAAACAAAACCGACGATCGGCGGTAAGATGGCGCAGCTCGACAAAACGTTCCCGACGCTTGACTGTGCGGCATGTATTCTTACCCCGAAAATGGTCGACGTCGCCCAGAACGACAAAATAAGAATTTTCTCTTATTCCGAAGTTACCGACGTAAAGGGATTTGTCGGCAATTTCAACGTAACGATAAAACGTAAAGCAAGATATGTAAAAGAAGACGTATGCACCGGCTGCGGAGCATGTACCGAAAAATGTCCGCAGAAAAAAGTCCCGAACGAATTCAATCTCGGAATGGACAACCGCCGCGCAATTTATATTCCTTTCGCACAGGCCGTCCCCAAGGTCGCAACGATCGATCCCGACTATTGCATGATGCTCAAAACGGGCAAATGCGGAGTCTGTTCGAAAGTCTGCACCGCAGGCGCTATCGACTATAAGGCAAAGGACGAATTTATCGAAGAGCAGTACGGCGCTATTGTCGCCGCAACGGGCTTTAACCCCATTTCGATGGAAAAATTCGACGAATTTGCTTATTCGCAGTCAAAAGACGTCATCACGTCTCTCGAACTCGAACGTTTAATGAACGCCGCAGGACCTACCGGAGGAACACTTCTCCGTCCGTCCGACGGAGAACACCCGCACACTATCGTATTTGTTCAGTGCGTAGGTTCCCGCTGCTCGGCGTGCGCGGATAAAGGTAAAGAATACTGCTCGAAGATCTGCTGTATGTATACCGCAAAGCACGCAATGCTTATAAGAGACAAATATCCCGACACCGACGTTTATGTTTTCTATATAGACGTCCGTACACCCGGTAAGAATTTCGATGAGTTCTACCGCCGCGCGGTCGAAGAATACGGCGTCCATTACATAAAAGGAATGGTCGGAAAAGTTTCTCCCGAAGACGGAAAACTTAAAGTTCAGGCGTCCGACCTTCTTTACGGAAAGCAACTTCATATCGACGCCGACCTCGTAGTTCTCGCCGCGGCAATCGAACCCGACAAATCGGCAAGACACCTCGCGACGATGCTTACCGCAAGCATGGATACAAACGATTTCTTCACCGAAGCGCACCCGAAACTCCGTCCGGTCGAAAGCCCGACGGCAGGCGTATTTCTTTCGGGAACGTGTCAGGGACCGAAAGATATTCCCGAAACGGTTTCCCAGGCAGGCGCCGCCGCGTCGAAAGTCATCGGTCTTCTCTGCAAGGATAAACTCGTAGGCAACCCGTGCGTCGCTCATTCCGACGAAATGATGTGTAACGGCTGTTCGACCTGCGAAAAGGTATGTCCTTACGGCGCAATCACATATCAGAACAAGGAATTCAGAATGCCCGACCGCACAACAAAAATTCGCCGCGTAGCGGTCGTAAACGAAGCGGTCTGCCAGGGCTGCGGAGCATGCACCGTCGCGTGTATGTCAGGAGCTATGGACCTCAGAGGCTTCATGAATAAACAAATAATGGCGGAGGTTGACGCGATATGCAAGTAAACGAATATAAACCTCTAATAGTTGCATTTTGCTGCAACTGGTGTTCTTACGCAGGCGCCGACCTCGCGGGAAACAACAGACTTAATTATCCGGCAGATGTAAAAATCATCAGAGTTCCCTGCTCCTGCAGAGTAAACCCGATGTTTATTCTCAGAGCGTTTCAGCGCGGCGCGGACGGAGTTATCCTCTGCGGCTGCCACCCCGGGGACTGTCACTATACCTCCGGAAACTACTACACCCGTCGCCGTATGGCTCTTCTCTTCTCAATGCTTGATTATCTCGGTATTGAAAAGGAAAGAACAAGAGTCGAATGGGTAAGCGCCGCCGAGGGCGCGAAGTTCGCGGCAACAATGAACGATTTTGTTCAGACTGTTGCGGCTCTCGGAGAAAACAAAAGATTGGAGGATTTACGATGCAAGAAATAAAACGTGAAATTCTCACTTCAAAGGCAGCCGAACTCTTGAAAAACGGCACTGTTGACAGAGTTCTCGGCTGGAAGATCGGCGAGTTTGCCTATGACGTAACTCCCGCGGTCTTTACCGACGAAAATTCTCTCGGAGAATTTGTCTGGAACGATTTCTGCGGAGCGAACTTCTCCAAATATCTGATTAAAGAAACCGCAAAAACCGAAAGCAAGGTCCTTGTGTTCTTAAAGCCCTGCGACAGTTACAGTTTCAATCAGTTGCTTACGGAACACCGCTTTGACAGAGAAAAGGTCTATGCAGTAGGAGTCCCCTGCTCCGGCATGCTTGAAACAAACAGAATAAAAGAAAAAGCCGAGGGGATAGTTTCGGTTTCGGATAACGGAAAGACCGTTGAAATAGAAACGCTTTACGACGGTAAACTTTCTTTTGACAGAAACGACGTCCTTTCCGACAGATGCATAAACTGCAAATCGAAAAAACACGTCGCTTATGACGAACTTCTCGGAGAAGACGGAGAAGTCCTTGACAGTCACCGTTTTGACGAGGTCGAAGCCATTGAAAAGATGACACCCGACGAACGTTACGAATTCTGGCAGGGAGAACTTTCCCGCTGTATCCGCTGCAACGCCTGCCGCGATGTTTGTCCCGCCTGCACCTGCGAAAAATGCGTTTTCGACAACCCCTATTCGGGCGTTGAAAACAAGGCGGCGTCAAACTCTTTCGAAGAAAAGATGTTCCATATCATAAGAGCGTTCCACGTTGTCGGAAGATGTACCGACTGCGGCGAATGTTCCCGCGTCTGCCCCCAGCATATTCCCCTGCATCTTCTTAACAGAAAATTCATCAAAGATATAAACGACTTTTACGGAGTTTATCAGGCGGGAGCGGAAGTCGGAAGCCGCGCGCCCATCGTAAACTTCACGGTAGACGACCTTGAGCCGTCCGAAGCCGTAGAAAGGGGTGGAAACAATGCGTAAGATCTCTATTGAAAAACTGCCCGCCCTGTTTGCGGAAATTTCCGCAAGCGAAACGCTTTATCTTCCGATAGACACCAAAGCCGGCGCAAAGTTCGAGAAGTGGGACGAAACAAAAACTCTTTCTTCTGCCTTAAACACCGTGAGAAGCGCAAAAGACTTCTTCTTTCCGCAGACCGAAAACCTTATGGATTTCAAAATTGAAGGAAAGAATATCGAAGTTATCGACAGCCGAAAAGAAACCGAAGATTTCGTAATTTTCGGAATAAGAGCCTGCGACGTAAAGAGTTTTGACGTTCTCGACAGAGTTTTCCTTGCCGAGCCCGTTGATACATACTATATGAACAGACGCAACCACGGCGTTATAATGTCGGTCGCCTGCACACGTCCCGCGGAAACCTGTTTCTGCAAGACTTTCGATATCGACGCGGCAGAACCCGAGGGAGATATCGTCTGCTACAAAACGGACGACGCTCTTTATATGGACGCAAAAACCGAAAAAGGCAAAAAACTGCTCTTGTCTCTTGAAAAAATAACCGAAGACGCAGATAATAAAGCAGTCGAAGAACAGAAAAAGACGATAAGGGAAAGGCTTGAAAAATTGCCGCTTGCGTCTCTGAAAAAAGACGCATTCGGTTCGGGCAAGACCGAGGAATTTTTCAACGCTCCCGAATGGGCGGAACTTTCCGAATCCTGCCTCGGCTGCGGAACCTGTACTTTCGTTTGTCCGACCTGTCAGTGCTACGATATAAAGGATTTCAACACCGGTCACGGAATAAAACGTTTCCGCTGCTGGGACTCCTGTATGTATTCCGAATTCACCAAAATGTCCGCAGGACAGCCGAGACTTACGCAGCTTGAACGTTTCCGTCAGCGTTTTATGCACAAACTTGTTTACTATCCGACAAACAATGACGGACTTTTCTCCTGCGTCGGCTGCGGAAGATGTCTTTCGAAATGCCCGATACAGATGAATATCGTTAAAGTAATGAAAAAGTTAGGAGGTCGCAAAAATGGCTGAGATAAAAGAACCTTTGATCCCGGTCGTCGGAGTTGTTACAGACATAAGGATCGACACTCCCGACGTTAAGACTTTCAGAGTTGTGACCCCCGACGGCAAAAAAGCCTTCGAGCATAAACCCGGACAGTGCGCGATGCTTTCGATTCCGGGCGTCGGCGAAGCGATGTTTTCAATAACCTCTTCCCCGACAAATACCGAATTTATGGAATTTTCCATTAAGAAATGCGGCTGCGTTACCGAATGGCTCCATTCAATGGAAGTCGGTCAGCAGATAACCATAAGAGGACCTTACGGCAGACCTTTCCCCGTCGATACCGAATTTGTCGGTCACGACATGCTCTTCATTGCAGGAGGTATAGGTCTTGCACCTCTCCGTTCGGTTATAAACTACTGTCGCCACTACCGCGACCGTTACGGCAAAATCGATATCGTTTACGGTTCGCGCAGTATGCAGGATCTTGTCGATTATAAGGAAATCATCGACGAATGGTCAAACGACGCAGGAGTCACGGTTCATCTTACGATAGACCGCGAACAGCCCGAATGGTCGGGGCACGTCGGATTTGTTCCTAACTATGTCAAGGAACTCGGATTTTCGACAGACAAAATCGCAATTCTCTGCGGTCCGCCGATAATGATTAAATTTACCCTTGCCGGACTTCAGGAACTCGGATTTGACAAAACGCAGGTCTATACGACAATGGAATTGCGTATGAAATGCGGAATAGGCAAATGCGGAAGATGCAACATCGGTTCCAAATACGTCTGCAAAGACGGTCCTGTTTTCCGTTGTGACGAACTCGACGAACTTCCCAACGAATATTGATAAGGAGATTTTGAAATGGCTAATATGGTAAATGTCTATCTGTTCGGCAAAAAATACAGCGTTCCGGACGATCTTACTATAATGCGCGCTATGGAATATGCGGGTTATCAGCTTGTCCGAGGCTGCGGCTGCCGTAACGGCTTCTGCGGAGCGTGCGCAACTATATACCGTATAAAGGGCGACCGCGAACTCAAAACATGTCTTGCTTGCCAGACGAAAGTCGAAAACGATATGTATGTCGCAACACTTCCCTTCTTCCCGCTCGTAAAACAGGTTTACGATATAGAAAAAATAAAGCCCACAGAGCAGATAATGATGCAGCTCTACCCCGAAATTTACGCTTGCGTCGGCTGCAACGCCTGCACGAAAAGTTGCACTCAGGGGCTTAACGTAATGCAGTATATCGCGTACGCCCAGCGCGGGGAATTCGACAAATGCGCCGAAGAATCGTTTGACTGCGTAATGTGCGGAGTCTGTTCTTCACGCTGTCCCGCAGGTATCTCTCACCCGCAGGTAGCGATGCTCGCGCGCAGACTCAACGGAAAATATCTTGCGCCGAAGTCCGAGCATCTTGAAAACAGAGTTAAGGAAATTAAGGACGGCACCTTTACCGAACTTATCGAAGACCTTATGGGAAAACCCATCGAGGAAATCACCGAACTCTACAACAACAGAGAAATAGAAAAGTAAGGGAGGCTCATTATGTATTCAAAGGAATTCGAAGCATCACTTAAAGCCGTGGAGGCTGCAAGAAAAGACAATATTGCATACGAGCCGACACGAATGACCGCAAAAGAAAAAGACGATCTTCTTGCGGCATATCACCCCGACTATAAAAAGAGCGAATTTTCGACTCTTAAAATAGGTCCAAACAAGGGAGAGACCGTTCCTCACGAACTCTGCGATATTCTTCAGGCACACAGCAGAATAAAAGCCGAAGATATAGACCTTGACGATATTGCTTACGACGTCGACGTCCTTATTATCGGCGGCGGCGGAGCGGGCGCGTCTGCAGCAATTGAGGCGGATAACGCGGGCGCAAAGACTATGATCGTCACAAAACTCCGTATGGGCGACGCAAACACCATGATGGCGGAAGGCGGTATTCAGGCGGCGGATAAGCCGAACGACTCCCCCGCTATTCACTTTGTCGACGCATTCGGCGGCGGACATTACGCTGCAAAAAGAGAACTTCTCGCAAAACTTGTCTGCGACGCTCCCGAAGCAATTCAGTGGCTCAACGACCTCGGTGTTGAATTTGACAAAGCGCCCGACGGAACGATGATAACGACCCACGGCGGCGGAACTTCGAGAAAGAGAATGCACGCGGCAAAGGACTACTCCGGAGCTGAAATAATGAGAACTCTGAGAGACGAAGTCTTAAACAGAGGAATTCCCGTTGTTGACTTCACTTCCGCAATCGAACTTATCCTTGACGAAAACGGACATGCGGCAGGCGCGGTTCTCATGAATATGGAAACAAAAGAACTGATGGTCGCACGCGCAAAGACCGTTATAATAGCGACGGGCGGCGCGGGAAGAATGCACTATCAGGGCTTCCCCACTTCCAATCACTACGGTGCGACCGCAGACGGACTTGTTCTCGGATACAGAGTCGGCGCGAAACTGCTCTACCCCGAAACTCTCCAATATCACCCGACAGGTGCCGCATATCCTCAGCAGATATTCGGAGCGCTCGTTACCGAAAAAGTCCGTTCTCTCGGCGCAAAACTCGTAAACAGAGACGGAAAAGTATTTATGCACCCGCTTGAGACCCGTGACGTTGCGGCGGCTTCCATAATCCGCGAATGTTCCGACAGAGCCGAAGGCGTTGACACCGGAAACGGCAAAGCAGTTTGGCTCGATACCCCGATGATAGAGGCTATCGGCGGCGAAGGAACTATCGAAAAGAGAATTCCCGCAATGATGAGAATGTTTGCAAGTTACGGAATTGATATCCGTAAAGAACCGATTCTCGTCTACCCGACTCTCCACTATCAGAACGGCGGTCTTGATATAAACGTCGACGGAATGACAACGAACGTAGAGAATCTCTTTGTCGCGGGCGAAGCCGTAGGCGGTATTCACGGAAAGAACCGTCTCATGGGCAACTCTCTTCTCGATATTATCGTTTTCGGCAGAAACGCAGGTCAGAACGCTTCAAAGAAAGCCAAAGACGTCAAAATCGGAAAACTCACCCTCGACCATATTGCAAAATTTGATAAAGAAAGAGAAGCAGCAGGTATTAAGACCGATGCGGTCTCCCCGAAACTTCTCCCCGATTATCGCAGAAAATAATTTGAAAGCTGGCAATTAAATGATAGTAGACTTACTTGAAGCACTGACAATATTCTGTTTCGGTCTTTCCTGGCCGCTCTCGATACGTAAATCGTGGGTATCGCGTACCGCAAAAGGAAAAAGCCTCTTTTTCGAAGTCTTTCTCCTTATAGGTTACGCTTGCGGAATAGTTAAAAAAATAATTGAATCCGTCGGTCTTTTCGGGATCGCTCCTAAATCGGGATTCATATTCGTTCTGAGTTTCTTCTTCTATATACTGAACTTCATCGAAATTGCAATCGACGTTGCTCTCTATTTCAGAAACAAAAAACTCGACGCCATAGCGGACGCAGAAAGATCTATAGCATAAAGATAAAGCCGATAACCTCATTGGTTATCGGCTTTTTTCGGCAATATTTGATAAAAATATTCGGGGATAGCGCTGTCGAATTCCAGATATTCTTTTGTGATCGGGTGAATAAACCCGATTTTTTTTGCGTGCAGAAACTGTTTATGATAATTCTTCGGAAGCAGGTTTTTGGGACTGTAAACGGGGTCTCCGTATATTGCGTGCCCTATCGACGCCAGGTGAACCCTTATCTGGTGGGTTCTTCCCGTTTCAAGCCGGAAATTGACAAGAGAAAAACCGTCGTATTCCTCAAGCACCTTATAATGAGTCATTGCGGGTTTCGAATTTTTGAGAGTGACCGCCATCTTTTTTCTGTCGGTCGGGTGTCTGCCTATCGGTTTTGCGATACTTCCCTCTTTTTCGCGGAGTCTGCCGTAAACTATCCCGACATACTCCCGCAAAAACGAATGTTCCTTTATCTGTTCGGCAAGTCCGAGATGCGCGTCGTCGGTCTTCGCAACGATAAGAAGTCCGCTCGTATCTTTGTCGATACGGTGAACTATCCCCGGTCGGATAACTCCGTTTATCGACGAAAGTGAATCTTTGCAGTGCCACAAAAGAGCGTTTACAAGCGTCCCGCCGTAGTTTCCGGGCGCAGGATGAACGACCATTCCCTGCGGCTTATTTACGACAAGCAGATATTCGTCTTCATAAACAATATCTATCGGCAGATTTTCGGGTTCAAGGTCAAGTTCCGTCGGTTCGGGAAGTTCGACTTCGACTTCGTCCCCCGGTTTCATTTTATAGTTTTTCTTTACGGATAGTCCGTTTATCTTAACGGCTCCTCTTTCTATAAGCAAAACAACGGCCGAACGGGTTCTGTCTACCCGTTCGGTCAGAAAAACGTCTATTCTCTTTTCGGCGTCCTGCTCGCCGGCGATTATTTTTTCCACTTTATGACATTGCCTTTTTTCACAATATAAATTATCAGAAATGCAGCGGCGCCGCAGGTAACGGCTATATCCGCAACATTGAAGATCGCAAAATTTATAAGTCTGAAATCGAACATATCAACAACATAGCCGTTAAGGATTCTGTCGATAAGATTTCCTATTCCGCCCGCGGAAATAATTGCCATGGTATATGCCGCGCCGACATTCTGCACTCTGTCCGAATACATAAGCCAGACAAGAAGCACGATAAAAACGGCTGTGATCACAATAAAGAATATTCTCGCGCCCGAAAGCATTGAAAATGCCGCTCCGGTATTTTCGCAATAGGTCAGGTGAAAAACATTTCGTATTATCGGGAAAGTGTCTATCGGTTTAAGAAAAACAACCGAAAGATATTTTACGAGCTGGTCGAGACCGACCGTCAATAAAATTACGACCGCGAAAAATATCTTATGAATTTTTTTCATTTACAGTTATTCCTCGTCATCGTAGTCGTCGAAATAATCGTCATCGTCGAAGTCTTCGTCAAAATCGTCGTCATCGTCGGGTTCTGAATCTTTTACAAAGCCGAAGAAGTTGAATCCTCTTTTTTTCGTTTTCTTGGGCTTTTCCTCTTCGGTATCAAAAAGTCCGTCGATCTCAGGCTCTTCGTCCTTTTCAACGTACATACTTCTTGCAGGTCTGTGGCTTTCTTTCTTTTCTTCAACAACGGGTTCGGGCTTTCTTTCGGTTTCTTCGGCGACATAGCGCGACGGAACATAATCCTTTGCGGGAGAGGGTTCTTCTATAACGCCCGAAAAATCGAAATCGTCGTCGGTTTCTTCTTTTGTCTCCTCTTCAGTCCCGACAGGCTCTTCGGGAACGGGTTCCTCTTTCGGAAGATCGTCGGCGGACGCGTCGACAGTCGAATTCTCAAGCATTTCAAGAGTTGCGGATTCAGTAGACGCCTCATCTATCTTCATAATCGGAATAGAGGAAATAAGTTTGACGTGGCTTTCGTAGATAGAAAGAAGTTTGGACTTGAATTCCTCAACTTCCGTAACAAAACGGTTACTTACCTCCTGCTGTCTTTCCGCCTCAATATGAGCCGCCTCAATAAGTTTTTTCGCATAGTTTTGAGCCTCGAAAACTATTTTATCGGCTTTTGCATTTGCCGCGGCAAGAGTTTCGTTATATATATGCTGAGGATCGGAAATCGCTTTTTCCAGATCTCTTTTAGCGTCGGATTCTTTTTTCAGTTTTTCGTTGAGCATTTCAACTTTATTCAGAAGGTGGTCTTTTTCCGCGATAACGGCGTTGAAGCTGTCGAGCACGTCGTCAAGAAAATGCTCTACTTCCTCAGGGTGATATCCTCCTGCTTTTGCTCTTGAAAACTTTTTGGTTTCAATGTCTTTAGGTGTCAACATTTTTCCCTCTCCTTAATATATCAAATAAATTTTCGTATTTTATATTGTAATTTGCCTTTTCTTCCTGTTCCGGAAAGTCTGTCAATGACAAATTTCCCTATTCCGCGCACAGTTACGGTGTCGCCCTCCGAAAGAACTTTTTCGGCGTTCTGACGGCATATTCCGTTTATGAAAACACGCTCGTCGGCAATAATATCTTTTGCCTTTTCTCTCGAGACTTTTGCAAAAGCCGAAACGAAACAGTCAAGACGCCCGGAAGCGACGGAAAGCGAAAAATCTTCGTATTTCTGCTCGAAAACCGGAATGTTTTCAGGCGAAACTTCTCTTACAAAAGCGCTGTCCTCCGCAATATAAGTCAGATTTTCGCAAACATATTTTACCATTCGTGAAAGACAGAAAACAAAAGCCGTTCTGCCGTCTGAAACGATAATATCGCCGAAAACCGACCGGTCCGCACCGAGGGACATCAGACTTCCGAGAACGTCGCGGTGAGAAAATTCCCTCGCCGTTTTGGAAACGGATATTTCAAGGCAGGTTATCGGGAAATCCGTTCTGTCACATTCGCCGACGGCAATCACCTTACGTCCTGCGCCGTCCCGTCCTCCCCATTCCGAAAAAACGCATCGGTTCTTCAGAAAAAGCGCTGCGGAGGAATATTCGTTTTCGTCAAGGAACGCAGTAAAAAACACGCGTCCGCTGTCTTCATAACGTCTTATAAGATCTGAAAGCGACGACAGAAAATACTGCGCCTGTTTTTCGGCGTTCGAATCAGTATTCTTCAAGATCGTCGAAAATATTCCCGCTGATCTCAAGACCGCCGGGTATTATGAGATAAGTATTTATCGCAATTTTCTTGACCTGTCCGTCGAGTGCATAGGCGACCCCGCTCAGAAAATCGACAAAACGTCTTGTGTCGCTTTTGACAAGTTCAAGATTGAGAACGACGCATTTTTTTCTTAAAAGGTCGTCCGCTATCGTAAAGAGTTCTTCTCTTTTGTCCGGCTTTACGAGAACGAAGTTCGGATTTCCCTTTCTGACGGAAGAAATTTTTGCTTTTACCGAGTCATCGTCCGCATAATCGGAACCGTCTTCATATTCCTCTTCGTCAAGATTGTTTTCGAGTTCCTCGTCGTCGCCGAGAATTTTTTTAAAAAAACTCATCTGTTTTCCTCCCGTTAATTGAAAAGACATCTGCCGAGCCTGACCATGTTGGCGCCGCAGGAAACTGCCGCCTCGTAGTCGTTGCTCATTCCCATAGAAAGATATTTCAGATCTATGTTCGGATATGAAGTCTGTTTTGCTTCGGCATAGACGTCGTACATATCTTTATAGTAATCAGGTTTCGTTTCTATCGGCATTATCGCCATAAGCCCTGAAACTTTAATATTCTCAAGAGAAGCCGCGGTTTTCATAATTCCGGCAAGTTCTTCTTTGAAGAGACCGAATTTTATTTCTTCGCGCGCTATATTGACCTGAAAAAATATTTCCGCAACTTTTCCTGTTTCTGCAGATATACGGTTAAGGTCGAGAAGAAGTCTTTCCGAATCGACCGATTGAATAACGTCGCAGAGCGAAAGCGCCGCGCGCGCCTTGTTTGTCTGAAGATGGCCGATAAGATGTCTTTTACTCGGCAGCAGAAGTTCTGCTTTTTCTTTCATTGCCTGAACTCTGTTTTCGGCAATTATCGAAATTCCGTTTTTAATTATCTCGTTTGCCGCGGAGACAGGCTGATTTTTTGTCACCCCTACAATGGTAACTTCTCCTTTGTACGGGGAATTTGCCTGCGCGTTTTCAATATTTTTCTTAATCTGTGCAAGTTTTTCCGCAAACATTGTAACGCCTCTATTTATTGACTATTTTTCCGTTATAAAGATCCTTGCCACCGATAATGACTTCGTCTTTCGACGCAAGAGGTTTCGACGTGGTCGCGGGAGACTTTACTATAAGAAAATCGTTTGAACTGTATAAAATTTCCACGGGTTTGAAAACTATACGCTGGGCGGAAAGGACATAAACCCCGTACTGCCCGTCGACAATTCTCAACGCTTTATTGCTTATCTTGAAACCGTCATAGGATTTCTTCATAAGTTTTGCGTCTGTCTTTCTTAAAGCGACGGTATCGGACGTTGCGGTGTCGCATCTGAAGACGACAGCGGATTTGCCGTTCACCGAATTTGAAATATCCTGAACGTAAAAAGAAAGAACATTTTTACCCGAAGACGGAAAATCAATTTCGATATTCGCCGTTCCGCCGACAGTCAGATCCGCAGCATCGGAAGTATCCACCGAGGTGATAAAATACCATGATGAAATATTCTGAACTTTTCCGACTGCATTAACGGGAATCTTTTCGGGAGACTTTGACATAAGAAACTCGTAAGCGGCCACGGTAATGTCGAGATACCCGTCGGGAGAAACCCCTTCGTAGCCGTCGCAGGAAACGCAGAAATATCCGCTGGTCTTCGATTTTACTGATTTTTCATTCGCATTTTTCGACGACAGGAGTTTTTCTTTTTTATCGGCATAGGTATTCAGCATGCCCGTATAATAATCCTCGCCGTTAACGGCAATATCCTTTTTATCGAAAAGGATCTGGAGAGCGTCGAAATCTTTCGAAAGAGAAGAAAACGACCTTGAGTCCCTGTCTGAAAGCACAGAGATTATCGCCGTTTTTATCTGAGAATCAAGCCCGTCGGCGTCGAACATTATAGCCTTGTCGGTGCTTGCCTCCAGCTGTTTTATTTTGACGTTTATATTGACAATATCGGAAAGATTGTCGTTTCCTACGCCGCTCGTGTTATATGTCGCGACGATCGAACCGACGGGAACCCTGTCACCGTTTTCAACGGTGTAGATAAGATCGTTCATGACCGAATCGTCGGAGGAAATGACGGTCTCGTTTTTAAGCGCTATGCCGTCTATTCTGATATAATCGCTGTATCTCGAATAAATGACCGTTTCGGTGTCGAAATCGGAGCCGTTTACCCCGACAAAGAAACTGAAAAAGAAGTAAGAAATTATCGCGACCATAAAAATAATGAACACGGTCCGCATACTGTTTTTCAATCTTTCTCACTTCCCTGTCTGTTATTTTTAATTATATCAAATATCAAGGAATTTTTCCATAGATGTTGCAAAAAGTTCACAATTTAATTCATTCCCGTCTGCGCAGAGCCAGTTTATGCGTTTATCCCTGCGGAACCATGTAAGTTGGCGTTTTGCATAACGGCGTGATTCTCTTTTTATATCTTCGACGGCGTCTTCGAGAGACATTGTTCCCGCAAGATATCCGAATATCTGACGGTAGCCTATCGCCTGCCTTGCGGTTTTCGAAAGTTTTTCGAAATCAAGACTTTCGACCTCTTCTATAAAGCCCTCTTCGATCATCATATCGACTCTGCGGTCGATCCTGTCATAAAGTTTCTGCCTGTCGCTGAACGTAATACCGATAATATAAAAATCGTAAGGAGAGGGAACCGCGCGGGACAGAGCGTTATGCTCGGTAATGGTCATTCCTGTCGTATGAAAAAATTCCAAAGCGCGGATTATCCGTTTTTCATCGTTTACATGAAGTGTTTTATAACTTTCGGGATCTGTTTTTTCGAGAAGCGAATAAAGCGCCGCCGCACCGTTTTCTCTTGCAAAATTTTTCAGATACTCGCGGTACTCTTCGTCGGTCTCCGCATCCGTCAACTGAATATTGTCGATAAAAGAGGAGATATAAAGCCCCGTACCTCCCGCCATTACGGGAAGTTTTCCGCGCGAAAGAATATCTTTTACGGTTCTGTCGGCGTCTGAAAGGTAATCTGAAAGAGTATAGGTTTCGGACGGATCGACTATATCAATAAGATGATGAGGAACGCCTTCCGTATCTCTGATCTTCGCCGTTCCGATATCCATTTTACGGTATATCTGCATGGAATCGGCGGAAACGACCTCTCCGCCGTATTTTTTTGCGATATCGACAGCAAGAGCGCTTTTCCCCGAAGCCGTCGGTCCGACGACTGCAACAACCTTGTTTTTCATACTATTCTCTTGAACTGCTTTTCCATTTCTCTTTTGGAAACGGAAAATTCTATCGGTCTGCCGTGAGGACAGCACTTCAACGAATCTTTGTTTTTGAAATATTCAAAAATCAACGCTTCCATCTCGACGGAAGTAAGCGATTTGCCGGCTTTTATCGACATTTTGCAGGCGACGTCATACAGAAATATATCGAAAAGTTCGGCATCGGCAAGTTTCTTTGAATCGGTTCTTACGCTTGCAAAATTTTCGAGAAGACCTTCGGCGTCGTTCGGATTGAGCATATCGGGAACCGCGCGTATAAGCAGCGTATTATTGCCGAAATCTTCTATCGAAAAGCCGTAATCCGCAAGTTTTTCCGCATTTTCGCAGATATACGCGCAGTTATCGGCGGAAGTCGAAAATACTATCGGAGTAAGAAGATTTTGCGAAGAAATACTCTTATTTGCTTTCAGTTTTTCGAAATTCATTCTCTCGTGGAGAGCGTGTTTGTCGATAAATACGACGTCGTCTCCCCTTTCGATTATTATAAAGGACTTGAAACATTCGCCGATAATTCTGAAATCCGCAACTTCTTCGCTCAGAATCGTCTGATCGGGTTTTTCCGACGGCGGAGCTTCCGTATCGAAATCGTCGGCGGTTACGTTTATGAATTCGTTTTTAACGGCGATCGCCGCAGGCTTTTCTTCCTTTTCGGGAAGAATAACGGGTTCGGGTACTTCTATTTCATATTTTCCGAAAACGGCTTTACCGTCGGGTGCGGAATCACGAAGAACGGGAGTGGGGTTTTCGGGCGGGGTCATTACCCAGTCGTCATAGACTATCGGCGAGGTCTTTTTGGTCAGATTTTCGTTTATAAGTCTGTCTATCGTTTCTTTTTTTACGGGGTCGGGAGAGGGAGTCCGAACAGCGGGCGGGTTTTTTGCTTCTACGCCCTTCTTTTCGAAAATACCGAGTTGCTCCGACGCCCTGTCGCCGTTTACAGCCGCGGCGACGCCCTCCGAAATCAGTCCGTAGACGGTTTTGTCGTCCGAAAACTTGACTTCGAGTTTTCCGGGGTGAACATTTATATCTATATCTCTCGGATCAAGCGTGATAAACAGGAAACAAACGGGAAAACGCCCGACCATTATGTAACTTTTATATGCGTTTTCGAGAGCGTTCTGCAAAACTCTCGAACGGATATATCTTCCGTTTATGAAAAAATACTGCTTATTTCGGTTGGCTTTGCTGAAAAAAGGTTTGGAACAGTAGCCTTTGACCGATATTTCACCCGATTTGTAAGGGAGCGTGCAGTCAACTTCAAGCATTGCATTGCTGTATTCTCTGCCGCAGACAAGGTAAACCGTCTCGGCAAGGTCTCCGCTTCCGGTGGTATAAAATTTTTCCGAACCGTTTATCAGATACCTGAACGCGATGTTCGGGTGAGAAAGCGCAAGACATTCCATAAGGGAAGTCACTGCGCCCGCCTCGGCAGGTTCCGCACGGAGAAATTTATAGCGCGCGGGGGTATTGTAAAAAAGATTCAAAACGGAAATCGAAGTTCCGTCTTCATAGGAAGTTTCTTCGTTCGAAACGACCTTTCCCGCCTCCAGCCGGACTTCCGTTGCAAAGAGGTCTTCGCGGCGCTTTGTTATGAGCGTAACTTCGGAAACCGCGGAAATTGCGCAAAGAGCTTCGCCCCTGAATCCGAGAGTATTTATCGAATAAAGGTCGTCTTTTGTCGCTATCTTGCTTGTCGCGTGCTTAAGAAACGCCGTTACGGCGTCGTCGGGAGACATTCCTGTCCCGTTATCGGAAACTTTTATTTTCTTTATGCCGCCGCCGGTTATCTCGACCGTGATTTTCGTAGAACCTGCGTCAATTGAATTTTCAACAAGTTCTTTGACCACCGACGACGGTCTTTCAACGACCTCGCCCGCGGCGATAAGGTTTGTTATGCTGCTGTCTAAAACATGGATCGCGGACATCTTGTCTCCTTAAATGCTGTCTGAATTGTTGCTTTTTGCTTCTTTTGAAAGTTTAAAAAGTTCGTTCATCGCTTCGATCGGCGTAAGTACGGTAACATCAAGATTTACGAGTTTATCTATTATCTGAGAATTTATGTCGGCGGCAAGCGAAAGCTGAGGTTCTTCGCTCTGCACCGCAACGGGTTTCGCATAATGCGGTCTTTCGCTGTCAAGTTCCTTTAATATTTCTTCGGCGCGCCTGACTACCGACTTCGGAAGCCCCGCAAGTTTCGCAACGTCGATACCGTAACTTTCGTCGGTTCCTCCGGGGACTATCTTACGCAAAAACGATATGCTGTCTCCCCTTCTTTTTGCTGCGACGTTGAAATTCTTCAGACAGTCGAATTTATCTTCAAGGGGAATAAGTTCGTGGTAATGCGTTGCAAACAGCGCTTTCGCTTTTATCCTTTTTGCAACGTGCTCTATAACCGCCTGCGCGATGCTCATTCCGTCGAAAGTCGAAGTTCCTCTGCCTATTTCGTCGAAAATAAGAAGGCTGCGGGAAGTTGCGTTATTGAGTATGTACGCGACCTCGTTCATTTCGACCATAAAGGTGGACTGTCCCGAAGTTAGATCGTCGGAAGCACCTACTCTCGTGAATATTTTATCGACAATTCCTATCTGAGCCTGCGTTGCCGGGACGAAACTCCCTATCTGCGCCATCAGAACGATAAGCGCCACCTGCCGCATATAGGTGGATTTACCCGCCATGTTCGGCCCTGTTATGAGAGAGATCATATCGGTCGAATTGTTGAGAAGAGTATTGTTCGGGATAAAGACCTCGTCTCTGACCATTTTTTCAACGACGGGGTGCCTGCCGTCTTTTATATTGATGATACCGCCGGGAACAATCTCGGGACAAACATAGGAATTTTTGCGGGCGACCGCCGCAAGGGACGCAAAAGCATCGAGTTCGGAAAGCGCCTCGGCTGTTTCTTTTATTCTGTCGAGATTCTGCGCAAGTTCATTTTTTATCGAAACGAAAATTTCGTTTTCGAGTTTTATTATCGTTTCGTTTGCGGTTAAAAGTTTCGATTCTATATCCTTGAGTTCCGCTGTTATAAATCTCTCGCCGTTTACAAGCGTCTGCTTTCTGATATAGTCCTCGGGAACCATGTCCTTAAGCGATTTCGAAACTTCTATATAATAACCGAAAACTTTGTTGTAGCCGATTTTTAAGGTTTTTATCCCCGTGCGTTCCTTTTCGCGTGCCTCGATACCCGCGATAATGCTCTTATTATCGGTAAGGAACGTTTTGAGTTCCGCTATCTCATTATTGTATGCAGCCTTTATTACGTTGCCCTCTCTTGTCGTTATCGGGGGTTCGTCGACGATAGCGTCGTCGATGAGTTTATAAAGATCGTCGAGAGGATCGGTCGTATTGAATATCCGGACAAGAGCGTCGGAAGAAAAACCGGAAAGTATTTCCCTGAGCCGCGGAAGAACCGCAAACGACGAAGACAGCGCGCGCATATCGCGCGGAGTAAGCGTGTCGTAAACAAGCTTTGAAGAAAGCCTTTCGATATCCCTTACGCCCGACAGAAGCTGTTGTATCTCGTCGCGTTCCGCGGTTCTTGAGAAGAGTTCCGAAACAGCGCCCTGTCTTTTCAGTATTTCCTGTATATTTATAAGGGGTCTTTCAAGGAATTTTCTCAGTTTTCTTGCGCCCATCGCGGTCTGCGTTTTGTCGAGGACCCACAGAAGAGAACCTTTTTTCGCTTTATTTCGAAGCGTCTCGGTAACTTCAAGATTCCGCCATGTAAAATAGTCGAGTTCCATAAAGTCCGAACGGTTCGCAAACTGAATATCCTTGAGATGAGAAAGATCGCAAAGCTGCGTTCTCGAAAGATAGGAAAGAAGCGCTCCGAAACAGTTTATCGCGATGTCGTCCGAAAATCCGTAGTTTTCGTAGTTTGCTCCGAGATGCAGCGCCACTGCGGCTCTCGCGTTTTCTTTTTCGAAATCGGAGGAAAGCCCCTCCGTAAAAACGCAGCTGTTCTGCTCGTCGGAAAAATAATTTTTAAGAAACGGCAAAGATTTCAGGGGGACATTCGAATACGCCTCTTTCGGCGCATATTTCGAAAATTCGCCGATCATTTTGAAATCGGAGTGTTGGTATTTTTCCGAAATAAGGACTTCGCCCGTCGAGATGTCGGCAAAAGCGAATATCATTTCCTTTGTTTCCGCGTCGTCGTAGATCCCGACAATATAGTTGTTTGTCTTTTCATCGAGCATCTGCGGCTCGGTGACAGTCCCGGGAGTGACGGTACGGACGATTTTTCTGCCTATAACGTCGTTTGTTTCGGGATTTTTTATCTGTTCGCATATAGAGACCTTATAGCCTCTTTGCACAAGGCGCGCAATATAAGTGTCAACGCTGTGATAAGGAACTCCGCACATAGGCGCTTTTTCGGGAAGACCGCAGTCCTTTTTCGTTAAAGTGATGTCGAGTTCCTTACTTGCAAGGACGGCATCGTCGAAAAACATTTCGTAAAAATCGCCGAGCCTGTAAAAAAGAAGATAATCCTTATTCTCTTCTTTCATATCCTTATATTGCTGCATTACCGGTGAAAGAGGCATTTTAATATCTCCTGATCTTTTGATTTAGTGACAGCCGCCGCAGGTCGAACAGTCGTGCGTGCAGGCGGGATCTTCGCCCGTGACATGGTAATTGATTATACCGTAAACTTCATTTACTATCGCTTCGATATTGTTTTTTGCGGTATTGAATTCGGCGACAAGATCATTTTTGAAGATCTCCGCATATATTTCTCTCATTTTTTCCTGATGAGCGGAAAGTTTCGCCTCGTCTTTATCGTTGCCCTTCTGCATTTCTTCAACGACGTTCATTTTCTCGACATTGAATTCGCCGATGAGTTTCTGAAGAGCCTCGTCGTTGTCGTATTTTGCTTTTGCGGCTTCGTATTCCTCGAATTCCTTACTTGCGGTTATCGCTTCTCCGAGTTTGTTTGCAAGTTCTTTGATGTTTTCGGTTGCCATTTGTATTCTCCTTTTGTTTTAATTTATATGATCCGGCCGAAAACGGCCCAGTTCAACGCTTTGTCAATTTTAACGGAAACGAATTTTCCGACAATTCCGTCTTTCGCCGGGAATCTGACGATAGTATTATCTTCCGTTCGCCCCGTCATATTCTCGCTGTCACCGTCTGGATAGCCCTCAACGAGAACTTCGACGGTCTTTCCGAGATATTTTTCGTTTGCCTTCAGCGAATTCTCATTCTGTAAAGCAAGCAGCCTGCTGAATCTTTCGCTTTTTACCGTCTGCGATATCTGTCCGTCCATCGTGGCTGCGGGAGTATTCGGTCTCGGCGAAAAAAGAAATGTATAAAGTCCCGAAAAGCCGACTTCTTTTATAAGTCCGAGCGTTTTTTCGAAATCTTCTTCCGTTTCCGTCGGAAACCCCACGATAACGTCGGAAGTAAAGGAAACGCCGGGGATTTTTTCTTTTGCATACTTAACGAGCGCAAGATATTTTTCGGCTGTATACCGTCTGTTCATAAGGGAAAGGACTCTGTCGCTCCCCGATTGGAAAGGCAGGTGTATATGTTTGCACACCTTGTCGCATTCCGCTATCGTATCAAAAAGTTTCTCGGTCGCGTCTTTCGGGTGAGACGTCATAAAACGTATCCTGAATTTACCGTCGATATTATTGATATCGCGCAGAAGATCCGAGAAATCATAACCGATATTGAGGTCTTTGCAGTAAGAATTGACGTTCTGACCGAGCAGGGTTATGTCTTTATAACCCTGTAAAACAAGGTCTCTGACCTCCGCTATGACGTCTTCGGGATAGCGGCTGTGTTCCCTGCCCCTGACATAAGGAACTACGCAGTAAGAACAGAAATTATTGCACCCCGACATGACGGTGACCCATGCTTTAAGCCCGTCTTCTCTTTTGACCGGAACATTTTCGAGAGGAAGGGTGTCTTCGTCGTCGGCGTCCACGACTTTCTTTTCGCCCGTGAGCAGTTTGTATATATTTTCGGGAAAGCGGCTTAAAGCGTGCGTTCCCATTATCATATCGACGTGTTTGTACTTTTTGATTTTATCCACGACGTGTTTTTGCTGAAACATACAGCCGCAGAGAACGATTTTCAGATCGGGATTTTCCCTTTTGTTTTTAACGAGAGCCCCGAGGTTCCCGAGGATCTTCTGTTCGGCGTGTTCCCTTACCGCACACGTATTGAAAAGAATGAGATCCGCATCTTCTTTGTTTTTCGTTTCTTCAAAGCCCATTTTTTCAAGGAGGCCGTTCATTCTTTCGGTGTCGTTTTCGTTTTGCTGACAACCGTAAGTATGAGAAAAATATTTCGGTCGTTCTCCCCTGTCTTCGAAAATTTTATCCGTAATTTTCTTTACTTTTGCCGTATATACGACCTGACTGTCGTCAAGCGTTCTGTCTTTAATTCTGAATTTTTCCATAGTTTTTCCCGTCGCTGATAATATTACACTTTATTATAATATAAATCGACAAAAAAGTAAAGAGCGAAAAGAAAGTTTTTCCGAAAATTTTATAGGAAAATTTTTGCCGATTTTATTGATTTTTTCTTTCGGATATGGTAAAATTCAGACAGGAGGAGATTCTATGTTCAAAGACGGAATTAAAATCCGAAAAGACCCGCCGAGGGAAAAATACACGGCGGAGGACTTTATCGAAGAGCTCGAAAAACATATTGATGAGATAGAGACGGCGGCGAAAGAAGACTCGATCGAAATGAAGCGTATGGATGTTCTCAGAAATCCCATTTTCAAGGAATATGTTGAAACCCACTGCGATCCGTTTCTTCCTCCGGGAAAACTTGCCGGATTTTACCGCGGAATGAACTATATCGCGTCAAAATATCTTGCGGATGCGAAAACGTTTCTCGAATTTCTCAAAGCAAATCCCGAAATTGCCGAAGAAATTGCCCGCAATACGGAAAAACCGGAAGATACGGGGCCGAAGATAGTTCCCGCGCCGCTTGATCCCGACCTCAGGCCGCGCGATATGAAAAAACATTAAAAAATCCCGTTTCGGGGGTTTACAAAACCGATATTAAATGCTATAATAAATAAAAGATTCGCTGTGATACGGAAAGGACAGACAAATGCTTTTCAATAAAAAAATGCCGACGGACTGTGCGTATTGCGAATACGGTTTTCTTCTGACCAATAAAGAAAACTGTATCTGCAAAAAATACGGTCCCGTAAAAAGGCGTTACAAATGCTCAAAATTCAGATACAATCCGCTTTTGAGACAACCCGAAAAAGCACCCGAGATCGTTCCCGACGGCGAATACGACATCAACTGATAAAGGAAAGGAAATAAACATGTCCCTCAGTCTCAACACAAAATATCTTGAAAAATTCGTATCTGCCGAAGAAATAAACGCCTTTTCAGGTTTCGTTTCGGAAGCCCACAAAATGATAAAAGATAAAACCGGGGCGGGAAACGATTTTTTAGGCTGGACAACTCTTCCCGTTGATTACGACAAAGAAGAGTTCGCAAGAATCAAAGCGGCTGCCGAAAGAATAAAAAAACAGAGTCAGGTACTTATAGTTATCGGTATCGGAGGTTCTTATCTCGGAGCGCGCGCGGCTATTGAATTCGTAAAATCCCCGAACTACAACCTGCTTAAAAAAGATACTCCCGAGATATATTTTGTAGGAAACGGAATATCCTCTTCCGCCCTGAACGAAATACTTTCTCTCTGCGAGGGTAAAGATATTTCCGTCAATATCATCTCGAAATCGGGAACGACTACCGAGCCCGCCGTCGCTTTCAGAATTTTCAAAAAACTTCTCGAAGGCAAATACGGAAAAGACGAAGCAAAAAACAGAATTTACGCAACAACAGACAAGGCAAAAGGAACTCTTAAAGGTCTTGCAGACAAAGAGGGATATGAAACATACGTCGTCCCCGACGATATCGGCGGAAGATATTCGGTTCTCACCGCTGTCGGTCTTCTTCCCATTGCCGTTGCGGGTATTGATATAGACAAACTTATGTCGGGCGCCGCCGCTGCGATGAAAGAATTTGACAACGCTGACCTTTCTTCCAATATCTGTTACCAGTATTCCGTTCTCAGAAATATTCTTTACAATAAAGGGAAAACCACCGAAATAACCGTTTCTTACGAACCGTTTATGTGGTGCTTCGGCGAATGGATAAAACAGTTGTTCGGCGAAAGCGAAGGCAAGACCAACAGAGGTATCTTCCCCTCTGCAATGATATATTCGACCGACCTTCATTCTCTCGGACAGTATGTTCAGGAGGGTCTTCGCAACCTCTTTGAGACGGTCGTATGGATAAAAGAACCGAAATCCGAAGTCGTTATAGAAAACGATCCGCATAATATCGACGGTCTCAACTTCTTAAGCGGCAAGACCCTTCAGTTTGTCGAAGAACAGGCGTTTATCGGAACCTGTCTTGCGCATACCGACGGAGGAGTTCCCAACATCGTTCTCGAACTCGACCGAGCAGATGAAGAGAACCTCGGATATCTTATATTCTTCTACGAAAAAGCCTGCGCTCTTTCGGGATACCTTCTCGGAGTAAACCCGTTCAACCAGCCTGGCGTCGAAGCATATAAAAAGAACATGTTCGCTCTTCTCGGAAAACCCGGATATGAAGAACTCGGAAAAGAACTCGCAAAAAGACTTTGATTAAGGAAACAGTCTTGTTTTTACAAGTCAATATATAACAAAAGGAGTGTATCACCATGGTAAAAATCATTATGGGACTTAAGGGCACAGGCAAAACAAAAACTCTTATCGACGGAGTAAACGCAGCGGTTGCGGAAAATCACGGCAGCATTGTCTGTATCGAAAAAGGCACAAAACTTCGTTACGATGTTTCTCATCAGGCTCGCCTTATCAGTGCCGATGAATATAGAATAGACGACTATGAAAAATTCTTCGGATTTGTAAACGGGATTCTCGCTGCAAACTTCGACATTACTCAACTTTATATCGACTCGATAACCAAGATCTGCAACGATATAAATATGCAGAAACTTGAAGCGTTTATCGACGATCTCGAACATGTTTCGAAAGATACCGATATAATAATCACCGTAAGCGCCGACCCCGCAGAAGCCCCCGAAAGCATCAAAAAACATTTCTGATATACCCGTAAATATAACGCCGACAGTCTCCTGTCGGCGTATTTTTTTGCTCTGTACTCAATTTCATATATAAAAGCGGATACGGATTTCCCTGTTCGTCAAAGTCAGTTCTTTTATATGTTTCAAATCCGATATGTTTATAAAACCCGACCGCCTGCGGATTTTGTGCGTTTACAGTTACTTCATTTGTCAATCTTCTTTTATTCCGGCTTGCTTTTTAACTAATGATATTAAGGAATTTCTTCTTTTTTTTTCAATCCTATTAAGTGAAGTTTCTATACGCCCATTAATGATTAATCCCAAAAAGATAAAACCCATTGAACTAAGTGAAATTTTATTTGTTATAATATCGTCAATCTCAAAATCCAGTACAAAGCAAAGAATTACAGCAACAATAGCTAAAAAGAAGAAAAGCCTATATATTCTTACAGGTTTTGATTCCAAACACGGGTCTTGATCTTTTTCCATGCCATATCCCTGTTCTAAAATCTTTTCAATCTCTGATTCTATCTTAATATATTCATTAATTCTAAGATTTTGAAAATACAATGATTCATATATTTGCTCTATTGTCATAATTAATGAAAAAACACTTAAAATCACTATAAATCTATTAGATACTGGCACAAAGAAATCTATGCAACACAACAAGAAAAAACCCCCAGCAAAAAACAAATATACAATACTTCTTAACGAAAAATTTTTAAATCTCTTTCTCATATTTTTAACCTCTTTAAGTTTTTTATTTTAAAGCCATATGTATTTATTATAGAGTAAAAGTTATATTAGAATATAATTCTTAATATTATCCAAATCCCCGCTGCAAAGGGCGTCCATGTTGCGGAAGATTTTGTCGGTTGGCCAATCCCACCATTTCAGATTCAAAAGATACTCGGTAAGGTCCTCGTCAAATCGGTGTCTGATAACCCTGCACGGATTTCCGCCGGCAACGCAATAAGGCGGAATATCTTTTGCCACAACGGAATTCGCCGCAATTATAGCACCGTCGCCGATATGTACGCCGGGCATAACGGTAACATTCTGCCCTATCCAAACATCGTTTCCGACAACGGTATCCCCTTTCAGCGGAAGATCGTCAAGCAAAGGGGTAAACTTTTCCCAACCGCCGCTCATTATATTAAAAGGATAAGTTGTCACGCTGTTCATTCTGTGATTTGCCCCGTTCATGATAAACTCAATACCCTTTGCAATCGCACAGAATTTGCCGATAATAAGCCTGTCCCCTATAAATTCGTAATGATGAGTAACGTGTTCCTCAAACTTTTCCGCACCGTTCACATCGTCGTAATAGGTGTAATCGCCGACGCTGATATTCGGACGGGTAATCACGTTTTTGATATACACAACCTGTTTTATCTTTTCATTAGGATAAATTTTATTCGGATCCGGTCCTGTCATATAGGCTCTCCTTGTTTTTTCGAACTGATTATACCATAAATATTACTGCTGTACTGAATCATCCAGTGCTTTTTCAACCGTAAGCAAAATTGCCTTAAAATCCTCACCAGAATCCGCCATTAAACAATCAATGGCACACAGTGCCTCTGTTGCCGCACTGTCATTATGACTGAATTCTATATCAAAATTATATTCTTTATCATCAATCAAAATTATCCGCGGGTCTTCGTAATCGGGAAACTTAACTTTTTCAAAGTGTTCAATACCGAGATGTTTTATAAGAATTAAATAGTTTTCTTCAATTTTGTCCGACGGTTCTTCATCGTCAGTTGCTCCCAAGGAAGCCTCAAACTGCGGGTCAGATTGATGGTTTTTCAAATACCCGAATATTTTCATGGCGTCAGAAAATTTCATAAAACCTCTTAATATACACTTTGCAAATATTATTTACTGACTAAATTATACTACCGTTTTTAATTTTTTTCAATACCCACAAGAAAATAACCCCTCTGCCGATTATAGCAGATATGGCTGACTGTGTTCTTTAAGAAGTAAAGAATAAACATATATTTGCATAGTAATGTATTTTCATAAATATTGTCAAATATTTGACAAGTTTAATCTTTTTTGTTATATTTATTGTAAAAGATTAAATACTCATAAAAACTTGTAAACGGAGTAAAAACAGAGTATTATATTATTGGAGATTCGATTGCCGCCGAAAAGCGTTCTGACTGAATAAAGATAATTTATCTGACCGACGAATCTGGGGCAAAGATAGAATTTACTATTTCGGGAAGTTCAGCCGACGGAACCTATTACTACATATTTAATGCCCAGGGGGATGTAATAGGAATATACAACTCCGCCGGCGAAAAAGTAGTTGAATATTCATACGACAGCTGGGGAAAATTGCTTTCTGTAAATGGCAGCCTTTCCGAGAGCATAGGAGAAATAAACCCGATAAGATACAGGGGTTATTACTATGATGTCGAAACAGGGTTCTACTATGTATTCAGCCGTTATTACGATCCTGAGGTTGGTCGGTTTATTAACGAAGACAATCAAATAGCAGGTGTCGGTGGAGAAGTCTTGGGATATAATATGTTTGCATATTGTATGAACAATCCCGTGAACATGTCTGATCTTTCCGGCAACTGGCCAAGGTGGGCAACCATCGCATTAGGTGCCGTAGCTGCGGTCGCAGCAGTTGCTGTTACTGTTGTGACGCTTGGTGTTGCTGCACCAGCCGCTGCGTGTACATTAACGGCGGTAGGAATGTCTATAGGTGCAAGCTATGCAGTTGCAAGTACTGCCGCTACAGTTGCGGTTGTTGCGACAACAGTCGTGGCTACAGCATATGCCGGAGATATAGCATATTCGGCGGTTACCGGAGACAGCTTGCTATTAGACACAGTATTCCAAGGCAATACGGATGCCTATAATACAGGGTTAGCGATAACAAGTATTGCTACAGCAGGACTGCTTGAAATGGCAGCACAAAGTCCTGGAGTGTGCTTTGTAGCCGGGACCCCTGTCCTTGCGGTGAGTGGATATATCGCCATTGAAGCAATCAAGGCTGGAGATATGGTTTGGGCGGAAAACCCAGAGACAGGAGAAAAAAAACTTAAAGAAGTCGTTCAAATCTTTCTCAACGAGACAACAAAACTGATTTATGTTCAAGTGGATAGTGAGGAAATTGTCACTACACCGAAGCACCCTTTCTATTCTCCGATAAAAGGTTGGACGGCCGCTTGCAAATTGCGTGCTAGTGATGTTCTTGTTTTACAAAGCGGCAAAACCGTTACAGTAGAAAAAGTTCAACACGAGATTCTCGAAACACCAATTACAGTCTATAACTTTGAGGTTGCTGATTTCCACACATATTATGTTGGAAAGAGTGCTGTTCTTGTACACAATACTTGCAGTGGAAAACCAACAAGTCCAAATCAGATGCAGAAACAAGTTGAAAGAGGGCAAGCTCCCAGTACAGTTATTCGTGTAGATAATCCAAAGATTCCAGGGCAATTACCACATATTCATTTTAGCGATGGCACAGCGATAAATATAGACGGAAGCATTCACGATGCGATGAGAGGTGCTCATTCTTTAACAAATAGTGAACGAATTTGGATTTTTGATAACGGATGGGGAGGTTAATCTTGTGAAAATTTATACTACGAACAACACAGAAACCGATAGTGTTGAGATATTACTCAACTATCAGGAATTAAAAAAGCTGATAAATTCTTTGAAGAAGTTTGAAGATGAAGTCAACCAGTTTAAAACGAAAAATAAAGAAACAGAAGGGTTGGGCTTTACGCATTTACATTTAAAGGATTGTGGATTAATAGATAAAAATAGCAAATCAGATATTGTCCTTTATCTAAATTTAAACGAATAATAATATCCCAAGCCCTTAAAGGTTTCAGGAGTACTCCTGACAAGTTTTGCCTTTGTGGTATTACAACGGCGATGCTTGCTGGTACATAGCAGACAGCAACTAAAACACAAGAGATTTCTATTTCAAAAGTCGAAGAAAAATCAACGACTATTATTGTTTCCAAGAAATCCAACAGCCCTGTAATTTTCCAAGTTGATCCAAACACTTTTACGCCTGTTGGATTAATAAAAGTACCTAGAGTGGGAACAAAGAACGGAACATTTATTAGTTGGATGAATCCTTTCACGAATACTGAAGTCTTTCGATGGGATGAAAATCCTAATTCTTCAAATGGCCCACATTATCATATACACCAAACAGGTCATTATTACCCAAGAATGATTGTACCTGAACCCTATGCAACAATTTATTTCCCATTCAGATAATCTGGAGGATACAATGCCAAGATATCACAAAAACAATGAAAAAGAATTAAAAGAGTTCTTATGCAACAGTTATGTTCATGATGCAAAATTGGAAAATATTAAATATGATTGCAGAAAAGACACCATCATATTTGAGTTATTCAATCCAATTCATGATGCTAAGATAAACCTAACTTTCTTAAATATAATATTTGCACTTAAAATCAAAGGTGACTGGTCTGATAACCACGAAACAGTCATTTCGTTAAGCGTGGAAGAAGACTTTTCATTTTTGCGGGATTATCCATTAAAAAAACATATATCTATAACAAAAGAACTTTACCTACTGTTTCAAATGTTTTCTGGAGATGAATTCCATATTGTATCAAATGAAGTAATTGTCGAAATTAACGAGTAAACAATATATAACTGCTGCCATAACTCAATATAATAAGTCCAAATCAAATTGTTCTGCGATAAACGAGGGCCATCCATATGAATAACATAATTTGCAACAAAATAATTGATGTAACAAAACAAGGAATAACACTGGAATCCGCTGATGCGAAAATTTACATAAATTTTGATGATTGCGTAAAAAATTGTGCCTTAGAAAAGGGCAAAAGTTGTAACTGCGTGGCAACTCGAAATATAACAGAATTATCATTCACATTCTACACTTCCCCAAAAACTCACATAATTTTCAAAAGGAGCTTTTTTAAGGATCTGATTGATGGCAAATCCGCCACAGGTAAATTTTTAGATATGCAAAAAGCGATTGTTGAAGCAGGTTACACAAGTTATGATTTATCTTAATTTAACACTTTGACCCAAATAAAATCATACAGAAAAGATAGGTGCTGCTCGAGGAATTGCATAATAAAAACAGAGTTCAATACCCGCAGAAATTATTACCTTGAGGTATGATTATGAAAAAAAATATTTTTTTAAGAATCTTATTAGCCATAGTTTTTATATCTTTATTATTATTACTTTCTTCTTGTCTCGAAAATGAGCCTGATAACCGTCCCGGTGCTCATCCCTATTCAAAATGGATATCAGATGATGAATCCATATCCTTTACAGTCGATAAATACGGAAGAGGTATTGGCACAATGACAGTCGGAAATGAAACCATCAATATATTTTTTATGACAGGTATAAAACAGTATATTGAAATTGGCTTATCAAATGATAATAATGAGGATTATAATGACTTAATTGAAAAATGGCGAGGAGACTTCCGAAAGCCTGATGAATTTACGGCTAAGGTAATTGAAACAACATATTTCGAACCCGGAATGAAAATTCATTTTAAGCGTGTTGATACTGAATAATTTTCCACTTTTTATTCAAAAAAATAAATTATTTTTGAATACATCTGTTTGCGAACAGAGTAAAAACAGAGTATTATATTATTGGAGATACGATTGCCGCCGAAAAGCGTTCCGTGTGCAGGCTTGTGGGGAGGTATTGCACGTGATTAAATTTACAAAAAACTTTTTATTGAATCCAGCAAAAATACGGATTTCTGGCATTAGATGTAGTTTCAATAATATAGTTAAAATCTCAACTGTATTTGACTTCAAATGGATTGCAGTGACGGTTGATTCTGTAACAGAAGGAAGTTCGTTGTTAGAATTTGTGAAGGATCAAGGATTGAAATACTTTGCAAGTCCCCGTTCAAGCGATTATGCAGAGATATCTGCGGTTGTGCCATACCCTTTATTTGAAGATTTTTTGGATAAAGCAATTAAAGAAAATCCAGAAAATATATTTATGTTCAATTCTCTTGAACCTACAGGAAGTGCTATATGTTTACAGTGGTCTTTTGAAGAGTTGGTGACTATGGGGATTACCGATGTGTTTATATCCATTGCTTTAGATGAAAATGCCTTGCTGATTTATGTGAATAAATCATTGACCATACCTCAGAAGGTGTTCAAGAGATTGAAGGAATTAAGTTTTGACTAACATTATGCACAGTGCCAACAAGCAGCACCTTTTAGAGAGAAAAGGCAGGAAAAGATGTCTCATACACCTATGATTCCGCGGACAGACTTTCTTCTGTCTCTCAAAACTCCGGGGCGGTAAAATACCGTTTTGCCTACGACGATTGGAGCCGGAATACCTCTGTTTCGATCGAAAGTCCGGGGCTTACGGGAGCAACTCTTGTAACAAACACCTTCAACTCAAAGAATCTTCTGACCTCTGCTGCCTACGGTAACGGTCAGACGGTTTATTATACCTACGACAGTCTCGACCGATTGATATCAAAATCTTTTGGCGGAACAAGCGATTCTTTTTCATATATTTATGATCTCAACGGAAAACTCGGCATTATTAAAGATGCTGTAAATGAGACCGAAACAAGATATTTTTATGATCTTGCGGGAAGACTTTCCGAAATTTCGGAAAACCGTGCCGGAAGATTAAAGACTCATACCCTGTATAATTACGACGAAAAGAACAGATTACAGGGTTATAAACTTAAATTTTCCGATATCGGAAGCATTGATTTTTCCGCAGAATACGGCGACGCTTCAAAGGGATATGACCCCGGCCGAGTATACGGCGTTTCTTTCAACGGAGAAAAAAGACTCGGCTACACATTCGACCATCTCGGACGAAAGACAGCTTCAAGTCTTTTGCTTTCCGGAGGAACAAAACAAACCGAATATTTTTACAGAAACATTTCCGATACGCAAACGACTACCCGGCTTTCGGGACTGAAACTTCCGGACGGGACGCGTTATCTTTATACTTACGATATATCAGGAAACATATCGCAGATAACGAAAGAAAAATCCGGCGTTTCAACGACAGTATCTTATACTTACGACGAAATCGGACAGCTTATCCGCGAAAACGATGAAAGCCAAAATCTGACTGTGGTATATTCCTATGATAACGGCGGGAATCTGACTGCAAAGAATATCTATCCGTATACAGCGGGAAGTATTACAACAGAACCTTTGCAGACAATTTCATATTCCTACGGAGGAGAAACCGCAAAATGGAAAGATCAACTGACAAATTACAACGGTCAGCAGATAACCTATGACGGAATAGGCAATCCCCTTTCCTATCGCGGAATGTCCATGACATGGCATGCCGGAAGACAGCTTTCCGAGATAACAAGAAACGATACCGCAATATCGTACAAATATAATGACAGCGGAATCAGAACCGAAAAACTTGCAAACGGAGTAAAAACAGAGTATTATATTATTGGAGATTCGATTGCCGCCGAAAAGCGTTCTGACGGGGTAAAGATAATTTATCTGACCGACGAATCTGGAGTAAAGATAGGATTTACTATTTCGGGAAGTTCAGCCGACGGAACCTATTACTACATATTTAACGCCCAGGGGGATGTAATAGAAATATACAACTCCGCCGGCGAAAAAGTAGTTGAATATTCATACGACAGCTGGGGAAAATTGCTTTCTGTAACAGGAAGTCTTGTCGACAGCATAGGAGAAATAAACCCGATAAGATACAGGGGTTATTACTATGATGCAGAAACCGGATTCTATTATTTGCAAAGCAGATATTATGATCCGGAGGTCGGCAGATTTATAAATACAGACGGATATGTTTCGACCGGACAAGGTATACTCGGCAACAATATGTTTGCATATTGCGGCAATAATCCGGTCAACAGAACGGATTCAAACGGAAAGTTTTGGTTTGCAGTAATGCTTGCAGCTTCTTTTATTGTCGCCGCAATTATAGAGATTGGCTATTCTCATACAACAGAAAGTAACCGTAAAAATAACCAAAATGCAGATCTTATACAGGAAATAAGCACTAAAAACAGAA
This sequence comes from uncultured Eubacteriales bacterium, assembly GCA_934501435.1. Lineage (GTDB taxonomy): Bacteria > Bacillota > Clostridia > Oscillospirales > UBA644 > Geddesella. The sequence continues at coordinate 149,137 of CAKSTW010000001.1, forward strand.
TTATAAACGACCAAAACCTTTCAACCGGAAGTAATTTTACATATGGATTATACCCTGTAAAACATAACGGATGTGAAGCCATTGCCGTTCACAATGCAAAAGTTTTGAAAAAGATTGATTCTACATTATCTGAAACATTAAATGATTTTCAAAAAGAAAATGCAATGATAGGTTTCGGATTTTTCGGCTCAAACCCATACGCAATCGGCAGAGTTTTGGAATCAGAGGGGATACAATATTACAATGTTTCTTCGACATCAAACATGACTCTATACGGAACATATATTATGTCATATTGGACTGATACACCCTTTATGTCAACTATCCATACTATTGCAATATCATATTATGCAGATAATTATACTGCATATAATAAATCCGGTTATGGTTCTTCGTTGTTTAATTTTAATTTAGATGAATATAAAAATCGTTTTATATGCGGATATTATTTGCCTTGAGGTATGATTATGAAAAAAAATATTTTTTTAAGAATCCTGTTACCCATAATTTTTATATCTTTATTATTGTTACTTTCTTCTTGTCTCGAAAATGAGCCTGATAACCGTCCAGGTGCTCATCCTGATTCAAAATGGATATCAGACGATGAATCTATTTCTTTTACAGTAAACGAATATGGAGAAGGTATTGGGACAATATCTGTTGGAGATGAAACAATCAATATGTTTTTTATGACAGGTACAGGCAAAGCGATTGAAATTTGGATAAATCATAACGATAAATTAGACTTAATTGAACTATGGCGAGGAGACTTCCGAAAGCCTGATGAATTTACGGCTAAGGTAATTGAAACAACATATTTCGAACCCGGAATGAAAATTCATTTTAAGCGTGTTGATACTGAATAACTTCCACTTTTTATTCAAAAAACAAATTAGTTTTGAATACGTCGGTTTGTGAACGGAGTAAAAACAGAGTATTATATTATAGGAGATTCGATTTCCGCCGAAAAGCGTTCCGACGGGATAAAGATAATTTATCTGACCGACGAATCGGGAGTAAAGATAGGATTTACTATTTCGGGAAGTTCAGCCGACGGAACCTATTACTACATATTTAACGCACAGGGGGATGTAATAGGAATATACAATTCCGACGGTGAAAAAGTAGTTGAATATTCATACGACAGCTGGGGAAAATTGCTTTCTGTAAATGGCAGCCTTGCCGACAGCATAGGAGAAATAAACCCGATAAGATACAGGGGTTATTACTATGATGCAGAAACCGGATTCTATTATTTGCAAAGCAGATATTATGATCCGGAGGTCGGCAGATTTATAAATACAGACGGATATGTTTCTACAGGGCAAGGCGTATTGGGTTACAATATGTTTGCCTATTGTGGGAATGACCCTGTTAATAGAAAAGACCCTACAGGTCAGTTTTGGAGCGAAATTTGGGAATTTGCTAAAACTGCTGTATCTGAAATCGGAAAGGCGATAGGGGTACTATCACCTGCATATGCTGGTTGCGGAGGTGCGGCTCTCGCAGACGGTCCGCTCCCGATCGGAGACCTGATCGGACTTGCTGGAGCGGCTTTGCTTACTGTAGGTGCAGTAGGATATGGAATTTATCAAGCAACACAAGCCCCTTCAATCTCCATTCCAAAAGCAGATACAAAAGAAAAGGACATTACAGCTCCACCGCCATCACCTACTGTTATTTACAGGTACGGTGGTTCTAACCCTGGAAATCTAACCCCGAAGGCAAAAGATTTAAGAGATGGCAGGGGATTATCCTTTTCAACTATTCCAGCGCCTGGTTGTTCAATGACAACAATCGAAGCTTTAAATGCTACGGGTATTGTATATGCTGTTCAAGACGGAGCAACACATGTTAGTGTATATCCTGTTGGTGGAACTATGTCAGATTGGGTCAGCGCTGGCTCAAGTTCAATTTGGACGCAAGCAGTAAAATCAGTTATAATAAAATGGGATGGTGTTAGTTGAATGGTTAATATTGATTATATAATGGATTTGCTTGATTGGAATAACAGCATAGAAAAGCAGGAACAGGGCGTTAAGTTGGCCAAAGAAGTAAAATGCATTAATGTTTTTCTACAACCTGGCAGCCATTATTATGGAAAAAATGTTTGGGACAATTGCGCCAAAATTCTATCTGCAAGGTCAAATGAAGAGCTATCTCCATACTTGATCGAATTAATGGAATGGTTGCAAGATATGAATTGGCCGGGAGCATTTTGCATACTTAACAGGCTAAAAGAAATGGTGAATGAACAATTGTTTAAGCATTCATATACAATTTGTCTAAAATGCGCAAAAGCGTTAGATGATGAGGTTTGGGAAAGTAATTTGAAAATGCTGAAAGCAGACGACTGATATTTTAGTCCTATCTCAGCAAGCATCTTCTTTTGAGGACAAAAGGCAAATTGTTGGGATAGTCCAACTCTCTTAAAGGTTTCAGGAGTACTCCTGACAAGTTTTGCCTTTGTGGTATCACAATGGCGATGCTTGCCGGTAGACGTCATTTTGTTTCAGCAGGTAACCATCCGAAAAAACACAGCCACGGAGGGGGGACACCCCCTCCGGGTACATAACAGAACCCAGCCGAAACCGGATTCTATTATTTGCAAAGCAGATATTATGACCCGGAAGTTGGCAGATTTATAAATGCGGACTCTTTACTTAATCAAAATCAACTCTTGGAAACAACCTGTTTGCATATTGCCTTAATAATCCGATAAATATGTCCGACACAACAGGAGATCTACCATTTTTCCTTATAACAGCAGCTATAGGTGCTGTTGTCGGATCTATCATTGGGGGAATTACTGCGGCAAAAAACGGAGAAAGCATATGGGCAGGAATAGGCATAGGGGCAGCTACAGAAGGTCTAATAGGTGCCGGTTTAGGTGCCATAACAGGAGTGATGCTGGCAGGAAGTGCTACAGCAGGAGTAGCATCGATAGTTTCTGGTGCAGGAATACTTGCGACAGCCGTAAGTACTGGCGGTGCAGGGGCTGGGTTAGCACTTGTTGCAGATAATATATCAAGAGCAGTAAATAATGTTGGCACTGTGCTATATTCAGGCGGAGAGCAAGCAAGGCAGGCAGCGACGACATTTGCAAACAACACAGGAGGCACAACCATTGATCCCACAGTTATAGGGCAAAGTTGCAGATGCTGCTACAAAAGTTCCAGGAGCAGACTTTACAACTGTGTGGTCGCAGGCTTCCGCTGCATTTTGCCATCAAGCAAGTGGTGTAGTAAATGCATTTGTTTCAAACAGTGCCTATCGTGGGAGCAGATAGTATCTTTTGGAGTGTCGAAATGCCTACGCTTTTGAATAACCCTAGAGTTACAGAAATAATCATTCATATTTTCGAATTAGAGTGGAGGAATATATGAAACGATATTTTTATATCACAATTCACTTCTCTCCTGACTATGAAGGAACAGTATTTTCAAAATATCAAGATGATCTTTATATAAATACTGAAACAGGAGAGATATATCGCAAAAGATTGTTGTATGATTTTGGCTGGGGGCAAGAGAACGGATTTGAATTAATGCCGAAGTTGTCGTTTGATGAGTTGATTCAATTAGTTGAGCATCCAATGGTGCAACATCAAAAGAAGTTTTGGCAAAAAAATACCAAAGAGGAAATCCAACAAGCTGATATTTGGCGTAGCAACTTATATGGTGCAGTTTCCGTGATAATGCAAGATTATACAGACGAACTTATTGAATTCCTATCCGCCAAGGTTGATACGGATTATTTTTCAAATCCCACTATCCGAGATAATTTCAAATGTTTTTCTTTCGACTCTCAAAAAACAAGAGCAGAAAGCAAAATTCCCGGAGGAATTCTGACACTGATGGAAGCCTATGAACGGTCAGGTGCCGCGTTAAACGCGACTAATACATCGTTTGAAAAGTCTGCCGGACTTATAGCGGCAGCAAATGCAGCAGTTCAAGATAGCTCTATTGTGGGTGAATTTGTGCCCAGTGCCACAGTAATGTGGATACATACAAGAAACTATATCGGTTAAAATCCTGAGGAGGACGAGACCGAGGAAAGATAATATATAATAATATATGTTATATCCGTAACGACTGCAGGCGTTGTATGGCGACATACATCGTGAAGTTTCTCCCCTTATATGATAGGGTGAATATACAGTCTGAACTCACACTATAACCTAATATGAAATGTGAGAAGTGAGTTAAACGACTCACTCGCCACTAATAAAGTGGTCAGTAGGTTTGCTACCGAAAGTAACAGATTGACAGCACTCAAAACTGTAAGTGCACGAATTAGAGGTAAAATGTGCCTTAATATAGCGTAAGCTATATGCCGCCTTCGTGCTTAAATAATGGCGGTATAAACAACTATATCAGCTAAAAGGATAGGGGTATCCTCAGGCTGAGGAAAGATTTATAATACACTATTATAAATATCCGCAGAGACTGCAGGGTGTATATGGCAACATATATGCTGAAGTTGTTCCGCTCCTATTTAGGGACGGTAATATACAGTCCGAACTCACACTATAACCCCTACAAAGAAATGTGAGAATATGCCAGAAATGACATATCGCCATATCCTTTATATGGTTAGTAGTCGTTTAACGACGAAAGTAACAGAATGTCAAAATCCGACCTCGAAAGTCTTGGAGAAGACACAGCCGATCTCGCAGATGGCTTCTCTAAATACGCAACAGAATTAAAAGCTCTAACAGGCTTTAACATTATGCAAGATGGTTCTACCACCGAATTCAAAGACCTCTATGATATTATGGAAGGTATTGCAAAGGTGTGGGACGATCTCTCCGATACCTCGCAAGCGAGGGTCGCAGAAATTCTTGGCGGTACAAGACAATTACAAGTTATATCCTCGATTATAACTAACTGGAAAGATGCTGCAAATGCGTATGCAGGTGCAATGGACGCAGCGGGCACTTCAACCAAAGCAAACGATATCTATATGGAAAGTGCTACCGCACATATTGAACGGCTTAAAGCAACATTTGAGGACTTCTCTCGAAATGTATTATCGAGCGACCTCATTGGTACAGGAGCCGAATTTGCAAAAACATTACTGGATATACTGAACACAGTAATAAAATTAACAAATACTCTCGGAACAATTCCGGGAATTGCCGCAGCTATAGGAGCGGCATTGTCATTCAAGAACGTGGGTGAACTAATTAAACAGTTCCGATTTCTGATTATGCTAAGAATTGAATATGCTCACGAAACCTTTTACTAATAGTAATATGAACGAGAATACACTAATACTCGCTGTGTATTCAAGAGGGGTTTAAGAAAAATAGGATAAACTGATATAAGTATTGATTCTTATATCGATAGACTGGGACGTTAGATATGCAAAGTCATATACAAAAGCATATATTAACTATCAGCAGCCATTGCCTAACTGCGAGATTGGGTAGGTTCAGAGGACATAAACCTACGCGGCGAGAGTCGTGAATGTATGTTGCAAACTGTACTCGGCTATGACATTATGCCGAGGTAAAAATCAAACCGGTGTGCTAACCGGAGCATAATAAATAGCGGGCGGTCTCCCCTCCTATGTGCTTGAATAGAAAAGAGACCAAAGAATACTTTTATAAACAAAAAGACTCAAGCTTAGTGCCTGAGCCTTAATGGGTTAATGAGAAATCGGCGGCAACCGCAAATACGGACTAAGAGAATGTTGACTATCTTTATTCTATCGCGAATGTAAGACCTCTCTCTTGTGTCTAAACAGTTGTGCAATTCCCCTCTAAGAGATATGCGATATTCTCTTAAAACTCTTAATAAATATATGTAGTATGGTGCTAAATTGTCTAAGTATAAATTTGATTTGAGCTTAATCCTTTTAACCGCTTCTTCTTTTAATTCACAGGAATCGTCATCATTTACACAAGATATCGCAGCAATTAGAAATTCTCTAATCCCGTTTGACAATTTAATCCTTGACATTTGTCACCACTTATACCCGCAATTCTTACACTTATACTGAGATCTTGCGGTATTACTGAAAAGACCGAAGAGCGAGGCTCCTACAACTTTCGAGGCTGTTGAGATTTTCTCGATGTTTGTTGAGCCACAGGTAGGACATTTGGGGGCGTTTGCTGACGAGGAGTATTTCAGCTCTCTTACCCTCGCGGCGTAGTCCTCTTCTCTCGCTGTATATTTTTCTTCATTAAACAACGGATTTTGCTTTAGCTCTTCTTTAATAAGCTTATCTACATCAGAATAACCAGCAAGTGCACCTTTTTTCTCTTTGACTCTAAGATAATAATAGTCTTCCCCGTACTTTGGATGAATCGTTTTTAGCCAAGTTCCACAACTATGGCATTTATATATGGGAACATATTGTCCATCTATTGCGGCCTTCATTCCCTCATATCGACCCGGAATAGTTTCATCGATACTGTCCAAACATACTGGGCAATATGACATTTTGTCGTGTCCCTCCTGGAGCTCTTCTTCTGTTGGTTTAACGACCACCCATCCACAATTCGGACAATTCTGTGCGGAGTCTGAAATACTCCTACCACACTCTTTACATTTTATCAACGACATAATTATATTATCCTTTCTACCTTATCATATAATAAGGTAAATTTAGGTGTAACATTTTTATTTTTATGATGATGTCCGAAATACCACTTTTCAAAAGTAATTCTCTCCATTACTTCATCAAGAAACTCTGTGAGGATATTAGTTTCAGTAGTACCCGCCAGTGTACTTATCTCCCTCGGAGCACTGTGAGTTAGTACGAAATCGACCTTATTATTATGGCCCGCTAAATTTTCCAAAGCGTGCGTCATTTCCTCGTCAGTCGGAAGTTCTTCTTTCCACCAATCCACATGGTTTACTCTCAAAAACTGTCCACGGGCAGTTCTTAAATTAACATCACGAATAAGAGTCTCACGATCTGGGTAGTCTTCCTGATTCAGAACTCCGTCTACAATGTCGTGGCTCTCGCCTCCGCCAAAAACAAAAAATGTCTTACCCTCAAGTTCGAATATTTCCCCTCGCATTAAATGATAGATACCGTCCCTTATTTTGTGAGCCTTCCCGCCGTGGAAATCGACAACTTCAAATTCATCACCGTTTAGTCTGTCGAAATTTTCGTGATTACCATCGACGAATAAGAGAGTATATGGTTTCTTCTCAAAATAATTAAGCCACCACAACTCCGGAGGACGAACGTGCCCGCGAGGGTCCCAGACCAAACCCGTGTCTCCTAAGATGATTACAAAGTCGTCTTCTGTCAGGCTGTCTTGCTCCGGGAATTTATTAAATAAGGTTCCTCCGTTAAACTGACGAAAGTTACCGTGCGTATCTCCTGTTATATAAACCAAATTATCACTCCTTTCGCTTTAATATTTGTGTGTTTACTCGTGTAAAAAAATGCGGAATTGAATAATATCCCGCAAATAAATTTTGCGGAATTATTTTAATATTTATTTTTTATACTTCTATAAATTTTAGGTATATTTCGTGAATATATCTTTCTTATCAAGTATAGCATAACTTTATATATTTGTCAATACAGTTAAATTATTTGCACGCCAATGTATCATAGCATAGCAGCAAGCACTGCTTTTACAAGTTTGATATTCAAAAAAATAACCGATGATGCAGGACGTACAAGTATTCAGCTCTCAACATTATTCTCTAATATGCGTCAGGGTTTCCAGATTTTGAACGGGAAACAAACACAGAGCTCTGTTTTCAAAATGCCCGACAACTATCAGACGATAGAAGCAGAGGCGGCAAGCAGGATAAAAGATTATCAAAAAGATATAGGCGAAGGTATGTCAGATACCGAAGCCTATGCACAACATTTCCGCGGAGCTACTGCCAGCATAAGAGAATTTGCTTCAGAAACCAATGTTGCAGATATAACCCTTGATAAATTCAAAATAACACAAGGCAAAGCCGCTGTCGAAGCGGTGGCTCAAAACCACACTCTCTCAGGCACAGCACAAATACTTGACGAATACAACAACATAGTTGCAGATGCTGCACACGCACAAGATGCAAACTATAAAGCAACATCAAAAACAAGTTTAGGACTTAAGGATTTTATCGGGGCAGTAAAGAACGGCAACCCCAAACTTGGTACCCATCTTGAAAGATTGAACGGTGCTTCCGAAAGTATGCAGGACTATGTTAAGAATACAGCGAAGGCAAAACTCGAAACCGCCCTACTCACCGTTAAAACAATTGCGTTAAACGTAGCAACGAGTATGCTCGTATCCGGGTTAATATCTCTCGGAATGTCGTTAGTGTCCGGGCTTATTGACAAAATAAAAGAAGCGGTTGAGGAACCGACAAAGGCAATTGCTCGGCTTGATAGCGAATTAAGGGATATTCAGAGTGACATAAATTCTACCGCGAACGAATTTTCTGATCTTAAAAAAGAAACAGACGAAATCATTCCGGAGTTTGTTAAGTTATCGAAAGGCGTTAATCAATTCGGTGAAAATGTCGGTGGGCTAACTGATAAAGAATACAGCAGGTTCTTAGAACTCAATAACAGACTTGCTGAAATGTTCCCCGAGATAGACGCAGGGTTAGACAGCAACGGAAATCACATGCTGACCCTCTCGTACTCAGCAAACAATCTTACAGAGTCACTTCAGGCATTAGTTGCCGCACAAAAAGAAGCCGCCGATGAAGAAATGGCTCAAAACCTTCCGTCAGTCTTAGATAATATCAGTAAGGCAGATAATAAGTACGAGCAACAAAAGAAACAATTACAACTTATAAAAGACTCTCTTGAACAAATTCGCGGAGTATATAACAACCCTGACAGTCCTTTGCGAGGCGACTCAGATTGGTTAAACATCTTAAGAAGCAGAATAAGAATAAACTCTGAATCTCTCGGCTTGACAGCCGGATCTATCTTTGCGAAAGCTTTAGGCGACGAGGCTGACATAAAGTCGTTAGTAAATTCCGACCAGTTCTTCGATTTGATAGATGCAATCGATCGCAAAGCAACTAATGTTGCAGATAGGCAGGAAGACCGTTGGAAGAAACTTACATCTGTGGTAAGTGCGTGGGTGCGTACAACGGATAGTTATGATGTTGCAAGTGAAAAGACTCAAGACCTATTATCTAAAGTCGTCGGGAATATAGATTACTCAAAGATAGGTGTCACTAACGAAAATGATCTTAAAGATTACATACAAGAACATTTTATAGATCCCATTACAGATGCCTCTCCCGATGTCCAAGAAGCAATGCTGGGGCTTTTTGATACCAAAGCAGTTTATGACGCAGGTGAAATGACTGTTGATGCGTATAGGAAGAGCATCGTCGATACGCTATCCAAATTGATAAAATTAGGAGTTGACGGAAGTCTATTCGACGCATATAAGGCAACCTTTGGAGTACAAGAACTTACTGATCAATTTACAAAAGTCACTAATAGTATTCAGGGAGCAAAAAATGAAGTAGATGATTTCGTAGCCGAGATGTCGGCTGAAGAGCTAAAACTCGTTTATGAAATCGTAACAAAGCAAGGCTCTATAACGCTTGACGAAGCAATACAAAAAGTAGAAGAACTTAAGCGTGAGGGTTCGGACAGTTCCATATCCTTATTTGTTAAAGCAATCACTGATGTTTCCACGGTATCTGATAATTTAGAAACTATTGATAAAATATATTCAGATATTTTAGACAAAGGCAGTTTCGATTATTCTACCCTGGTAGGAGATGACTTCAAAGAGAAGTTCGGAAATCTTGGCAGCGTATATAACGACTTTATAAAGGTTGTCGCATCATCTCCTGACGACATCGAAAAATGTCAAGAGGCGTTTAATAAATTAACGGCGGCATATATTGCACAATCTGGAATTTTGGCACAAATTACACCTGAAACTCGCGATACTATTGTAGCGATGCTTGAGCAGATAGGAGTGTCAAACGCTGCGGCGGTAGCGAACGAGAGACTCGCCGTAGTTAACGAAATGACACGGTTAGAGTCTGAAAAGTTCACAGATAAGACACTCGATGAGGTTATAGCCCTAATTCAGTCTACCGAATCTTCGGATCTTGCTAAAAGAGCGATGGCAGAACTTTGGCTGACAAAGGCTAAACTGAATAGCACCACTATACAGACTGCTGCTGATGTTAAGAATTTGCTTGCCGTGGCAAGTGCTGCAGGCGTTACAGAAGAATCCTTGAAGAGAGCTAACCAAGCGATGCTTTTAATGAGCGAAGCGGAAGCGAAAGAGGCCAGGGCAAACTCTATGGACGGCACAAAAGGCCGTGATTATCAACGTACCATAAGCGGATTAAAAGAAATAGCTGCAAACCGCAGAAGAGAAGCCTTAGAGTTATTAAATCAAGATTGGGATTTTACAGGAAAATCCGCAGATGATTTATATACTAAATATGTCGGAGGAACAAGTTCAAGTAAGATTAAAGATCAGCTGTCTAAGTCCTCATCGGAGGCCGCAAAACAAACAAAAACTTGGTTTGAAACACAATTAGCCTACCACAAACACCTTGTTGCAATGGAGCAAGAGACCGACGCGGCATACTTTGATTGGCTGAATTCCGCATATCAAAAAGCATACAGTCAAGGCATATTAGACCTCGACGGATACAGGCAGTATCAGGAAGAAGTATTTAACGGATTAAGAACCGTATTCAAGGATAGCCTCAGCGATATAGAGCACGAAATTTCGCTGCGTAAAGAGTATGATAATGAAAATAAAAACATTATCGCCCTTTACAAGAACCTCATAAGTTCCGTCGAAAAAGAAATCGCCAAAGCTCGTAAACAAGGTCTTAAAGATACGGACGATTATATTCAGGAACTTCAGGACAAACTGATTTCTTACGGCAACTCTATTAAGGATATTGAAGACAGTATTAAAGATAACGCAAAAGACGCTATAGATTCTCTTGTAGATTATCAGAAGAACATCCTTAAGCAAAATATCGAAAACGAAAAAGATGCTCTGAACAACAGACTCGACAACCTCAAAGACTTCTACGATAAGCAAAAAGAAATGCTTCAAGATCAGAAGGACGAAGAAGATTATATCAGAGATCAGTCCGAAAAGAGAAAGAGCGTTTCCGATATACAAGACCAATTAGCTCAACTTGAGTTTGACAACTCTGCTTGGGCACAGAAGCGTAAGGCGGAATTAAGAAACGAACTCAAAGATGCTCAGGACGAGCTCGACCAGTTTGAAAAGGATCACGCTCTTGACCTTGCGTTAGACGCCCTTGACAAATCATACAACGCTCAGGAAGAACAGATTCAGAAACAGATTGACGCGTTGGATAAAGAACTCAACAATCCTGAGTTAATGTTTAATAAGGCTCTTTTGGCAATTCAGCAAAACACCGGAGACCTGTATCAGCAAATGTTGGAATACAACCGCAAATACGGAACCGGTAATGATGCAGACGTTAAAGATACTTATGAGGAAGCATATAAGGCATTACTCGAATATAAACAACTGTACGGCAAGGATTATGACGGAGTTACCCTGAAAAATTCGACAGGATACAAACAGAACTTAAATAGCAACTCTGCAAAACCGAGCGGCAGTTCGTCGAGCGGCAGCAGTTCTTCTGCCCCGTCTAAAACAACGACTTCAAGCAGTTCGGCTCCTGCCTTAAAGAACGGCGACTCTATTACTGTCAAGAAGACAGCGACACGTTTCAGTGCACGAAGCGGAAATGTAAAAATGGCGTCGTTTGTACCAGGCGGCAAATATACAGTATACCAGACGAAGGGCAACGAAGTCCTCATAGGACGAAACGGAGTCTATACAGGCTGGATAAACAAGTCCGATATCGTCGGATATGCCGCAGGTACAAGCAGTGCTAAACCGGGTATCCACAGAATCGACGAACTCGGAGGAGAAACGACATTCGAATCAAAAGACGGTTCGCGTTATAAACTGTTCACCGGCGGAGAGAAAGTCCTTAATGCCAAGTCGAGCAAGTTCCTGTACGACTTTGCAAACGGCGGCGGCGAAATAGTCAAGGCTATAATTCGAAGCGTCACCGAAGGTAAATCTATGAATGGATTAACTCCCATAAGCAGCAACAACGAAATCCGTATGGGAGATATTATTATTCAGGGAAATACCGACAAACAAACAGTTTCCGAAATTCGCAGAGCTCAAAGACAAAGTCTTGAAACAATGCTTAAAGAATTAAACAAACTTAATAAGTAACAAGTGGCCCCTACACAGGGGCCACAATCAATATAACAATAAACACGAGATTATTCACAGAAAGGAGAGTGATAATATGGCCGACATATACGGTTCGCATTTTGAGTTCGGAGGACAAACCTCCCGCCAGTACGGATTGATTTTCGCCAATATAGAAACAGACAGATTTACACAGCTTGGCGGATCTCCGTCTACTCAAACGGTTTTCAACAAGAAAGAGAAAAGGAATCATATCGTTGCCGATGATTATTCCGACTCGGCCATTCCCTTCGATGTAGAAATCGTTACAGACGAACCTCGTGTGCTTAACATAACCGAACAGCGTAAAATAGAAAAATGGCTTTTCAACAGACGCAGTTACAGAAAGTTATACATTGATATAATCGATGATTTATGCGGCGATACATTTGATTACATCGACAATGAGAAGAAAAGAAATTATCTGAATTGTCGATTTATCAATCCCGAGAAACTTGAATATAACGGTGGGATAGTTGGATACAAAGCGACGATAGAAACAGACAGCAGTTATATGTGGCAAGAGCCTGTTGAGCAATCGTTTACAGTAAATAATGCAACAGCAGAAGCCAGCACTTCTATCACTGTCGCAGTAGACTCCGACCTTGACGATTACATATATCCTACCGTAAAAATAAATATCGGAACTATCGGCGGAGACATTATCATATCAAATAATTCAGACGATGCAGGCAGACTTACCAAATTCGCGGACTTACCGCCGAATGCGACAATCATAATGAAAGGCAATATCAATTATATAAGCGGACAATATTATAACAAGTTTGCCACAAGGAACTTTATTCGTCTTCTGGACGGAGACAACCACCTTACAGTATTGGGAAACGTCTCCTCGATTGATATAGAATTTTCTAACAGGAGGTTCATGTAATGATAGTAAGATACGATACTTTGAAAAGACTTGAAACTCCGTCGTTGATATTATGCAATCCCGGAAGTAAATATGATAATAAAACCGGTGTTTTATCAAATGTAATAGGAACTCTTGTTGACTGCGAATCGGAAGAAACCGTACTGAATTTCAACGCTACAAGCGAACTGAATTTCAGAGTAAACAAGATAGAAAGAGAAGACGCCGAAGAAAATGCCTATACCTCCCTGCTGTATAAGTCAATACAAAACAGAAGATTAGTGTTTCTGACAGACATCGGATACTTTATGATAACAAGCGTTAAAGACGGTTCGTCGGATGGTATTCAATATAAAGATGTCACAGCTCAATCCGCGGATATTGAAATCCAGCAAAAAATGATTCCCTATGTTGAAAACGGCACATATAAATTTTATACGGAAGAATTGGAAACTGCTGACGCCGAGGATTCAGATTCCACACAAAAAGAAGGGTTATTTAATAAGATTGTCTCCGCTTTACCACTTTGGACGATCGGCGATATTGATGCCGCGGTAACGAAACGATATAGGACGTTTGAAGATGTAGACACCTCGTTAAATTGTCTTTCATTTATGATGGACAATATGCAAGACGCGTATGAGTGTATATTCGTATTTGATATTATACACCGAGTCATAAATGTTTACGACCAGGCAAACTATGTAAGAGAAACAAGTATACACCTTACCAAAGATGATCTTATCAATTCTATCGACATAACCGAAAACGCAGATGATTTATATACCGCCATAAGCGTTCTTGGTGATGATGAGAATGTTACCATATCCGCCATTAACCCATTGGGTACAAATACAATATATAATTTTACCTACTATATAGATTGGATGAGTGCCGGGCTTGGCGAAAAAGTAAAAGCGTGGCAGAAGGCGGTCAGCAACATTGAATCGGAGTATTATACCTTAAACGAAAATTATTACACAAAACTTAAAGCCCTTAGTGATATAGAGTTTAACATACAAGCTCTGAATACTCAAATAGCCTTATATATTAAATGCCGCAACAACATAGTAGCCGAAGGCAGTACCGATAAACTTCAAGAATACAACGGCGTCATAAAGGAAGTCGGAGGAAAAGAAATAACCGACCCCGGCATCGGCGATATATCAAAAGATATTGAAGCTCTGAAACAGACGATAAATGATTTAATTGCGGAATGTGACGGAAAGATTGGCACTGAAAAAGAAAAACAAAACAGCGTTCAGTCAGAAGTTGACGAACTCTGGAACGAGATAATCGAAAAACGGTCGGCGGTAGCGATTGAAAACTATTTTAATGAGCAAGAGCGTGAAGAACTTAATTTATATATTTATGAAGGAAGCTTCAAAGATGAGTATGTTACGATAACGGACTCTATGAGTTATACTGAAAAATTTGCTCAGATGAAAACTTTGTACGACAGGGCTAAAACTCAATTAAAAAAGATTTCGGAACCGACGCAGGAATTTAGTATCGATGTCGAAAATTTTCTTTTCGTGCAGGAATTCGAGCACATGAGCGAACAACTTGAAACGGGGTGCCTTATAAATGTTGAACTCGGAGAAAATGATGTAGCTCCGTTATTTTTATCTAATATAACAGTAAACTTCGACGATTGTTCGATGTCTATGACATTCGGTAACAGATTTAATAAGTTTGACCCCAAGTCTCTTTTCGAGAATGTTCTTGGAAATGTATCCAAATCCGCCAATACTCTTGACTTTGTTAAAGATGTAATTAAGCCCATATCGAACGGAGAGTTTGATAATATGAAATCGGCGTTACAGACGTCTCGTGATCTCACAATGAGGGCGGCTCTGTCGTCCGGAGACGAAGAGGTTGTAATAGACTCTTCCGGCTATACCGGCAAAAGTAAAAATGCAGATGGTTCTGACAATGCCATGCAGGTTAAAATAATCGGTAAAAATATTGTTTTTACTGATGACGGTTGGGAAACCTGCAAACTGGCAATCGGACGGATAGTATTGAGTGACGAGTCTAAGTCTGAGATTTACGGAATAAATGCCAAAGCCCTTATCGGGGATATCATAATGGGCCGCAACTTGACAATAAAAGACAGCGACCATAATGACATATTATCTGTAATGGATAAAAAGATAAAAACATACGTCGAAGATGTCGTTACCGGCAACGAGGACGGTATGCAATCAGACGGAAAACCGAGTATTATAAAACAAATTTCGTCTATTCAGCAAACCGCCGATAGCGTAGACATTATAATCAAACAAATATCAAAAGAGGGTGCCGACGGAAACTATGTCGCTAATGTAACAGAGGTAGAAACCACTACAGGGTATAAACTCGATGCAGAAGGCTTAAATATCAAAAAGTCTGGCGAAGAGATGCAGAACCTCCTTACCAATAGGGGTATGTATGTAAATCGAGATGACGAAAGTATATTAGCTGCCGATAATGAAGGAGTCAACGCAATCAACCTCAGGGCTCGTAAATATTTAATTATTGGAGCAAACAGCCGTTTTGAGGACTATTCAAACGGCACTGATGAACATAGAACTGCGTGCTATTATATAGGAACACAAGGAGGTGAATAGTTATGGCGAGTGGAAAATTCGCATCTAATGTCTACTCAGGAGCCGGCTCTGAATATTCCCGCTATGTCGAAGTTATTTGGAGTTCAGCAAATGACACTGCAAACAACACATCGACAATTACTTGGAATGCTTATGTCAGAAGTTCCTCTTCAAACACAAGAAATTATCTTTACGCGAAAAACATTGTTGTTACTATCAATGGGGTTAGCACAACTCTGGTCGGATCTACCTCAAAAAAAACTTATAAAGACAGTTATCTTGGAGGCGGCACAGTCGCTGTTAATCACGATGGGAATGGTAAAAAAGCCGTAAGCGTATCTATCGCCGCTGAATTCTATGTATACGGCAAATCAAATAGCAGTTATAACGGAACAATCATAATGTCACCAAATCCTGTATACACGCTTGAAATATCTACTGGAACAGGTAGCACTATCACGGTTAATAGGACTTCAAGTGCAGGCTCCGGAGGAACCGGCAATTTATCTGCGGGCTCAAAGAAATTGTATTATGGAGACACTCTTAAAATAACTTTCGCTGCCAATACAGGGTATGAAGTTGCCGAACATAAAGTTAACGGAAATACATTTACGTCAGGAGGTACTTACACCGTAGGTGGAAATGTGACCGTTAAATCAGTAGCGAGATTATTAGCCTCAAGTGTAGGTGCTACTGACGCAAACATAGGGAGTAATTCAACCATCACAGTAACGAAATATAGTAGTTCATATTATCATTCGCTTCACTATGAATTTGAAGGTCTGAGCGGGTGGATAAATGCTGACGGCACAACATCAAATACAGAAGTAAAATATAATAATACATCGGTATCTTTTACTATTCCGGAATCGTTTTATAATCAAATACAAAACTCTTCAACGGGTAAATGCACTATAACCTGTAGAACCTACACAGGAGCTGACAGCACAACCGTTTTAGGCAGTCCGACACAATGTAAGATAACTGTAACAGCTACGGGGGCTCCTGTTGTTTCGGGAGCAGTAACAGATATAAACGAAAAGACAACTATACTTACCGGAGACAATACTGTTTTAGTCAGGTATATGTCAACAGCCCAGGCGACAATTACGGCAACAGCTCAAAACGGAGCAAGTATAAAAGAAAAAAGAATCAACGGAATACTTCTGGAAGATAGTTCGGCTGTCGAAATAGAAAAAGTTGAAGCAACAAGTTTCGTATTTACCGCCGTAGACTCCAGAGGATACTCGACGAGCGTTACAGTAGTTCCCAAATGGACTGTACCCTATATACCATTAACTATAAATCCTGTTGTCAGTCGGTCGAGTCCTACATCAAACTCGATTCAACTTGCATTTAACGGGAACTGGTTCAACGGGTATTTTGATGAAGAAAAGGGGGAAGAAGAAAAGTCTAACAAAAACTCTCTTACTATTAAGTATAGATATAGAGTATCCCCATCCGCTACAGAACAAGATTTAAGTTGGTCAGAGTGGGTAGAAATTGACGCCGACAAAGTAATCAAACAAACAGGCTCGTATAGTTCGGACGGAGCAATAACTCTTTCGGGCTTTGATTACCAAAAGTCTTATTCTATTGAGGTGACAGTTAATGACCTCACATTAGCCTCTATCGGTAAAGTTGTGCAACTTGCGAAAGGCGTTCCGGTATTCGATTGGGGCGAAGAAGACTTCAATTTTAACGTCAACGTAAAAATTAACAGCAAAAATATCTATGACATTATGTATCCGATAAACGCCGTATACATCTCTGCTGTAAATACCCTCCCTGAGGAATTAAGCACCATTGGTTCTTGGGAGGCAATCACAACAGAAATAGCGGGAACTTTCGCGTGGAAGCGGATAGAAAATGCCAATTCACAATAAAGAATGGAGGAGATAATTATTGAACATATATATAAATGTACTTAATCAGAGAATGGTTATGTCCTCTGCTTGTAACAAATTCGTATCAGGATCTCAGGAGTTCGTAAAGTTTCAGTTCAATGTCGGAGACGAGTGGCAAGGCTTAACTATGTTTGCACAATTCAGACAGGACGGAAAGGCATATAATCAATATCTCGATAGTGATAACTGTGTTTATCTCCCTGCGGAAATAAAAGCAGGTACTTGTACGATTATGTTGTACGGTACGGGAGACACAACTATTGCGACAACGAACTACCTTACGATAAAACTGGCTCAGGATTTTTATATAGAGGACGCAGATAGTACAGAAATATCGACATCTTTATATAATCAATTAGTATCGAAAGTTGCCGAATATAAAGCAAGCGTCGATACTGTGTCTGGTTCTTTGGCATTAAAAGCAGATAAAGAAGCGTTGGCAGCCGAGATCAGTCGTGCTAAAAATGCAGAAGAAACAAACGCGGCAGCAATTGAAGCATTACAGGAAGCAGTCGTTCCCGAAGACCAGATTAAGGCAGCGGTTGAAGCGGAGTTAGCCGCGTACTTGGAGAGCGGAAAACTTGCCGAAATGACGATCAAAGACGGAAGCCTATCGCGAAGTAAGGTCGACGCCGATTTCGAAAGCGTTTTGGTAAAAGCGGATAACGCTCAGAGTACATCAAACTTAGTAACCGAGGTATCAGCCTCGTCTGACAACGACCATTATCCATCGGCAAAGGCCGTCTATGATTTCTTAGGAGACACCTCGGGACTTGCCGCACAGGTTCAGCAAAACAAAGAAGACATAGCATTATTAAAACATAAATGCCCTGTTATAAAATCGTTTACGGTAAGCCCGTCTGTAGGAGAAATCGGGGCAAGCATTAACGTAACCTGTACCGTCGTGTCAGATATAACTGTCAGTAAAATAGAAATTCTCAAAGGAGACACTGTAATACAGACAGTCGAGAACGACACTACAGCTACGATCACCGCAAACGGCGTAACCGCCACCACTGTGTTTACTGCAAAATTAACAGATGACCTTGGGCACGAAATTTCATCAAGCAAAAGTATTAACTTCTATAATGGTGTTTATTACGGAGTCGGGCCCCAGACAATTTCCCTTAACAATCTTACTAAATCCTTACAGGCTACCAGAAGTAAGACATTTACAGTAACGGCAGGAGAAGACCAATACATATACTTTGCTTGCCCATCACTGTATGGCACGCCCACATTTAAGGTCGCCGGGTTTGAGGGGGGATTCTCGTTACTTGCTTCTCAGTCGTTTACTAACTCAAGCGGATATACCGAGGGGTATCAAATCTGGAGAAGCACAAATACAAACCTCGGCAAACAGACGATAGTCGTATCATAATTTGGGAGGTGAGAAAATGCCAATAAATCTTATAGACACAATTAAACCGGCAAATAACGGCTCATTCCCTATCGCCGAGGCTCAGGATATCGAGTTGACAGACGGAACTCGATTATCAGAGCAACTTATATTAAAGAAGGTATCGTCATTACCTCCGGATGCAAACGAGCACCCGGAGTATTTATATGTCGTAGTCGAACAGTCCGCCGAGGAGATAACTGAAAACACTTCGTCTGAAGCCGGTGGTTCGTCATGATATCGTTATCAAATCAAAATATATCAGGTTTCTATGTAGGAGACAGGCCCGTTAGTGCAATATATGTTGGAAACATATTGGTGTGGTCTTCGTTTATTAAGGAAGGAACAGGGACGGACGCGATAGCTTTGACTATGACGACAGAGGCGTTTGCTACTTTATGTAATAATCTAAGAGATGTAGGTGTATACCCCACTATCTGTATAGAGACTACTGCAGACGCTTCTAAAGTAGGCGTTGAATTTTATAAAGAAGATTTGTCTATGGTTATAGGCGGAAGTGCCGATTTGTCTATAGGAGATACAGATACAGCCTCAGAAACAAATATCGTCGCAGGAGGATACAACGACATAGTCCTTAAAAACACCACAGCACAACACCACTCTTCAGTAGATGTTACAACCCCGTTATTTACAAGTTCTCTTAAGTTAATCAGAGATATTCCGGGTAAGGAAACATACATTTCTATGTTAGTGTCAAAAAGTAATGCTGACATTGCAAATGGATTAACACTACCGAACAGTCATAATGTCGCGATCATACAGAGAACAACTCCCACTCAAGGCGAGGGTCATACCTCGCCGGAGGCAGACAATTCAATATTTCCTTCATTGATAAATCTTATCTTAGGGAACGGAGCCTTGTCTCCGGAGATTAAGAATATGCTTGGTGTTTTTACTAACAAGGCTGTTCTTGGCGATACAGAGTTAAATAAAGTAAAAACGGTACCTGTCGTACTAACAAATGCCGACTGTAAAAATACTGGTGCCGACTTTACTAAACAAGCTGCGATTATGTTTAATCTATGTTTACCGGAGACATCAACGGGAAGTTCCACGCTGTCGAAAAATATAGCAGCTATGGAACCGACTGCGATCGTATCCGGAAGGCTGGAGGCAAACCTGTTGTCGGATAGCACTCTGAATATTTTATGTTCACCTATAACGGAGTTAGCACATAGAAAATTATCGGCAAAAAAAGATTTTCCAACCGTAAATATTATTGCTATTATGCCGATAGCGGAACATACACAACTTAATTCAATATTGCGTAAATACCTTAGGATACATACTGCGATATCCGAAGAGTGTACTCTTAACACCCCTCAGAGCAATAACACACAATTTAGTGGGTACTGTTTGGGAGCAACATACGCATCAATAACATTGAGACAAGAGTCTCAGGCAACCAATTTCGACTCGGCTAAGGTTATCAGCTTAGACGATATGACTATCTCACAGATAGACAATATGTTAATACAATCATAAAAATAAGGAGGAATAATATATGGCAATACAGACAACCGCAGGTAATACTGTTAAATTCTTAGGACTTTCAAAAGCTCTGAGAGGAAAGCTTCTGAAGGCAATTATATGTGGCGGAAGTGCCGGCAATAGCGTTTCTATTAACACGACCAGTTCTTGCTACATCGGTCTTTCCAGTACGAACCCCGATGAAAGTGTTACCGAACCTACAGACCCCAACTACAGAAGGATTCTTCTGAGCAAATACACGACCAAATATGAGTCTGACTATATTACTATTTCGGAAGACGGCACGTCGGCAATTAACAGCGGTATGCAGAAAGAAATAAAGTTTAACAGATCTACGCAAGCGTGGAGCGGGACATTCAAATATTTCTTTTTAGCAGACTCTGCGACAGGAACTACCAACATAATGGCATACGGAGAATTAACTAATCCTATCACAATTACTGCAAAAGATATAGTCCCGTTGTTCGAAGAAGATAAATTCAGAATTTATTTCCCCGCTCCTGACGAAGTTGAAACTCTCGTCGACGCAGCGGCAACGGCTGACACAGAATAAGGAGGAGATGAAGAGTGTCTGCAACTGAACATTATGGGTTCCCTATTATGGACGACACTCCTCCTGAGGGAACCACAGGAAAAGATTTAAGAGATATGATAGTTGGGGCAAGCGAAAATAGCTTTGCTCAAAAGGCTGACAAAGCTCTCAAGGACACAGAGAATAAAATACCCACAAAGACAAGCCAACTGGAAAACGATTCCGAATTTCTCGCTCCCGACACTGCTAAAAATCTATTGATAATTGGCCCCGACACTGGGACGGATTATTGGGGATATTGGGATTACAAAACAACAACCACAGGAGCTCTTTGTGCACAAGAAACTATTAAATGCGTACAAACCGAGCTCGCTATAACGACGCCTAATATAATTGAACTAATTTGTGAATGGGACGGAGACACCTCTGGCAAAACTGCCTTACTAAATTTAATGTATAAGATAAGTTCAAACATAATAGCCCCCGATAACATTCTTGTCGGTATATCATCATCTGACCAAACAAGCAATGTCAATGCCGCACTTTTCAGAGAGCTCATACCAAAAGACAACTCTCTTGAAGCACTAAACTTATATTCGTATTCTCATAACGGTTCTCCGATTGCAGCGATTGCGACTCAAAGCGGAAGCATTCCCGCATCAGTAGTCGAGCAGATGATGGGTGTAAATCCCGGAGCCGATGTGCCTTTTGAAGAAGGAACTTATCTTATGAAACAAGGCTCTACCTTTATAAGTAAAATTTCCAGCGTTATATCTGTAAAGGATTATATCGATCAGAAGATCGGAAGTTAAAATTATTATTGTCGGAGGTGATAAACAAATGACCCCAGAGATAATTGTTGCAGTATTTTCAGGACTCGGAACCTTAATCGGAGCCCTATCAGGAATCATAGTTTCTTCAAAACTGACAAGCTTCCGCCTTGAAAGACTTGAAAAGAAGGTGGACGAGCATAACCACTTTGGCGAAAGGATTCCGGCTCTTGCAACAAAAATAGAAAATTTAGACACTGAATTCAAAACATTACACAATGAATTCGAAAGATTCAGAGAAAAAGCATTATAAACAAGGAGGAAAACATTATGAAAATTAACCTGAAAGTAAGACTTAAGAACCCCGTATTCTGGCTCACGATTATACCTGCGATTGCAGCGTGCGTCTACACTATCCTCGGACTTTTTGGTATCGTTCCTACTGTCACCGAAGATTATCTTGTAAATGTTCTTTCGGCAATAGTTACGGTTCTCACGATGCTCGGCGTTCTTGTAGACCCGACGACTTCGGGCGTAACTGACAGTGATCAGGCTATGGAATACATAGTACCGAAGAGCGATAAAGGCAAGGTTGATGAAAATGACATTAACAAATAAACAACTCGTAGAGTTTGTAAAGAGAAAACTCACTGTCAAAACCTCATATATGTGGGGCGAATTTGGCAGAAAGATTACAAATAGTACCATAAACCAAAAGGTTACAC
The DNA here is from genome assembly GCA_934501435.1 of uncultured Eubacteriales bacterium. Taxonomy (GTDB): domain Bacteria; phylum Bacillota; class Clostridia; order Oscillospirales; family UBA644; genus Geddesella. The sequence goes on from CAKSTW010000001.1 coordinate 171,667, forward strand.
AGTACCGTGCCAAGAAAGAGACCAAAGACTACTATAAAGACGACAGAGTTGCACATCTCAGATCCCTGGTAGGTAAAAACTATTACGGATGCGACTGTACCGGATTATATAAGTGGTTTATATGGTCTGAAAACGACAAACACAACCCCTATTACAAAAGTGCAACTGATAGAGACACCGTAGGAATGTATAATGCCGCCACAGAAAAAGGCGGCATTAAGACTATCCCGGAGATTCCCGGTTTAATCGTATATAAATACGGACACGTCGGCGTATATATCGGGAACGGCGAAGTAGTTGAGTGCACGCTTAGTTCGTTTGGAGACGGTGTCGTTAAAACAAAACTCAAAGACAGAGACTGGACTCATTGGCTCAAGATGCCTGAGATTACCTACGAAACGGAAACAACTACCGTACAGCCCTCGAAACCTACGACTTCTGGAAAATTCGGGGTCGGAGATACCGTTATTATTTCCGGCTCACTCTACCCTTCTGCAAATGCGACAAAGGCAACCGGTAAAGTCTCAAACAAAGCGACTAAAATCACAAGGTACGCTGCGGGGGCAAAGCACCCGTATAATACCACCGGAGACTTAGGCTGGATGAACGAAAGCGATATAAAATTAGTAAGTTCGACCAATACCAATACTACTACAAATACAACTCCGTCCGCTTCTACAAGCAAGATGAAAGTTACAGCGAGCACACTGGCTATGCACAACAGTAATACCAGGTGGATAAGCAAAGGTGCAAACTCTACGCTCATAGCGTGGATACCCAAAGGAACCGTTATCACGGTATATCCCGGCACCGAAAAGAGATTAGGTATTTATACCTCAATCAAGATTACATACAACGGCAAAACAGGATACTGTGCAAAGAATTATCTTACCACGGTATAACAATTTATAATATTTTGTGGGTGTAAAATGTTATAAAGAAGGAGGTTATATATGGAATATAAGAAAATTTATACATCTGATGAAGCTCTCGTATCTGACACTTTGATCAACAGCTCTGACGACGCTATAAATGCACAGCTCCCTGATTTTAAGGCCGGTGCTATAATCTATACGGCAGGATATGCAAAGGTTAAACAAAAAGCACTTGACAACTCGTGGGTAAATGTGCAGAAAAGCGGTGGAGGAAGTTCGGGAATTGACACCTCTGACGCAACAGCAACTGCGGCAAGCATAAAAAAAGGGGATACGGCATACATAAGTGGTGGTAAAGTAATAGGAACTATGCAGCGGTGGGACACCGACGGTGATATGACCGTATATATAGATAAGACAGAGGCTGACGCTGGAGCTTCTGCCGACAATTATAAGGTTGACGATAATGAAAAACTGTTGCTCGCTCATTATTTCAAACCGGACGCTTCAGATCCGAATACTATTATGTTCGTGAATAAGGATGACTGCATTAAACTCGGTATCGAAAGAGAAAAACTTGCAGTCGCCTACGGAGTATCTGCGGATAAAATTAAACAAGGCGAAACAATAATGGGCGTAGATGGTTCCGTTCAGGAGGGCGTTGATACTTCTGACGCGACAGCGACGGCAACAGATATAGCAGTAGGGAAGTCCGCATACGTCAATGGACAGAAAATCTTCGGTTCAATCTACGACTATGGAACAACCCAGTTTGAAGTCGGACAAGATAGCGAATTTACGAATATCAAAATGGACGGTGGACAATTATGCTACTTCTATAAGGTTAAAAACCGTATAGCATTTAGTGCAGACGCAATCATTGGGTTTTATGTAACTCAAGGAAAGATTGCCGATGTAATAGGGCTCACTGCCGATAAAATTAAGTCCGGGGAGACGATACTCGGTGTCGCCGGAACCGTAGTTTCCGGCGGCGGCAGCGACGACTCAATAACGATTTATTTATCTCAGTATACCTCTACTGACAATAAACTACCCGTCTCTGTCCCCAAAGATAAAACTTGGGCAGAAATCTGTACTACGATAAACGATTTTTATGTGAAAAATGTAAACAAGATATTTTCATACTTCGGAGCTGCTCAATTATACCACGACGCTGATGGAAATGCTGCGGTTTTATCTACCGAAACTCCTGTTGCAGGAACTCAATATTACTGTAACTAAAAAATAAGGCTACCAGTTAATTCTGGTAGCCTTTCTTTTTACATTTATGCGTAAATTGTATATTCGATTAGCAAAGCACGAGAAAATTGAGGATGAGATTTATTTTTCAAAACACGTTTTTTTGCCAATTCTAAGCAAAAAAATGAATTAAAAACCTTTGAAAAATTACTTTCCTCGCGATTCGTTAATAGCAGCCTGTGCTGCTGCAAGACGTGCGATAGGAACGCGGAACGGCGAGCAGGAGACATAGTCAAGGCCGATCTTATGGCAGAATTCGACGGATGTCGGGTCGCCGCCGTGTTCACCGCAGATACCGCAGTGCATTTCGGGACGGGTCTTCTTTCCGAGGGTTACAGCCATTTCCATAAGTTTACCGACGCCGATCTGGTCGAGTTTGGCAAACGGATCGTTCTCGTATATCTTGTTGTCGTAGTAAGCTCCGAGGAACTTGCCTGCGTCGTCACGGCTGAATCCGAAAGTCATCTGAGTAAGGTCGTTTGTTCCGAAGCAGAAGAATTCGGCTTCTTTAGCGATCTCGTCAGCGGTAAGAGCCGCTCTCGGGATTTCGATCATGGTACCGACTTCGTATTTAAGATCGATGCCTGCCGCTTTGATCTCTGCATCGGCGGTTGCAACAACAAAATTCTTAACGAACTTAAGTTCTTTGGCTTCGCCGACAAGCGGGATCATGATTTCGGGAACGATGTTCCAATCGGGGTGCTTCTTCTTAACATTGATAGCCGCACGGATTATAGCGGTTGTCTGCATCTTTGCGATTTCCGGATAGGTTACGGTAAGACGGCAGCCTCTGTGACCCATCATCGGGTTGAATTCGTGGAGAGATGCAATGATATTCTTTATGGTTTCAACGGATTTGCCCTGAACCTTGGCAAGTTTTTCGATGTCTGCTTCTTCGGTCGGAACAAATTCATGAAGAGGAGGATCAAGGAAACGAATGGTTACGGGGCATCCCTCAAGAGCCTCGTAAAGTTTTTCGAAGTCGCCCTGCTGATAAGGCATTATCTTTGCAAGAGCAGCTTCTCTTTCTTCGACGGTGTCGGAACAGATCATTTCGCGGAAAGCGGCAATTCTGTCTTCTTCGAAGAACATGTGTTCGGTACGGCAGAGACCGATACCCTCGGCACCGAGTTCTCTTGCTTTCTTTGCGTCAGCGGGAGTATCTGCGTTAGTGCGAACTTTAAGAGTTCTGAACTCGTCAGCCCAAGCCATGATTCTTCCGAATTCGCCTGCGATTTCAGCGTCAACCGTCGGGATTATACCGTCGTAGATGTTACCGGTGGAACCGTCAATGGAGATGAAGTCGCCTTCATGGTAAACCTTACCTGCAAGTTCGAATTTTTTGTTTTCTTCGTCCATTTTGATTTCGCCGCAACCGGAAACACAGCAGGTACCCATACCGCGGGCAACGACTGCCGCGTGGGAGGTCATACCGCCGCGAACGGTGAGTATACCCTGGGAAGCCTTCATACCGGTGATATCTTCAGGAGAAGTTTCGAGACGGACAAGAACGACTTTTTCGCCTTTTTCATGCCAAGCGACGGCATCGTCCGCAGTAAATACTATCTTACCGCAAGCAGCACCGGGAGATGCGCCGAGACCTTTTCCTGCGGGAGTAGCCGCTTTGAGAGCCTTTGCGTCAAACTGCGGGTGAAGAAGAGTGTCAAGGTTTCTCGGATCGATCATTGCAACAGCCTGTTTCTTATCGATCATTCCTTCGTCAACAAGGTCGCATGCGATCTTAAGAGCAGCTTTTGCGGTTCTCTTACCGTTTCTGGTCTGAAGCATATAGAGTTTCTTATCTTCGATAGTGAACTCCATATCCTGCATATCTCTGTAATGGTCTTCAAGAGTTGCGCAGATATTTACGAACTGTTCATAAACTTCGGGCATTACTTCGTGAAGTTTAGCGATGGGAGAAGGAGTACGAACGCCGGCAACAACGTCTTCGCCCTGTGCGTTCATAAGGAATTCGCCCATGAGTTTCTTTTCGCCGGTAGCGGGGTCTCTGGTGAAAGCAACGCCGGTTCCGGAGGTGTCGCCCATGTTACCGAACGCCATCATCTGAACGTTGACCGCGGTACCCCAGGAATACGGGATATCGTTGTCGCGGCGATAAACGTTTGCTCTGGGGTTGTCCCATGAACGGAAGACCGCTTCGATAGCGCCCATAAGCTGTTCTTTCGGGTCTGTCGGGAAGTCTTTGCCTATCTTGCTCTTATATTCGGCTTTGAACTGACCTGCGAGGACTGCGAGGTCTTCCGCGGTGAGTTCGACGTCCTGCTTAACGCCTTTTTCAGTCTTCATCTTATCGATGAGTTCTTCGAAATATTTCTTTCCGACTTCCATAACGACGTCGGAGTACATCTGGATAAATCTTCTGTAACAGTCCCAAGCCCAACGGGGGTTTCCGGACTTTTTAGCCATAACGTCGACAACTTCTTCGTTAAGTCCGAGATTAAGGATGGTATCCATCATACCGGGCATGGAAGCGCGCGCGCCGGAACGGACCGAAACGAGAAGAGGATTTTCTTTATCACCGAATTTTTTACCGGTAATGGTTTCCATTTTATCGATGTATTCCATGATCTGAGCCTGGATCTCATCGTTTATCTTTCTGCCGTCTTCGTAATACTGTGTGCATGCCTCGGTAGAAATGGTAAAGCCCTGGGGAACGGGAAGTCCGATATTGGTCATTTCCGCAAGGTTAGCGCCTTTACCGCCGAGAAGTTCACGCATCTGTGCGTTACCTTCACTGAAAAGGTAAACATACTTTTTTGACATGTTTTAGTCTCCTCCTGTTTTTGTTTTCAGGCTATTATAACATATATTTCATCAAAATACAATATCTTTTTTCGTAAATTTTTATCAATTTTGCAAAATTTGCTTGTTTTGTTCGGGTTATTGTGATATACTGTAAAAAACAAAAGCAAAAGGGAGAATATATGGAAACGATTCTCGTTGTCGGGCTCGGAAATCCCGGCAAAAAATATGAAAGAACAAGACACAACGTCGGCTGGATAGCCCTCGACTATATCGCGGAGAAAACCGGCGTAAAAATATCGAAAATAAAATTCAAGGCGACTTACGGAGAGACGGTCATCGACGGCAAAAAATTCGTTTTCTTAAAACCGCAGACATTCATGAACCTGTCGGGTGAAGCGGTAAAAGCCGCAGCGGATTTTTATAAAATTCCGCCCGAAAAAATCATCGTGATAAGCGACGACATAAATCTCCCGTCAAACGTCGTGAGAATAAGGAAAAGCGGCAGAGACGGAGGACACAACGGGCTTGCAAATATAATATACATGCTCGTTTCGGACGAATTTCCGAGAATACGCATAGGCGTTTCGGACAGGGAAAATTCCGCCATTCCCCTCGCGGACTGGGTCCTCGGCACATTTTCGGAGGAAGAATACAAAGGGCTCATATCAAGACTTGACGACGTTTATAACGCTATTTTGCTCATTGCCGACGGAAAAACCGACCTTGCAATGAGTAAATACAACGGGTAAAAGATGAAACTTTTCGAAGATATAGCAAAACTCCGTGAATTCAATACATTGAAAGAAAAGACAGAACGGCAGAAAAGTTGTTTTGTCTTCGGTCTTTATACCCAAAAACTCTATATCGCGGCTCTTTTGGCAAAGGAAACGGGCAGAAAACTCATTCTTATTGTTCCCGACGAAGCAATCGCCGTAAAATGCCGCAATTTTCTTGACGAATATCTCTATTCCGCATATCTCTACCCGCCCAAAGACTACAATTTCAGAAACATAGACAGCGCGTCGAATTACGGTTCGTCGGCAAGGCTTGAAGTTCTGTCAAAAATGAAAACGGGAGACTTCAACGCCGCGGTAATTCCTGCGGAAGCCCTTGAAATACTCACATCGTCCCCGGACAAATACAGTGAAATCAACCTTTCGGAGGGCGACGAAGTTCTCCTTGAAGACTTTTCGAAAAGCCTTTCCGCTCTCGGATATATTTACACCGAAAGGGTCGAAACAAGAGGTCAGTTCTGCGTGCGCGGAGGAATTGTCGACGTATTTTCAAATAACGATGAGCTGCCTTACCGAATTGAATTTTTCGGAGATGAAATTGACACCGTTTCGTATTTCGAACCGGATACCCAGAGACGTACCGACAGAATCGAAAAAGCAAAGATCACTCCGGCAAAGGAGCCAAACGAAAATATTTCCGGGGAAATTCTCCGGAGAACCGAGAAACTCACCGATAAATACACCGCGGAAGACCGGGAACTGCTGAAGAACGGGATTTTGCCGAAACACGACAGATATATTCCCGCAGTCTTTCCCGAAAAGGCGACCGTGACCGATTATTTTCCGAAAGACGCGATAGTTGCGTTTCTCGATTTCAGAAAATGCGAAAAAGCCATGGAGTCTTTTGAATTCAGGCTTTCGGAAGACATAAAAAGTATGACCGAAGAGGGCGTTTCTTTTATTAAAGGAGACTATTTCCTGCATAAAGACGCTGTTTTTACAAAGATAAAAAACCCTATAATTTTCGAAACTCTCCCCTGCTCCGTTTCTCATTTTACCGCAGCCGAACTTATAAATTTCAACATCGAAAATTATGAAGTTTCAAATCCAAATCTCATTATCGACGACGCGCGGGAATTTCTCGAAGACGGATATTCCGTCAGAATCTCGGTATCTTCGGCGGATATTGCCGAAAGGATAAAAAAAGAACTTGACTATGCGGAAAAACTCGAAACGGTAAAAGCGAACATTCCTTACGGTTACGTTATAAGAGAAACAAAAACCGCCTTTCTTCCGTTTTCGGCAAAAGAAGAACGAAAGAAAAGAAAAGGTCGCCGCAAATACGGCGAAAAGATAAACAATATTTTCGATATCGAAAAGGGAGATTACGTCGTCCATGAAGATTTCGGAATAGGACTTTACGAGGGCGTATACAAGATCGAAAATCACGGGATAACCGACGACAGAATAAAGATAGTTTATTCGGGCGGCGACATTCTGTATATTCCCTGCGACCAACTTGACAAAATATCGAAATATGTCGGCGGCGGCAACGGAATCAAAGTAAAACTCAACAAAATGGGCGGAGCGGAATGGCACAGAACAAAAACGAGAGTCCGCGCGGCAGTTAAAGATATGGCGGACGAACTTATCGCTCTTTACGGAAAACGGCTTCATTCGGAAGGTTTTGCTTTTTCGGAAGACACCGAATGGCAGAAAGATTTCGAAGAAGAATTCGAGTTTGAGGAGACGGAAGACCAACTCCGCTGTGTTGAGGAAATCAAAAAAGATATGCAGTCCCCCGTTCCGATGGACCGTCTTCTCTGCGGAGACGTCGGGTTCGGAAAAACCGAAGTGGCATTGCGCGCAATATTCAAATGCGTCTCCGACGGCAAGCAGGCGGCTATCCTCTCCCCCACAACGATTCTTGCTTTTCAGCATTATCGGACGGCAATGTCCCGTTTCAGGAATTTTCCCGTCAATATCGCCTTACTTTCGCGGTTCAGCACGCCGTCCCAGCAGGCAGAGACGCTGAAAAAACTGAAAAACGGAAAAATCGACTTACTGATAGGTACGCATAAAATTCTTCAGAAAAACGTCGTCTTCAAGGATCTCGGACTTGTCGTCGTCGATGAAGAACAGCGTTTCGGCGTTTCGCATAAAGAGCACCTTAAAGAACTCTGCGCAAACGTCGACGTACTTACTCTTTCGGCGACGCCGATCCCGAGGACGCTCAATATGTCGCTTTCGGGTATCAGGGATATTTCCGTAATAAACGAACCGCCGCTCGACAGACTTCCCGTAACGACTTATGTCGCCGAATACGACAAAGGGCTTGTCACGGACGCGATAAGAAAAGAAATATCGCGGGGCGGTCAGTGTTTTTATCTTCATAACAGAGTTGACAGTATTTTCCGAACCGCGTCCGAAATAAAGGCGCTGACGGGCTGCAAAGTCGGCGTCGCTCACGGACAGATGTCGAAAGACGAACTTTCCGACGTCTGGGAGGATTTTCTGAATAAAGAAATCGACGTTCTTGTATGTACCACGATAATCGAGGCGGGAGTCGACGTTCCAAACTGCAACACTCTTATCGTTGAAGACGCGGACAGACTCGGGCTTGCGCAGCTCCATCAGATAAGAGGCAGGGTCGGACGTTCTCCAAGGAGGGCATACGCATATTTTCTTTACAGAAAGGGCAAAGTTCTGACCGAGGACTCCTACAAACGCTTGATGACGATACGGGAATTTACGGAATTCGGTTCGGGGCTTAAGATTGCAATGCGCGACCTTGAAATAAGGGGCGCGGGAAATATCCTCGGAGCGGAACAGAGCGGACATCTTCTGTCCGTCGGCTACGATATGTATATGAAACTTCTCGGAAACGCCGTAAAAGAAAAACGCGGACTTATAAAAAAAGAGACCGAATGTTCGGTCAAACTCAATATAAACGCGTACATTCCCGACAGTTATATCAGGGATATAAATTCCAGAATAGAGATATACAAAAATATCTCTTCCGCGGAGACCGACGAAGAAAGAAGCGATATTTTAGACGAAATGATCGACCGTTTCGGAGACCCGCCGAAAGAGGTGGAAAATCTGCTCGACATTGCGAAATGCCGCGCGATCGGCAAGAAAAACGGTATCGTTTCGGTCGTTGAAAAGGACCTTTGTCTTCTCATATACACCGAAAAAGAACCTCCCCTTGAACTTATCGCAAAAATGTCGGGACATTTTACAAAACGCGGAGAACTTCTTTACAGTCCGGGCGAACACCCGTACTTTACTTTGAAAACACGCGAACCGGTAAGATCGCTTACGGAATTTATGGTTCTTTACGGCAGAGAAAATAAAGAAGAGCAATAAATTTTCAAATTTGTATTGATATTCCCACAATTCTGTGCTAAAATATTTTTATTACATTATAACAGGTGGTACTATGAAAAAATACGCAAAACCGATTTCCCTTCTCCTTGCACTTCTGATATTTGCCGGACTTGTTTCCGGCTGCGGGTCGTCCGAATATGCAATGACCGCAAACGGCGAAAAATATCCGGCGGCGCCTTATGCGTTTTACGCTTACTGGTACAAAGATCTGTGGACCACAAACTTATATTTATATACGGGAAGCGACGATATTGATTCAAAACTTTCGATGGAAGCGACAAGCGACGGCAAGACGTTAAAACAGGTAATTATCGACCAGACGAAAGAACAGTATATCTTCTATACCATAATAAATCAGAAATTCAAAGAACTCGGACTTTCGCTTACAGACAAGATAAAAGAGCAGACAGAATACGAATTCAAGCACAATTTCATAGAATCGTACACCGAAGACGAACTCAACAACATATATAAAACGCTCGGACTTTCCGCCGACGAGATAAAAGATATTCTCGAAGTAAACTACAAACGTCAGATGATTATAGACCATTACTTCGGCGAGGGCGGAGAAAAAGAAATATCGGAAGAAACGATGAAAAATTCTTTCGAAAACGATTATGCGCGTTTCAAATACATAGCGTTTGCAAAGACAGACAACAGCGGAAACGCTCTTTCCACCGAGAAGACCCTTGAAAAATACAACACCGTTAAAGATATTATAAATCAGCTCAACAACGGAGCAAACTTCGAAGAACTCATCAAAAAATACAGCGAGGCATACGTAAGAAACACCGACGGATTTTCCGACGACGAGAAGAAAGCAGCCGAAAACCTCAACGAAGTACTGACACTGGACGGTCTTATTATCGGAAAAGACGGAACCATTCTTCAGGATTACAACTACGGAAGCACAAGTTCCGTGCTTGATTCCCAGCTTGTAAACAAAGTTTTTGCTCTCAAAGACGGAGAATTTTCCTATGTTGAGACAGATACGGGATATTGGATCCTCAAGCGCTGCAACATCAACGAAGAAGAAAGATTTTACGAAAACTGCAAAGACGCGATCTATAACGCGCTTCTGAGCGAACCTTATACCGAACTTTTCGAGAGTTGGAAAAAAGATTTCGACTACACCATGAATGAAAAAATCGTTGAAAAATACAGTCCGGAAAAAATATCGGCACTGTTTTACAGCAGAGACAAACTTCAAAAAACAACGACCGGCACATCCGATTCAACGGAGTCAAATAAAGACGCTGCCGCAGCAGAAAAAAATTAAAGAAATGAGGTCGGTGCTCCTTTCCCGGAGCACCGGCCGTTATTAAGAGGTTAGAAAATGGAAAAAATCAGAATTGTTGCGGATTCTTCCGCAAACATCATATCGCTTGCAAACGCAGATTTTGCCGTTGCACCGCTCAAAATATCATCGGAGGAAAAAGATTTTACCGATGATAAAGAACTTTATGTTGACGCAATGACGGAATACTTCGAATCCTTCAAAGGAAAATCGAAGACCGCCTGTCCAAACCCGTCCGACTGGATCTCCGCTTTCGGCGACGCCGACAACATAATCTGTCTGACCATAACAAGCGCTCTTTCGGGGAGTTTTAACTCCGCAAGAGCGGCCAAAGAGATTTTTGAATCGGAAAATCCCGGAAAAAAAGTATTCGTATTCGATACTTTGACCGCCGGACCGGAAATCCAGCTGATAGCCGAAAAAGCTGCCGCTCTTATATCTGAAGGCAAAGACTTTGATAAGATATGTGAAGAGATCCGTCTTTATAAAAAGAAAACAGGGCTCTTGTTTATGCTTGAATCATTAAAAAATTTTGCGGCAAACGGAAGAATTTCACCTGCCGTCGCCAAAATTACGGGGATACTCGGCATCAGGATTGTCGGGAAAGCAAGCAGCAAAGGAACTCTTGAGCCTCTCGGAAAATGCAGAGGAGAAACAAAAGCCCTTAACATGATAGCGTCTCACCTTAAAGAATTCGGATGTTCAAGAGGCAGAATAATTATTTCTCACTGTAAGAATTTCGCAGCCGCAAACAGCCTGAAAGAAAAAATTGAAAGTATCCTCCCGACAGTTGATATTGCAATTTCAAAATGCCGGGGAATTTGCAGTTATTATGCGGAAAAAGGCGGTTTGCTCGTCGGGTTTGAAAAAGCATAAAAAGAGTATAGAAAAAGTCCTGAAAAGGCAAAAAAGCACCGGATATGCGACAGCATTATCCGGTGCTTTTAATTCATTGATAAACTAAATTACTTTATCATGCTTGCAACTTCCGCAGCGAAGTTGTCTTCTCTTTTCTGAATTCCCTCGCCTCTTTCGTAACGAACGAAATCAACTATTCTTGCGCTGCCCTCGGAAGCGACAAATTTGCCGACGGTCTTGGAATCGTCAATGAAGTATTCCTGATCTACGAGGCAGTTTGCAGCATAGAATTTTTCAAGTTTACCGGGAACCATTCTCTCTTTGATAATGTTCTCGGGCTTATTTGCGTTCTTCGGATCGTTCTTTATCTGAGCGACGATGATCTCGGTCTCTTTTTCAACGTCTTCGGCGGGAACCTGAGTTCTGTCGAGATATTTCGGTGCCATGGAAGCAACCTGCATTGCAACGAATTTACCGCAGGAAGCGGGCTCGGTAAATTTAACGATAACGCCGATTCTGCCTTTGTCGTGAATATAAGAAGAGCAAGCGCCTTCCATACGGGCAAATCTTCTGACGTTGATATTTTCACCGATGACAAGGATCATATCCTTTCTCTTGTCTTCAACGGTACCGCCGAAGCCGGGATATTCCATAGCCATAAGAGCCTCAAGGTCTGCGGGGTTTTCTTTTGCCGCGATCTCGGCGATGGTATTTGCAAAAGTTACGAATTTTTCGTTCTTTGCGACAAAGTCGGTCTCGGCATTGACTTCTACCATAGCGGTAGCGTCGCCCACGGTCGCTATTGCGATAGCGCCTTCAGCGGCAATTCTGTTAGCCTTTTTATCAGCTGCGGCAAGTCCCTGCTCGCGGAGCAAGGTGACCGCGGCTTCCATATCACCGTTAGTCTTGACAAGCGCGTCTTTGCACTTCATCATTCCGACGCCGGTTCTCTGTCTGAGTTCGTTAACCTGTTTTGCGGATATATCAGCCATTTCAGTTTCTCCTTTACAAATTATTCAGCGTCTTCGGCAACTTCTGCCGCTTCTTCCGCTGCTGCGGGCTCTTCATACTGTTCGCCCTGTCTTCCTTCGATAACGGCGTTAGCCATAGCGCCTGCAATAAGTTTTACGGCTCTGATAGCGTCGTCGTTTCCGGGGATAACGTAATCTATTTCATCAGGATCGCAGTTTGTATCAACGATAGCGATGATGGGAATGTTGAGTTTTCTTGCTTCGGCGACAGCGTTGCGTTCCTTGCGGGGGTCAACGATGAAGAGCGCGGACGGGAGTTTCTTCATGTTCTTGATACCGCCGAGGTACTTTTCGAGTTTTTCTATTTCAAGGGTAAGTTTGGTAACTTCTTTTTTCGGAAGCATATCAAAGGTTCCGTCTTCTTCCATCTTGCGGAGCTGAGCAAGTCTCTGGATACGCTTTTTGATGGTTTCGAAGTTTGTGAGCATACCGCCGAGCCATCTGGTATTTACATAGTACATACCGACTCTTTCGGCTTCTTCTTTAATGGATTCCGCAGCCTGTTTCTTTGTTCCGACGAAAAGGATCTCTCCTCCGTCTGCCGCAAGATCGCGAACGAAGTTATAAGCCTCGTCTGCCTTTTTAACGGTTTTCTGAAGATCTATGATATAGATCCCGTTTCTTTCGGCGAAAATGTATTCCGCCATTTTCGGGTTCCATCTTCTGGTCTGATGACCGAAGTGAACGCCTGCTTCAAGCAACTGTTTCATGGAAATTACTGCCATGTTGTTTCCTCCTTGGTTTTTCCTCCACCCGACTCGCTGTATAACGGACTCGCCGCACCAATACAGATTCAATGCCGAATGTGTGAAATAATGTATTTTATCGCAATCCGCGACTTTGTTATTATAACATATAGTTCCGTATTTTTCAAGTACCGAAGTCGCTCTTTGCAAAAATTCACCAAAAGTTCGTTTTTTGCCGTTTACACAAGAATAATTAAAGATCCGCCGACATAGTTATTATCGAAAAAGCTTTGGAAGAAAGGTGTAAATAAGATGTTCGTTTTCTCAACAAAACTCACAAAAACAAAAATCGCGACCGCAGTCCTTGTATGCGCCTGCATAGCGCTCGTAGTTATCCTCGCCGTTCCCGGAAGCACACAGGCGGGAAAGACAAACAAAACGATTCTCAAAACAAACGAAGAACGTATTGATTACCTCGCAAGTTACGGCTGGACAACGGAAACAGAGCCGCTCGAATCGTCCGAGACCGTTATCCCGACCGAATTTGATGAAACTTACGAAAAATACAACGCTCTTCAGAAAGAGCAGGGCTACGACTTAACGGCATACAAAGGAAAGACCGTAACAAGATTCACCTATAAACTCACGAATTATCCGAACGACACCGTGAAAGACGCTCGCGTAAATATGCTCATATATGAAAATAAACTTATCGGCGCGGATGTCTCCTCGGCGGAAATCGGCGGGTTTATGCACGGACTTGACCGCGCGGACGCAACGCTCGAAAAAATTTACGATCAGACAACGACAGATGATGTCGGCAAGGCGGGCGTAACAAAAGACGAACTTGTTTCGGACGTCAGAACCGAAAAATAAATATTGAAGAAGACAAGGCAGGTTCAGAAGAGCCTGCCTTTTTCTTCGGGTAAAAAAAATCCTGCAATGTCCGAACATTGCAGGAATATCCTATCTGCGTTTTCTCTGAACCGAATTTACCTTCGTTTCGGAAATATCTTCGATATATTCGAGAGCCGCGCCCGTACCTTTTGCAACGCAGGAAACGGCGTCTTCGGCGACATAGACGTGAATTCCGATCTTTTCCGATATAAGTTTATCGAAACCGTAGATAAGTCCGCCGCCGCCGGTCATAACGATACCCTCGGCGGAAATATCACCGATAAGTTCGGGCGGAGTCTCGGAAAGTACCTGATGAACCGCGTCGATAATATTATTAGCATTTTCCATAAGCGCTTCGATGGTGTCGTCGGAAGTTATCGTAAATTCTTTCGGAAGACCCGTTGACATACATCTGCCCCTTACGGTCATCGCAAGTTTTTCGGGTCTCGGATAAAGCGAACCTATCGAAATTTTGATTTCCTCTGCGGTTCTCTCTCCGATAAGTATGTTAAATCTTCTTCTGACGTACCTTACTATGGCTTCGTCGAATTTGTCGCCCGCGTTTTTGACGGAAGAAGAAATTACGACGTCTCCGAGAGAAAGAACTGCGACGTCCGCCGTTCCGCCTCCGATATCTATGACCATCGAACCTCTCGCCCGCATGATGTCGATACCCGCGCCGATCGCCGCCGCCATAGGCTCTTCGATAAGTTCGACATGCCTTGCGCCCGCGTTTCTTGCGGCGTCTCTCACCGCTCTTTCCTCAACTTCGTTTATTCTCGACGGAACGCAGACTATGACGTTCGGACGGAGGATCGTTTTTCCGTTGACTTTACGGATAAAATATTTAAGCATTTTTTCGGTGGTTTCATAGTCCGAAATAACGCCGTCTCTCAAAGGACGTATTGCGACAATGTTTCCGGGAGTTCTTCCGAGCATTTCCTGCGCTTCCGCGCCGACGCGAAGAACGTTTCCCGTATTTTTATCAATTGCGACGACCGACGGCTCTTTTAAGACTATCCCCTTTCCTCTCACGAAAATAAGGACGGAAGCCGTTCCGAGGTCTATTCCGATTTCTTTTCCAAACATTTATTTCTTACCCCAATTAAAATTTTTCAAAAGCAGATACACGCCGCCGACCGAAAGCCCGACAGCCCATACGGGCTCGACGTAATATTCGGCAAAAACGCTTAAAACAACACAGACAAAGGTGAGTACGTAAAGAAAAACGGTTATTCCCGAAATGAAAATACCGTCGTTTTCTCCTTCCCGGAAATTCTTTTCAAAACCCAACCTTAAAATAAACAAAAACGCAATAACGGGAAATATCCAGAACTGCGGAGCGGAAAAATAGTAACCAACGGTCTCATTCATCTCAAAAAACGAGACGACGGCGATATACGCAAAAAAGACGACCGAAACGAGAAAAACAACCGTTTTCCGCCCGCTCCTTTTTCTTTTTTCGAAAAAGCCGAGCGACAGCAGCGCCGAAAAAATTCCGAGAGCAGTGAAAGAAAGCGTCTCCGAAAAAATACCGACAAGCATTTCCGCAAAAGAAAGCCCGACGGCGATAAATTCCGCGCTTCGGGTCTTTACATTATTTACAAAAGACATTTATAAATATCTCCCACATAGCATTACAGCATAATAATACACGAACCTGAAATAAAAGTCAATAGTTCGACAATTTTATTCATAAAATTTTCAATATGCCGACGCTATGATTTTTGCCCGTTTTCTGAAAATAATTCCCATTGATAGACTCGGTTTTTCTGCGGATAATAGCGTCGGGAGATGATGAAATGAAAATAAAAGAAATATATGCGTCGAGAATTCTCGATTCGAGAGGTTTTCCTACCGTCGAAGCGACGGTAGTCGCCGAAAACGGCACTTATGCGACAGCGTCGGCGCCGTCGGGCGCGTCGACAGGGTCTCACGAAGCGACGGAACTTCGCGATAAAAACAGACATTTCGGCGGAAAAGACGTCATGTCCGCGATCGAAAACGTAAAAGAAATAATTGCGCCCGCGCTTGTCGGAAAAAATGTCTTTTCACAACTTGAGATCGACGCCGAAATGATCTCGCTCAATAAAGATAAAACCCGGAAAGAACTCGGAGCGAATGCACTCCTTCCCGTTTCGCTCGCCGCCGCAAGATGCGCGGCAAAGATATCGGGGCTGCCGCTTTTCAAATATATCGGAGGAATAAGCGGGAACATACTTCCCTGCCCGATGATGAACGTCCTGAACGGCGGCAAGCACGCAGACAACAACTGCGACATTCAGGAATTTATGATAATTCCCTGTTTTTCAGATGATTTTTCGGAGATCATGCGCGCAGGGTGTGAGATATATTACGCGCTTTCCGCGCTGCTGAAAAACAAAGGACTTGACACGAAACTCGGCGACGAGGGAGGGTTCGCTCCGAACTTAAAGGACGACAGAGAGGGTATCGAATTTCTTATCCGCGCGGCGGAAAAAGCGGGATTCAAACCCGGCAAAGAAATCAAAATCGCCCTTGACGTAGCCGCCAACGAATGGCGCGACGGCGACGGGTACCGTCTGCCGAAAAAAGGCAAAAAACTTACCGAAGACGAGCTTATGGACTTCTATAAGGACCTTTTCGACAGTTATCCGATAGCCTCGGTCGAAGATCCGTTTTCCGAAGACGATTTTCAGGCGTTCGCAAGGCTCACAAAATTATTCGGCAAAAAAATGCAGATAGTCGGCGACGACCTTTTCACGACGAACAGAGAACGTCTGCTTAAGGGAATTTCGAAAAAAAGCGGAAACGCCATTCTTATAAAGCCGAACCAGATAGGAACGCTTTCCGAAACGATAGACGCCGTAAGGACGGCAAAAGCAAACGGTTTTGCGACCGTTATATCCCACAGGAGCGGAGAAACGGACGACGACTTTATTTCGGACCTTGCGGTGGGGCTTAACGCGGGTCAGATAAAGGCGGGAGCGCCCGCAAGAGGAGAACGGGTCGCAAAATACAACCGTCTCTTAAAAATAAGCGAGATGCTGAAATTTTAATTTCCATTTTTTTCGCATTGTCAAAAGCCGCGCCCCGTAATATAATGATAAAGACGATATTTTATCGGAGGGGCGTGAGCGTTTGGAATTTGAAGTCATGGGCAAAAACCGGATAAGGGTCACCGTATCCGAAAACGAGCAGAAAAAATACGGCGTAAGTTACGAAACAATGGATCACACCGACAAAAACACCCGAAAGCTTTGCGAAGAAATAATAAAAAGAGCCGACAGAGAAATGGGATTCAAGCCGAACGACGGAAAAATACTTGTCGAGGCGCGGAAAAGAAACGACGGAAACGTAACTTTGTATCTGAGCCGTATACCCGCGAAAGCCGACGACACGCGGACCTATGCGGGAACGGTCAGATTCGGTGACTGCGACGCGCTTATCGACGCGGTGTTCCTTCTTAAAAGGTTTTCTTCCTTTCCCCTTTCCTGTCGGCTTTATTTTTATGCCGGCGAATATTACATATCCTTCCGTATTTCGGCAAAAAGGAAGGACGCCGACGCCGTCTGGTTTTCTCTTCTCGAATACGGGGAAAAGACTTTGAAAAGCGCGGAATTTCTCGCGGAATACGCGGAATGTATCTCCGAAATTTCTTGACATACACCGTTTTATCTGATATAATTACAAAAAAACGGAGATATGAAATGGATACGATAAGAAGAATAGTTCTGCTCGCCGCGGCAATAATTCTTGCCGTAATTTCGGTAGCGCCCCTGCTTGCGGCTTTTAAGATATGAAAAAAGATCAGAAAAGAGTCCTTGCGGTCAACGATATATCCTGTTTCGGCAAATGTTCCCTTACCGTCGTTCTGCCGATAGTTTCGGCGCTCGGTTTTGAATGTACCGTTTTGCCGACCGCGATCCTCTCCACTCATACGGGTGGCTTTTCGGGATATTCCTTTCTCGACATGACCGAAGAAATGAAGAAGATAACGGCGCACTGGGATAAGGAAAAAATCGGTTTTGACTGCATTTTCACCGGTTATCTCGGAAACGCCGACCAGATAGAAATATGTTCTCTTCTGATAGATAAAAATAAAGACGCGTTCGTTATTGTAGACCCTGTCATGGCTGATTCGGGCAAACTCTATGCGGGGTTCGATCACGGTTTTGCGGAAAAGATGAAAATTCTCTGCAAAAAGGCGGATATAATAACCCCGAATTATACGGAAGCCTGCTTTCTTTCTGGGGTTGAATATTCGGAAGTTCCGACACACGAAGAGATCGGACGTTGTTTTGACGGAATAGAAAGCGCCGGGATAAAAGCAGCGGCAATAACGGGAATACGCTCTCCCGACGGCAAAATAGGAACGGCTTACCGCAATTTCGAAACGGGTGCTTCTTATATGACCGACCACCCCTTTGTGGACGCAATGCTCCACGGCGGAGGCGACGTTTTCGCTTCTGTTTTATGCGGAATGATAATGTCGGGCAAGACGACCGAAAAAGCGATCTGCGCGGCGGATTCCTTTACTTATGAATGTATAAAAAACACAGAGACGGCAGGTCAGTACGGGCTCAATTTCGAGACGCTCATAAAAAATCTTTCCGAATATTAAAAAATCCCACAAAAGGGCTGAGAGTTGATAAGGAAGTATTGGTTTCTCACAGCAAAATTCCCCGTATCTTTTGTCCAAAGCCTCGCAAGGCGACAGCCTTGCTGCGTTTTGAACTTCGATACAAGAAATTTTACTATGCTACGAAACTGAATAGCACTTCAAAACAAGTTTTTCGAATGCAAAAAGACAAAAGCCCGGATATGCTGTCACATATCCGGGCTTTTAATGCATTAGATGTTTTGAAACAATGCTGCCTTATCATCCCTCAGCCGTGTGGGATTTTTCTTTTATCTTTTCTTTTTCAGGTCTCCGGCGTATTTTTTCATCTGTTTTTCAAACCGAACCTGATGCTTTGTTTTATTGCCTACGGTCTTTCTCGCGTATTCCCTGCGTTCTTCCCCGTCCTTACGCTTAAAAACCGGTGCCGGAAGGCCGACGGCGGCGCAGAGTTTTGAAACTTCCGAATGAGAAAGAGGGCGATATTCGCCGGGCTTCAAACGTCCGACCGAAACGTCGCCGACCGAAATTCTCTTAAGAAGCATTATATCAAGTCCGACAGCGTCGCACATTCTTCTTATCTGACGGTTTTTGCCCTCGTAAAGAGTGATATGGAGAACAGTCTTATCTTCGGTCTGCGAGTGGATCAGGACGTCGGCGTGAGACGTGACGTCCCCGTCGTCGAGCGTCACGCCCGAACGGAGTTTATCAAGAATTTCGTCCGACGGATTGCCTTTTACCGTGACTCTGTACGTCTTCGGGATATGGTGGCTCGGGTGAGAAAGTCTCTGCGCGAGATTTCCGTCGTCGGTGAGGATAAGAAGTCCTTCGCTGTCCCTGTCGAGACGTCCGACGGGATATACCCTGCCCATTATTCCGTGAATAAGTTCCGCGACGACGCTTCTGTCGTCCTGCGCTTTCATTGACGTTATAACGCCTCTCGGCTTGTAAAATGCAAAATACTGTTTATCGCACGCTTTCAGGCGAAGTCTCTTTTTTCCGTAGGATACCCTGTCGTTTTCGGGGTCGATGTCCTGTCCTATTTCGGCAGTCTTCCCGTTTACGGTTATCTGCCCCGCGCGGACAAGTTCTTCTGCGGCTCTTCTCGAACATACGCCGCATTCCGCTATGAATTTCTGAATTCTCATTTATAACTCCGATAAAATATTTTATACAGGGAGTTTATCATAATTCAACGGATTTTACAATAGCGTTTTCAATAATTTTCGCAAATTGTATGAAAAAAGCTCAAAACCGCACACCTTTTCGGCGCTTTCTACTCCACCGGAAAGACAGAGCGGAACTTTTTTTACGGTAAAGTCTCCGCATTTTATCTCAAGGTATCCGCCGTAAGAATATTCCGCCGCCGGAGCAAATATTGAGGGGTAAAGCCTTGGAACGGCAGTATATGCGCATTTTTTGCCGTCTATTATGCTTCCCGTTATTTTTTCGGAATTTATATACCTGCCGACAGCCTCTCCTCCGAGAAGAGTTTTCAATTCGGAATATTCTCCCTCGTCATACAGAACAAAAGACGACACTCTTTCAAAGCCTCTGCTCATCAGTTCCTTATGGTCTCTCCAGTCGTCGGGGTCTTTCATCGTTGCACAGACAAGGGTAACCCCGTCCTTTTTTGCAGAAGTAACAAGACATCTGCCCGCGGCTTTCGTAAACCCCGTCTTCACTCCCGTAAAAATTTCGTCCTCAAGCAGTTTATTGGAATTTTTTACGGTAAGTTTTTTATAGTTCAAAGTCTTTATGCGCGTAGAAACTATTTCGGAAAACGTTTCGTTCTTCAGAGCCTCGACAGCTATCATTGCAAGGTCTTTCGCCGTCGTATAATGCCCGTCGTCGTGAAGTCCGTGCGGATTTGTAAAATGACTGTCTTTGCACCCTGCTTCCGCCGCACGTCTGTTCATCATCCCGGCAAATGCCTTTTCGCTGCCCGCAATATTTTCCGCGATAGTCACCGCCGCGTCGTTTCCCGATTTCAGCAGAAGCATATACAGAAGATCTTCAAGAGATATTTTTTCGCCCGCTTCTATCCCTATCCCCGATCCCTCCACCGCCGCCGCTTTTTCCGAAACGGTGAATACGGCGGAAAGAGGCGCGTTTTCAAGTGCTACGAGCGCCGTAAGTATTTTCGTCGTGCTTGCGGGCTCATGTCTTTCATTTTCGTTCTTTGCCGACAGAATTTTCCCGCTTCCCGCGTCGATAAGGACGTACGCCCCGGCGTTTGTTTCAGCGCTTAAACATATCTGGCACAATAAAATAAATACGGCGACAAGCGCCGGGACAGCCTTCTTCACTGCAAAACTCCTTTTTCGTTTATGACGTCAAGAACCTCGGCAAGGCACTCCGCAAAATAACCCGCGCCCTTTTCCGCTTCTTCGGGAGTATTTCCGCAGGTCCCGACCTCAACAAGAATACTTCCGGGTGTAATATCCTGATTGTAAAGGTAATTGCGCAGAAGTATCGGTCTCATAAGTCCCGGATATTTTTCCGCTGCCGTTTTCTGTATCATAAGAGAAAATTTCAGATTTTCTTCCCAGTGGTCGTTTATGTATTTTTCGCTTCCCGAACCGAGAAGTATCATCACCTGCGCCGCCGTTTCGCCGTTTATTTCCGCGACTGCGCGATATTTCGTTTTTGAAGAGGTTATGACGGTATCCCTGTGGACATCGAGAACTATCTGTATCTCGGGATACTTTTCAAGATATGAATGTATCGACAGATTCGAAGAATCGTAGGAACTGTTGTAATCGGGGTTGTCATGCTGCGTTTTGTCGTGAATGACGCCGTAGCCCGCTTCTTCGAGTTTCGACGCGATTATATTGCCTATATGTATCATATTCTGATTGTTGTCGTCGCTTCGGAATTTCATAGAGCCGTCGTAATAATCGGTATTGTAGACATTGTACGACTCCGTTGCATGCGTATGAACTATCAGAACCTGATATTTTTTCGTTTTGTCAACTTTTATTTCCGATTTTTCGGAAAGCAGTTTTTCTATATCGAAATTTTTCTTACCCTCGTTGTTTACCGTAACGCCGCCGAAAGAATCCATCCATTTCGCCGCGCCGAGCGTAGTTTTCAGCACCTTATGAGCGCCGTCGGGAATTTCTTCTTCGGGAAGCCTGTATTTTTCAAATATCGAAACCCCGTTGTATTCGAGATCGTCGCTTATGATAAAATCTTCCGACTGACCTCTGTTTCCGCTCACCGTTTCCGGATATGACAAAGACAAAGTTGCCGTCGGTATTATCCCCGACAGTATCACGAGAAAAATAAAAAAACCGCGTATCTTTTCTCTTTTTTTATAAAAAAACCGTTTTACCCGTCCATGTTTTTCCATAATCTTCCACACTCCTCCGCTTTCACGTTACATTATACAGTGCTTGTCTTTGAAATATTACCCGCCGAGAAGCGCGTTTATATCTTCTTCCGAAATTCCGTTGTGGAGTGCCTTGTTTACGGATACGGAAACGAGCCTTGCCGCCTTTTTCACGAGACAGTCTATATCTTTCGGTGTTATAATATAATTGAAAGCCGACGCCGTTATCTTATCTTTAAGAATTTCGAAAGAAGTTTCGTTCCATACCGACGAAAGTCTGTCGGAAAACAGAATATCGGAACTGTCCGAAGAGTTTTCAAGAGAAGACAAAACTCCGGAAATAACGCTTCCGGTTACGGTAAGAGAATCGGAGACAGTAGGCACGCCGACAGCGATTACGGGGACAGACAGCGTATTTTCGGAAAGTTCTTTTCTTGAGTTTCCCACCCCCGAACCCGGAGAAATCCCCGTATCGGTTATCTGAACCGAGCGACAGAGCCTTTCCGGATTATCGGATGCCAAAGCGTCGACTGCGATTATTATATCGGGCTCAACTTCTTTTGCAAGAGCTTTTACCGCGGACGACGACTCTATTCCCGTACTTCCGAGAACGCCGGGGACGGTAATACTGACGGAATTGAACTTCATATCTTCAAATATCCTCGGAGACGCGCTTTTTATGTGACGGGTGACGATTATGCCTTTTACAGTCTCGGGACCTATCGCGTCGGAAGTCAAAGCGGAATTCCCGAGCCCTGCGATAAGCGCAGTGAACATTCGTTTACCTGTTTTTTTTATCAGCATTTCCGAAAGGTTACGGTAAACTACTTCTATTGCCGTCTGAAAAACGCCGTCGTCCTCAAAAGCAGTACCGATATCGACGGTGACGTACTCCCCTTTCGGTTTACCTATAACTTCGGAGGCGTAATCGTCCGTAATTTTAATTGCGGTCACCCGAACGCCGTTTTCGGCATATTCGTTTTTTACGACTCCCGATATTTCCCCCGATATGCGCGAAACCGCCTCCGACGCCACGTCGCTTCTGCCGACAAATCTTTTCATAAAATCAACTCCGCCGTTATTTTTGCGGCTTTGCGGTGATTTATGCATTTTTAATAAAAAAGTTGCACAAAAGCAACCGTAAGTTAATAAAAAATGAATATACTGAAGGAAATTATTTATTGGAGGAAAATATCATGGCGCAGGGAAAATCTTCCGGCATAATAAAAACGCTTCTGAAAAAATATTTCATTGACGCTCTCGGAGCAATGGCTCTCGGACTTTTCTCGTCCCTTATCCTCGGACTTATAATTTCGCAGATAGCAAAAATTCCGGGGCTTGATTTTCTGACGAAAATTTCGGACGTTGCAACATCGGGGCAGGTCGTCGGAGCGGCTATCGGCGTCGCTATCGCCTGGGGAATGAAAGCAAAAGGAATGGTGACGTTTTCTTCCGCAATTTCGGGCGCTGTCGGATATCTCGCCGGAGGACCTGTCGGGGCGTATGTAGCGGCGGTAGTCGGGGTCGAACTCGGCGGTCTTGTTTCCGAAAAAACAAAAATAGATATAGTTTTAACTCCTGTCGTAACGACCGTTTCGGGCGGACTTATAGGAATACTGACAGGTCCTTACATTTCTGCGTTTATGACGTCTCTCGGTAATATGATAAACAGCATGACGGAGCTGAACCCCATTCCCATGGGAATTCTCATCGCCGCCGTCGTAGGGCTTGCGCTCACCGCGCCGATATCTTCCGCAGCGATCTGTATTTCGATAGGGCTCAGCGGAATTGCCGCAGGCGCCGCCGCGGTGGGCTGCTGCTGCCAGATGGTCGGATTTGCGGTCGCTTCCTTCAGAGATAACGGCTGGGGCGGTCTTATTTCCCAAGGCGTCGGAACGTCAATGCTTCAGTTCCAGAACATCGTCCGCAGACCACAGATATGGATAGCTCCGACGCTCGCTTCAATGGTTCTCGGTCCTGTCTCAACCGCACTTCTCGGAATGACCAATACCCCGGAGGGCGCGGGAATGGGAACGTCGGGATTTGTCGGACAGTTCGGGGCTTATGCGGCAATGTCGCAGAATTATTCCGTTGCATACACTCTCATAACGATTGCGGTAATGCACTTTATTGCGCCCGCTCTTTTAACATTGCTTTTCGATTCGATAATGAGAAAACTCAAATGGGTAAAGCCCGGAGACATGAAACTTTATAAAGCCTGATTTTTTCAGTATTCAAGCAGGTTATAGCGAATAGTTTACAAAAAGTTTGAAAGTTTTCTATTGCTTTTGCGGAAATTATCTGGTATAATGCCAAAGTAATAAAAAGATATCAAAGGAGAAAATAAAAATGCCCAATATCAAATCCGCAAAAAAACGCGTTAAGGTAACAGACACAAAAACCCTTAAGAATAAGATCGCAAAATCCCAGCTTCGTACCGAACTCAAGAAAGTCCGTGCAGAGATCGAAACGAACAAGAGCGCAGAAGCACTCAACCGCGGCTACAAAGTTCTTGACAAAGCAGTTGCAAAAGGACTTCTTCACAAGAATACGGCGGCTCATAAGAAAGCGGCGCTTGCTTCCCTCTTCAACGCAGCGAAATAATTTGATAATATAAAAAAAATCTGTCCGAGGACAGATTTTTTTTTGCATTGATTTTTACCGTTTTATATCGGACGACAGTTCTTTGTTTTCTTTTTTGACGTCGTCGACGGAAAGGCTTACGGAATGTTCGATCGGCTTCCATTTTACCTTTTTGAAAGGCGCTACAACACATATCGGGATATAGGAAAGGAGAAATATCGGAAAAGTAAAATAATACAGTATTTTCTTCCATTTCCTGCATTTTATGCGTTTTCTTTCGGTAATCCCCGTAAGAAGTCCCAGCGCAAAAAGCATCATATAAGAACCCGCAACGGATGAAATCAAAATTTCAAGAACTTCATCAAGACGCGGATTTCCCGTAACTATTGCAAATATTATTCCGGCGATACATACTATAAGCGACATTGTAGACAATAACATTGCCGGGAAAGAAGTCATTATAACGTCGAAGATCGTAAACCCGCCCTTTTTGAAAAGAGAGGCGAATATTTCTTTGCCGTACTTTCCGAAAACGATAAACGTGCCCTTGACCCAGCGCAGCCGCTGCCTTACGGAAGTCATAAAATCAACGGGCTGTTCGTCGTAAAAAATCGCGTCGTGGCAATATCCGACCTTGTGTCCGTCGATGATATTCTTTATCGAAAATTCACAGTCTTCGGTAAGCGTAAAGAATTTCCAGCCGCCTTGCTCGTTGATTATCGTTTTTTTAACAAGGAACCCCGTTCCCGAAATAACGCTTCCGCTGTTGACTATCATTCGTGCATTGTGCAGGAATTTCGCGTCGCGCAGAAAGCCGAGAGAATACCCTGCGGAGACCCAACTGCTGTCGTAATTCTTCGAATTACGGTACGATGTAATGATCTCATAGCCCGAAGAAAAAACCTTGTTCATTTCATAGATATAGTTTTTGTCGAGCAGATTGTCCGCATCAAAAATAAAATATCCGTCGTAATACTCGTTTCCTTTTTCTTCAAATATTTTCTGAAAAAGAAAATCAAGCGCAAACCCCTTGCCGACATTTTCCGTATCGGAACGCTCAAAGACTATGGCGCCCGCATTTCGGGCAATTTCCGCCGTTTCGTCGGTACAGTTGTCCGCAACGACATATATATCGTACATCTCCGACGGGTAAGTCTGATTTTTCGCACTTTCTATAAGTTGCGAAATAACGTTTTTTTCATTTCGAGCAGCCACCAGCAGAGCGTAACGGTGAAACGGGGCTTCGGGGAATTTTTTGGGTTTTATGAAGCAGGCTATAATCGTATATATTATCTGATAAGAGTAGCAAACCGTGAATATCAGCGATATTATAAAGTTTGCGTCAATAAAAAACTTCATAGCTGTTCCTTCTGTGTTGTAGACGATATGAAACTGTACTATTTATCATATACGACAGTCTACCATATAAATACTCAAATGTCAAGTTCCGACGGAGTATTCCCTAAAAAAAACGGCTAAAATATAAGGGCAATAACGCTTTCGGAGGTAGACTTATGCTTTATATAATAATCGCGGTTTCCGTCGCTTTGGGGTCTCTGAAAATCGGACGGATCGCCTCGGAAGAAATAATCCGCCGAAGAGACTATCCGATAGACAGTTCAAAGCGTTAAACGCATCGTAAAAGCGGGCAGATTTGCCCGCTTTTACGCTAATACACAAATTTTTTTACTTGTTTGCAGTCGTAACTTCGTTCCAGAGTTCACGCATAAGTTCGTTGGTCTCTTTCGGAAGCATACGGAATGCCTCCCAGTTCTCCTGAATTTCGGGATATGCGACCTCGTCGTTTTTGGTCTCATCATCAAGAAGGTCGTATACCGCCTGATTGGGAGTAGAGTAGCCGAGAGCCTTGGTGTTTGCAAGCCCGACGTCGGCGCGGAGCATATAATTTATAAATTTTTCGGCAAGTTCTTTATGTTCGCTTGTCGCAGGTACGCACATCGCGTCGTTGAAAATATTCGTTCCGCTTTCGGGTCTTACGAATTTGAGGCTCTTGTTTTCGGCAGCCATGGTAAGATAGTCCCCTGCGTAATACGGACCGAGAACCGCAGCATTTGCAGGCATATCTGTGAATATCTGATCCATTACAAAACTGAATTTCTGTTTTTTGAGTTCTTCGGCAGCCGCTCTTATTTCGTTTTCATCGGTGGTATTCATCGAATAGCCGAGTTTGTTTTCGGCAATAGCAAAAGCGTCTCTCGGATTATCGAACATAAGAACCATATTCGGGTATTTATCGGTCCAGAGATCGTCCCAGCTTGTGACTTCACCTTCAACAAGGTCTTCGTTATAGATTATTCCGACGGTTCCCCAGAAATACGGAACGGAATATTCATTAGTCGGATCATAATCGAGATTTTTGAACTTGTCCATTATATTTGAAAAGTTCGGGATATTATTGAAATCAAGTTTTGCGAGCATATTTTCGCTTATAAGCTGTTCGATAAGATAATCCGACGGGAAAATAACGTCGTAACTAACCGAACCGCTCTTGAGTTTTGTATAAAGTGACTCGTTTGTTTCTTCAAGCTGATAGTCAACATGGACGTTATATTCTTCCTCGAATTTTTTGATTACGTCGAAAATTTCTTCGCCGTCGTCCTCATCGCTGATATATTCTCCCCAGTTGCAGACGGTCAATACTTCCCTTTTGTCTCCGCAGGCGGAAAACATAACGGTAAGCCCGGCAAGAAGCGCGATCACAAGTACAACAGAAACAATTCTTTTCAATTCCGAATCCTCCTTAAAGTGAGACCTTGGCTTTCTTTTCAGCCACAGTGTCTTTAATATTGGTTATAAGTAAAACAGTAAAGATTACGATAAACAGAAGCCCCGTCATTGCAAGCATCCACGGCTGAGGTCCTTTTTTAAGGCTGTTGTTTATATAAACAGAAAGCGTCTGGAAAGTTCCGCCCGTGAAATAACTTATTACGAAGTCGTCGATCGAATATGTGAATGATATCAGAAATCCCGCGAGTATTCCGGGGAAAATCTCGGGAAGCACGACCCTGAAAAATCCGCCCGTCGGAGAGCAGCCGAGGTCAAGAGCCGCCTCGTAAAGATTTTTGTTCATTCTGCGAAGCCTCGGTAAAACGTTGAGAACGACATACGGCGTATTAAAGCAGATATGCGAAAGCAAAACCGTCAGAAAACCGAGTTTTATATTCAGCATCGAAAAAAGAAGAATGAAAATAAGCATTAGGGAAATACCCGTAACTATTTCCGGGTTGATTATCGGCAGGTTTGAAATATTCAGGACGATCTTTCTCGTGCGTTTTTTCAGATTATATATTCCGAGCGCCGCGGTCGTTCCGAGAATTGAAGAAAACGTTGCGGAAAGAGCCGCGATAAGAAGCGAATTCATAAGAACCGACAAAAGTCTTTCGTCTTTGAATATCTTTATATAATTGTCGAAAGTGAAACCCCGGAAAACGGTTATCGCCGACGAATTGTCGTTAAACGACAGAAAAATCATAAGAGCTATCGGCAGATAAAGAAACGCGATTATAAGCAGTATATAAATAACGGAAAGTGTTTTTTTCATCGTCCACCCTCCTATACGATAGCCGAATCTTCGCCGTTATCGAATTTGTTCATTATCGCCATACAGATAACTATTATGACCATAAGGACAAACGAAAGCATCGAGCCTGCGTTCATGTTCGCGCCCGCGCCCTTGAAATAACTTTCGATAACGTCTCCGACAAGTTTGTATCCGCCGAGACGGGTGCTGATAACTATAACGCTCGCCGCAGGGACAAAAACCATCGTGATCCCCGTAATAACACCGGGAATACTGAGAGGAAAAATAACTTTTCTCAAAACGTTGAATCCGTTGCAGCCGAGGTCGCGGCTCGCCTCAATAAGAGGTTTGCTTATTTTGGAAAGCGTCGTATATATCGGCAAAATCATAAACGGAAGATAGTTATAGACTATTCCGATAACGATAGCCGCTTCGGTATGGTATATCGTGTTTCTGCCGAAACCGAAAATGCCGAGAATGTTGTCGAGAAGTCCGTTCGGCTGGAGAATTACGACCCATGCGACGATACGGAGAATGAAATTCATCCACATCGGCAGCATGATGATCATATTCATCATCCGCTGTGTCGAGACTTTCATATTCGTCATTATAAGCGCGAACGGATACGCAAGAACAAGACATATTACCGTCGAAATAAGCGCTATTTTGAGAGAGTCGAGAATTACCGGACCGTATTTCGGAATAACCTGAAGATTTTCAAGGGTAAATGCGCCCGATTCATCGGTAAAAGCATAATAAATTACAATTATCATCGGAATGACCACAAAAAGAGCCATCCAGACGACATACGGAATAAGAGGTTTTCTCGAAAGCATCTTTATACCTCCGGAGAAAGGATCTCGGCTTCCGAAAAGTCGAATTTAAGACCTACGACGGTTCCTGCCTGCTCGTCTATCTGACGGTTGACTTTGAAACGGCGGTTTTCGGTTTCGACAAGAAGTTCGTAGTGATCCGCCTTCCAGATAACGCTGTCGATATAGCCGTTCATATCGCCTTCGTCGGCGGCAACGATATCAATGGCGTCGGGGCGTATCCTTATTGAAATATTATCTTCTTCCTTCAATTTTCTGGCGGTATTTATGCCGAATTTCACGCCGTCGATAAGAACGGTGTAAAGACAGTCGTCGTCTTCCGATAAAACTTCCGCGGGAACGGTATTTATATCAGCCCCGTACATTTTCTTCATAATATGAATGTTTTCGGGAATGACTTTGATGCCTATCGTTTCGCCGACGGGCGCTGCCGAGGTGGAATGAATAAGCCAGATATTTCCGTTATGGTTAAGGGTCGTTTCGTAGTGAACGCCCTTGAAAAGACAGCTTTCGACTTTGCCCGATATCATTCCGGCATCCGCCGCAGTAAATTCAACGTCTTCGGGACGGATAACGACGTCGACTTCACCGCTTTCGTCAGGTCTCGGATCGACGCAGACAAACTCATGACCGTCAAACGTTACTTTCAGGTCTTCGTTCATTTGCCCGTCAAAAATGTTGCTTTCACCGACAAAATCGGCGACAAACGCATT
Organism: uncultured Eubacteriales bacterium; assembly: GCA_934501435.1. GTDB lineage: Bacteria > Bacillota > Clostridia > Oscillospirales > UBA644 > Geddesella. The sequence continues at coordinate 201,065 of CAKSTW010000001.1, forward strand.
CTTCGGTTCGTTATATATGTCGATAGGCGAACCTATCTGCTGGATAACGCCCTTGTTCATAACGACGACGGTATCGGACATCGTAAGCGCTTCTTCCTGGTCGTGCGTTACGTAGACAAAGGTAATACCCGTTTTCTGCTGCATATTTTTAAGTTCAAGCTGCATATCCTTGCGGAGTTTCAGGTCAAGCGCTCCCAGCGGCTCGTCAAGAAGCAGCACGTTCGGACGGTTGATAAGCGCTCTCGCAATAGCGACTCTCTGCTGCTGGCCGCCTGAAAGAGAAGTGACGTTTCTCGTTTCAAACCCTGCAAGATCGACAAGCTTCAGCATCTCCTTTACTTTCCTGTCGATTTCTTCCTTCTTCGCTTTTTTAATGCGAAGTCCGAAAGCGACATTGTCGTAAACGTTCAGATGCGGAAACAGTGCGTATTTCTGAAATACGGTGTTGATATTCCGTTTGTATGCGGGTACTTCGTTTATATTTTTGCCCGCAAAAAAAACATTACCCTCATCCTGGCGCGTAAAACCGCCGATAATGCGCAGCGTTGTGGTTTTTCCGCAGCCGCTGGGCCCGAGTAATGTAACAAATTCCTTGTCTTTGATTTCCAAATTTAACTTATCCAGTATCAATTCTCCATCAAAGGCAACAGAAACGTCCTCGAGACGGACAATGGTGTCAGCCATGTTTCTATCTCCCCTCAAAAGATAACCAAAATCAGATAAACAAAATTTGTTAAGACTATTCTTTTTTTAATCATTGCCGAGGTTCGGAACAGACCGTAAAACCGGTTGACAATTTTCAGCAAAGTTTTTTGCTTAACGGATACATAATAATATTTTTTTCCGTATTTGTCAAGCGTTTTTTTATATTTTTTATGTATTTTCCCGAAAAAACCCGAATGAAAATTTATTTTTCTGCAAATATCTCCGAATTACTCTGTATTTCTCCGAATTACTCAAATTTTGAACTTTTTATAACCGACAATAAATATCGTCGAAAAACGGCTTTATTTCAAAGGTTCTGCCTTTCAGATATTCAAGTTTTCCTGCGGGAGACTTAAAGGAAAAAGTGAGTTTGCAGGAAGAAAGCGCCTGAAACTTAAAAGGATACGCCTCATTTTTTTTTGCATCACCGTATTTCATATCGCCGACAATCGGATAACCGAGATACGCAAGATGCGCCCTTATCTGATGAGTTCTGCCCGTGTGCAGCGTCACTTCGAGAAGAGATGTCTTCCCGTCGGTTTTCAGAACCGAATATTCCGTCACTATTTTTTTATATTCCCCGTTTTTATCGGGCGACGGGATAATATGAACATGATTTTCGGCACTGTCCTTTTTTAAGTATGCGGTAAAAATCCCGGAACGGGGTTCGGGGGTTCCGAAAACGAGACAGCGATAAACTTTCGTAAGTTCGCGGTTCTTGATCTTTTCATTGAGAATTCTCAAGGCTTCCGCATTTTTGGCGCCGATGACTATTCCGTGAGTATTTTTGTCTATCCGATTGCAGAGCGACGGGGCAAACGACTGTTCACTTTCGGGGTCGTACTCTCCTTTTTTGAAAAGATATGCCCGAAGGTGGTTGTCGAGAGTGTTTCTTTTCTCGCTGTCGTCCCCCTGACAGAGAAGCCCCTGCGGTTTTTCCATAAGAATAACGTTTTCATCTTCGTATATAACGCCGAACGACGGAGATATTCCCGTAAGAAATTCTTTTCCGTATGTCGGTTCGCCGTCGAAAAACTCATCGCTTATATAAAAGGAAAGAACGTCTCCTTTTTTGAGGACAGCATCTTTCCGCGACGTCTTTTTCCCGTTTATGCGAACGCACTTGAGCCGCAGATATTTATACAGGAGCGACGGCGGCATTGTTTTGAATTTTTTCGACATAAATTTGTCGAGACGCTGTCCCGCGTCGTTTTCGGAAATTATGACTTCTCTCATTTTCTGCTCCGTAATTTATTTACACCCGGACTTTTTCAGCCCGGGTGCATCTTTTACTGTTTTTTACCGAGGAATGCCGCGCCGATGATTCCGGCGTCGTTTCCGAGAGCCGCGACCGCGAGTTTCTGCGCGGGGTGAAGATCTCCGCCGTAAGAATGTTTTCTTAAAAATTCCCTGAGCGGCTTTAAGAGATATTCGCCTTCATTGCAGATACCTCCGCCGATTATCAGAATTTCGGGACGGAAAATATTGATGATATCGACAAGACCTTCGCCGATATACTGAATATATTTATCTACGACCGCCTGCCCTGCTTCGTCGCCCTCTTTCGCGGCGATAAATGCGGTTCTGCCGCTCACTTTGTCAAGACTTGCGATCTTGTTCATATAAGACTCGGGGTGCGCCTCCATCGCTCTTTTGGTCTGACGGATAAGCGCGGTCGCCGACGCGTAAGCCTCCCAACAACCTCTTCTGCCGCAGGAACAGGGCTCTCCGCCGTGCATAAGCATGATATGACCGAGTTCAGCCCCCGCCGAATACTGTCCCTCATAAAGCTGACCGTTTATAATAACGCCGCCGCCGACGCCCGTTCCGAGCGTAATAACGACAACGTTTTTGTATCCTTTTGCCGCCCCTGCGACAACTTCTCCGAGAGCCGCGGCATTTGCGTCGTTTGTCATATAAACGGGCTTATCGATATATGACTGCAATATTTCGCGCATTTTGATATTTTCTTTTTCCGCAAAGTTGTTTGCGTAGACAAGAACGCCGTTTTCGCTGTCGACGGAACCGGGAGTCCCGATACCTATTGAGATTATCTCATCAAGGCTGACATTGAGTTCTTTGAGCAGGTCAAGAGTACAGTTTGCCATATCCCTGAGAATATCCTTAAAAGGTCTTTCATTTCCCGTTTTTACCGATTTTTTCCCGACGATATGTCCGTCTTTATCAACAAGTCCGACGGCGATATTCGTGCCGCCGAGGTCAATTCCTATATAATACATATTATTCACCTATATTCTGTCCTTTTCTTCCGTTTTTTATCGCCTGATAGTATACTTTCAGAACGTTTTTCGCAAAGTTCTCCGTGGAATATTCGTCCGCTTTCGCAAGAGCCGCTTCTTTCATTTTCCGCTTTTCTTCGGGCGAAAGATTATAGTATTTCATAACGGCGTCGATAAGTTCTTCTTCGGTATCGAATCCGTAACCGTTTTTACCGTCGATCAAAACGTCGGTCAGACATTCGTCGCGCTTTGCGAATATCGGGATACCGCATGCCAAAGCCTCGAAATAAGTCAGCCCCTGCGTCTCGGTATCCGACGCCGTACAGAAAACATCGCCGAGCGAGTAGAAATACTGTATCTGATCTGCCGGCTGTTTCCCGGTGAAGATAACGTAATCTTCCTGACCGAGTTTTTTCGAATGTTCCTTTATCTCCTCGACTTCGGGTCCGAGTCCCGTAATAACGAACTTGAAAGACGGGATCTTTTCCTTTATGGTCTGAATGCAGTCAAGGATAAAGTCTATCTTCTTTTCTTTTGCTATTCTCCCGACATAACAGATACAGAAACAGTTTTCAAGTCCGAACTGTTTTTTTAATGCCGCAAGTTTTTCCTTATCAAGATTTTTCGGATTGAGTCTTTCGGTATCAATGCCCGTGGGTATAACGTGCATTGATTTTGCGACTTTATAAGTTCTTAATATTCTCGCTGTCTTTTCGGTCGGAACTATTACTTCGTCGCAGTTGTTTGCGATATGTTTCGTATACGCCCCTACCAGTTTTCGCGATTGCTTGTCAAAATATCCCTTGTTTATATAATATGTATAATCTTCCCATAAAGTATGGTAAGTATAAACATAAGGTATATCGTAAGCCGCCGAAGCGACGTTCGCAAGAATCCTCATCGAAAATTCGGTGTTGTTATGGATAACGTCAAGGTTCATCGCTCTGATATACAAAAGAGCCTTGAGGCTGTAAGGCCGCGCAAGACGGTATCCGTAAAGCCCTGCAAGTTTGATTGCGGGAATACGCAGGATCCCGTCCTCAAAAGTCGTACCGGTAAGTTTCGTATCAAGAGACGGACAGACGACGTAAACGTTGTGTCCCATTTTTTTCAGTTGATTGCGCAAGGTCGCAACGGAAACGGAAACTCCGTTTATATCGGGAGTAAAAGTATCGGTAAAAAGCCCGATATTAAGACAATTCGGGTTTGCATATCTCTTAACGTGTTCTCTTATTTTCGCAAGAGTTTCCTCTTCGTTTTCCGAAGATTGGTCGACGGAAATATTTTCAAGATCGTTATTATACAATGAATACACCTCCGGTCATTGCAAATTTCCTGAAACACAGATATTTTATCATAAAAAGCGACGAATGTCAATATAATTTTGTTTTCCCTCCCCTTTTCAAACACGGATTTTTATGTTATAATGAATGAGAAATAAAATGCAAGAGGATTTTTATATGGCGACAAAGACCAAAACCGTTTTTATATGCACCGAATGCGGATACACAAGTCCGAAATGGGCGGGAAAATGCGCCGGGTGCGGAGCATGGAACTCAATGACCGAAGAGATCGTTTCCGCGGAAAAGGCAAAGCCTCTTTCGGGTCGCTCCATATCCGATATAGCGTCCTCCGCTCCGTTGAAACTGCGGGAGATCGACTACACCGACGAAAACCGGATACCGACGGGAATAAAAGAATTCGACAGAGTTCTCGGCGGAGGGATTGTCGCAGGTTCTCTCGTTCTTATCAGCGGAGAACCCGGCATTGGAAAATCGACGATTTTACTGCAGATGTGCAAAAGTATCGTCCGCGACATTTCCGTTTTATATATTTCGGGAGAAGAATCTCCGAAACAGATAAAAATGAGAGCGGAAAGGATAGGCGTCACCTCCGACAATATCCTGATACTTTCCGAAACCGATCTTTCAAGAATAAGAGAAAGAATTCTCGAGCAGAAACCCGATATAGTAATAATAGACTCCGTTCAGACGATTTCAAGAGAAGATATTTCCTCTTCTCCCGGAAGCGTTTCCCAGGTAAAGGAATGTACCGGCGAATTTATGCGCATTGCAAAATCAAGCGGTATCCCGATATTCCTTATAGGGCACGTCAATAAAGAGGGGTCGATTGCCGGACCGAAAGTAATGGAACACATGGTCGACGCCGTTCTCTATTTCGAAGGAGAACGAACGCTTGACTGCAGAATTCTGCGCGCCGTAAAAAACAGGTTCGGTTCCACAAACGAGATAGGCGTTTTCGAAATGGCAAAAGAGGGCCTTCGCGAAATCGAAAACCCGTCCGCGATGTTCATGCAGGGAAAACCCGAGGGCGTATCGGGCATTGCGACAGTCGCGGTCCTTGAGGGAACAAGACCGATAATCGCCGAAATTCAGGCGCTCGTTTCGCAAACACCGTTCCCCGCGCCGCGAAGAGTTTCGACAGGATATGATTATAACAGGCTGAATCTTCTGATCGCGGTTCTCGAAAAAAGATGCGGACTTTATTTCGGAAATTCCGACGCATACCTTAATATTATAGGAGGGCTGCGCATTTCCGAGCCTGCGGCGGATCTTGCGATAGCGACGGCGCTTGCTTCAAGCCTCAAAGATTTTATTATCCCGTCGGATACCGTGCTTATCGGAGAGATAGGACTTGCAGGAGAAGTAAGAATAGTTTCGTCGATCGAAAAAAGGATCATCGAAGCGCGGAAACTCGGTTTTACGCGTGCGATAATTCCGGCAAAAAACAAGATAGGAACCGAAATTTCGGGAATGGAAATAATAAGAGTATCATCGCTCAGAGACGTACTTTCAAAGTTATAAGGTGATTTATGGGCAAATACGCAAAATATGAATATATACCGGATTTTGCCGCCGAATTTCTCTATTACTGCAAAACGATAAAGAACATGTCGGACAAGACGGTTGACGAATATTATCTCGATTTACGGGTGTTTTTCCGTTTTATAAAATCGAGAGACGGTTCGGACTGCCCTTTTGACGAAATCGACGCGTCGGACGTTTCGCTCGCGGAAATAAAAAAGATATCTCTGTCCGACCTTTACGTCTTTCTGAACTTCGTAAATGAAGAAAGGGGCAACGCCGTAAGGGCGCGCAACCGCAAGATATCATCTCTGCGGAGTTTTTTCAAATTTCTCTGCAAACAGGGAGTTCTTGACGAAAATCCGACAACCTATCTCGAAAGCCCGAAAACTCCGAAGTCGCTTCCCATATACCTTTCGCTCGACGAATGTATGAGGCTTCTCGACAGCATCGACGGCAAAAATAAAGAACGCAATTATGCGATAATCACGCTGTTTCTCAATTGCGGGCTCCGTCTTTCGGAACTTGTCGGGATAAACACGAACGACATAACGGGAAACGTTCTGCGTGTTACGGGAAAAGGCAACAAACAACGGGACGTCTATCTGAACGAAGCGTGCGTTTCGGCTCTTGAAAATTATCTGGCGGTAAGAGAAACATATAACCCGCCGCCCGAACTTCACGCATTATTTGTTACAAACCGCAAAAAGCGGATATCAAACCGAATGGTCCAGACGCTTGTAAGCAGTTATCTCGAAAAAGCGAACCTGAACAATCACAAATATTCTACGCATAAACTTCGGCATACCGCCGCCACCCTCATGCATCAGAACGGGGTCGACGTCAGGGTCTTACAGGAAGTCCTCGGGCACGCAAACCTCGGAACGACGCAGATATATACGCACCTCGAAAACAGTGAACTCAAAGACGCCATGGAGCATAACCCGCTGGCGCATATAGACAGAAAATAACCCCTTTTGCAACAAATACTCTGTTGTAAAGGGGTTTTCTTGGGACAACAAAGCCTATCGGAGATTCCAATAGGCATTATTTGTATAAAAAAGAAAAAACAAGGCAAAACTAACAATGAAATCTCTGCAAAGGAGTGTTAGTATGCCTTCAAAATTCAGAAAAACGGAGAAAAACTCCGAAACACGCTCGACCCTTATCATAATTTTAGCGATAAGTTTTTTGCTTGTCCTTATTTCAGGCGCCGCCGCTGTTATGAACAAGGAAAAAGCGGAAACCGATCCCCCGCCGCAGGTGACGGACAACAAATATACGGGAAAGGAACAGTCCGACAACATTAAAAAAGATCAGACGGTGAAAGTCGAAGACAATGAAAATTCCGCCGTAAACAGCAATACGGGAAACGGCGGGAATGCCGCAGAAAAAGAAGAAAAAACTCCGACGGTCTTTGTTTATCCCTGCGAAAAAGAGATCGCCTGCAATTATTCGGGTACAACTCCCGTTTTTTCGGACGTTCTTGCAGACTGGAGAACCCATCAGGCAATAGATTACGTCGACAGCGAACCGTTTGAAGTAAAAGCCGCCGCAGACGGAAAAATCGAAGATGTTTATACGGACGGACTTATGGGAGTCACCGTTCTCATCGACCACGGAGACGGGATAAAGACAGTATATCAGTCTCTTGCCGAATCGCCGACCGTAAAGACCGGCGACGAAGTAAAAGGCGGGCAGATAATAGGGCTTTCCGGGAAAAGCGCGGTTTCGGAAAAATACGACGGTAAAAATATGCTGCATTTTGCAATGCTCGATAACGGCAAGTATATTGACCCGGCAGAAAAAATATCACAGTAAAACACAAGGCTGACAGTTTTCCCTGTCAGCCTTTCATTTTTAATATTTCAGAGCCCTTATCGCGTTGAGAACCGCTATTATCATAACGCCGACGTCGGCAAATATCGCCGCCCACATATTCGCAAGCCCTGCAGCCGTAAGCGCAAGGCAGGCAAATTTAACCACCAGAGAAAGAATAATATTCTCGCGGACTATGCGGATACATTTTCTCGATATTCTGACCGCTTTTACTATCTGTTCGGGGTCGTCGTCCATTAAAACAACGTCTGCCGCCTCGATTGCGGCGTCGGAGCCCATAGCCCCCATCGCAATTCCTATATCCGCACGGGTAAGAACGGGTGCGTCGTTTATACCATCTCCGACAAACGCAAGTTTGCCCTTTTCGTCCTTTTCGTTCATCAGTTTTTCGACTTCCGCAACCTTATCGGCAGGAAGAAGTTCGCTTCTGACTTCATCGACTCCGAGTTCAGCGGCGACCTTTTCGGCAACAGCCTTTGCGTCGCCCGTTAGCATAACCGTCTTCTTTACTCCCGCCTTTTTCAGTTCCGCAATCGCTTCCTTCGAATGGGGCTTTATAATATCGGAAATTACGATATGTCCGACATATTTCCCGTCAACGGCAACATGGATTATCGTTCCTACGCTGTGGCACTCTACGCACCGAACGCCGAGGCTATCCATAAGTTTGCCGTTGCCGGCGGCAACTTTATGCCCGTCGACAGTTGCCGTAACTCCGTGTCCGCTGATTTCCTCGATATCGAAAACTCTTCTGCGGTCGATATGTTTTCCGTATGCCTTTTGCAAACTCTTGCTTATCGGGTGCGACGACGCGCATTCCGCAAGGGCTGCATATTCAAGAATTTTATCTTTGTCGATCTCGTTATGATGAACCGCCGTAACTTCGAAAACGCCTTTTGTCAGAGTCCCCGTTTTATCAAAAACGATATATTCCGCAGCGGAAAGGGCTTCAAGATAGTTCGAACCTTTTATAAGTACGCCTTCTTTGCTTGAACCGCCTATTCCCGCAAAGAAACTCAAAGGGATACTGATAACCAGAGCGCAGGGACAACTTACGACAAGAAAGGTCAGCGCACGGTATATCCAATCTACCCAGTCGGGAGTCATTCCGAAAAGGATGCGTACGAGCGGAAAAATGATACCGAGAACAAACGCCGAAACACAAACGACGGGCGTATAAATTCTCGCAAAACGGGAAATAAACGCTTCCGATTTCGATTTTCTCGAACTTGCGTTTTCGACAAGATCGAGAATTTTCGAAACGGTGGAATCGCCGAACTCTTTCGTTGTTCTTATTTTAAGCACGCCGCTCATATTTACGCAGCCGCTTATAATTTCGTCCTGTTCTCCGACATCGCGCGGCAGGCTCTCGCCCGTGAGAGCGCTCGTGTTAAGAGTTGACGTGCCGTCAACGACAACGCCGTCAAGCGGGACTTTTTCGCCCGGCTGAACGACTATAATGCTTCCCACGGAGACTTCTTCCGGATCCACCTTTTTAAGTTCGCCGTTTTCCTCAATATTTGCATAATCGGGTCGGATATCCATAAGGGACGTTATGTTTTTGCGGCTCTTTCCGACGGCGTAACTCTGGAAAAGTTCGCCTATCTGATAAAAAAGCATAACGGCGATCCCTTCGACATATTCTCCGCTCTGCGTCCAGACCGCTATAACGAACGCGCCTATCGTCGCGACCGCCATAAGGAAATTCTCGTCAAAAGCCTGTCCGTTGAGTATTCCTCTGCCCGCTTTTCTAAGAATATCATATCCGATTACTAAATATGCGGCAAGATATGCTGACAGCTGCGGAATCCCGGTTATCGGAATAAATTTCAGACCGATAATCATTACAGCGGTTATTATTATTCTTATAAGAACCTTTTTCTGTTTTTTTGTCATGGTCTTTTCTCCTTAAAAGGTTTACAGTTCTATTTCGCAGTCGGGTTCAACTTTTTTGCAGGCTTTAACGACGTCTTTCATTATTTTTTTCTCGTCGCTTCCCTCTTCAAATTCAATTATCATTTTCTGCATCATGAAATTTACGGTTGCGGAGGCGACCCCTGCGGTCTTTTTCGCCGCTTCTTCCATAAGATTTGCGCAGTTTGCACAGTCAACTTCGATTTTATAAGTTTTTTTCATTTTCAATACCTCCGAATACAATTTAACACTTGCTTAATTGTTCTGAATGTAGTATAATATGAAAAAAGAAGAAAATCAAGCCTTTTTGAAAAGCTATGTCCGAAAAGGCGAACCGAATTTCCGAAACGGCGAAAGGAGATAAAAAATGTCGGATTTCAGACTTCCGCACGATCACGGCAGGCTGCGAAACGCCGAAAATATACATAAACAACTTTCGGATATCCGGAGTTTTACTGCGGTATCCGATATTTTCAGACAGTTGAGCGACCCCGTAAGGGTAAGAATGTTCTGGCTCTTAAGCCATCAGGAAGAATGTGTTATCAATATTGCGGCGATGCTTGATATGACGAGTCCCGCGGTGTCCCATCATTTGAAATCGCTTATGGAAAGCGGACTTTTGACAAGCCGAAGAGACGGCAAAGAAGTTTATTACAGCGCCGCAGACACCGAGCAGATACGAATGCTCCACGAAATAGTCGAACGCGTCATGCAGATAGCATGCCCCGAGGCGGCAGTCGATTTCGAAGCGGCGCAGGCGGAAATAATACGAAACGTCCATAACTATATGGTCGAACATCTTTCCGAAAGAATTACGATAGAAGAACTTGCAAAAGTTTTTCTTATGAACACAACGACCCTGAAAAACGAATTCAAAAAGGTTTACGGAATGTCGATCGCCGCGCACATGAAACAGCACAGAATGGAAGCCGCCGCCGCAATGCTGCTCAATACGAACGATGACATTGCAGCCGTTGCAAACGCGGTAGGCTACGAGAGCCAGAGCAGGTTCGCCGCAGCCTTCAGGGAAACATACGGCAAACTGCCGACCGAATACAGAAAAAATTCCGCCACATAAAGCCCTCAGCCAAAGTAACGGAATTTTGTTTTATTTTTCATTTCTTATTGCCGCGGTTATCATTCTGACCGACGACGATACCATAGAACAGCCGACCGCTATCGCGCCTGCGCACGCTCCCGTTGAAAGTCCTTTATAGACAAACAGCTGCATATCGCCGTTTATCAGCGCCTCCATTGTGTAATAAATACCGCCGCCGGGTACGAGAGGTATTATTCCGATTATAAGAAAGAGGGTCGCCGGCGCTTTATGTACCCTCGCGAATATTTCTGCCAATATCGCAACCGCCAAAGTTGCAATAAAATACCTTATCGTGTCCGCCCATATTCCGGTACCGACAAAAGCACAAAGAGTGAAAACCAGCCACGAAATAAAACCGCTGAAACTTGCAGAAAGAAGCATTTTTATGTCTCTTATCTCAAAAACGACGGAAAAGGCAGCGCAGCTGACAAGAGCGAAAATACAAGGAAGAAAATCAGATACTGTCATTACCGTTCCCTCCTAAAATATAAGTCTGAACCCGGCTATCGGAATGGCGATACCGATTGCAATACCTACGGCGACGAGCATCGCTTCGGCAAATTTCGTAACGGCGGTGAGCATATCTCCCGCAAGAATATCGCGGACGACGTTCATTATCGCAATTCCGGGCACGAGAAGCATTATCGCGCCGATTATTATTTTATCAAGGTGAATATCGGAAGAAAGATAACTTAAAAGAGTAGGAACGACCGCAAGAAGAGCGCTTGCGGCGATATTCGAGAAGAAAACATTTACTTTCAGTTTTTTTGTTCCCGAAATGACAAATTTTACGGCAAGTCCGGAAAAGAACGCGATGACGGCGTCAAGGGCACTTCCGCCGTAAAAAAGAGTAAAGAATGCGGCGACGACTCCGCAGGCGGCATAACTCAAAGCAGTCGGATAACTTTTTTTGGCAATGATGGCGCGAAGTCTTTTTTCGGCTTCGTCTATCGGAATATCTTCACTGCATATTTTTCTGCAAAGATCGTTTATTCCCGTGAGCCTGTCAAGATTGTTGCCCGCTGTCCTGACTTTGACCATTTTGCTGTAATTTCTGCCGTCGGAAAGAATATTTGTTACAATAAACGACGGAATTGCAAAAACTTCCGAATCGGAATATCCGTAAGCGTGAATAACGCGGGAAATAGACTCCTCTACCCTGTAAATTTCCGCACCGTTTCTTATAAGCCGTATTCCGAGTTCACAGACAAAATTCAAAAGTCTGTCAGGATCAACTTTCTTTTCACAGATATCAGACGCCATTGCCCAATCCTCCGAATTCTCCCAAAAACTTCATTAAAAAAGCACTTGCGCCTGCAAGTGCTTTTTTATGGTGAAGACAAGTGGACTTGAACCACCGACCCCCTGCATGTCAAGCAGGTACTCTAACCAGCTGAGCTATGCCTTCATGAATGGCATACGGGAAGTATACCATAACAATCGTAAGATAATTGAACAAAACTATGAAAACTTTGCAAAATCAGATCCACCACGCGTCGGTGATCTTACCGTCAAAGGTCATGACTTCCTTGAGGAAAGCGATCGCCTTGAGAAGACCTTCGTTCTGGGTCATAAGACTGTCTTCGTGTTCAATGCTGATAACATAGTCGTAGTCTATTGATTTGAGCGCGGATATCATATCTTTCCAGTAACCGTAATCGTTTCCGTAGCCGACGGTGCGGAATACCCATGAGCGGTCAAGGACCTTATCGTAACTCTTGGTATCAAGAACTCCGTTTACGGCAATATTGTACTTGTCGAGTTTCGTATCCTTTGCATGGAAGAAAAAGATCGCGTCGCCGAGTTTTTTGATTGCGGCAACGGGGTCGATCCCCTGCCATATAAGGTGGCTCGGATCGAAATTCGCTCCGAGTTCGGGACCGACGGCTTCGCGGAGTTTAAGCATAGTTTCGGGGTTATATACGCAGAAACCGGGGTGCATTTCGAAAGCGATCTTGTTTATGCCGTGTTCTTTTGCAAAAGCGACGGCTTTTTTCCAGTACGGAATAAGGACTTCGTTCCACTGATAATCAAGAATATCGGAAAAATCGTTAGGCCATGGACAGGTGACCCAGTTCGGGGTCTTGTCGTCTTTTGAACCGCCGGGACAGCCCGAGAACGTAATAACTCTGTCTACGCCCATTTTTTCAGCCATAAGAACGCCCTTGCGGAAATGGTCTTCAAACAGCGCTCTCTGCTCCGGATCGGGATGAACGGCGTTTCCGTGGACGCTTATCGCGCCGACAAAAAGCCCGTTCTCCTTTATGGTATCCATAAATTTATTATATTCTTTTTCGTCGTTAAGCAGAATATCCGGGTTGCAGTGGGTCCTTCCGGGAAATCCGCCGCAGCCTATTTCTATTGCGGTGACGCCGTTGTCTTTAAGAAATTTACAGGCATCAGCAAAGTTTCTGTCATAAAGCGCAGGATTGAATACACCGAGTTTCATATCACAGTATCCTTTCTTCGGGGAAGCCCTAACATTGTCAGTATAGCATTAAAAACCGCGATTGTCAACAGTTTTTTACGAATATTTTCGTCTTTGAATATTTTTCGGCAATGTGAACATTTTTTAACGGTAATTTGACAAAAATATCATACAGTTTTAACCCCTGTTCACCCTTTATTTTCGGTAAAAAAAAGTGTATAATAAAAATACGGAAAGGGATTTCCGTAATAGGGAAAGCGAAAGGATGAAAACTATGCGTATCAACTACACATCAAGAAAAATGACTCTCAGGGAACCGTTAAAAAAGTACACCGAAAAAAAACTTTCAAAACTTGAAAAGTTCTTCGGCGAAGAGAGCGTCGCGAATATCGTCTTTTCTCTTGAAAAAGAAGATGTATGCAAAGCCGAGATCACTATTGAACACAACGGAATAATTTTCAGAGCGCAGAGCAACGCTCCCGAGTTCCAGCTTGCTATCGACAGCGATATCGACATGCTGATAAGGCAGATCAGAAAACACAAAACGAAACTCGAAAAACGTCTGAAGACGCAGATCCCGACTTTTGACGAATACGATGATATAACCGAAGACAGCGACATAATAATAAGACGTAAAAAACTTGACTTAAAACCCATGCCGCCCGAAGAAGCCGTTTTACAGATGAATATGCTCGGACACGACTTTTTCGCTTTCTGCGACGAGAGAGGCACTCCGTTCATCGTTTACAAACGCAAAAAGGGAGATTACGGACTTATCGAAATGAACCCCTCAAAATAAATACTGCCGATACCGCGGTTTGCGCCGCGGTATTTTTTTGCATAAAATCCGAATATGCGGCAGATAATAGAAAAAAAAGAAAAAGCTGCGTGATCGTATGGATAAAAAGGAATATGAAAAACTTGCGGAGGAGAAAAAGAAAAATTCGCCGATAATAAAAGACTGTATGCTGGCTTTTGTCGTCGGAGGGTTAATATGCGTTGTCGGTCAACTTTTGTTTGCTCTTTACTCTTCTTTGGGACTTGAAAAAGAGGTTGCAGCGACCCTTGAATCGGTATCCCTTGTCTTTCTTTCCGCGCTTTTTACGGGAATGGGGCTTTACGATTCCCTTGCAAAACACGCAGGCGCGGGAACTCTTGTTCCGATAACGGGATTTGCGAACGCCGTCGTCTCCCCTGCCATGGAATTCAGGACCGAAGGGCTTATTCTCGGAACCGCGCCGAAAATGTTCGTTATTGCGGGGCCCGTGATAGTTTTCGGGGTCGCGGCGTCGGTCGTTTACGGGATCGTGATTTATCTGATTCAGACATTCGGCGGGTGAAAATATGAAAAAAATCGGATCGGGAACTTTCGGGATATCTTCCGAAGTGAATTTTCTTGAATATTGCGCGGTCGTAGGTCAGAAAGAAAAGGAAGGACCTCTCGGAAAATGGTTTACTCATTTTTCCGAAGACGAATACTTCGGTCAGAAGACTTTTGAACGCGCGGAGACACAAATGCAAAAGGAGGCAATGGACAGTGTCATCAAAAAATCGGGCTTTACTGAAAAAGACATCGACTTTATCTTTGCGGGCGATCTGCTCAATCAGTGCGTTTCTTCGAATTATTGCGTTCGCGATCATAGTATGCAATTTTTCGGCGTTTACGGCGCTTGTTCTACGATGGCTGAAACAATAATTCTTTCGGCAATGGCGATAGACGGCGGATTCGCAGAGCGCTGTATAGCGATAACGTCGTCGCATTTCTGCTCCGCGGAAAGGCAGTTCCGATTTCCTCTCGAATACGGAAATCAGAGACCGCCGTCGGCGCAATGGACGGTCACCGCCGCAGGCTGCGTTCTGCTCGGAAAGACCTCCGTACAGGGAGAATATCCGAAAGTAGATAAAATATGTCCCGGAAGAGTTGTTGATATGGGGATATGCGACATAAACGACATGGGGAGCGCCATGGCGGCGTCGGCTGTCGACACTTTCACACGGTTCTTTGAAGACACGGGGACGCGTCCCGAAGATTACGACCTTATACTGACCGGGGATCTCGGGAAAACGGGGCACGCGGTCGTAACGGAACTTATGCTCAGAAACGGATACGATATGCAAAAAAATTACGACGATTGCGGTAAACTCATATTTGATGCCGAAAAACAGGACGTCCACGCCGGAGGTTCGGGCTGCGGCTGTTCGGCGGCGGTTCTTACGGGATATCTCCTCCCGGAAATGCAGAAAAAAACGTATAAAAACGTACTTTTCGCGGCGACGGGCGCGTTGATGAGTCCGATAGTCAATCAGCAGAAAGAGTCCATTCCCGGAATCGCGCATCTTGTGAATATAAAGATTTAGGTGATCTTATGGAATATCTCAACAGTTTTATTTTCGGCGGACTTCTCTGCCTTATAGGACAGATTTTAATCGCGAAAACGAAACTCACGCCCGCAAGAATTTTAACGGGGTACGTTGTCGCCGGGGTCGTTCTTTATGCCGTCGGACTTTACGAACCGTTTTGCGATCTTGCAAAATCGGGAGCGACCGTGCCTCTGACGGGCTTCGGCGCGTCTCTCGCAAAGGGGGTCGAAAAAGCGATAGCCGAAAAGGGGTTTCTCGGAATAATCACGGGAGGGCTTACCGCGACCGCTGCAGGCATTACCGCCGCAACGGTTTTCGGACTTTGCGCCGCCCTTATCTTCAAACCGAAAAGAAAAGATTAAAAAATGCCCCGAAAGGGGCATATTTTTAACGTGTTCTGACTATTGCATAATACGAATTCGACGTCAGTTTGTAAACTATGGCATAAAGGACGAAGAAGACCGCGAAACATACCAAGGTCGTTACCGCGAACACCGAGATATTCGACAGATTGAACATTATCAGTATCTTTTTGACCATCGGGAAAGCAAACGCAAGATGAAGTCCGGCAAAGGCGAGCGGTGCGAAAAAGACGGTCAGAAGTTGGGAATTTATACTCTTCTTTATTTCCCTTTCGGTAAGCCCGACTTTTTGCATTATTTCAAATCTGCGCCTGTCGTCGTACCCTTCGGATATCTGCTTATAGTAGATTATCATTACCGCCGCAAAGGAAAACGCCAGAGAAAGAACCGCTCCGAGGAACAGAAGTCCGCCGTAAGTTCCCATAAAATCTTTTCGGTCGGAAGCGATACTCGAAACGGTGAAATACAATACATTCATATCTTCCGAAGAAAGAATATCCGAAATATCATGAGAAACCGTTTTGAAAAGAGACAAAAAATCATCTTCCGACATGTCGGAGTCGAAACCGTAATAATAGGTATATGTCAGAAAATCTTCACCGTTCGGCGTTTTCATATCTTCAAAAGGAGCGACCGCCCCGGAAATATCGTTTACCGCTACATATACCGACGGATACAGAATCGGAGATTCGACCGAGCGCGCCGAAAAATCGGCGATTTTCTTTATTTTCAGGGTTTCCGCTGCCTTTCCGCAGGAGACGGTAATACTATCGCCGACAGACGTTTCCCCGAAAACGCTGACTATTGCCTCTCCCGAAGAAAGAGTTTCCTTCGTTCCCATTATTTCGTTATAGTCGGAAAGAGAGATAAAAGTGAGCGTTATGAGACTATCGGAATCCGACACCGCTGCCGCAGGAATATAGTTCATATCGGTCTGAAGAACGCCGTCGGTATAATATCCCGCAACGGAAGCTTTCATATATGCCGCCCTGTTTTTGACCGATATGCCGTTCTTTTTGAGAACGGAAGAAATGCCGTCTTTCAGTTCCTCCGCCTTTTCGGAATTATTCTTTTTGAGCCGCGCGGTTATCGAAGCGTCCCTCGAATGCATTGCCGCAAGAGAGTCTTCCATTCCCATATAAAGGCTTGCCGTCGAAGAAACAGTAACGAGAATCATCGTTGCGAGAATACATACCGAAGCAAGTCCCGCACCGTTTTTTTTCATTCGGAAAGCCATTGAAGAAACGGAAATAAAATGATTGGGTCTGTAATAGTAACGTTTGTTTTTCTGCAGAATACGGCAAAGAGATACCGACGCGGAAATAAAAATAAGGTACGTTGCGATTATGACCATGATGACCGCGACGAAGAAAAGCGCCATCGCGGTGATCGGATCTTTAATCGTCACCGCAAGGAAGTACGCCCCGCCCAGAAGCAAAACGCCGAGAAGAGCTACGAGAAAATTGGCTTTCGGGGCTTTTTCACCGATATTTTCGCTTTTTATAAGTTCAGCGGCGCCCGAAAAACGGACCTGCCGCAATCCGTTAAGAAAAATGAGGAAGAAAATTACGGCGAATGTGATGACCGTATATTTGAGACTTTCCGAAGAAACCGTAAAAGTATACGTCGCAGTGCCGTTCATAATCTTCACGAGCGCAAGTTCCGCGAGTTTCGAGAACGTTATTCCGAAAAGGAGTCCGGCGGCGACGGTAATTACAAATGAAAAGAGGTTTTCCCAGAAAAGAATTACCGCAATATTTTTCTTTCCCATTCCGAGAATATTATAAAGTCCGAATTCCTTTTTCCGACGTCGTATGATAAAGGAATTCGTGTAGAAAAGAAAGATCGCCGAAAAGAGAGCCATAACGAAAATTCCGAAAGAAAGCATCATACATACGGCGTCTCCTCCGCGGAGAGCCTTTATAATTTCGGATTTTGCAAGAGCGGAAACAATATAAGAGACCGCGACCATACAGGCGCAGGACAAAAGGTAAGGCAGATAAAGCCTCTTGTTTTTGGTTATTCCGTTGACGGCAAGACGCGGATAAATATGTTTTTTCATCTCGCGTCACCGCCCGCACGGATAAGGGTAAGAGTGTCGTTTATCTTTTTGTAAAGTTCTTCGTCGGTAAGGTCGCCTCTGTATATCTGATGAAAAACTTCGCCGTCGCGGATAAAGAGAATTCTGCCTGTACGGCTTGCGGCGCTTACCGAATGAGTTACCATAAGTACGGTCTGTCCGCCCGCATTAAGGTCGGAAAACAGTTTTAGGAGTTCGTCCGTCGCCTTTGAATCAAGAGCACCTGTAGGCTCGTCGGCAAGAATTATTTTCGGATCGGTAATTATCGCGCGCGCGACCGCCGCTCTCTGTTTCTGGCCGCCCGATATTTCATACGGATACTTTTTTAAGATATCGGAAATGCCGAGCCTGCGCGCAATGCCGTCAAGTTTCATATACATTTCGCCGTAACTTTTGCCCGCAAGTACGAGCGGAAGAAAAACATTGTCTTCGACCGAAAAAGTATCAAGCAGATTGAACTCCTGGAATACAAAACCGAGATTGTCGCGTCTGAACGCCGCGGCGTCGCTTTCCTTGACGGAAGACATATCTTTTCCGTCAAGGATCACATTTCCGCCCGTCGGTTTGTCGAGAGAGGCGAGAATATTGAGCAAAGTCGTTTTTCCCGATCCGCTTTCGCCCATTACCGCGACATATTCGCCCTCTTCGACGGTAAAATTCACATTTTTCAAGGCTTCGACCTTATTTCCGCCGAACCTTGAAACATAAGTCTTTTTCAAATTCTTCACTTCAAGAATACTCATAAAATACCTCCGTGTTTTTTCTACACAAAAAGTATAGCAAAAACGGGAAAGTAAACGCAATTTCTTTTGCTTACATTTCCCGCGCAAATCTTACCGTTTTGTAATATCTTCGAACTTTACCGAAATTTTCGTACCTTTTCCGACTTTCGATTCGGCAGAAACCGAATGGCCGAGATTTCTGCATATTCTGCCGCAGATATAAAGACCGAGTCCCGACGAACGGCGGTTTTCCCTGCCGTTTAGCCCGGTATATCCCCTCTCGAAAATTCTCGGCAGATCTTCGGCGGAAATTCCCGTGCCGGTATCCTCAAAAATTACGGCATTATCTTTTCCGTATATTTTAATACTTCCCGAAGGCGTATATTTCAGAGCGTTTGAAATTATCTGTTCAAAAACAAAAGAAAGCCATTTCCTGTCGGTAATCGCCGCAATATTTACGGGAGTATATTCAAGTTTTATTTTTCTTTCTATAAATTCCCCGGCAAATTTTTTGACCGCATCCTTTACTATTTCGTCAACGTTATATTCCTTTATAACGTAGTCGGACGCACCGTCGCTCCGAAGATAAGCCATTACCATATCGACGTAATTTTCGGTTTTGGCAAGATCGAGCGACAGTTTTCTGAAAATTTCGCCGTCGCGGTTCTGCAAAGCAAGGTTCATCGACGATATCGGCGTTTTTATTTGGTGCGCCCACAGGGTGTAATAATTCACCATATCGTTGCGGCGGGTCTCTTCTTCGTCTTTTATGCGATTGCAGTCGTCGACCACGGTTTCTACGAGTTCGGAATATGCCTTTTCCCCGGGAGTTTTCGCCTTCGGGAGCGCCGCGGCGGCCTTTGACGGCAGTTTTGCGGCAAGTTTCAGCGCCATATATCTTCTGTAAGAAAAAACACCGTCGACCGCAAGAATTACAGCGCCGAAGAGAAGACAGAGAAAAAACGGATAGAGTACCGCCGAAAGAGGTAAGCCGTAAAGATAAAAAGAAACGAAAAAGAAGACCGAGAAAAGAAAGAAAACCGCAACCGGTCCGATTTTCGATTTAATATATAAAGCAAAAAATTTCATTGACCTTCACCGAGATAATACCCTTCGCCGAATTTCGTCATTATAAAATCGGAAAGCCCCGCAGTCTCAAGTTTTTTACGGAGTCTGTTAATATTTACCGTCAAAGTGTTTTCATCGACGAAACTGTCGGTCTGCCAGAGTTTTTCCATAAGTTTTTCGCGGCTTACAACCCTGCCGCGGCTTTCCATAAGCGCAAAAAGTATCCGATATTCGTTTTTCGTAAGTTCTGTTTTTTCGCCTCTGTAATAAAGCGAACTTTCACCGACCGTCAGAAAAGCGTCCCGCCATTCGAGAACGGGTTTTGTCGCCGCAAAATCGTAAGATCTGCGGAGAAGCGCCGAAACTTTGGCCATAAGGACCGAAAGATCGAAAGGCTTTGCGATAAAATCGTCAGCTCCCATATTTACCGCCATGACGATATTCATATTGTCGGAAGCGGAAGATATAAAGATTATCGGAACGCTCGATATTCTGCGTATCTTTTCGCACCAGTAGTAGCCGTCGTAAAACGGAAGAGAAATATCCATTAAAACGATGTGAGGATTTTCCTTTGCGAATTCTTCGGCGACATTACGAAAATCCGATACGGATACGGGTGTTATTCCCCACCCCTCGGCACGCGTCGAAATTTCTTTCGCGATTCCCGCGTCGTCTTCGACGATAAACATTTTATACATAATATATTCCCCTAAAAAAATCTCTGTCGGAAAACCCGACAGAGACCGTAAGATTTTTATTTGCGATTACATCAACTTTGCGCCGTTGATCTTTATGCCGGGACCCATGGTGGAAGCGACAACGCAGCTCTTGAGGTAGATACCTTTTGCAGCAGCCGGTTTAGCCTTGATGATGGCACCCATAAGGGCATTGAAGTTTTCTCCGAGTTTTTCGGCACCGAAGGAAACTTTTCCGATCGGGCAGTGAATGATGTTGGTTTTATCAAGTCTGTACTCGATCTTACCTGCTTTAACTTCCTTGACAGCCTGAGCGACGTTAGGAGTTACGGTTCCTGCCTTCGGGTTCGGCATAAGTCCTTTAGGACCGAGGATCTTACCGATACGTCCGACAACGCCCATCATGTCGGGAGACGCGATAACGACGTCGAAATCAAACCAGTTTTCTTTCTGGATCTTTGTCGCGAGATCTTCAGCGCCGACATACTCTGCGCCTGCCTCTTCCGCTTCTTTTACTTTATCACCTTTCGCGAAAACGAGAACTTTAACGGATTTACCTGTTCCGTGCGGAAGAACGATAGAACCTCTGACCTGCTGGTCTGCGTGTCTGGAGTCAACGCCGAGTTTTACGTGAAGTTCAACAGTCTCGTCAAATTTTGCTTTGGCAGTCTGGCAAACGAGGTCCATTGCCTCCGCAGCGTCATACTGCCTGGATTTATCTATAAGCTTAGAGCTTTCGATATATTTCTTTCCTTTTTTCATAGTTAATAAAATTCCTCCTGTGTGGTATGTTTGGCGCTTACGCGCCTGCGGATAATAGTGGATTTACCGAATCCTCCCACTTTTTTTCGAAAGGCGATCAGTCTACGACTTCGACGCCCATACTTCTTGCAGTACCTGCAATCATCGACATAGCCGCTTCAACGGTATTTGCGTTGAGGTCGGGCATTTTGGTCTCTGCAATCTGCTGAATCTGAGCTTTGGTTATTTTAGCGACCTTGTTCTTGTTGGGAACGCCGGAACCGCTTTCGATGCCGCATGCTTTCTTTATAAGAACCGCTGCGGGCGGAGTTTTGGTTATGAAGGAGAACGAACGGTCTGCATAAACGGTGATAACAACCGGGATTATAAGACCCATATCGTTCTTTGTTCTTTCATTGAATTCTTTGGTGAACGCCATGATATTGACGCCGTGCTGACCGAGAGCAGGACCGACAGGAGGAGCGGGATTTGCTTTTCCTGCGGGAATCTGCAATTTTATATATCCTGTAATTTTCTGAGCCATTGTAAATTAGCCTCCTTAAATAAGAAACCTGTTATTTTAATAATTCGAGCTGAGCCGCGTCAAATTCGACCGGCGTTTCGCGCCCGAACATGGAAACGATAACTCTGACCTTTCCGGTCTGGACGTTGATGTCGTCAACCGTTCCCGTAAAGCCTTTCATCGAACCGTCCGTAACTTGGACGTTGCTGCCCTTTTCGTAAGGCATTTCGACTCTTGCTTTCTGTATACCGAGATTTGCCATTTCGGCGTCGGTAAGGGGAATAGGCTTCCCTTCCGGACCGACAAATCCGGTAACGCCGCGTATACCTTTTATAAGTATCCAAGTATCGTCGTTTACCACCATGTGTATGAGAACATATCCGGGGAACATCTTTCTTTCGGTTACGACCTGTTCGTTGTTCTTTATCTCAGTAACCTGTTCCATCGGGACCATTACTTCGAGAATAAGATCCGAAAGATTGCGGAGTTCGACTATCTTTTCTATACTCGTGGCAACTTTGTTTTCATAGCCTGAATAAGTGTGTATGATATACCACTTTGCCTCGGAAACGCTCATCTGTTTTCCTCCGATTAGTTAAAAAGCAAACTTATCACAAGTTTGAATATCGCGTCAACCGCGCCGACGAATACGGCGAAAATAAGCATAACGACGATAACAACGAGCGTATTGTTTACAACCTGTTTCCACGAAGGCCAAACGACTTTTTTGAGTTCGCTCTTAGTCTCCCTGAAAAACGAAGCCATTCTCTTGAAGATATTGGGCTTTTTGTTTGCGGGTTTTGCTGATTTCTGAACTTTTGCGGACTTGGCATTTTCAGGTTTTTTAATTTCTTCTGACATAATAGACCTCCTCCTATACTACTTTGTTTCTTTGTGAAGCGTATGCTTCCGGCAGAATTTGCAGTATTTGTTCATCTCCAGCCTGTCGGGACTGTTTTTCTTGTTTTTGGTAGTGTTATAATTTCTGCGTTTGCATTCTGAACATGCGAGAACTACCTTGTCTTTACCCATTTCGGCACCTCCTAAAATTTTATAAAAATTGGCCTCCCTTTGCAGCGTGTTTTTTGCATCAAAAAAAAACACCTCGTTGCAAGGTACGCTTATTATACCATATTTTCCCCGTCAAGTCAAGGGTTTTATCGAAAAAACAAAAGGATTTTTCAAACATTTTGTAAACTCAAAAGGCAAAAACGGAAACTTATATGAAATTTGAAGATAAACCTTATTATTCTATTGAAATTTTCGGTCTGCTGTGTTAAAATCTGAATATAAATACAGAACCGGAGGAACGATATGGATAAGATTCAAATGAAAACGCCGCTCGTCGAAATGGACGGCGACGAAATGACAAGGATCGTTTGGCGATGGATAAAGGAAATGCTTCTTGAGCCGTATATAGACTTAAAGACCGAATACTACGACCTCGGTCTCGAAAACAGAAACGCGACCGACGACAGGGTAACGGTCGATTCGGCTCTCGCGACAAAAAAATACGGCGTTGCCGTTAAATGCGCGACCATAACACCGAACGCCGACAGAATGAAAGAATACAATCTTAAGAAAATGTGGAAAAGCCCGAACGGAACGATAAGGGCAATTCTCGACGGCACGGTATTCAGAACCCCCATTCTCGTCAACGGAATAACTCCGTTCGTTCCGACATGGGAAAAGCCGATAACGATTGCCCGTCACGCTTACGGCGACATTTACAAAGCAAGCGAAACGAAAGTTCCGGCTGGGGCAAAAGCCGAAATTCTAATAACAAAAAAAGACGGTTCGACCGAAAAAGTGCTCATTCACGATTTCGACAGCGCTGGAATAGTTATGGGCATGCACAATATCGACAAAAGTATCGAATCGTTTGCCCACAGCTGTTTCAAATTCGCGCTCGACAAAAAACAGGATCTCTGGTTCTCCGCAAAAGACACTATTTCCAAGACCTACGACCACCGCTTCAAGGATATTTTCGCCGAGATATACGAAAGGGATTATAAAGCGAAATTCGAAGAAGCGGGAATCGAATATTTCTACACCCTTATCGACGACGCCGTCGCAAGAGTTATCCGTTCGAAAGGCGGTTTTATCTGGGCTTGCAAAAATTACGACGGCGACGTTATGAGCGATATGATAGCCACTGCGTTCGGCGACCTCGCAATGATGACTTCGGTCCTCGTCTCCCCCGACGGGTATTACGAATACGAAGCGGCTCACGGAACGGTCACCCGCCACTATTACAGATATCTTAAAGGCGAAAAGGTTTCGACGAACTCGATAGCGACAATTTTCGCATGGACGGGCGCTCTGAGAAAAAGAGGTGAACTCGACGGAATTCCCGAACTCTGCAACTTTGCCGACAAACTCGAAAGAGCCTGCATAGAAACGATCGAAAGCGGCACGATGACTCAGAGCCTTGCAAACCTTTCGACGATTGAAAACAAAAAAATTGTCGACGGCGAAGGACTTCTTGCCGCAATAAAAGAAAGACTCGACATAATTCTTTAATAGGAAAAGAGGAAGATATATGAAAAAACCGGTAGTTCTCATTGTAATGGACGGAGTCGGCGAAAACCCCTCCAAATACGGCAATGCCGTCGTTTCGGCGTACACTCCGACCCTTGACATGCTCAAATCCGCATATCCCTACACCCAGATAAAGGCTCACGGAGTTGCGGTAGGTCTTCCGACCGACGACGATATGGGCAACAGCGAAGTCGGACACAACGCGCTCGGCTGCGGACAGATATATTCGCAGGGTGCAAAACTCGTAAACGAATCCATTGAAAACGGAAAACTTTACACTTCCGACACGTGGAAAGAGATCGTTTCGAACTGCAATAAGAATAATTCGACACTGCATTTTCTCGGTCTCCTTTCCGACGGAAACGTCCACTCGAATATAAAACACCTTATCGCGATGCTCAAAGAGACCAAAAAAGAGGGCGTAAAGAAAGCAAGGATCCACATTCTTCTTGACGGAAGAGACGTTCCCGCAACTTCGGCGCCCATCTACGTTGAGCAGCTTGAAAACGTAATAAAAGAACTCAACGACAGCGGTTTTGACTCGGCTATCGCCTCGGGCGGCGGCAGAATGAAGATAACCATGGACCGTTACGAAGCGAACTGGGCGATGGTCGACCTCGGCTGGCAGACCCACGTTCTCGGCGAAGGCAGACAGTTTGAGTCCGCAATGGAAGCAATCAACGTTTTAAGAGAAGAAACGGGCGCTATCGACCAGGATCTTCCCCCGTTCGTTATCGCAAAGGACGGCAAGCCCGTCGGAACGATAGAAGACGGAGACAGCGTTGTCCTCTTCAATTTCAGAGGCGACCGTGCGATCGAAATTTCAAAAGCATTTGAATACGAAACCGTACCTTTCGACAGAAAGAGAGTTCCGAAAGTCGTGTTTGCGGGAATGCTCCAGTACGACGGAGACCTCAAGATCCCGACAAAATATCTCGTAAGTCCCCCGGATATCAGAAATACCCTTTCCGAATTGCTCGTAAAGAATAATATAAAGGAATATGCGGTATCCGAAACCCAGAAATACGGACACGTCACCTACTTCTGGAACGGAAACAGAAGCGACAAATTCAGCGAAGAACTCGAAGTCTTTGAGGAAGTCCCGTCAGATATAGTCCCGTTCGAACAGCGTCCTTATATGAAAGCGGCGGAAGTCACCGATAAGATAATCGAAGCTATTCAAAGCCATGAATACGGCTTTATCCGCGCAAACTACCCGAACGGAGATATGGTAGGTCACACCGGCATTTACGCCGCGGCTCAGATCGCCGTCGAAATGGTGGACCTTTGTCTTGCAAGAGTTCTCGAAGTTGCAAAGAAAGAAAACGTATACGTTATAATAACCGCAGACCACGGTAACGCCGACGAAATGTACGAAAAGGCAAAAGAGGGCAAAATGCCGAAAGCAAAGACCTCCCACACCTTAAATCCCGTTCCCTTTATAATCTTTGATCCAGAAAAATCGAAGATCAGGATGAAAGACGGAAGATTCGGACTTGCAAACGTCGCAGGAACGGTCGCAAAACTCCTCGAACTCAAAGCCCCCAAAATGTGGGAACCCTCTATAATAGAATAAGTTTCAATGCCCTGCCGCGACGGCAGGGTATTTTTATATAGGAAACCGAATAAAATCAAATACCGCAATTTTCATACAATTCTACCGAAAACTTGACAAAATTAACATAATATGCTAAAATTACCGTGAAAATAATGCAGGGGAGAAAATATATGGTTACCGTAAAGAAAGTCACGACCAAAAAAGAAATAAAGACGTTTGTCAATTTTCCGAACATCCTTTATGAAGACGATCCTCTTTTCGTGCCGGCGACTTACAGCGACGACCTTGAAGACTGGAACAGAAAAAAGAACCCCGCGTTCGAATATTGCGATGCGGACGCCTTTCTTGCATATAAAGACGGAGAAGTTGTCGGGAGAATCGCGGCGATACTCAGCCGAAGAGCAAACAAGACATGGGGATACAACCGTTTAAGGTTCAGTCAGGTCGACTTTATCGACGACGAAGAAGTTTCGGCGGCTCTTTTTAATACAGTCGAGAATTACGCAAAAGAAAAAGGCTGCGACGAGATCCACGGTCCTCTCGGTTTTTCGGATATGGACAGAGAGGGTATGCTTGTCGACGGCTTTGACAAAAGAAATCAGTTCTTTACATATTATAACCGTCCGTATTATAACGAACACCTTCAGAAACTCGGCTATTCAAAGGACGTCGACTGGATAGAATATAAAATAGAAGTTCCCGCAAAAGGCAGCCGACAGGCGGAAAGACTCGACAGAATATCAAATTTCGTTCTTAAAAGGAACAAATTATATATTGCGAACGTCAAACACCGCTGGCAGTATCCCGATTATATCAAAAAAGTATTCAATCTCGTGAACGAGGCTTACGCTCCCCTTTACGGAGTCGTAGAACTTTCGGATAAGCAGATAACAAAATACGCAAACAAATTTGCTCCGCTCGTATCCCCCGACTATTCCTGCTTCATAAACGACGAAAAAGGAGAACTTGTCGCGTTCGGAGTTGCAGCGCCCTCTATCGCGTCGGCGCTCAAAAAGAGTAACGGAAGATATTTCCCGTTCGGCTGGATAGATCTGCTTAAATCCCTTTCAAAAAACACAGCGATCGACCTTTTATTGGTCGCGGTAAAACCCGAACTTCAGTATTCGGGAATAAACGCCGTAATAATGAACAAATTTCTGCACAGCTGTCTTAAAAACGGTATCAAATACGCAGAATCGGGACCGATGCTCGAAAAGAACGAAAAGATCATCGCACAGTGGGAAATGTTCGATAAAGAACTCATAAAAAGGAGGCGCTGCTATATAAAAACGCTCGAAAACGCCGCAATAAAGACGACAGAAGAAAGTCCTGCAATGCAGGCATAAGAGAACACCGCAACTTTGGCTGAGGACCGATAAGGAAGTATTGCTTCAAAACTTCGCCTTTCGGCAAATAATGCGTTAAAAACCCCGGATATACGACAGCATTATCCGGGGTTTTTGCCTATCCGAAGACCGCATGCGGGTGCCCTGCGGGCATTACAACTGACTCGCCCCCGTGAAGTTCATATTCGACGCCGTCTTTTGTGATTTTGTCGCTCCCGTCAAGACAAGTCGCAAAAGCATCTCCGCCCGACTCGTGGGTTGATATTTCTTCTCCTTTGTCAAAAGCAAACAACGTAACCGAAAGAGCCGGACTTTACGCAAGCGTTTTGCTCACTGCCTGTCCGGGCTGATAAGAGCCCTCTTCTTTTAAGGTCAGGACTTTTACTTTATCAATATTTTTAATTCCGTACATAAAAAACCTCCGTTTTTTCTTTACAACCGTATTATACGCCGATATCGGCGAATAATCTGCTGAAAAACAATAAAATACAAATTTTTACATAATATCTTCCATTATATATAAACCGCACTTCCCTTATCGGTTTCAACCGAATTTCCGCCTTTTTATTCCGTATCAGAAATATCCGTATAAACATTGCCCGTAATAGTTTATAATGCCGTTCCTCTTTTCTTCCCCCAGTTAAACGCTGTATTTATTGAAAACATCTCTCCCCTTCCGCGATGCTCTTTCCGCAGAATTTCGAAAAAGCCCTCGTCAATACAGTTTTACCGTCAAAAAACGGATTTCGATACATTTTTCTTTCTCAATTCTGCACAGTTTACAATTCCGTTTCAAATTTGTAACACTTTCGCCCTTGACTTTAGCGTGGTAAAGTGCTAAAATACTACCATAACAAAGAAACAGACGGCAAACCGCCTGATATTGAAAAGGAGAAGAAAAAAATGAAAAAAATTATTGCACTTGTACTTTCCGTTGTTATGGCGGCTATGTTGTTTGCAGGCTGCGGTCAGACCAAAGAGCAGACAGACCTTGAATATGTTAAGGAAAAAGGTAAACTCGTCGTCGGTATTACCGATTACGCTCCGATGGACTACAAAGCAAAAGAAACAGACAGCGAATGGATAGGCTTTGACGCAGACATGGCGAAAGCCTTTGCAAAAGAGATCGGTGTAGACGTTGAATTTGTTCTTATAGAATGGGATCAGAAAGCTACCGAACTTTCAGGAAAAGCCATCGACTGCGTATGGAACGGAATGACTATTTCCGATGAAGTCAAATCGGCAATGGACGTATCCAACGCATACTGCAACAACGTTCAGATAGCAATAGTAAGAGAGGAAGACAAGGACAAATACTCTACCGAAGACGCTATCAAAGACGCAAGAGTCGCTGTTGAAAGCGGTTCCGCAGGAAACGCCGTTGCAAAAGAAAAAGGTTTTAACGTAACAGAAGTTACCGACCAGGCAACCGCTCTTACCGAAGTTGCTTCCAGAACTTCCGATGTCGCTATAATCGACTCCCTCATGGCAGGAGCAACCGTCGGAGAAGGCACAAGTTTCTCGAATCTCACTTACACCGTTAAATTCGGAGAAAACGACGCCGAGGAATTCGGAGTAGGTTTCAGAAAAGGTTCGGACCTCGTTGAAAAACTCAATGAGTTCTTCAAAAAGAGTTACGCTGACGGAACAATGATGCAGACCGCTGAAAAATACGGCGTACAGGCTGCTGTTATCGCTCAGTAAAAAAAACAGAACAATAAGGAAGACAGAGAGCTTTCCGCTCTCTGTTTTTCGGCGTATTACATATATAAAGGATTGGTTGATTTGTCACAGTTTTTCGAACAGTTCCCGATAGTTTTCGGCGCTTTGAACGAAGGCTTTCTGCAAACTCTCAAGTTGTTTGCAATAACCCTCACCGGAGCGCTCCCTCTCGGACTTTTAATTTCTTTCGGCTCAATGTCGAAATTCAAGCCGTTGAGCGGGCTTATAAAGACTATCGTCTGGATAGTAAGAGGTTCGCCGCTTATGATCCAACTTCTGATAATCTTCTATTTCCCGGGACTCGTTTTTCAGACGCCTATCTGGGGCGGCGGAGAATCGGGAAGATTCTGGGCGTCCGCAGTTGCGTTTATAATAAACTACGCCTGCTATTTTTCCGAAATTTACAGAGGCGGGATACAGGGCGTTCCCATCGGTCAGCAGGAGGCGGGTCAGGTTCTCGGACTTTCGAAAAATCAGATATTTTTCAAGATAACCCTTTTGCAGATGATAAAAAGAATCCTGCCCCCGATATCAAACGAAGTCATAACCCTCGTAAAAGACACTTCCCTTGCCCGAATAATCGCTCTTCAGGAAATAATCTGGGCGGGACAGTCGTTTATGAAAGGTTCGCACGGAATTTCGGGCGCGATGTGGCCGCTTTTCTTTACGGCGGTATATTATCTCGTATTCAACGGACTTTTGACCGTTCTTTTCGGAAAACTCGAAAAGAAACTCGGATATTTTAAGATTTAGGAGGACATTATGACGGCACTTGAAGTAAAAGGACTGAAAAAAAGTTTCGGCAAAACAGAAGTCCTCAAAGGCATTGATTTTACAATAGACAAGGGGCAGGTCCTTGTTATCCTCGGTTCGTCGGGAGGCGGAAAGACAACGCTTTTGCGGTGTCTGAATTTCCTTGAAATTCCGCAGGAGGGAACCATTAAAGTAAACGGGAAAACGATTTTCGACGCAGACAGAAAAGATAAGATAAGCGAAAAGGAAATACGGGAAAACAGACTTCATTTCGGGCTTGTTTTCCAGTCTTTCAACCTTTTTCCGCAGTATAATGTTCTGAAAAACGTGACCCTCGCCCCCACTCTCTTAAAAAAGGGAACGGAGGAAGAAATAACCGCGGAAGCAAAGCAGCTTATAGCAAAAGTCGGACTTTCCGACAAAGAAAAGAATTATCCCTGCGAACTTTCGGGAGGTCAGCAGCAGAGAGTCGCCATTGCAAGGGCGCTTGCGTTAAAACCCGACATTCTCTGTTTTGACGAACCGACGTCGGCTCTCGACCCCGAACTTACGGGAGAAGTCCTCAAAGTCATAAGATCGCTTAAAAACAGCGATACGACAATGATTATCGTCACACACGAAATAGAATTTGCGAAAAACATTGCCGATAAGATAATTTTCGTCGACAACGGCGTTATTCTGGAAGAAGGAACCGCCGATATTATCGACAATCCGCAGAACGAAAGAACAAAAAGTTTCCTCGCAAGTTTTTCCGATAAATAAATGGGCAGAGAAGAACCGAACTCTTATCGGTTTTAACAGACTGATTTTCGTCCTAACTTTCGCAGAAACCTTGTAAATACGACAGTATTCACTGCGGTTCCTTTGTCGTTATGCCAAAAATCCGTACCGTGAAAACTGCGTGCACCCGCCGCAGAGAAATTTTCGAAGGTTTTTTTCTTTTTGAGATGCAGTCGGGCTGTCGCCAGACAAGGCGAAAAAGGGAAGAGCGCCGAAAGACCCTGCGTCGGGCGATAAAAGTTTGATCCTTCTCTGCCCGCCGTCAGAGTTCAACTTTTTGACATATTTTCTTTTGTATTTTATTGCTTTTATATTATATTATATCACTATTATTATCGATTAAAGGAGTGCTGCAAATGAACAGAGTTTACAATTTTTCCGCAGGACCGTCCGTTCTTCCTCTGGAGGTTCTCAAAAAGGCTCAGGAAGAGCTTGTATCATACGGCGACAGCGGAATGTCCGTTATGGAGATGAGCCACCGCTCAAAGACATACGAGGCAATCATTTCAGGTGCGGAAGCAGCGCTTCGCCGCGTAATGCAGATACCCGATAACTACAAGGTGCTTTTCTTACAGGGCGGCGCGTCGTCCCAGTTTGCGATGATCCCCCTCAACCTTATGAAAAAAGGGAAAATCGACCTCGTCCTCACCGGTATGTGGGCTAAAAAAGCGCGCGACGAGGCTCAGAAATACGGAGAAGTCAACGTCGTCGCGTCGTCCGAAGACAAGACTTTCAGTTATATTCCCGAACTTGACAGTTCGAAATTCAACCCCGACGCCGACTATTTCTATATCTGCCAGAACAACACCATTTACGGAACAAAATTCCCGACTCTTCCCGAAACCGGAAACGTTCCCCTTGTCGCAGACCTTTCTTCCTGCATTTTAAGCGAACCCGTAGACGTTTCGAAATACGGACTTATCTTTGCGGGCGCGCAGAAGAATATGGGTCCCGCAGGTCTTACCGTCGTCATTATAAGAGAGGATCTGCTCGGCTATTCGAAAGATTTCACCCCGACGATGTTCAAATACGATATCCACGTAAAGAACAATTCGATGTATAATACTCCTCCGACCTTTGCGATCTATATGTGCAAACTTGTGCTTGAATGGGTCGAATCTATCGGCGGACTTGAAAAAATGGCAGAGATCAACAATAAAAAAGCAAAAATGATTTACGACTTCCTCGATTCTTCCGAGATGTTCAGTCCGACGGTCCACGGTGCTTCCCGTTCCATAATGAACATTCCGTTCGTTACCGGAAACGCCGATCTTGACGCCAAGTTCGTTGCGGAAGCAACTGCCGCGGGGTTTGTCAATCTCAAAGGTCACCGCTCGGTCGGCGGAATGAGGGCAAGCATTTATAACGCAATGCCCGTCGAAGGCGTTGAAAAACTCGTTGCCTTTATGAAAGACTTCGAAAAAAACAATAAGTGAGGGCTGTCATGTATAAAATAAAAACTCTTAATAAAATAGCAAAATGCGGAACAGATCTTTTTGACGGAAATTTTTCCGTTGAAGAGACCGCGACCCCCGACGGGATTCTCGTCCGTTCCGCTTCCCTTCACGATTACGACTACGACGCAAACAAAAATCTTCTTGCGATAGCAAGAGCCGGCGCGGGAGTAAACAACATTCCCCTGCCCACCTGCTCCGAAAAAGGTATCGTTGTTTTCAACACGCCCGGAGCAAACGCGAACGCCGTAAAGGAACTCGTCCTCTGCGGACTTTTCCTCGGCTCGAGAAAAGTCGTCGACGCGATAAACTGGGCTCAGACTCTTAAAGGCAAAGGCGACGAAGTTGCAAAACTCGTCGAAAAAGGAAAGAGCAACTTTGCGGGTCCCGAAATCGCAGGCAAAACTCTCGGAGTTGTCGGTCTCGGAGCAATAGGCGCAATGGTCGCAACAGCGGCAACCCACCTCGGAATGACCGTTTACGGATACGACCCGTTCATCTCGGTCGATTCCGCATGGCACATGTCCCGTTCCGTCATCAAGGCGGCGGATCTCAAAGAGATTTACGAAAAATGCGATTATATCACGTATCACGTTCCCCTCAACGACGAAACAAGAGGATACATAAATAAAGACACCATTTCTCTTATGAAAGACGGTGTCAGACTTCTCAATTTTTCCCGCGCCGAACTCGCGAACTTCGACGATATGGAAAAAGCGCTTGAAGACGGCAAAGTTGCCGCTTACGTGACCGATTTCCCGAATGAAAGAGTTCTCGCGATGAAAAACGTTGTTGCCATTCCCCATCTCGCGGCGTCCACTCCCGAATCGGAAGACAACTGCGCCGTTATGGCGGTTAAGGAAATTAAAGAATATCTTCTTAACGGAAACATCGAAAACAGCGTAAACTTCCCGAATGTTTCCTCCGAAAGATCGACAGGTTCGCGAATCTGCGTAATACACAAAAATATTCCGAATATGCTGAAAGCAATTTCCGAAATTCTCGGAGAACACAGTCTCAATATCGAAAATATGACGAGTAAGAGCCGCGGCAATTACGCCTATGTTATCGTCGATGTTTCAGACACCGCTGCCGGCGACGAAATTTCCGAACAGCTTTACGCTATCGACGGAATTATAAAAGTAAGAGTTATATAAAAAATTAAGAGCCATTCAAACGAATTGAACGGCTCTTTTCTTTTAATCTCTGCGGCGGTTTACCAATGTTATCAGTCTCAACAACTGCATAAGCGACACCGCAAGGGCGGCTACATAGGTAAGGGCTGCGGCTGAAAGCACTTTCTTTGCGCCCGAACGTTCTTCGCTGTCGAGAATTCCGCAATCGTCTATTGCCGCAAGCGCTCTGCGCGAGGCGTTGAATTCGGTCGGCAAAGTCACAAGCTGAAATACCGTTGAAAACGCAAAACAGATTATTCCGACGTATGCGAATATTATCAGATAATCGCTGAGATATGAAAGGAAAATTCCGACTAAAATAAGAGGTATTGACAGTTTCGAACCGATATTCGTCACCGGGATTATCGCATTCCGGAGTTTTATGGGGGCATAACTTTCGGCATACTGCATTGCGTGCCCCGCCTCGTGGCATGCAACGCCTATCGCCGCTTCGGAAGTATCGGAATAGACCGAATCGGAAAGCCTGATAACATTCGTTTTCGGATCGTAATGGTCGGTAAGATTTCCGCTTATCCTCTCAATTCTCACATTTGTGAGCCCTTTTGAATCAAGTACTCTTCTTGCGGCTTCCGCTCCCGTAATTCCCCTGCGGGAGTGAATTTTTGCATATTTTTTGAAAGTACCGTTTACGTTAGCGCTTGCCCACATTGCAAAAATGACTGCGGGCAGAACGTATACGATATAAGTCCAGTCCCAATACATAAAAATACCTCCTATCTGTCTCCGAACTGGCTGTTATAGAGTTCGGAATAAAAACCCTTTTTCTCCATAAGCGAAGTGTGTGTTCCCTGCTCGACGATATTTCCGTCGCGCATGACAAGAATGAGATCGGCATGCTTTATCGTCTGAATCCTGTGAGCAACGACAAAGCAGGTCCTGCCCTCGGAAAGTTTCGCAAACGCTTTCTGTATTCTTATCTCGGTACGGGTGTCAATCGAAGAAGTCGCCTCGTCAAGTATTAAGATCGGCGGCAAAGTCAAAAACATTCTCGAAACGCAGATAAGCTGTCGCTGTCCCTGAGAAAGAAGTCCGTCGTTTTCGTTTATTACGGTGTCGTATTGCTGCGGCAGCCTTTTTATAAAACCGTGAGCATGGGAAAGTTTTGCAACTTCGATTATTTCGTCAAGAGTCGCGTCTTCCTTTCCGATCGCAATATTT
The DNA here is from genome assembly GCA_934501435.1 of uncultured Eubacteriales bacterium. Classification (GTDB taxonomy): domain Bacteria; phylum Bacillota; class Clostridia; order Oscillospirales; family UBA644; genus Geddesella. Next base: position 235,175 of record CAKSTW010000001.1, read on the forward strand.
TCGCGGACGGTCCCGTTCTTTATCCATGTGTTCTGCAAAACCATTCCGACATTTTTGCGGAGACTCTTTTTCGTGAAGTCGTTTATATTCTTTCCGTCGATAAGGATAGCGCCCGAACAAACGTCGTAAAACCTCATTATAAGGTTTATAAGAGTGGTCTTTCCGCAGCCGGTAGGCCCGACTATCGCGACGGTCTGCCCCGCCTTTATATCAACGGTAAAGTTCTTTATCAGAGGTTTGTCGGGAGTATAGGAAAAGCAGACGTCCGAAAAAGAAACGTCCCCTTTTACCTTTTCAACAGACGGCAAACTGCTGTCGTCGGGCATTTCCGGCTCGTCAAGAAGTTCATATACTCTCCCGGCGCAGGCTATCGAATTCTGTATCTCGGCGATAACTCCCGAAATTTCGTTAAACGGTTTCGTATACTGGTTCGTATACGAAAGAAAGCAGGAAAGATTTCCTATCGTAAAAGGCATTGCGGTCGAAGAAGTCGAAATTACAAAGAAAGAACCGAAACATACGACGCCCGCGTAAACGACGGCATTTACGAACCTTGAGGTCGGGTTCGGGATAGAGGAAAAGAAAGTCGCTTTAAGCGATACGCCCGCGAGATCGTTATTTATCCTTTCGAAGGTTTTAACCGAAGCGTCTTCCCTGTTGAACGCCTTGACAGTCTTTTCGTTTCCGATTATCTCGTCGATAAAACCTGTCTGTTCTCCGCGGAGTTCCGCCTGTTTTTTATACATCGAATAGGTATGTTTCGATATATATTTCGCAATAAAGAGAGAAAGCGGAGTTACTATAAGAACGACAAGCGCTATTTCAAAACGCAGGACAAACATAAAGACAAGAGTGCCGAGGATAGTAGCAACGCCCGTAAAAAGTTGCCCGAAGCAAAGAATAAGCCCCTCGGACACGGCGTCGGTGTCGTTTATAATACGGCTGACGACGTCTCCCGAAAGAGTTCCGTCGAAATATTTGAGCGGCAGCCGGTTTATTTTCGCAAAAGCGCTTTCACGCAGTTCATAAAGCATTTCGTATGAAATTTTACAGTTGAGAATGCTTACCGTCCATTGCAGCACCGCGCCGAAAACGGTGGTCATAAGAATCTGAATAACGATCTGCCATACGGCGGAGAAATCAACGTTCCCCGCAGAAATTATGCAGTCGATCGCGCGCCCGACAAGCACGGGAAGATAGAGCGTTGAAAAAACCGCACCGACGGAAAAAAGAATTATCAGAATAAGGGAGACCCACTGTTTTTTCAGAGTTTTTGTGAGTCTTGCGAGAATTTCTTTGTTTTTCATCACGCTCCAGCCTCTCTCTCTCCGTACTGCGATTCGTATATTTCCCTGTAAACATCGGATTTTTCGAGGAGTTCTTCGTGCGTTCCGATTGCCGAGACTTTACCGTCGTCAAGAACGATTATCATATCCGCGTCGGAAAAAGAGGCAGTTCTTTGAGAAACGATAAACACGGTCATTTTCTTATCAGCTGAAGACAAGGCGTGACGAAGGTTCTTATCCGTCAGATAGTCGAGAGCCGAGCAACTGTCGTCAAGAATTAAAATATCGGGATTTTTGACAAGCGCACGGGCAATACAAAGTCTCTGTTTCTGACCGCCCGAAAAGTTTCCGCCGCCCTGCGCGACATAAGAATCAAGCCCGTCGGATTTGGACGCAATGACATTTTCCGCCTGCGCGATTTTAACGGCTTTCATAATTTCCTCATCGGTCGCATTTTCATTTCCCCAGAGAAGATTTTCGCGCAGAGTTCCTCTGAAAAGAACCGATTTCTGAGGGACGTAACCGACGATATCGCGAAGGCTCTTTGCCGAAAGTTCGGAGATATCCCGACCTCCGATCTCGATTTTGCCGGAAGTGGCGGTATAGAATTTCGGAATAAGGTTTACAAGCGATGTTTTTCCCGAACCCGTGCCGCCGATAACCCCGACGGTATATCCCCGCGGAACTTCAAAAGACACGTTTTCAAGAGAATTTTCGGAAGCCCCGTCGTAGCAGAGAGAAACATTTTCGAATTTCACGGCAATATTTCCGTCTGTCGCAAGGGTTTTTCCGTAGGTATTTTCTTCGGGAATTTCAAGAACTTCCTCTACCCGGTTTCCCGCAGCAATACTTCTCGTCACGGTAACTATCAGGTTCGCAAGTTTCATAAGTTCGATAAGGATCTGCGAAAGATAGCCGTAAAGCGCTATGACCTGCCCCTGAGAAAGACTTCCGCCGTCAACTTTGACAGCGCCGACCCACACAAGGGCGATTATCGCGAAATTGACTATTACGAACGTAAGCGGATTGAGGACCGACGAAACAACGCCCGCGGAATTCTGCATTTTTCTGTACGCCGAATTCTTTTTGCAAAACGCCTCTTCTTCTTTTTTTTCGGCGCCGAACGCTCTTATATCCCTGACGCCGCCGAAACTCTCTCTTGTCGAAAGAACTATCGAGTCGAGTTCCGTCTGTATCCCTTTATATTTCGGCAGGGTTATTTTCATGACTGCAAAAACAGAGATGAAAAGCAGAGGTATCATAACGGCGAATATGGTCGCCGTACCGGCGTCTATCGTAAACGCCATTATCATCGACCCGAAAACTATAAGCGGCGAGCGCAGCAGCAGACGAAGCACCATATTTACGCCTGTTTGAAGTTGGTTTATGTCGTTTGTCAGGGTCGTCACCATTCTCGATTTTCCGAGACGGTCAAGAGACGTGTACGATATTTTCTGCAGATGTCCGAACACCCTGCTTCTCACGTCGGTCGCAAAGCCTATCGCCGCTTTCGCCGCAAAATACTGCGCGATAAGCGCCGACGAAAGCCCGACGACACCGAGAACAAGCAGAATTATGCTGTCGGTTATTATAAGTCCGTCAATCCCGCTCTTGATACCGACGTCGATTATCCGCGCGACGACAAGAGGGACCGCAAGTTCGAATGACGCTTCCAAAAGTTTGAAAAACGGAGCGAGAACGGTCTCTTTCATATATGCGCGCATATATCCGAGCAATTTCTTCATTATTTTCTCCTGAATTTTTTTATCTGTACTGATAATATATCATATTACGCCTGCAAATACAATAAAATATATGTAAAATTTATAAAAAAGACGGCGTAAAAAACGCCGTCTTCATATATTCAGTATTATCAGTTATCCCAGTAAGTGGCAAAACCTTTTTTGTTTTCGATAATGCCGTTCTTTGTGAGAAGGCTGTCGATAACTCCGAGAGAAGAGGACAGTGCTGCGTTCGCGCCGTTTGAATAAGCGGAACTTGCAATGTTTTCAAGAACGGTAGCCATACCTTCGACCCAGTAGTTATACTCTGCTTTGTCGGCAAGAGAATAAATGAGTTCAACGTCGGAATCATTCCAGTATATCTGAGTCTTGTAGTAATTCTTCAGATCGTCAAAGGTCTTGTATGCGTCCATCGGCTCGAAAAGTTTTTCCATAACGACGGCGGATGCTTCGGGGTCGGTCGCTATCGTCGGAATACAGAGAGCGTTAAGAGTCGTGGAAATGTAACCGAGAGCGGTATCGTCGGTAGCGTCGGGTCCCTTCGGGAAGTTAAGAAGAGTAAAGCCCATGCTCGAACCCGAAAGAGAAGTGTTCGCAGCTATCTTGTTCGAAGTGGAAACAGCGTCGGCAGTACCGAGAGCGGCATTTCCGGCATAGAACTTTTCATGGTAGTCGTCGTTGAGGAAGACCTGAGAAGTATGGCTCTTTAAGAAGTTTACGCCCCAGTCAAGACCGTTTGCCACGTTCTGACCTCTGAAACCTGTCTTTCCGGTCGTTTCGTCATAGAGTTTTGCTCCGTTGGAAAGCATAGAAAGAGTAAGGAATGTTTCAAGACCCGTGTCAAGGCCGTAAACGTCTTTGGAGGAGTCGGTACATTCTTCAACTATTTTGGTGAACATATCTCTGTCCCACGTACCCTCTTCGAGGTATACGCTGGGTTTGTAGAAACCTGCGTTGGTCACGAGTTTGTCGTTCGAAACTATAACATAGTAGAACGGGGGAAGCTGGTCTCTGAAACAAGCGGGAGTTACGCCGATGAGTTTTCCGTTACAGGTAAGAAGTTCGAGAGTGCTCTTGGTCCCCCAACGGAAAGAATCGGTATAGTCGATAACGTCGGAAACGTCTCCGATATCGACAAGATAATCCGCATTTCCCCATTTACGGAGATAGTAACTTCTTGCAAAAATTATATCTACGCTGCCCTTGCTGTTGGAAGCGATAAGAGAAGATATCTGCTTTTCTATATCGGTAGGAACGGTTTTTATCTCGATCTTACAGTTATAGTCTTTTTGAATCTGTTCAACTCTTGCTTTAAGGGTCTCGGCTTCAGCGGTGGTAGCGTTGTAAGACAGATAGAAATTATCGTCGTCGGTCCCTCCGGTGTTTTCATCGCAGTAGATCGTTATTGTCTGACCGTCGAAGTCGTATTCGCCTTCGCCGCCGGTGTTCTCGTTTTTCTTCTCGCCGCAGGCTGCAAGAGAGAATACCATGACAAGCAACAGAACGATTGCCGCAATGCGTTTGAATGCCTTCAAAAAAATCACTCCTTATTAGATTATTCGGTATGGAAATTATAGCATGTAATTGTACTTATTTAGTGTTTTAATTGTCACTTTTTTGTGAACTCATTTTTTTCTTGACACCGACCGTAAAATAACATATAATATTACCGTTATTATCTATACGAAAGGCGGCAATTATATGATCGTTTGCGGAGAGGTTATAGGTCTCAACGGAGAGACCGCAAGAATAAAGACAGTGCGCCCCGCTTCCTGCGAGGGTTGCGCAAACGCGGGAGTATGTTCGACAAGAGATATGGAAATAAGCGCGATGAACTTTGTCGGCGCCAAAGTCGGAGACAGAGTAAAGGTCGAATATCATAAATCGGCAATGGCTCTCATTATGCTTGCGTATGTTTTTCTGTGCCCCGTCATTATTCTCTTTCTGTCGGTGTGGGCGGCGACGGTCTACCCGTGGTACTGCCTCGCGGCGATCCCCCTTGCCGCAGTCTATTACTTCGGGCTCAGGCTTTTCAATAAAAACTTCCGTCCGTCGTCGGTAATTTCGGAAATTTTACCGAAAGAAGAGGTTCCCGAGATCAGCCTGTGATATTGCGGAGTTTTTCCCGGTCTTTTATCTCAAAAAAGTTTTTTCGGTATTCTATGATGCCTTCTTTTTTCAGAAAAGAAAGAACTCTGCAAAGGGCGCTCCTGTCGGCGTTGAGATAAGAAGCGAGCCCCTCCCTGTCAAAGTTTATATAAAAGGAAGAACTGCCGTTTGCGGCGGAAATATCCGAAAGATAGAGACATATCCGTTTTTTGAGGGAAAGCACCGAAGTATACTCTATCTTCTTGAAAAGTTCCCAGTATTTCAGAGAAATGACTTCGAGCAGATTTTTAAGAACAGTATTTGAGATTTCGTCGCGAAAAAGGAATATCCTGTCAAGCGAAATATTGAAGATTTCGGTCCCGTTCTCTTCAACAAAAAGAGACACGGGGCTTTCTTTTTTACCCGCCGCAACAAGGATATCCGCGAAATGATCGCCTGATGAAAGCATTGAGATGACCGTTTCTCCGCCGTCTCTGCCGTGCCCGTATGCGGTAACTTTTCCCGAAAGGACTATTCCGAAATCCGAGGGAATATCTCCCGCGCGCATAATATATTCGCCTCTGTTGCATACCGTCACGAAACTTCCGTACTTTTCCGCAAAGCTGCATATCTCTTCTTTTGAAAGTCCCGCAAACAGTCTGTTTGTCGAAAGGACTTCGGAAATTTTCGAAATATCGGTCATAATCTTTCCTCTTTTCATTTTTTCGTTACAAATTCCGTTGCAACGGCAATGTAATTATCAGCATTTATATGATATACTCATAATGTAAAATATATTTGAAAAAGTGAGGTAGAAAAAATGAAAAAAATATTGGCGCTTATTCTTGCGTTGATTCTTGCAATAGGAATTTTTGCGGGCTGCGGAAAACCGTCGGAGGAGCCGGATAAGACTCCCGAACCGACGCCCGAAGCAAAAGAAGAAGTAACCGTTAAGATAGCGGGACTCAAAGGTCCGACTTCAATAGGGCTCGTCAAACTCATGGAGGACAACGAAGCCGGAACTTCGGAAAACAAGTACGAATTCACCGTTGCGGGCGCTGCCGACGAAGTGACCCCGAAACTTATCAAGGGCGAACTTGATATGGCGGCGATCCCCTCGAACCTCGCGTCCGTACTTTACAACAACACCGAAGGAAAAATCAAAGTTCTCGCAATAAACACTCTCGGCGTTGTATATATTGTCGACAAAGGCGTCGGAATAACTTCCGTTGCAGACCTCAAAGGAAAAACCATTTACGCAACGGGAAAAGGTTCGACCCCCGAATATGCTTTGAGATACATTCTTAAAGAAAACGGTATCGATCCCGATAAAGACGTAACTATCGAATGGAAGAGCGAGCCTACCGAGGTCGTCGCGGTTCTTTCTTCCGGCAACGGTGTCGCGATGCTTCCCCAGCCGTATGTAACCGTTGCAAAATCAAAGGTAGAAGGTCTTAACGTCGCGCTTGACCTCAACGCCGAATGGGAAAAACTCGATACCAAGAGCATGCTCATAACAGGCGTTGTCGTCGCAAGAGCCGACTTTATCGAAAAATATCCGAACACCGTAAAGAAATTCCTTAAGGAATACAAGGCGTCCGCCGAATATGCGAATACAGAAGTTGCAACAGCCGCGACCCTTGTTGAAAAATTCGGTCTTTTCAAAGCCGCGGTTGCAGAAAAAGCGATCCCGCAGTGTAATATCACCTATATTGCAGGCGATGAAATGAAGACCGCGCTGAAAGAATATCTCAATATTCTCTATAACTTCAATCCCGCCGCAGTCGGGAAACAGCTTCCCGCCGACGATTTCTACTATGTTGAAAAATAAGAAACTTTTACAAAAATCGGCGTCTGTTGCTGCCGCTTTGCTTTTCTGGCAGGCGGCAGCCGTTTTGCTGAACGAAAAAATAATTCTTGTGACCCCGACCGACGTTTTTGCAAGGCTTTTTACCATCTGGGAAGAACCTGCGTTCTTTTCGTCGGTATGGTTCAGTTTTTCGAGAATTGCCGCGGGTTTTCTTCTCGCGCTTGCCGTCGGAGTTGTTTTGGCGCTTGCCGCGGGACGTTTTCATATTGTTGAAATACTGCTGTGGCCTTATATGGTAACGGTAAAATCCGTTCCCGTAGCCTCCTTTATAATAATCGCGCTTGTCTGGCTCACCTCCTCTTCCCTTTCGGTCTTCATTTCATTTATGATAGTCCTGCCGATAATTTACACCAACATTCTGAACGCGATACGTTCGGTTGACGTAAAAATGCTGCAGATGGCTGATATTTTCAGGCTTTCATTTACAAAAAGACTGGTTTACGTCTGGCTTCCGCAGATAAAGCCGTTTCTTTTTTCGGCTTGCAGTATTGCGATAGGGCTTGCGTGGAAATCGGGCGTCGCGGCGGAAATTATAGGCATTCCGCAGGGATCGATAGGCGAAGCGCTCTACTATTCGAAAGTGTATCTCAACACGACGGACATGTTTGCATGGACGCTTATCATCGTTATAATGAGCGTTGCGTTCGAAAAACTTTTCACTCTGGCTCTCAGACTTTTATACAAAGGAATAGAAAAACTATGAACTGCATAGAAATTAGGGATCTTGAAATCAAATACGGTGAAAAAGTCGTCCTTTCAGGTTTTTCTGCGGACATTCCCATAGGGAAAAGAACCTGCATCATGGGTGAATCGGGCTGCGGAAAGACGTCTCTGATCAATGTTGTTTTAGGACTTGTAAAGCCGACGAAAGGTACCGTTTCGGGCGTTCCCGAAAAAATTTCAGCGGTTTTTCAGGAGGACAGACTTTCGGAAGACCATACCGTCTTTTCAAACGCGGGGATAGCGACGAAAAAAAGCAAGGAAGAAATAAACGAAGTCCTTGACGGACTTGGGCTTACCGACGTCTCCGATAAAAAAGTAAAAAATCTGTCGGGCGGTCAAAAAAGAAGAACCGCCGTTGCCCGCGCGCTGCTTGCAGATTTCGACCTGCTTATTCTCGACGAAGCGTTTTCCTCTCTCGACACCGAAACGAAGGCGGCGGTTTCAAAATTCATAACAGAAAAAACGGTCGGAAAAACAGTCGTTTCCGTAACTCACGATAAAGACGAACCGCTGCTTACCGACGCGGGAATAATTGAAATCGGTTCTTGACAACTCCGCCTTTATAGGGTATAATACTTTATGAAATTTATTTTGGAGGGGAAATTTATGCCATTTTGCAGTAAATGCGGCGCAAAACTCGAAGACGGAAGTAAGTTCTGCGAAAGCTGCGGAGAACCCGTAAAGATGAGCGCGGAAGAAAAAGTCTCGGCGGCGGCAGCCGACTTCACGGAAAAAGTATCAAAAATCAACGACACGGAAGACACCACTTCCGAATTCGACCAAAAGGATATTTCGGACAACAAAGCGTTTGCCATTCTCGCATACATCTCGTGGCTCGTTCTCATTCCCATATTCGCGGCGAAAGATTCGAAATTCGCACGTTTCCATGCAAATCAGGGATTGGTTTTGTGTCTTATTGAAACAGGTTGGTGGATAGTTTCCGCGATAGTCGGCGGAATTCTCGGCTTTATTTTATGGAGAGCCTTCGTGCTTGTATGGCTCATAAACCTGATTTTCAGCCTCGTGAACATACTGTTCCTTGTTTTGATGATACTCGGAATCGTGAATGCGGCGCAGGGAAAAGCCAAAGAACTTCCGATAATCGGAAAAATAAAAATACTCAAATAAAAAAAATTTACCGGTTCATCAGCTGAACCGGTATTTTTCTATTCTTCTATATTTCTTGCATAATGGAACATATATTGCTGATAGACGCCCGCATACTTTCCGAAAGACGCAGGGTCGAAATTCTCGCCGTAATGCTCCTTTAACACACGTTTTATCCAGACGTCTTTCGGAAAAGCGTCGTATTCAGAAAAACCGAAAAGCAAGATGCAGTCGCAGACCTTCGGTCCCACCCCCTTGACCGAAAGCAGCGTTTTACGGAGGGCTTCGCCGTCAAGAGCCGAGAAGTCTGTCTTTCCGAGTTTCTCGAAAGCGTCTTCCAGATATTTGTCGCGGTATCCCGCGTGAAGAAACGCGATATCTTCGGCTTTCACCCCGGCAAGTCTTTCGACCGTCGGAAACGTATGGTAAACTCCGCCGTCAAAAGAAATTTCATCGCCGTATTTTTCCGAAAAACGCTCGATTATTCCCTTTATTCTCTTTATGTTGTTGTTTGCCGAAATAATAAAGGATATCACGGTCTCGTTCGGCTCCTGTTTAAGTATCCTTATCCCTTTGCCGCACTCCGCAGCGTTTCTTAAATATGTATCGTTTTCGGGAATTCTTCCGATAATTTCGCCGTAGTCGGTGTTCAGATCGAAATAGTCAAGCCAGACCTTTTCGACTTCTTCCGCATCTGTATTTTCAAGAAAAAGTCCGTCGGAATTCTGATAAGCATACAGAACTTTTCCCTTTGCGACGCCGACATATCCGTCTTTATATTCATTCCAGCGGAAACACTGCCCGCATTCAAAGGTGTCTTTAAGAGAGATTCCGACCCCTGTAATTTTTACGGTTTTCTCCCCTATTTGTGAAATTTTCACAGCATTATTCCTCTCCCTCTTTATTTTCCGTCGCGTTTATTGTATAATATTCCCGAACGGAGTGAAAAAAATGAAAGAACATATTTATACGATTCCGATAAACGAAGCGTTTGAGCAGGACGGCGGCTGTCCGCTTTGCCGCCTGAAAAAGACGCTTGAGGAAAACGAAATCGAAAGAATTACCGGGGCTGCGATGATGGAGCCGTCGGTAAGAGTAAAGACAAACGAACAGGGCTTTTGCTTTAAGCATTTCGAAATGATTGCAAACAACGGAAAAAGGCACCCCGCAGCCCTCATCCTGCAGTCTCACCTTGAAGAGATTTCCGCCGCCCTGCAAAAGAAAAAGGGCACGGCTCTCGCGAAATACATAAAAGAACTCGACGGAGACTGTTATATTTGCAGAAGACTCAACGCTTCCTTTTCCGCCGTTTGCGAAAACCTTGTCTGGCTTTATGATAACGACGAAAAGTTCGCGGACAAATTCAGAAAAAGCGGGCTTTGTTTTTCGCACGCAGCGTCACTGCTTTCGGTAGCGGAAAAGGCGCTCGGCAAAAAGAAATTTCAGTATTTCTGCGACGATGTTTCGAAGATACTCTTAAAAGAGACCTGCGGAATACGGGAAGACGTTGACTGGTTCTGCAAAAAATTCGATTACCGCTACAAGGACGAAAGCTGGAAAAACAGCAGGGATTCAATAGAAAGAGCGGTCGGATTACTTACCGGAAATTTGCCGAAAAAGGGCGAAAATGCTTGACAAAAAACCTTTTTTATGATACAATGACAGAAAGATTTTTTTTCAGAGGTGACTTTTTATGACAATAGAAAAACTTATCGAACTTTTGGCAAAACAGTTCAAAAAAGATCCGTCTACAATAAATGAGAATACAAGAATAATCGAAGATCTCGGCGCCGACAGCCTTGACGTCGTCGAACTTCTCATGACCCTTGAAGACGATTACGGAATAACTATTCCGGATGATGAGATACAGGAAATCAAAACCATCGGAGACGTTGAAAAGTATATCTGCTAATATGTAAGCACCTCATTTTGTTGAGGTGCTTAATTTTTTACATATATTTTCCCATTACGAAAGTTACTATCGTAAAGTAGATGGTGACCGCGCACATATCGACTATCGTCGTTATAATGGGCGACGAAACGAGCGCAGGGTCAAGGTGTACGGCTTTTGCAAGGATAGGCATACAGCAGCCGATGAACTTCGCGAGGATAACGACTGCAAAAAGCGTTACGGCGACGACCGCTCCGACCGTCATCTGCCCCGATACGAACCATATCCAGAAGAAGTTAAAGACGGCAAGCGCCGTTCCGACCATAAGGGAAATGGAAAATTCTTTCCAGATAACCTTGAATATATCTTTTATTTTGATTTCGTCAAGAGCAAGACCGCGGATTATCGTAACGGACGCCTGCGAACCGCAGTTTCCGCCCGTGTCCATAAGCATGGGGATAAACGATACCATAATCGGAAGTGCCGAGATCGCCTCTTCAAAGCCCGAAATTATACTTCCGGTTATAGTCGAAGTAAACATCAGCAGAATCAGCCACGGAATTCTGTTTTTCGCGTGTTTGAAAGCCGAAGTTTTAAGATAAGAGTCTTCCGCAGTGGTTATGGCAGCCATACGCGCGAAGTCCTCTTCCGTCTCTTCGTGGATAACGTCGATAGCGTCGTCGACGGTTACTATTCCGACAAGACGGTGTTCTTCGTCTACAACAGGCAGCGCAAGAAAATCGTAGTGATTGAAAATATTACCGACGACCTCTTTATCTTCGACCGTGGAGACCGAAATAACGTTCGTTTCCATTATGTCTTCGATAATGTCGGAAGCGTCTGAAAGCAACAGTTTTTTCGCCGTGACAAGGCCTAAAAGAAGTCTGTTTTTATCGGTAACGTAACAGGTATATATCGTTTCTTTGTCTACGCCCGTTTTCTTTATTCTCTCGAACGCCTCGGCGACGGTCATATCCTTTTTGAGGTCGACAAACTCCGTCGTCATAATGCTTCCGGCGCTGTCTTTCGGATAGTTGAGAAGTTCGTTTATCTGCGCCCTGACGTCGGGTGACGCATTTTTTATAATTCTTTTAACAACGTTTGCGGGCATTTCCTCGACAAGGTCGACAGCGTCGTCAAGATACAGTTCGTCGATGACCTGTTTAAGTTCGGAGTCGCTGAACGCTTTGATAAGGATCTCCTGAATATCGTTATCAAGATACGCAAAAGTATCCGCCGCCGCGTCTTTCGGAAGAATTCGGAACACTAAAGGTATGGACTCCTCCGGCATGCTCTCCATGACGTTCGCGATATCCGCGGGATTAAGATTTACGAGACATTCCCTCAAATTCTTGAACTTTTTCTCTTCAAGAAAAGTAAGCGCCTCTTCTTTGATCTCTTCAACGGTTTTTTCAAAGATGTTTTCGTCCATTTTATGTTCCTCCTTCCGAAACCGACACTTCGTCGGTTTTACTTTTTCACTCTTCACTGTTTACTTCCCGAACCTATCGGCAAACAAAAAGAAAGAAGTCAATACATCATATAATAAAAAAGCAATCGGATTACCGATTGCAGAAGAAACAATATTGAATGAAAGACTCAAATAATTATCTTCTGCATTTCGGTTTTGATCCTTTCACACAATAATGTATTTGTAAAATAGAAAGAAGCACGGCGGGCGTGCTTCTTCCTGGCGCGCCATAAGGGATTCGAACCCCTGGCCTTTTGGTCCGTAGCCAAACGCTCTATCCAGCTGAGCTAATGGCGCAAATCTTTACAGCTCAATTATTATAACACAAAATATTCCCGAAATCAATAGGAAAAATTGAAAAAATTGTCAACTTTATATTATTTTTTTCGTCTTTTGTTTCCGGCGGGAAAAACAAACAAAAAGTTCAAAGATTTGTGCTTGATATAAAACGACCCGTATTATATAATACAGGCAAAGAATATAGTTTTACGGAGGTATAATTATGGCTGTTTTACTTACCGGAGGCGCCGGATATATCGGCTCTCATATTGCAGTGGAACTCATCAAAGAGGGATATGACGTCGTCATCGCAGACGACCTTTCGAACAGCAAACCCGACGTTATCGACAGACTTTTCACAATAACCGGAGTTAAGATTCCTTTTTACAAAATTGACGTTGCAGACAAAACGGCTCTCGAAAAAGTTTTCGATGAAAACAAAATCACCTCGGTCGTTCATCTTGCGGGCTTTAAGGCGGTCGGAGAATCCGTCCAGCTTCCGCTTAAATATTACAGAAACAATCTCGACACCACTTTCACTTTGCTTGAAGTAATGAAAGAAAAAGGCGTTAAGAATTTTGTTTTCAGTTCCTCGGCAACCGTTTACGGCAAGCCCGAAAGAGTCCCCATCGACGAAACAATGCCTCTTTCCTGCACCAACCCGTACGGAAGAACGAAACTTATGATAGAACAGATATTGACAGACGTTCATCACGCGGACAATGATCTTTCGGTCGTGCTTCTGAGATATTTCAATCCGATCGGAGCGCATGAAAGCGGTCTCATCGGAGAAGAGCCGAACGGAATTCCCAACAACCTCCTCCCCTATATCACCCAGGTTGCCGCAGGCAAACTCGAAAAACTCAACGTTTTCGGCGACGATTACGAAACGCATGACGGAACGGGCGTAAGAGACTATATTCATGTCGTAGACCTTGCAAAAGGACACGTCGCCGCGATAAAGTATATCGAAAAGAACCCGGGTCTTGAAGCGGTAAATCTCGGAACGGGCGTCGGATACAGCGTTCTCGATATCGTTCATGCCTTTGAAAAAGTAAACGGAATCAAAATTCCCTACCGCATAGCGCCGAGAAGAGCCGGAGACATTGCGGAATGTTACGCAAATCCCGAAAAAGCGGCTAAACTCTTCGGTTGGAAAGCCGAAAAGACGCTTGAGGATATGTGCAGAGACAGCTGGAGATGGCAGTCCAGCCACAAATAAACAGGAGTTAAAATGTTTTCTATCGACTCGCAGATATTAAAAAGCAATTCGCAGAGATGGCACTATTCCGAACTTTGCGAACTTGTATCGGCAACCGAAGAACGCTTTTCGGAGATCGCCGCCAAATCCTCCGAAAAAGACTATCAGGCGCTTCTCACCGATTTTTTCGGAAAAGCCGTTCTATACATCAAGGAGATCTACACGCTGCTTTACAACGGTTTTGCCGACGGAGCAATGACCCTTGCGGACGAACTTTTCGAAAGTTCGGTAATTCTTTCCTTTATTGAAAAGAATAAAAACGACGAGGGAATTGCCGAAAGATATTTCGACAATATTGATCTTTCGTCGGTCGTTGACAGCATAAAACTCCTTTCCTTTCTCAAAGAAGGAGCGACAGACCCCGAAACGAAAACAGGGCTCGAAGACGCGATCGCAAGAAAGCAAAGGACTTATTCCACCCTTAAAACAAAGCATATAAAATTTCTTTCCGACGGGGTTTTCCGCCCCTATTGGTGGCTCGGATTCAACCTCGAAGAGAAAACTTTTTCGGGGATACTCAAAAAGACCGTCTGGGAAAAGACTTTGTTCAAACATATTTACAATATGTCGAGGCACGGCGGACACAATGCGGTAAATCCTTACGAAAACGGAGAGGGCGCGGTAATAAACGCCGACCCGTCGACCGAAGGGTTTCAGATACCTCTCTGTTTTGCGACCGCCTCTTTTGTGAATATAAGCAAGATAGTCTTCATGAACGACGAGATAGTTTTTTCAGATATTGAAGACAGGCTGAACAAAATAACAAAACCCATTTTCGCGGAAATCTGGAAATAAAATTAAGCCCCGGTATTGGCTACCGGGGCTTTTTCATATCGTTTCGCCTATGCAGAAATCTTTTTCGGCGCCCGTAATAACGACGTTAACCAACGAATTTATTCCGAGCTGCTTTTTGATCTTCACTTTCACATAATCGACGGTATGTCCCTCCGAAAACTCCTGTCCGCTTTTTTCGATAAGGACTTCTCTTCCCTTTCCGATAAGGTCGGCACGGTAGTTTTCCTCAAGTTCTTTTTCTATTGCGCCGATAATTTTCATTCTTTCGGATTTTATGCCGTCGGGAACTTTCTCCATTGTATACGCGACGGTTCCCTTTCGCGGAGAAAACGGAAAAAGATGAATTTTCGAAAAGCCGATATCCTTTACAAAATCGCAGGTTTTCGCAAACTCTTCCTCCGTTTCGCCGCAGAACCCGACGATAACGTCTGTCGTTATCGCAACCGTCTCAAAAGTCTTTTTAAGCAGTTCGACCGAATGTTTGTATTCTTCTGCGGTATAGCGCCTGTTCATTCTTTTGAGCGTTTCGGTGCAGCCGCTCTGCAGCGAAAGATGAAAATGCGGACAAAGATGAATGAGTTTCGACAGTCTGCCGACCGTTTCTTCGGTTATGAATTTAGGTTCGAGAGAACCGAGCCTGATCCTCTTTATTCCGTCAATCTTATCTATTCTTTCAAGCAGATCGCAAAGTCCGTAATCTTTTCCGTCAAGTCCGTAACTTGTCAGATGTATTCCCGTGACGACTATTTCCTTATATCCCGAACGGACAAGCGCGCTTATTTCGTTATACGCCTCATCTATGTCTTTACTGCGAATTCTGCCTCTGGCGTAAGGAATTATGCAGTAAGTGCAGAAATTATTGCAGCCGTCCTGAATTTTGACCGTTGCTCTGACCCTGTCGTCGCGGTCGGAAAGCATTTTTTCAAAGTCGACGGGATTTGTCATATCGGAAACTTCGACAATTTTTTCACCGCTTTCAAGAAAACGCCTTACGGTCGCGGCAATTTCGGATTTATTTTTCGAGCCGTAAACCACGTCCGCGAAATCGAGGCTTCCGTCGTCGCATATCTGGGAATAACAGCCGACGACGACGAGAACGCAGCCGGGGTTTTCCCTTTTTGCGCGGCGGGCAAACTGACGGCTTTTCCGGGCGCTCTCCTCCGTCACGGCGCAGGTGTTTATAATGACGATATCCGACGGTTTGCCGAACTCGACTCTTTTGAACCCCTCTTCTTCGAATTTTTCGCAAATTACGTTCGATTCGTAAGCGTTTACCTTACAGCCGAGGGTGTGTATTGAAAATGTGCAGACTTTATCCATATCGTTCTTCCGATCGCTCTTTTTTGATATAATACCATACTTTTTCAACAAATTTATGATAAAAATAGCAACTCGCTTGTAAAGAGTATGGTGATATGATAAAATGAGTTATAAAACAAAGGAGAATCAGCGATGAAAAACGCCGACCTGAAACAACGGAATATCGCGTTCTACACCTCCGAAGGCTACTGCCCCGAAACGGATCTGAACGCAGGCATCGTAATAATCAAAAGCGATTTCAAAACCGCGAAGAAAAAAATCTCATCGTGGAAAAAGAAGGGTTATTCCGTACATTTTTCGGTAAATCTTTCATGGGGAGATTTCTCCGAATACCTTAACGGAAAATACGACGACATAAATCACTGGGACGAAGTTCAGACCGACCGCGACGGCAAGGTCATTTTCCACGGTCCGAACATCCCGTATATCGTTCCGACAGTCGCTTTCAACAACTATATTTTAACGAAACTTCTGCCGATAATCGACTGCGGGATCGATGCCGTACACATTGAAGAACCGTACTTTTTTGTTAAAAGCGGATACAGCAATGCGTTCAGAAAAGAATGGGAACTTTATTTCAAGAAGCCCTATTCCCCCGTTGCCGACGACATAAATTCACAGTATCTCGCGTCCGTCCTCAAGGGAAAACTCACATACAGAAGCATTGTTTTCCTCGCAACGGCGCTGAAAAGTTACGCAAAATACCACGCGGACAAAGATCTCAAGATATTGGTCCAGACCCGAGGCTTTTTAAGCAATATCCACAACAAAACGATAACCCCGATTAAGAAGATAACCGAAAGCAAATATATCGACGGAATCGTCGTCGAGGCAGACTCCTTAACTCAGGTAATAAGCGAAGATTCAAAAACCGACTCCCGCCTTTTCGAAGCGGCTTTTATCGAATTCAACTCTATGAAGGAATGTCTGCGTTTCGACGATAAAGAAATATGGTTTTCGTTCGATTCACTCCATAAAAATCCGCTTGCAACATGGGAAGAGCAGAAAACCGTTTTTCTGACGAAATTCTGCGCGGCGCTCCTTGTTCCGGACGTCAACAACTATATTATGGCAAAAAATCCCGAAAACGAATATATAAACGGCAGAACGGAGGTCCCGGCGGAATATTCCGCAATGCTCCAGAATTTTATAAACATACTTTCCAAACCGCAAGAAAAGAATCTGCAGGAATGGGAGGGTACGGACGATAACCCGATAGGAATCTTCATTTCCGACAACAGTATGTTCCAGCAGATATACCCCGCAGACGACGCTTACGGAAACATCAACCGCAAGGACATAAACGACTTCAACGATTTTTACGGGCTTGCGCACCCGTTCTTTTCGGGCGGGCAGAAGATCAGTATGATACCTGTAGACCACGTCATTTCCGACACCCGTTATCTCAACAATTATAACGTAATGCTGTTGAGCTACGACTTTATGAAGCCGTCGCGCCCGTCTCTTCACTACGCAATAAACGAATGGGTCCGTTCGGGCGGAGTGCTTGTCGTGGCGGGAACGGACAACGACAGTTACAACGGACTTGACAGTTGGTGGAATACTCCCCCGAACGACTATAAAAACCCGATGCAGCACCTTTTCGAAATGCTCGGAGTAACAAAACAGACAGCAGGTCTTCTCGAAAAAATCAAAAAGACGAGCCGTTTTTCAAAAATTCTCTCGGACGGGATTTTCCCCGTAGGAAACGGATTTTTTGCATATTTCCCCGAAAGACCGTCAAGATGTATGTCGGACAAGGTCTATTCCGACTATCTGCGGGAACTTGTTTTCACTGCAGTCGCAAAAAAGAAGTTCTCTTTCATTTCAAAAGCGCACTATTCCCTGCGGAAAGGTCCTTACAAGATAATTGCCGATATTTCAAACGGAAACTCCTCGTATTCTTCTGACGGACTGTTCTGCGACCTTATCAGCCCCGAAGTTCCGATAACCGAAAATGTTTCTCTGTCCGAAAACCCGTATCTGTTTGTCTACGACCTCAATAATAAACACGACGAAGATTTTGACATAATAGCGGCGACTGGCAAGACTTACGATATCAGGATAAAAGAAAACGAGATAGTTTTCAAAGTAAAACCCATGGCGGGAACAGACGGTTATCTCAGATTTTACTATCCGCACGACTGCACCGTTGAAATAAACGGCGAAGAAGCCGAAATTATCGAAGACGTACAAAAAAGCAAAACGACAAGGATAAGGATCCCGGAAAGTGACAAACCCCTTACGGTCAGAATCAACAGAATAAGGAAAACAGTATGACTATTTACGACAACCTGGAATTTGACGGTGCTCTTTTTGATATGGACGGTCTTGTTCTCGACACCGAAAAAACATATCACAAAGTATGGAAAGAAGCCGGAAAAGCCTACGGATATAACGTTACCGAAGAAATGGTATCCGCTCTTATGGGCGGCGGATATGACAATACAAAGGCGATGTTCGAAAGAATTTTCGGCAAAGAGTTTCCGTTTGACAAGGTAAGAAAACTCAGAACGGAAATGCTCAATGAAATTTTTGAAAAAACCCCGCCCGAAATAAAGCCCGGATTTAAGGAACTTATTTCTTACTTAAAGAAAACCGGCAGAAAAACCGCTCTTGCGACCTCGACAGAACGTTCGAGGGCAATGAATTTGCTGAGAGATGCGGGAGTTGACGAAAACGCTTTTGACGGGACGGTATGCGGAGACGAAGTAACGGAGAGCAAACCTGACCCCGAAATATTCATAAAAGCCGCCGCAAAAATCGGCGTTCCGCCGTCACGCTGCCTTGTTTTCGAGGATTCGTTTAACGGGATACGAGCGGCGCACGCTGCGGGCGCAATTCCGATAATGGTCCCCGATACGGTATTCCCGACCGAAGAAATAAAAACTCTTTGTTTCAGAGTTCAGAAAACGCTCTGGAGGCTTTAACATAAAAATTCAAAGCGGCGGTATAACGTTTTTTTAGACGATGATCGTTTTGTCCGGCAACACCCGGAGACTCTTTCGTAAGAAAAAACCGCTTTCCCGATCGTTTCTGTCGCCTGACAATAATAAAACTCCCGATTTCGAAAGAAATCGGGAGAATTTTTTATTTTCGCGCGGATATAAGGTTTTTATAAAAGCGAACAGCGCCGGGAAGGCAGTTATACTCAATATTTTCGTTGAGTCCGTGCATTCCTTTCATCTGTTCGGGTCCGAAAATCACGGGCGCGAAACGGATACAGCTTTTACATATCGGCTGATAGAACTGCGCGTCCGTTGCCCCTGTCATAACGTAAGGACTTGACGCAAGCCCCGGAAACGTTTTTGCAACGGTATCTTCAACAAGTCTGAAGGCGTCTCCGTTAATATCCACGGGCGGAGTGTAGTCGTTTGAATGAATGACTTCCGTCTCAAGACCGTATTTTTTTGCAAGACCTTTTATTATTTCAAGGCTTTCCTTTTCACCCTGGTGAGGAATAAAACGCATATTCGCGCCTACCGACGCTTCCTGAGGGATTACGTTATAGGCGTCGGAACCCGACATCGTCGTAAAAGCAATGGTCGTTTTAAGCATGGCGCCCGCCTGAGCGCTCATTGAGGGCAGCAGTTTTTTAAGAAGAGGACCGAAAAGCCAGAGATTTCCGAAAACAAAACGAAGTCCGAAAGGCGCGTAAGGAGCAAGTGTCGAAAACATTGCAGAGACTTCGGGAAGCATCTTCTTTTTGAACGGAGAATGTTTTTCGACCTCGTTGACAAACGCCGCAAGCCTTGCGACAGGAGTATTTTTCGAGGGAGCGGAAGCGTGTCCGCCCGTGCTTTTCGCAGTGAATTTCACATCGGCTTTTCCCTTTTCGAAAACGCCTATCATGGCAAAATTGCCGTGAATTCCTCCGATGGGATCGGTAATTATAGCGCCGCCCTCGTCGCAGACGAGAAACAATTCGACGCCGCGGCGTTTAAGTTCTTCAACGATTTTCGGAGCGCCGTCTCCCGCCCATTCCTCGGTGCAGGAAGACGCAAGATAAACGTCGGTCGGAGGAACATATCCCTCGGCGAGAAGTTCTTCGGCAGCTTCAAAAAACGCCATGACGGAACTTTTCGTATCGGCTGCCCCTCTGCCCCAGACTTTTCCGTCGGCGATATCTCCCGAAAAAGGTTCGTGTTCCCATTTTCCCTCGGCGGGAACGACGTCCTGATGGCTCATAAGCAAAATGGGCTTTTCGGACGACTCACCTTTCCAATAGTAGAGCAGATTTCCGTCGATTTCGGTCTTTTCGAGTTTTTCGTGGACAAGCGGGAAAAGTTTTTCCAGAACCTTATGAAAGCCCCTGAATCTTTCCTCGTCGTGAACGTTCGCGTAAGACGTCGTATCGTATTTTATCATCTCGGAAAGTTTCTGCGCGAGACGGAGAGACTCCTCTTCCTTTTCGGACGCCCGGTAATCGGAAGTTTTTCCCGTCATAAAAACCGTGCGTAGAAGCGCGATAAGTAAAAGCAAAACGATAATTCCCGGAATTATCAGCAGATAGATCATTTATTTTCACCCTGTTTCTGTTTTTTATAGAAGAAAAACGCAATTCCTATCGCGATAGCGCCGGAGGGAATTATCATAAAACTTGTCGACGAGACAAGCGTCGGAACAAGAATGAAAAGCACGCTCATAAATACAAGAGGAACAAGCGCAATCTTCATATTTTTACGGTAATATTTGTAAGCCATGGCACCGAACAGCGCGGGAACGACATTATCGAATGCGGGCGCAAGCACCGGGCTTTGCAATATCGGCTGTAAAGGCGCAAGAAGCAGAACGCCGAGCGCAAGAATAAGGATAGTGACAAGAGACGACGTCGCTATCGACAACGTCGAGATTATCTCGTTTTCCGCAGTTCCCGTTTTCGCCCCTACCATATCCCTTGCGTTTACCGCGCACGGGATCTTCATATTTATAAGATTTCCCGTTATAAACGCAAGATAACCGCCGCCCGCACCGAGCATAGGCGTATAGATAAGAAATTCGGCGATACTGCTTATAAACCAGATAAGTCCCACTGAAAGAAAAGCCTTTGCGACAGCCGAAAGATCGGGATACGAGCCGAGGAAATATCCCATAAGGAAAGGCGCGCCGACAAGCAGAACAAGAGTGATTATACTTACGGCTCTTCCGATTATATGTGTTTTTTTGCTGTATTCGGACCAGCGTTCGTTGTTATCCATAATTTCACGCTCCCTTTATAAGATTTACGACGACGGCGGCAGCCATACCTATTATCATACTGCCCGCAATCGAGAAATTGTCGACCCACGAAAGTTTTTTCTTTTCGGAAAGAAATACGAAAAGAGCCATTACCGCCGCGGCAACAAGAGAAACGATTATCGGCGTAAAATCTCCCGTAAAGGTAAAAAGTCCGTTACCGGAGATAAAAGAACCTATGTAACTTCCCATATACGCGCTGACAAGACCTATAAACATGGCGGTCATCGCGGTATCTCCGAAACCTGCGGCAGAAGCCCCACCCGGTTTTCCGCTGAGTTTTTTCGTATATTTCTTGTTGAAGAAAATCGAAAGGAGCATTCCCCAGATTATACATACGCTCATAAGGAGTGCGATGGTCGGGAAAGCGGAAGTCGTCATGGTAGACGCCGAAAGTTGACCTATGCCGACCTGTTCGGCGGCGGCTGTCGCGACCTGTGTTTCGTAATGCAAAGCGCCGATTACCGAAAGACGGAGCCACGGCCACGGCGTTCCGAGACTTCCCGAAAGCGCGATAACTCCGATAAGGATACCGATACTCGGAAGAGCCGAAAATGTAGCGCTCGAAACTATGACCCTTTTCATCTTCGTCACGTCCATGCCGATTGCTTTCCCCGCCCTGTAAGCCCTGACGAGAAAAACAACGCAGACGATGGCGACGAATGCGACTATTCCGCCGCATATAAGATACATAGGAGCGCTGTTGAGTTTTTCCAATACAGACATATTTTTCCCTGCCTATTCAATAATTTTGCGGGGTCTTCCCCGTTTTTTGATTTCGGACATTCTGATATATTTTTCGCGATTCTCCTTATTGAATTTCAGAAAATTCTTTTTGAAGTCGGGAAAATCAAACGACGGAAAAGCGTCGGCGAGCATTTTTACGCCTGAAATAACGGCTTCCGTCATCATATCTATTTTTGCCAAAGAAGCGGATTTGCGGTATCTGCGCAAAGAGACGAAAACGTATGCCGCCGCAGCGGTCATTTCGGAATGAAATGAAAGGTGTTCGTCCCATGCGATCTGTTTATTCCTTGAACTTTCGGTCGTCAGTACCGGTATAACGCCGAATTTTTCGGGAACGTTTGAAGAAACGCCCGAAAAAAACGTTTTCATATCGGAACGGAATTCCTCCATTGCGGGATCCGGAAGATATTCCTCTCCGAGTTCCTCCGGAAATAAAAGAGAAAATTCCATTATTCTTTACCGATCGCTTTATTAAGTACGGGTAAAATTCCGTAACCGTCGGTAATATGACACGGCATCTGATAAATATCGTGTCCCGGATACTGATTTCCCTCAATAAGCTGAACATCGTCGTCGGAAACCGCAATATCCCATGCGGCATATCCTATCTGAGGAACTACCGTTGCCGCCTCTTTTACGGTTGCGACGGCTTCGGCGAATTTCGGAATTTCAAATCCGATAATTTCGGTGCCGGTATCCGGATGTTTTTCAAAAGTTTCGCCTATCTTATCGGCTCCCGGCGTAGAAATTATGCCCGTTTCCTTATCGATAACCGCGGCAAGACCTCCGCTGTTAAGGTTATCGACGACACTGTTGCCCATTCCCATGCGTATACCGGCGAAAACAAGCGACACTTTTCCTTTATAATTTATGGTGACAAGTCTTAAAGTATTTAAGCTGTTCGGGAAGAGTTTCATAAGGTCTTTATGCTGTCTTATAAATTCCTCCGCGAGAACCTGTCCGTTTTCAAGAAGCGACGAATAAAGTTTCTTAACGTCGGTTTCGCCGTCGATGGTTATTTTTTCTATTCCCTTACCGCATTTTCCGTCTATCGGTTTTACGATTATGACGGGATATTTTTTTACGAAAGAACTGAAATCCTCAAGAGAAGAGTTTCTGAGATCAAGCCAGCCGCGTTTTATATATTTTGCAAACCTCTTGTTGAATTCGATTTTATCGTTAAAGATATCCCAATAGTTTTTGTCGTTGAGAAGTTTTACGAATTCGTTGTTTTTGCCGCGTGTGACATGGGTTTTGCGCTGCTTTGCATTTAAGTTGTAAAACTCAAAAACCACATAATCCATATATCCCGCCATATAGCGGAAGCCGCACCAGACCATATCGACAAGAATGAAGAAGGTCGGTTTGGAAGTTTTACGGTGAATGAGTTTCGCCTGGTCTATCATATTTCCGAAGCTCATTCTTTTTATTCGGGTAAAAAGATAATTTATTTTGCTCATTTGAAAAATTCGCCCGTTTTCGTTAAAAGTTTATTGCAGAAATCAGAGATTGCTCCGATTATCTCAAAGGAGACGAGCCTGTCGTAAAAAACGACTGCGGCGGCAACGGAGCCGACAAAAAGCAGCAAAGAAATAATTCCCATTGCAATTCCCGATTTCGCCCTGCCGCGCGAGTTCGGAGCTTTTAAGGACGCCGCACCCGAAACTATCGCAGAAAGAGCGACAGGAAAGATAACGAAGAAAAAGAGTGAAAATATTCCTTTGACCATAGCCCCCGTCGCTTTTCTGTCAAGTTCGACTTTCGGGATATGAAGGTCTTTGTTTTCGGGAGTTATCGGAGCGTCGTTTATCCTGTCGTCCCGAAGTCTGAAGTCGGGGTTATACGAAAAAAGTTCGTCAAGGTTTTCATCGGGCAGCCCGTTAGTCATAAAGCACCTCAGTTCGTTATTACCGTTATGCCCTTGTTTTTAAGAGCGTAAAGGTCGGCATCGCTTACCGTGGAATTTGAGCAGGTCACGCTGTTGAGTTTCCTGCAGCCCGCAAGCGCCGAAATATTTTTCGGATAGTTTCCGCTTATATTGAGCGTAGTAAGATTTCCGAGAGACGTGAGCGGCGAGACGTCGAAAATGCTGTTGTTTCTCACATCGAGAGTCTGCAGCCGCGAAAGTTTTGCAACGGACGCAAGCGCCGAATCGTTCATTTCGGCATTTGCCGCAACAAGATGCTTGATATTCGTACCCGAAAGCGCTCCGTAATCGGAAATTTTATTACCGCTGACGTTAAGAGTCGTCAGATTCGAAAGCGTGGAAATGCTTTCGAGAGAAGTTACGGCGTTCGAGGAAATATCAAGGTTTGTAAGCGAAGACATTGCCGAAAGCGAACTTATGTTGTAAAGTTTGTTGTTTGAGATATCAAGAGACGTAAGCGATGTCAGACGGCGGAGCGCTTCGACGGAAGAAAGTTGATTTCCCGAAGCGTTGAGGGTCTTAAGCGACGAAAGTTCGGAAAGCGCAGAAACGGTCGTCACAAGGTTGTCGGAGATGTCCGCTGTCTTGAGTCTTGTCATCGAGGACATCGCGGAAACGTCCTGAATAAAGTTCTTGGAGACATTTATCTCCGTAAGCGACGTAAGTCCCGAAATAACGGAAATATCTTTAATATTATTGTCGCTTACCGAAAGGCTCTTGAGTTTAACGAGTTTCGACAGAGGTCCGGCGTCCGAGATTGTATTCCTGTCAAGAACAAGGCTCTCAAGCCACGTCATCGAAGAAATATATTCAAGGGCTTTCGACGCGACCTTGCAGTTTGTCAGATCAAGTTCCTTCACGTTAAGTAAAGACGGAAGTATCGAAAAATCGCTTATTCCCGTTTCGCCGTGCAGGATTACGGACGTAAGATTGGGAATTGCCGCAAGGTCTTCAAGAGTTGAGATCTGCCCCTGTGCCGCAGAGGTCTCTTTCGTTGCGTTCGTAAACGCGGTTATTCTTTCAAGATCGCCGTAAAGAACGGTTCCTTTCGGCTTGTTTATCAGTATTCTGACGATAGCCTCGACTTTGGGATCGACGAATTTATATTCGGAATTGCTGTTATAAACGCTGAAAACAGCGCTGCATTCGTTGCTTATATAACCGTCTTCCGAAGCTGCGACCGCGCGCAGATTTATCGAATTGCGTTCAAGTTTTATCGGGTTTCCGTCGTATACGCTGCTCTCAAAATCGGGGGCGGAACCGTCGGTCGTATAATATATCTTACAGCCTTCGTCGGCGGTCATCGTTATTTCTATCGCCGAGTCGTAGTTTCCCGAAGCGGGAGAAACGGAAGGCGACGACGGCAGTTTTTCAAGGACTTTCATCGACATATAACTCGAATCGATACCGTTTATAAAATCGAACGCCGCCTGAAATTTACCCTGCAATGCAAGGGCTCTTACATATTCGAGATATGAATCTATATTTCTCGGATTAAGTTCGATACTGCGTGCAAGGAGCCTTTCCGCGTCGGCATAATTCTTATCCTTCATATAAATATCCGCAAGAAGGGTTCTCGCTCTCGTATAAGTCTCGTCGAACTTCAGGCATGCCTCAAGTTCCTTTTGCGCAGACTGAATATCGCCTTTTTCGATATATGAAGCCGCCCTGTCGTAATATCTTTGGCTGAAACCGAAAAAGTTCTTGTCCTGGGAATATATAAATATGAATATGGCGATAAGCCCGAAAACGATAAATGAAATAAGAAACGAGTAGTAAAAAGTGCGGGCGTAATGGCCTTTTATCTTTTCGGATCTCTTGGATTCGTTTTCTTTTTTATCCGCCTTTGAAACTATCTTTTTTTGCTTATCGGTTTTATTTGCGTCGTTCATCAATACACCTCCGAAAAACAACTCTTTCTTATTTTATAGTATATACCATTTTTCGGTAATAGTCAAGACAAACGCTTAAAATTCATAAATCATATACATTTCCCCTGCGGCATATATTTTAGAAAAAAGGAGGTCTCAAAATGCGGTCGAAAACTATTACGGTTCTTATCCTTACGGTGTTCTTTCTTTCCCTGCCGTTTGCCTGCGGACTGTTTTTTTCGAAAACAAACGAAGCGACGGTCTTCGAAAATAAAGATTACAGGGTAATAAAAGATATAACGGTCGGAATATATGACGCCGAAACAAAACAGATAACGGACGGAAGTCTTGCGGAATGTATATACAGCCAAATCGTTTCGGACGGCGCCGACAGACTTTGCGACGAAGCGGTAAAAGCCGTCGCCTGCGCCGTTTGCAGCGATATGCTCTATGACAGGACCTTTTCGAAAAAAACGCATCCCGACGCGTTTTTATGTACCGGTTGCGCCGACTGCAACAATTTATCCGAACCGGAACGAAAACTTTCGGAAAGCGAAAAAAACAGAGTTCTCGCCCTTATTTCGGAAGTTATCGGAAACGCCGTCTTTTACAAAGGACAGGCAATCATCGGGGCGCGGACGGCTTTTTCCGCGGGCAGGACGGAAAACGCCTCGGATATTATGGGCGACCTGCCCTATCTCCGGGCAAAAGACAGTTTCTGGGATGTAAAATGCGCGGGATTTTCGTCCGAAATTTCGATACCGTTAAACGATTTTTACAGGAAGGCGGTCACGGTATGGGGCTGCGACGGTGAAAAAGACGTCGGAAACATCAAAATAACCGAGAAAACAGACAGCGGCGCCGTAAAGAAAATAAGCGTTTTCGGGAAAGAAATTCCGGGCGTTGATTTCTGCAAAGAAACGGGAGTGCAGTCCGTAAATTTCACGTTCAGAGCCGAAAACGGCAATATAATTTTCACTTCGAAAGGAAAAGGGCTTTGCCTCGGGCTCAGCGAATACGGAGCAAACTGCCTTGCAAAACAAGGCTATACTTATGAGGAAATCCTGAAATATTACTATACCGATGTTGAAATAAAGACCGTTCCGGACTCCGATTTTTCTTGACTTTGCCTTTCGGATATGGTAAAATCAGACGAATCCGCAGAATTCTGCCACCGAAAATATTACGGTAAAGTCTTATGTGAATATTACGAAGAAAGAACGGTTTACCCCGAACGGTTATGGAAAAAAGCGAAATAAAGCCGTATAACGATTTAAGCGGTTACTTAAAGAGAAAATACGGAGAAAAAATATACAAAATATCATTGAACGGGAATATGACCTGCCCGAACAGAGACGGAAAAGTCGGCGTCGGCGGCTGTATTTTCTGCAGCGCGGGCGGTTCGGGCGACTTTGCCGCAAATTCTTCCCTGTCTATTTACGACCAGATTGAAGAGGCAAAGAAAAAGGTCTCGAAAAAAATCAAAAACGGAAAATATATCGCATATTTTCAGGCGTTTACCAATACTTACGCGCCCGCAGACTATCTCGAAAAAATTTTTACCGAAGCGATAAGCCACCCCGATATTGAGATTTTGTCGATAGCCACCCGCCCCGACTGTCTTCCCGACGATGTCTGCGACCTGCTTGAAAGACTCAATAAAATAAAGCCCGTATGGGTCGAACTCGGTTTGCAGACTATCCACGAAGAAACCGCAAGAAAAATAAACAGAGGCTATTCCCTGCCCGTTTTCGACAGAGCCGTAACGGAACTGAAAAAACGCGGTATCGCGGTCATCGTTCACGTCATTATCGGACTTCCCGGCGAAACAAGAGAGATGATATATGAAACGGTCGAATATCTTTCGAAAAAGAATATCGACGGAATAAAACTTCAACTTCTGCACGTTATCGACGGCACACCGCTTGCCGAAATGTGGAAAAAAGGAGAATTCAGAACTCTTGAAAAAGAAGAATATACCGACATTCTGCTCGGCTGTATCGAAAGACTGAACCCCGGAACCGTTGTTCACCGAATAACCGGAGACAGTCCGCCCGACCTGCTGCTTTCCCCCGAATGGTCGCGTTATAAATGGTCGGTCCTTAATTATATCCTCGCAGAGGCGAAAAAACGGAATTCCTATCAGGGAAAACTTTTCGGAGAAAAAAAATGACTGAAATTCAAAAAGATCTGTTTTCGCTTGCCGACGCCGACTATAAGGCGTTTCACTCAAAACTCATACCGAACATATCGCCCGATAAAATAATCGGAGTCAGAACCCCCGTTCTGAGAAAATATGCGGCAATGCTTTTCAAAAGCGGAAAGTACGAAGACTTTCTGAAAACTCTTCCTCACAAATATTATGAAGAAGACAATCTTCACGGAATGATGATCGAAAAGATAAAGGATTGCAGCGCTGCAATCGGGCTTCTCGACGATTTTCTTCCTTATATCGACAACTGGGCGACCTGCGACCTTATCTCCCCGAAAAGTTTTGACAAGGCTCCCGAAAAAGTGATCGCGGCGGTAAAACGCTGGATAAAATCGGATAAAACATACGAAGTGCGGTTTGCGGTCGTAATTTTAATGAAATATTTCCTCGACGAAAACTTCTCTCCCGAATACGCAGAAGCCGTCGCCGAAATAAGATCGGACGAATATTATATAAATATGGCACGAGCATGGTATTTTGCGACAGCACTTGCTAAAAGGCGAGCCGAAATTCTTCCGTTTTTTGAAGAAAAACGGCTCGACACCCGGACGCACAACAAGGCGATACGGAAAGCTATCGAAAGTTACAGAATATCGCCCGAAGATAAAGAATATCTGAGGAAACTTACAGTTAAATGAAAAAGGATACGTTTTGCGTATCCTTTTTCATTATTTTTTATTTATATCAATAAGTCTTGTCGTGCTCTGGCGGTAATATGCGGCGATAACGTCGGCAAGGGCAAGGGCGGTGTCGATACTCGTCATGCAGGGAATCTGCAGATCCATCGCCTTACGGTAAAGAACCCTGAAATCTCCGACGGAGGAATCCATAACGGCGCCGGTATACACGATATAATTTACCGTTCCGTTTTCGAGAAGGTCGTTTATATCGTTGTTTTCCCAGACGTTGCGCGCGGTAACGACGTCAATTCCCCTTGAGCGGATAGCCGCGGCGGTATCGGGCGTTGCATATATCTTTATTCCGAGATCGGTGAATTTTTCGGCAAGGGATATGGCGTCGGTATAGTCGTAATCCTCAACCGATATCAATATTCCGCGATTCAGTTTTTTCTTTATTTCGGCGACGTCTATTCCGCTTGCGGCAAGTCCCTTATACAATGCTTCGGCTTTCGTTCTTCCTATCCCGAGGACTTCTCCCGTCGATTTCATTTCGGGTCCCATAATGGTGTTTGCATCGGCAATTTTTTCAAAGCTGAAAACGGGGACTTTAACGGCATAATACTTCGAAGCCGGCGCAAGCCCGTTTTCATATCCCATTGC
Source organism: uncultured Eubacteriales bacterium (assembly GCA_934501435.1). Classification (GTDB taxonomy): domain Bacteria; phylum Bacillota; class Clostridia; order Oscillospirales; family UBA644; genus Geddesella. The sequence goes on from CAKSTW010000001.1 coordinate 264,280, forward strand.
CGAAATACTTTCTCCGAGCATGGCGCGGCTTGCAATGTCTACCATCGGGATTCCCGTGACCTTGCTTATATAAGGAACCGTTCGGCTCGCACGCGGGTTTACTTCTATTACATAGAGTTCTCCGTCCTGAACAAGATACTGGATATTGACTATTCCTTTGGTTTTAAGCCCTCTGGCAATTTCAACCGAGGTCCTGACGACTTTTTCGGTCATCATTTTCGTCAGGTTGTACGGCGGATAAACGGCGATAGAGTCGCCCGAATGGATTCCCGCTCTTTCAACGTGCTCCATAATTCCGGGAATAAGAACGGTCGTTCCGTCCGAAATGCAGTCGACTTCAAGTTCCGTTCCCGGCATATATTTGTCGATAAGAACCGAATTGCTTATCTTACCCGAAAGGATTATGTCCATAAATTTACGGACTTCCTCTTCCGAGCGGACGACGCTCATACCCTGTCCGCCGATAACGTAAGACGGACGGAGAAGCACGGGATAACCGAGGATACGCGCGGCTATAAGCGCTTCGTCAACTGTGTTTACGGAAACGGCTTTCGGCCTTTTTATCCCGATTTTTTCAAGGAACGCGTCGAATTTTTCCCTGTCTTCGGCGGTATCTATTCCTTCCGCCGAGGTTCCGAGAATATTTATGTTGTTCTTCGCCAAAAATCCCGTGAGTTTTATCGCGGTCTGCCCGCCGAAAGCGACAACGACGCCGACAGGTTTTTCGACCTTTATTAAATTTATGATATCCTCTTCGGTAAGCGGTTCGAAATAAAGACGGTCGGCAGTATCATAGTCCGTCGAAACGGTTTCGGGGTTATTGTTGACAATAACGACGTCGTACCCCATTTTACGCAAAGTCCATACGCAGTGAACCGAACTGTAATCAAATTCAATTCCCTGCCCTATGCGGATAGGACCAGAACCGAGGACTATAATTACGGGTTTTCCGCTTCTTTTGAGTTCACGGGCTTCGCAGACCTTATCTGCGCAGGAATAGAAATACGGGGTCTGCGCGTCGAACTCCGCGGCGCAGGTGTCTACCGTTTTATAACTGTAACTGAATTCGGGAAGTTCGTCTTTTTTTGTAACGCGTCTGATAAACGAATCGGGGAAACCGAATTTTTTCGCTTTGATATAAAGTTCGTCGCAGAACGGCTCTTCGGAAAGTTCTTTTTCGAGATCCGCCGCTTCTTTAAGACAGTTTATAAAATAAAGGTCGATTTTCGTTATTTTATGAATTTCTTCCGCAGAAACTCCGCTTTTCAGCGCCTCGTAAACGGTGAAAAGACGGACGTCGTTCTGTTCGGTGAGCCTTTCGGCAACAGATCTGTCGTCGGCAGGCTTTGAATTGAGAGAATCAAGTTTTATTTCCGCGCCGCGCACGGCTTTCATCAGAGCCTCGACAAACGACTGTCCGATAGCCATGACTTCTCCCGTCGCTTTCATCTGCGTCCCGAGTTTGCGGCTCGCGCCTATGAATTTATCAAAAGGCCACTTCGGAAATTTGACGACGACATAGTCGAGCGTCGGTTCAAAGCAGGCGCAGGTCTTTCCGGTAATTTCGTTTTTTATCTCGTCAAGGTTATATCCGAGAGCGATGAGAGTCGAAATTTTCGCGATCGGATATCCCGTCGCCTTGCTCGCAAGCGCCGAAGAACGCGAAACGCGCGGATTTACTTCAATCACGGCATATTCGAAACTGTCGGGATTCAAAGCAAACTGACAGTTACAGCCGCCGACTATTCCGAGAGCGGAGATCATATCAAGAGACGCGGAACGCAGCATCTGATATTCTTTATCCGACAAAGTAAGCGTCGGAGCGACTACGACGGAATCTCCCGTATGAATTCCGACGGGGTCGAAATTTTCCATCGAACAGACGGCGACAACGTTGCCCGCAGAATCTCTCATCGTTTCGAATTCAATTTCTTTCCAACCGGAAATACATTTCTCGACGAGTATCTGCGTAACAGGCGAAAGTTTAAGTCCGTTTGTTGCAATTTTTATAAAATCTTCTTCGTTTTCGGCAATGCCTCCGCCCGAACCGCCGAGCGTATAGGCGGGGCGAACGATTACGGGATAACCGATTTTTTCCGCCGCAAAGACAGCGGTCTCAATATCGGTCGCAATTTCGCTCGGAACGCACGGCTGACCGATTTCGAGCATTGTTTTTCTGAAAAGTTCGCGGTCTTCCGCCTTCTTTATGGCATTTATATCGCTGCCGAGAAATTTCACTCCGTATTTTTCGAGAACGCCGCTTTCAGAAAGCTGCATTGATATTGTAAGCCCGGTTTGTCCGCCGAGCCCCGCAAGCAGTCCGTCGGGATGTTCTTTTTCGATAATTCGAGCGACGGTCTCCGCGGTAAGAGGTTCAAGATATATCTCATCCGCAAGGACTTCGTCTGTCATAATCGTCGCGGGATTGGAGTTTACGAGAACGACGTTTATCCCCTCTTTTTTTAAGATACGGCAAGCCTGCGCGCCCGCATAATCGAATTCCGCCGCCTGTCCGATGACGATGGGTCCCGAACCTATGACAAGAACCTTTTTGATATCCTGATTTTTAGGCATTTTTGTTCTCCTCCATCATCTTTATAAAGCGGTCGAATAAGAATTCCGTATCCCGCGGTCCTCCGCACGCTTCGGGGTGAAACTGAACCGTAAACGCATTGAATTTCGAATATTCTATCCCCTCGCAGCTGCCGTCGTTCGCGTTAATGAAAATTTCTTTTCCGACGTTTTCAATGCTCGGAAAATCGACCGCGTATCCGTGGTTCTGGCTCGTTATATACGTTCTCGTTCCGACAAGGGATTTTACGGGCTGATTTACTCCGTGGTGTCCGTATTTCAGTTTTACCGTCTTCCCGCCGACGGAAAGCGCCGTCAGCTGATGACCGAGACATATTCCGAAAAGAGGCTTTTTTCCGAGCAGTTTTTTTATCTGTTCGATACAGTATGTATTTTCGGCAGGGTCGCCCGGACCGTTCGAAAGCATTATGCCGTCTACGTCTCCCGCAAGAATTTCTTCCGCCGACGTGTTATACGGAAAAGAAGTAACGGTGCAGCCGCGTTTTGTAAGACAGCGGATAATATTTGCCTTTGCACCGTAATCAAGAAGGGCTACTTTGAAATTTTCTTTTCCGCAAGCCTTATATACCGCAGGTGCCTTTGAAGAAACTTTCGCGACTTCCCCCGTAACTTTATAATTTTTGATCTCAGCAAGAGAAACGTCCGCCGAGTCGCTTATCTTTCCGTTCATTACGCCCTCTTCGCGGATAGTGCGCGTAAGTTCCCTTGTATCTATCCCGCAAAGTCCGCAGACATTCTGTTTTTTTAAGAATTCGTCGAGCGGATATTCGCTTCTGAAATTTGACGGAAAAGAACACAGTTCCCGCACGATATAGCCTTTCACCGCGCATTTTCCCTCAAAATCTTTGGGAATGACCCCGTAATTTCCGATAAGAGGAAAGGTCTGGACTACTATCTGCCCCGCGTAAGACGGGTCTGTAAGCGTTTCGAGATAGCCGACCGTTCCCGTCGTAAAAACGACTTCCCCGACGCTTTCGGCGTCCGCGCCTATCTTATATCCCTCGAATATTTTTCCGTTTGAAAGAATCAAATATGCTTTTTTCATCTGAAATATTCCTTATACCAAAGTTGCTGCCATGACCGCTTTTATGGTGTGCATTCTGTTCTCCGCCTCGTCGAAAACGAGAGAGGCTTCGCTCTTAAAAACGCTGTCGGTAACTTCCATGCATGTCATTTTGTATTTATCGTATATCTGTTTGCCTATAACCGTTCCGAGGTCGTGAAATGCTGGCAGACAGTGCATAAACGCGCATTGTTTTCCCGCGTTTTCCATAACGGCGTCGTTTACCTGATACGGCAAAAGGTCGTGTATCCGCTCGTCCCATACGCTTTCGGGTTCTCCCATCGAGACCCAGACGTCGGTATAGATAACGTCGGCATTTTTCGTCGCAGCTATCGGGTCTTCGATAAATTCAAGCGTTGAGCCCAACTCTTCCGCAATTTTCTTACATTCGCCGATCAGGTTTTTATCGGGAAAATATTTTTTCGGAGCGCAGGCGACAAAATTCATTCCCGTTTTCGCACAGCCGACCATAAGAGAATTTCCCATATTGTAGCGGGCGTCGCCCATATAAACGAGTTTTTTGCCCGCAAGAGAACCGAAATGCTCTTTTATAGTAAGGAAATCCGCAAGTATCTGGGTCGGGTGAAATTCGTTCGTAAGCCCGTTCCAGACGGGAACTCCCGCGTTTTCGGCAAGCGTTTCGACTATTTCCTGCCCGTAGCCGCGGTATTCTATTCCGTCGAACATTCTTCCCAAAACTTTGGCGGTGTCGGCAATACTTTCCTTTTTGCCTATCTGGGAAGCCGTCGGATCGAGACAAGTCACTTCCATACCGAGGTCGTGCGCCGCGACCTCAAACGAACAGCGGGTCCTCGTGCTTGTCTTTTCGAAAATCAAAGCGATGTTTTTCCCCTCGCAGATTTTATGCTTTATTCCGTTTTTCTTTTCATATTTAAGTTTTGCGGCGTAATCTATAAGATATTCTATTTCTTCTTTTGAGAAATCGAGAAGTTTTAAGAAATTCTTTCCTTTAAGATCCATTTTTCATTCTCCTTTGCAGGCGTTTATTATGATCCGCGCGGCTTTTACAAGCAGAGCGTCGGGGATAGTGAGCGGCGGAAGAAGTCTTACCCTGTCTTTTGCGGTAAGGCACAGAACTCCGTCCGAAACACATTTTTTAACGACTTCTGCGGCGTTCCTTTTCGTTTTCAATCCGAGCATGAGTCCGCGCCCCGTCACCTCTTCGATTTCGGGAACATCGGAAAACATATCGGTAAGGATTTTCCCTTTACGCGAGACCTCCGAAAGAAATTTATCGTCAAGCCTGCTTATCACGTTGTACGCTCCGGCGCAGCAGACGGGATTTCCTCCGAACGTCGAGCCGTGGTCACCGAAGTCGAAAACATTTTCGACCTTTTCGGAAAGCAGGGTCGCGCCTATCGGAAGTCCTCCGCCGAGCCCTTTTGCCGTCGAAACGACGTCGGGAGTTATTCCGTAATTCATATACGAATACAGTTTTCCCGTTCGTCCGTTTCCCGTCTGAACCTCGTCGACCATTAAAAGAATATCTTCTTTTTCGGTGAAATCGCGGAGAAACTTCACATAGTCTTTTGAAAGAGGGATAACTCCCCCCTCTCCCCTGATACATTCGAAAAGCACCGCCGCAATTTTTGTTTTTCCGGAAAGCGCAATAAGTTCTTCTGGCTTTTCGGCGGTAACGGAAACAAAACCCGGAGTCAGCGGATTATAAAGTTCGTGATAGTGCTCCTGCCCCGTTGCGGAAAGGGTCGTAAGCGTTCTGCCGTGGAAACTGTTTTTCATAGTAACAACGGTGAAGCAGTCATCGCCTTTCTTTTCGGCGGCGTATTTTCTTGCGGCCTTGATCGCACATTCGTTTGCTTCAGCCCCCGAATTCGAAAAGAAGACCTTGCTCATTCCCGTCTTTTCGCAAAGAAGCGCTGCAAGTTTTACGCACGGTTCGGTATAGTATAGATTCGAAGTGTGCTGAACTTTGTCAAGCTGTGAAATAACGGCGTTTTTCCATTCGGTGTCGGACGCTCCGAAAATATTTACGCCTATTCCGCTCCCCATATCTATATATTCTTTCCCCGAACTGTCGGTAAACACCGCGCCTTTGCCCGACACTATCTCAACGGGAAAACGGTTGTAGGTTTTTGCGATATATTCGGAATCCAGACTTGTTATGCTCATTTTATTTCTCCTTAAAGAGAGTTCCCGCGCCCTCATCGGTAAGCAATTCCATGAGAATGGAATGAGGAACGCGTCCGTCAAGAATAACGACGGTTTTAACGCCTTTATGAATTGCGTCGACGCAACATTCGACTTTCGGTATCATTCCGCCCGAAATTATTCCGTCGGAATAAAGTTTTTCGGTTTCGTCAAGGCTTATTTCGTGAATAAGAGTCGTCGGGTCGTCCTTATCTTTAAGGATACCGTCGATATCTGTCATCATTATAAGACGTTCCGCATTTAATGCCCCCGCAATATACGCCGCGGCGGTGTCTCCGTTGATATTGTACGTATTCCCGTCCTTATCGCACCCGACGGTCGAAAGCACCGGAATATATCCTTTTTCCAGAAGATCCTCTATTGTCTGCGGATTTATTTTTGTAACTTCACCGACAAAACCAAGTTTTTCGTCTTTGGTCTTCGATTCGATGATCCTTCCGTCAATACCCGAAAGCCCGACGGCTTTTCCGCCTTTCATCTCAAGAAGATTTACAAGCGTCTTATTGACTTTTCCCGCAAGAACCATCTGAACGATATCCATGGTCTCCCTGTCGGTAACGCGGAGACCGTCGATGAAAACGGCTTCTTTGCCGACTTTTTTCATCGTTTCGCTTATTTCGGGACCGCCGCCGTGAATAAGAACTGTTTTGACGCCGATAAGCCAGAGCAGAACGATATCTTCCATTACCTGCTGCTTTAACGTTTCGTTTATCATCGCGTTTCCGCCGTATTTTACAACGATTGTCTTTCCCGTATATCTTTTTATGTAAGGCAGGGCCTGAGTTAAGACCTCCGCCCTCTGTGCGTTTGAAAAATTCATTTTGACCTCCGTTTATGTGCGGTAATCGCCGTTGATCTTTACATAATCGTAAGTAAGATCGCAGCCCCACGCCGTCGAAGAAAAGCCGCCGTCGTTAAGGTTTATTAAAATATTTATTTCCTTTTCCGAAAGAACTACTTTCGCCTTTTCTTCCGAAAATTCTATTCCCGTACCGTTTTGGCAGACTTTGACTTCGCCTGCGGCGCTTGCAAAGGCAACGTCTATTTTATTGACGTCGACCGCCGCTCCGCTGTATCCTATCGCGCAAAGCACCCTCCCCCAGTTCGCGTCCGCTCCGAACATCGCGGCTTTTGTAAGGCTTGAACATACTACGCTCTTTGCGACGGTTTTTGCAATTTCTTCGCTCTTTGCGCCCGTGACTTTACATTCGAGAAGTTTTGTCGCTCCCTCACCGTCGGCGGCTATCATTCGGCAAAGATGAACGGCAACGCTGTTCAGGGCTTTCATGAAAATCGCATAATCGCCGTTTTCCTCGGTTATTTCAGGGTTTTCCGCCATTCCGTTGCAAAGGACCGTGACCATATCGTTTGTGGAGGTGTCGCCGTCGATGCTTATCATATTGAAAGTATTTTTTACATCTGCCGAAAGCGCTTTCTGCAGAAGAGCCGGGGTTATCGCGACGTCGCTCGTGATAAAAACGAGCATTGTCGCCATATTCGGGTGGATCATTCCGCTTCCCTTCGCAATTCCTCCGATGTGACAGGTTTTTTTGCCTAGTTCAAATTCGACGGCGATCTCTTTTTTCACCGTATCGGTCGTCATAATACCTGCTGCGGCATCTTCGCTTCCGTCCGTATTCAACCCCGAAACAAGCGTTTCAAGTCCGTTTTTTATGGGGTTCGGGTCAAGCGGCTGACCGATAACTCCCGTTGAGGCGATGACTATATCGTCTGCGCTGCATTTAAGCGCCGCTGCCGCAGCCTCGCAGATCTCTTCGGCGACCCCGACCCCGCCCGCGCAGCAGGTGTTTGCTATTCCGCTGTTGCAGATACAAGCCTTTGCCTGTCCGTTTTTAAGATGATTTCTTGTTACGGTAATCGGGGCTCCGAACACAAGATTCGTCGTATATACCGCCGCGCACGAAGCAATTTTTTCGCTTACAATAAGCGACAGGTCTTTTTTTATTTTATTTTTCCTTATGCCGCAATGGATTCCGTTCGCAACAAAGCCTTTCGCGGCACAAACTCCTCCGTTTATTATTTTCATTTCCGATTCTCCTTATATTTCAGATTAAGTCCGAAAGAGTCTTCAACTCCGAGACTTATATTCATATTTTGTATTGCCGCGCCCGACGCGCCTTTTCCGAGATTGTCAAAGCGGGAAACAAGCAGAATTCTCTCTTCGTTTCCGCAGACGGTTATCTGCATATCGTCATACCCCGAAAGTTCGCGCGCAGACAGGAAATTTCCGACATCTTCCTCGAAATGCACAAGCCCCTTTTTATAATAATCGCCGTAAACTTCCTTTATTGCTTTGATCCCGCCCGTAACGCTTTCCCCGAAAAGAGTTACCGTAACTTCCATTCCCGAATAAAAAGGCGCGACTATCGGGCAGAATATCGGAGCAGAAAAAAGACCGCAGACTTTTTTCATTTCGGGAAGATGTTTATGCGTCTGGGAAACGGCGTACATCCGCGGAGCGTCAAGCAGTTTGTCTCTGTTTTCCGATTCATATTCTTCAATCATCTTTTTCCCGCCGCCCGAATATCCGGTGAGAGAAAACGCAGAAAGAGGAACTCCCGGCGAAATTATCCCGTTTTTCACAAGCGGCTCGACAAGAGAAATAAATCCGCTAGCGTGACAGCCGGGATTCGCTATTCTTTTCGCCGCGGCGATCTTCTGACGGTTGTCCGAAATTTCAGCAAAACCGTAAACAAAATCGGGGCTTGTCCTATAGGCGGTCGAAGTATCTATTATCACAACGTCCGGGTTTTCGACAAGAGACACGGCCTCTCTTGCGGCGTCGTCGGGAAGACACAGAATTGAAATATCCGAGCTGTTCAGACATTCACGTCTCGCCTCTTTATCTTTCCGTTTTTCTTCGGATAAAGTAACGATTTTGATATCGTCCCTTCCCTGTAGCCGTTCTTTTATGCGGAGCCCCGTTGTTCCCGCGCTCCCGTCAATAAACACTTTTTTCATCGGTTTCTTCCTTATGTTTTGCATAAATATTCAAATATATGCCCATATTTTAGCATATCATTATATTTATGTCAAGTGTTTACAGAGAAATTTCCCTAAAAAGTCACTTTTTCATCGTAATGAATAATTGTATAAATATGCAAAAAAAAGACTGCGGAACAAGAAAGTTACGCAGTCTCTCTTATTTTTTATTTATCGAACGCGGGGTTTATCGCGTAGAAGTTCTTTTCGTCGAGCCGTTGCCTTACTATTCCTATACATTCGCCGAATCGCTGATAATGTACGATCTCCCGTTCCCGCAAAAAGCGTATCGCGTCTCTTACGTCGGGGTCGTCGACAAGCCGCAGTATATTGTCGTAGGTCATTCTTGCTTTTTGCTCTGCCGCAAGGTCTTCGTTAAGGTCCGCAAGAACGTCGCCGGTGACGGCAAAGGTCGCCGCCGAAAGAGGAACGCCTGCGCTGTCCTGCGGGTAAACGCCCGCCGTATGATTGACGAAATAAGCGTCAAAACCCGCCTCTTCGATCTGGGACGAAGTCAGGTTTCGGGTAAGTTGATGAACCATCGACGCTATCATTTCGAAATGCCCGAGTTCCTCCGTGCCGATGTCGGTAAGAGCGGCACGGACTTCGGGATAAGGCATCGAATATCTCTGGCTCAGATAGCGCAGCGACGCTCCTATTTCGCCGTGAGGCCCGCCGTACTGGCTTATTATTATCTGTGCCGCCTTCGGGTCGGGTTTCTTTATATCAAGAGGATATTCCAAAGATTTATCGTAAAAAAACATAATCCGTCTCCTTCTTTAATCCCATGGCCACGGATCGCATATCCATGTCCAGTTTTTGTCGGTCGCCGCATTTTCGGCTGTCAGCGCACCGAATTTTTTTTCGTATTCGTTTTTCAGTTTTCCCGTGTTTTCGGAATATTCCCTAAACGCTTTGAGCGCTTTTTCGTCCTGAGGGTGAGTATCCAGGAATATCGCGGTCTCTATCGTCGCAAAGCGTTCCGCCATAAGTTTCTTCATAAGATGCTGTCTTTCCGTCATATTACGTCTCCTTTTTATATCCGAGGAACGGCAGGTCGAGTTTTTTGAAGAGAGTTCCCGACATCAACGCCTCTTCCGTTCCGTATAAAAGTTCAAAAGTCTGGCTCGGAATATACGCCATCGCAAGAACCGGACCGACGTCGCTTTTTTTCGCAAAAACTTCCGCCGCGCCGTCCGTTATCTCTTTCTGCAAAGAAACCGGAGTCTCTTCTTCCGGGACAGAATATATATCGTTAAGCAAGTTGATTTTCCTTTCGTCTTTATATGTTTCACGGACAGAAATTTTACCGTCCGCACTAATATCCTATGCAGAAAAATACCGAAAGGTTTTCCCGCAAAACCCTTGAACATTCAAAAGAAATATGTTAGAATATATTCGGCGGTGAAAAAAGATGAATATAAAAAAATATCTTGCAAAAATAATAAAAACGGCTTTACCGATCGTCGCCGTCACGGCAATCGTAATAACGATCTACGGAATTTCTTTGTCAAACGATAAAATAATGACCGTCGCAAAAAGCGCCGGCATATCAATAAAGGAACGCAGAAAAACTCCGATATACGAAGAGATCGTGATCTCTTCGGGCAAAAAGGGAATTACCGGAAACGACGCCGTCCTTATCAGATACGCCGAAACAGTATTTGAAGAAAACGGGCTTTGCGGCATTAAGATAATTCTTAAAAATACCGAAAACAAACCAATCGCAGAAACCGTGACTTCCGAAAACGGAGCGACGGGAACGGAACTTCCGCTTTATATGGAAGAAAAACTGCTTTATTTCAGATTACAATACGGTTTTGAAAACGTAAAAGATATCTATATAACGACCTTTCCGCAATGCTATATCAAAGAAAAGCCGGAAACCGGAGGGCGGACTGTCAATATAGAACTCTCCGCGGAAGAAAACGAAGATGAGATATTTTCGTTCATAGACAGCCTGAACGAAAAGGGCGCGGCAATTTACGTCTGCAACATAGCCTTTACCGACGGCGGAGGCAACACTGTAAGAGCCGTATCGAGAGACAATCTGTCAAAAGATGAAATAACGGTGAAATATGATACTGATAAATAAAAACGTTCCGACGGAGATCCTCGGTTTTCTCGAAAAAAAAGACGAGCTCCGGCTGTTGCCCGATCTTAAAAAAATATCGGATTCAACCAAAAGGCATACGGACCTCGGCTGCATAAAGGTCGGCGGAAAAATTATCTGCTGTCCCGAACTTTACGGATATCTGTCGGATATTCCCACTACCGTAAAAGGAGAAAAAGACCCCGAAGACGGCTACCCCGCCGATGTTTTATACAACGCCGTGCAGGTAGGAGAATATCTTATCGGGCTGAAAAACGCGCTTGACAAAAAAGTTACCGAAGCGGCAGAAGAACTGAAAATCGTCGGAACAAAACAGGGATATGCAAAATGCAACGTCGTTTGCGTATCCGACCGCGCAATAATAACCGAAGACGAAAACATAAAAAAAGCCGCCGAAAAAGCCGGGATATCCGTTCTTTTAATAAAGAAAGGGTACGTTTTTCTTGACGGTTACGCACACGGTTTTATCGGAGGCGCGTCTGTTCTCACGGACAAGGAACTGCTTTTTACGGGAGATATATCGAAACACCCCGACTTTGGAAAAATAGTTTCATTCTGCTCGGAACAAGGAGTAAAAACGGACTTTACAGATAGTTTTCCTCTTACAGATGTCGGAAGTCCTCTTTTTATACAAAATATTTGACGAAATTGAAAAATCCGTGAAAAACTATTGACAAGCGGTCGGTTTTAGTGTATAATTATTTTCGTCAAAACGCTGATGTAGCTCAGTTGGTAGAGTGCATCCTTGGTAAGGATGAGGTCGACAGTTCGATCCTGTTCATCAGCTCCAGTCCGTTTCAGCAGAAGCGGACTTTTTTTATACAAAGAAAGCTGAAGCTATCGCTTCAGCTTTTTAATTGTCGAAATGAATTTATAGATATCTCTTTTCGTATTGAAAGCGCCGATACTTATTCTGACGCAGCCGCCGGGGACCGTACCGAGGGCTTTATGGCAGAGAGGTGCGCAATGATATCCGCCCCTCACGCATATACCGTTCTCCGCAAGAAATTCGGTGACATATTCCGAGGAAAAACCGTAGATATTGAAAGCGATCAGCGGAACGCTGTTTTCAATATCGGTATAAACTCCGATCCCGTCTGTCTTTGAGAGAAAATCATACGCAATGCGCTGAAGTTCTTTTTCTTTTCTTAAAATTCTCTTTCCGTTTTCCGAAACGAACTCTATTCCCTCTTTAAGCCCGACAAGGGCGGCGGTGTTGACAGTTCCGCATTCGAAACTTTCGGGGAAAACGTCTTCGGGCGAAAGGCTTAAAGAATCGGTCCCGTTTCCGCCGTAAAGCAGCGGAAGAAGGACATTCCTTCCTCTCTCGCTCTTTATTGCGGCGATTCCCGTTCCCTGCGGTCCGCAAAGTCCTTTATGCCCCGCAGTACAGACAATGTCTCCGAAAAAGGGGACTCCGTAACCCGCGGTCTGCGAAGCGTCGGTTATGAGCAGGCAGTTTTTTTCCTTACAAAAGCCGACGATCTTTTCAATATCGGCGATATTCCCCGTTACGTTTGAGGCGGCGGTGCAGACGACGACTTCGGGTTCTTGCCCGCGAAAATCGGGATAAGAAAAAGAAAAGTAACCGATTTCCGCGCCGAACTCGCGCTTTACGGCGGCAAGCGGACGCAAAACAGAATTGTGTTCGGCATCGGAACAAAGAAAAGAGCGCGCGCCTCTTTTTGCTGCGGAGAAAATCGCAAGATTGAGAGCCTCCGTCGCGTTCTTAGTGAAAATTATTCCGTCCGGCTCCGTTCCGAAATACGCTGCGGCTTTCTCCCTTGTTTCATAGACTTTTTCGGCGGCTTCTTCCGAAAGAAAATGTCCGCTCCTCCCGGGATTCGCTCCGTTTTTCTTCATAAAAGAAGTCATCGAAGAAATAACGTTTTTCGGTTTCGGAAACGACGAAGCGGCGTTGTCGAGATATACCGCCCTATTCCTCATCGAAAACATACCCCGTGAGTTTTACGCCGTTTTCCTTCAAAAGGACAAGCGCTTCCGTTTCGTTGTAATAAGGCACTTTCACGCACCATGAACAGGTATATGCGTCGCCTTTGTTTTGCTTTGAAGTATAGACCTTTATCCCGTTTGCCGCAAGAATTTTCTTCGCTTTCTGGGCGTAGGTTACAGACTTGACCATAATACATCTGTATTTCATATCAGTTCTCCGATACTTGTTTTACGGCAGTTCCAATACCATTATACGGCATTTTTCGGCGCCGGACACATTTATTTTTCCCGGCAAAAACAAATTTTGCGAAATTTATTCTAAATTATCGGAATTCTATTGAAATTTGATATATTATCCTTTATAATAATATAAAAGAATATTTTGGAGGTCGGAAAGATAATGGACGAGCAGAAAAAATCGGTTTTAAGTACAATGGACGAATTCCAGCCGCTTGGAATAATCCCCTTCAAAGGGGCGGCGGAACTCGGGGAAAAGATCGACAGACATATTTTGGCATGGTATGAAAGAGAAAATCCCGAAGAACTCAAGGATTCAAAAAAGACAAGCTGGATAATCGAAGCGCAGTGTCCGAGATTTTCCTCGGGCGACGCAAAAGCGGTTCTCCCGACAACGGTAAGAGGCACGGACCTTTACCTCATAATCGACGTGGGAAACTACAATTGTACTTATAAAATGTTCGGACAGACTGTTCCCATGTCTCCGGACGATCACTATTCCGACCTTAAAAGAGTTATTTCCGCAATCAGCGGTAAAGCCGAAAGACTTACGGTTATAATGCCTATTCTTTACGGCGGAAGACAGCACAAACGCAGCGCAAGAGAATCCCTTGACTGCGCGGTCGCTCTTCAGGAACTTGAAAATATGGGCGTAAAAAATATTATAACTTTCGACGCGCACGACCCGAGAGTGCAGAACGCCTGTCCCCTTATGGGTATCGACAACGCAATGCCCACGTATCAGGTCCTCAAAGCCCTTTTAAGAAACGTCCACGACCTCAAAATCGACAAAGACCATCTTATGGTCGTCAGCCCCGATGAAGGTGCGATGAACAGAAACATGTACTATTCTTCCGTTCTCGGAACCGACCTCGGAATGTTCTACAAACGCCGCGACTACTCTGTAATCATCAACGGAAGAAACCCGATAGTCGCTCACGAATATCTCGGTTCTTCAGTCAAAGACAAAGACGTTCTCGTCGCAGACGACATCATTGCGTCGGGAGACTCGATGCTCACTCTTGCAAAACACCTTAAAGAAGAGGGCGCGAAGAGAATATTCATGACCGCGACCTACGGACTTTTTACCGAAGGTGTTGACAGATTCCAGAACGCCTACGAAGCCGGACTTCTCGACGGAATTCTCACCACGAACCTTACCTACCGTTCGCCGGAACTTCTCAATGCTCCGTGGTATATAGAAGTCGATATGTCGAAATACATAGCATACTTCATTCTTGCCTTTCACCAGAACAAGTCTATAACGCAGCTTCTCGACCCGCACAAAAAGATAAAGGATCTGCTTGACCGTTACAGAGCCGAGCACGAATAAGGATAAATCATGTATAAGTTCTTTGCGCTTCTCGACCGTATGAAGTGGATAAACCGCTGGGGACTGATGAAAAACAGTTATGCCGAAAACCTGAAGGAACATTCCTTCCAGGTAGCGGTTCTTTCCCACGCCCTCTGCATTCTCTCAAACGAATATTTCGGCACTTCGCTGTCCCCCGAAAAAGCGGCGGAGATCGCCCTTTTCCACGATATCTCCGAAATAATCACCGGAGATATGCCGACCCCTGTAAAATACGCAAACGAAGAGCTAAAGACAAACTACAAAAATATCGAGGCCGCGGCGACCGAAAAGATAGTCGCTCTTCTCCCGGAAGAAATACGGAAATATTACTATCCAGTCACCGACGGCGAAAATACCCCGGAATGGAGATACGTCAAAGCGGCGGATACGCTTTCGGCATACATCAAATGCGTAAACGAAGTTTCGGTCGGAAATAAGGACTTTGAATCGGCAAAAAAGAACACCGAAGCAAAATTGAGAAAAGCCGCAGAATCGCTTCCCGCGCTCGCATTATTCCTTAAAGACTATCTGCCGGCTTACGAAATGCCCATCGACGGACTTTCGCTTAACTGAAAAAATGCACCCCTTACGGGGTGCATTTTTATGTTATTTTGAAAGATTGAATTCCCGACGAATAGGGCGCTATCGAATAAAGCGGATAAAAAACGTATATACTGCCGTCCCTGATATAAAAATTCTTCGGACTGTAATTTTTTTCGGCAAGAATTTCGGCGTCGGGAAAGAATATCCCGGGGTTTTCTCTTATCTGCCTCTTGACCTCCGTAACGACCTTATCCGCCGAACATTCCCTGCACACTTCCGAAAGCGTCACCCGCTCTCCCCTTTTCATATCCCATGTATCAGCGGTTCTTTCGGTAAAGCCGTGCGCGCCGCCCGTAAAAGTGTAAAGGTCAAAAGTCAGAGATACGTATTTTTCGCTCGCAAACTCTTCCTCAAAGGTCGAGCGGTAGGAATTCAGCATAAAAGGAAATCCCTCTTTTTTCAGCGCCTTATATTCCTTCACGGTTTTGTAATATACGTTTTCTCTCGCGTAAAAATTTTCACGGCGGGCTTTTTTCAGATAATAAAAATTGAATTTTTCTTCGGAAAATTTTGAGAAAGGTCCGGAGATCTGCGGATATTCGATATAGAGTTCAAGCACGGGCTTTTTGTCGTAATAAAGCAGATCGGAAACCGTTTCTTTTGCGGTAAACATAAAAAATCACCTCTGCAATATAATACGCAGAGGCGATGAAATATTCTATTGTTTTTTCTTCGAAAAGGAAAATTTGCTTTCTTCTCCCTTGAAAATGCGGACGATGTTTTTGCGGTGTCTGAAAATTACGATAAGAGAAACCGCCAGACTCATCGCAAAAAGGATATACCAATAATCGTATGTATGATAAACGACCGCGACCGATATGGGAATTGCCGTTGCCGCCGTAAGAGAGCCCGCGGACACCATTCGCGTCGTAAGGAATACGATAAGGAAAATCGCAAGAACGAAAAGGAAAATGCGCCAGTCGGCAATACAGATAGCGCCCGCGGCGACCGTAACTCCCTTTCCGCCTCCCGAAAACCCGTGGAAAAGCGGGAAAATATTTCCTATAAGACAACCGAAGACCGCGGCATATCCCGATATCATTTCTCCCATAACCCCGATCGAAAACGGGTCGCAGGGAAAAACAAAGCGGCAGAAAAGTCCGACGGCAAAACATTTTACGATCTCGAGAACGATTACGGGAATCCCGTATTTCGCGCCCATTGTCCTTGCAACGTTCGTCCCGCCCGCGTTTCCGCTTCCGCGCGTGTGAATATCAAATTTTCCTATATATTTCGTAACGAGTATCGACAGATTTATACTGCCGATTATATATCCGAAAAAAACCGTAAAAAGAAAGTAAAGTATCTTCATCAAACGTCCCTCTGCTCTTTTTTGTTTTTCTCCCTTGCTATCATTCTTATCGGGGTTCCGACAAGGCCGAAAGTCTCCCTTATCTGATTTTCAAGATAACGCTGATATGAAAAATGAAAAAGTTCTATACTGTTGACAAATACGACAAAGGTCGGCGGTTTTGTCGAGACCTGGGTCATATACATAACTTTCAGTCTCTTGCCCTTGTCGGTGGGAGGCTGTACTTTTATTACGGCGTCCGCAAGTACGTCGTTAAGCACGCCCGTTGAAATCCTGCGGGAGTGTTCTGCGGCGACAGAAACTATCATCGGATAAAGTTTGTCGACCCGCTGACCTGTCTTTGCCGAAATAAAGACGACGGGAGCATAAGACATATATTTGAGGGATTCTCTTATCTTTTCTTCGGTTTTCTGCATTGTGTGCCCGTCTTTATCGACAATATCCCATTTGTTCACGACGATTATCGCCGCTTTGCCCTGCTCATGAGAATAACCTGCTATTTTGGTATCCTGCTCGGTAACGCCGAGAGTTGCGTCTATCATTATAAGAACGACGTCGGCGCGGTCCACCGACATATACGAACGAAGGACGCTGTATCTTTCGATATTGTCGTAGACCTTGTTTTTCTTGCGGATTCCCGCAGTGTCGATAAACAAAAATTTGCCGAAACCGTTTTCTTTTATTGCGTCGACGGAATCTCTTGTCGTTCCCGGAATATCCGAAACAAGAAGTCGGTTTTCACCGAGAATATTGTTTACAAGAGAGGATTTTCCCGCATTCGGACGTCCGACGACAGCGACTTTTATACAGTCGTCGTTTTCCTCTTCGTCGCTTATTCCTTCGAAATTTTCATAGATAGCGTCAAGAAGTTCGCCTATTCCGAGACCGTGTACCGAAGAAACGGGATACGGGTCGCCTACTCCGAGATTATAGAATTCATAGACCTCGGGAGGGGTGTCACCAGGCATATCGACCTTATTTACGCAAAGAACTATCTTTTTATTCGCTTTGAGAAGCATCTGCGCGACTTCATGGTCGGCATCGGTCATACCTGTCTGAACATCGACGACCAAAACCACGACGTCGGCTTTATCTATGGCTATCTGCGCCTGTCTTCTCATCTGCTCGAGAATCACGTCGTCGGTACGGGGTTCGATACCGCCGGTATCGACAAGCGTAAACTTTCTGCCGCGCCATTCGCTCGTATAGTAGATCCTGTCGCGGGTAACACCGGGAGTGTCTTCAACGATCGAAAGCCGTTTTCCTATTATTTTATTAAAAAGCGTGGACTTCCCTACATTAGGGCGTCCGACGACCGCTACCATCGGCGTCATAATTTCACCTCGCCTTATTTTCCGCAGCCGAAATCAGATCGTAAAGAAAACCGTCGCCCGTGCAGGAAAGAGCGTCTATCTTTACACCGAGTTCTTTTTGCATATCGAAAACGGTTATATCGTCAAGAAAGACTTCTCCGTCCCGAAGCATTGCGTCGGGAACAAGGAGGGCGTCGCCTATTTTTTCTTCTTTCAGCTGTTTTATTATGTCCTGACCGGTAACAAGTCCCGCAACGGTGATCTTTTCGCCGAAAAACTCGTTCCGTATCGCTTTTACCTTTACGTTTATATTCGGGAATTTTTCCTTTAATTTTTTGCAGGCGTCTTTTATCACACCTTCAATAAGCACACCCGTCACCGCGGTAAAATCGCCGCGGAGGGCAGCGTCGGATTCGCAGTCGGCAAGAGCCTCGTCAAAATCGTGAATAAACGACGTGGTCATTCCCACTCCGTTTTCTATCTGCTCGAAATCTCCGTAGTACGAATAATCGGGAAAAGGAATTCCCGCTTTGAGATAGAATTCGTCTGCAGGATAGAATATCCGAACTCCGAATTCCTTTTCACATTCGTCTCCCACCCTGTTTATCTGCTCAATAACCTTTTTCGCGTCTTCCTTTTCGAACGGTTCAAGAGGAAAAAGTCCTTCTCTGAATTTCGTAAGTCCCACGGGAACGACCGAAACGCTCGAAACCGACGGATAATAGTTTTTCAGGTCGGAAAGAGATCTGTCAAGTTCTTTGCCGTCGTTTATTCCCTTGCAGAGAACTATCTGACAGCGCATATTAAGCCCCGCGGCGAATATCTTTTGCAGATTTTCGTTTATCTTCGCGGCTCTCGGATTAGCCATCATCTTTACCCGAAGTTCCGGGTTTGTGGTATGGACCGAGAGATTCAAGGGCGAAATGCGGAGTCTTATGATGCGGTCTATATCGTCGTCCGACAGATTCGTCATCGTGATATAATTGCCGTAAATAAGGGAAAGACGGAAATCGTCGTCCTTATAGTAAAGGGTCTCTCTCATATTTTTCGGCATCTGGTCGATAAAGCAGAAAATACATTTGTTATGGCACGCTTTCTGAGCGTCCATAAGGTCGTTTTCGAACTCAAGGAAGAATTCGCCCTCTTCGACTTTTTCGGTGAAACTGTGCTCTTTTCCGTTACGCAGAACTGTAAGCGTCGCCGTTTTTGCAACAGGGTCGCCGTTTTCGTCTTTGAGTTCCGACTCGAAAAACATATAATCAAGGAAATCCTTAACGGGTTTTCCGTTGATTTTTATAAGTTCGTCTCCCCGTTTTATTTTTCTGTAAAACGGCGAATAAGAATGAACCTGCTCTATTACAGCCATAAAAATATCCGTCCGAAATTAAATTTGAACAAAAAAATAATGAACGACAAGTTTTGTTGCTACTCGGCTCGTCCTTCATTATCTTCAAATATTACGCGTCTTTGTTAAGTTTCAAAACCTGCTTTCCGCCGTAGTAGCCGCAATGCTGACATACGCGATGAGCCAAGCAATATTCGCCGCAGTTGGAACATTTAACCATTCCCGGCATATCAAGCTTCCAGACGCTGGAACGTCTCTTATGCTTTCTCTGTTTTGAAGTTCTTCTCTTCGGAGCTATCATTCTCCAAACACCTCCCGTTTCAAACAATCACATTGTTTTATATTCAAATTTGTTCCGCAAATATGACACAGCCCTTTGCAATCCTCTTTACACAATATCTGCGTCGGGATCTCAAGGGATAGAGCCTCGTATGCGGTCATTCCGAAGTCGATCTTTCCGTTCCCGATAAAGAGCGAATCGTCTTTGGAGTGCATATCCTCCGTTACCGACGTTTTTATTTTCGCCGTAAGAGGCAAAACAACGTCATCAAGGCACCTGTCGCAAAGCGACTTATAATTGCCCCTAACCGTAAGATCCGCAAGAACTGCTCCTGCAATATTCCGAAGAGTACCGGTCACTTCGACATCGGAAAAGTTTTCGTCTTCGGAAGAAATATCCGGACGGCAATTGACTTCAAAAGTCTCGTCAATACTTTTCTGAATATCAACGATATCCCAATATCGGTTATCGGATTTTATCAAAGCGACCTGCCCTTTCGTGAAAACAATGCTATAACAGTATAATTATACCATTGAAGCCCGCTGTTGTCAAGTATTTTTTGAAAACTTCACAGTTTTTTGAGATATTCCCGCGATATTAAAGGTTGGGGATATCAAGCGCAATGCTCTTGGACATTGCTTTTATTTCGTCCGCGGTCACTTCTCTTCCGAGTTTATTCGAAAGATAGATACCCTCCTGGACAAGCTGGGTATTGAGCGCGATTTTTGCGGATTCGATAAGTTCGACCTTTCCGAGAAGCGCCGCGACCCAGTGTTTTGCGGAAGAATCGTGGAAGGAATTCGTATCGGCATAAACGGTATGATCGAAGAATTCCATACTTCCGAGATCCGCGTCGGTATTTACTTCAAGATCGTTCTGAATGGTATGATATTTGAACGGAGAAAGGGTAACGCCGCCTTTGGAACCCGCTATCATCGAACTCATGAAAGGTCCTGCGTTGATAGCCCATGCTTCAATAATATCAAGGGTAAGTCCGCCTTTATAGGTCGCGAAACCGACTCCGAGTTCTTCGACGTTGAAGTCGCTTATCTTTCTGCGCTCTTCGTTCATATCAAGTTCCTGATACGTCGTTCCGGTTACTCTTTCGAGTTCGGGAAGACCTGTAAGATAAAGAAGCTGCGCGATATGGTAAACGCCCATATCGAAAAGCGCTCCGCCGCCCGCGGTTTTGGTGTTGTCGAACTCTTTCGAGCCGTAGCCGTCAACGTAAGGTCTGCCGCGTCTTCTGAAACCGTAGGAACGCATGTGGTAGATATGACCGAGGTCTCCGTTATCGATATAACGTTTTGCGGCTTTTGTCTCGTTGGAGTAAAGCGACCACATCTGAACGTGAAGTTTTTTACCCGTTCTCTTCATCGTTTCGTACATAGCAAGAGCGTCGGCATAGGAACCCGCCATCGGCTTTTCGCTGTATACGTCTTTACCCGCTTCCATTGCGGCGATCGCAACGGGAGCGTGCATATTGTTGTGAAGGCAGACGTCAACGGTGTTGATGTCCGCTTCTTTGAGCATTTTTCCTATATGAGTATATCTGTTTTCCTTGGGAATTCCGAATTTATCGCCGAGTTCGTTGAGTTTTTTCTCGTCGATATCGCAGATCGCTTTTACTTCGATATCGTCGGGGTTTTCCTTATGAAAATCACAGTATTCTTCAAGTCTGCCGCTTCCGATGATACCGAGGCCGACAATACCGGTTCTTATTTTGGACATTTTCCCGCCTCCTATCAATAAATCGGGGTTGCGGGGCCGAGAAGTCCCTGTTCTTCATAGTAAACGGTGGAAATGTAGTCGGGAGTTGCGGGGTGATCGATTCCCTCGGTCTTGAGTTCCTCGATCATGCTGCGGACAGCGCCGAGCTGCCATTCGACTCTCTGCATTTCATGTTCGAGAGTGTGATGTTCGATACTGTAACAGCCCTGATAACCGCTTGCCGCCATACGTCTGATTATATCCTTTGCATAGGGAACGCTTCCCGCGTGGATATGACAGTGCATTGCGTGATTTATGCACCATTCGGTTCCCTCGTCGGGCTGATCGTAGAAGTTGCCGAGATGGAAAAGATGTCCGTATGCGGGGCTGTCAACCGCGTCGTATACCTTTTTGAGGTATTCGGGAACTCTGTCCCATCCCCAATGGTTCTCGGGTCCTATTTTTATACCGAGTTCGTTGCATCTGGCGGCGTATTCTTTATAGTTGCCCACTATGTATTCGAAAGCGTCTTCGGGCATGGTGTGTCCGTCTTTGCCGCCGAAGTCGACTCTTATGGTTTTCGCACCGATTATTTCCGCGGCTCTGATATATTCAAAGACCTGTTTTTTGTGCGCTTCTCTTTCCTCGGGGTCGTCCATCCAGACGTGAGGACCGTCAACGCAGAGATTTGCGACAGAAAGATTTCTTTCGTCAAGGCTTGCTCTTACCTTTTTGAGATAATCCTCTTCGAGAGTCGGGAAATAGAGATTGTAAATATCCGCATTATCTACATAATAGCGGAACTTGAGAAGATCAAGGTAGCCGAAAGTATCGAGCCTGCCGGAACTCTGAAGTCCGTAGAAAGAATACGCGGCTATTGAAATGGGAAAGTTCATATATGTATTCTCCTTAGTTAAAATAGATTACTGTTTGATTTCGTGTCCGCCGTCGGCAGCGTCGGAAATGTAGAACGAAGGCTTAAGTCCCGTTCTTTCTTCATAGTTTCTGCCGACTTCCGCAATATAGCGGTCTACGGCGTCTTCTTTTACTATTGCAACGGTGCTTCCGCCGAAACCCGCGCCGGTCATTCTCGCACCGATACAGCCCTCTATCTTGAGCGCTTCTTCGACCATTGTGTCGAGATGCGTTCCCGTAACTTCGTAAAGGTCGCGGAGAGAGATATGGGAAGCGGTCATAAGGTTGCCGAATTTGAGCAGATCGCCGTTCATAAGAGCCTCAACAGACTTGAGAACGCGGTCGCATTCGTAGATAACGTGTTCGGCGCGTCTTCTGCATACGGGATTTGCTATTCTTTCTTTTTCAGCCTCAAACATATCGACGGTGACGTCTCTGAGACAGGTTATTTCGGGATATGCGCCTTTCAGCTGTTCAAGAGCCTCTGCACATTCCGCGCATCTTTCGTTATATTTGGAATCCGCAAGGGAATGTTTCTTGTTGGTGTTTCCGATAACGATTTTATATCCGTCGAGGTCGAGCGGAACATATTTATAAGAAAGGTCTTTGCAGTCAAGGAAAATAGCATGATCTTTTTTACCCATCGCGGACGCAAACTGGTCCATGATACCGCAGCTTACTCCGCAGTAAATGTTCTCCGCTTTCTGGGAAAGTTTAGCCATCTCGATCATTGAAACGGGTTCGGTAATTCCTCTCTTTTCGTTCGAAAAGGTAGCAAGGGCAAGAGCCATTACGACTTCGATCGCCGCAGACGAAGAAAGGCCTGCTCCGAAAGGAACGGTGTCGTGATAAAGAATTTCACAGGAGCAGATATCATAGCCTGCCTGCTGCAAAACATAAGCGACGCCCGCCTGATAATTGCCCCATCTGAGATCGCGGTATTCGTTAAGCCTGTCAATATCGAGAACAACTCTGTCGGGAAGGTCCGTTGCCGCAAGTTTTATTTTTCCGTCGTCTGTTTTTCTCACGAAAACCGTAGAGCAGAACGAAATAGCCGCCGGGAAAACAAATCCGCCGTTATAGTCGGTATGCTCGCCGATAAGATTCACTCTTCCCGCAGAAGAAAAGACTCTGATACCGTCCGGAGAGCCGCCGTAAATTTCGATAAATCTGTTCTTCAAATCTGTCATGATAACTGTCCTTTACTCAGCGGCTGATATATTTTTTCTCCCGGCCGCCGTCGGGTAAACCCGTTATCGGGCATTATGCATAACAATTATAGCATATAAACGCCGAAAAAACAAGAGTTTTTCTCAAAATTATAAAATATTTCATTTTTGCTCTTTTTTAACCGTTTTTATCTCTCCGTCGGAAAAATACGCCCAGAAAATATCCTTTATTCCGGTCTTTTCGTCCGACAGGAATTTTTCAAGAGTTTCTTTTGAAATTCCGCATTCTTTCAGGTTCCGTCCTATCGTTTTTCCGTCCGAAATAAGAGTTACCGGAAGTTTTGCGGGCGTTGTCCCGTTTTTCATTATCACGCTCATTCTGCCTGTCGTTTCAAGCACGCAGAGCCGCACTTCGTCGACAGACACTCCCCCGTTCTGCCTTATTTCCTCAAGAAGTTCGTCAACGGTCAAGTGTGCTTTCGCCATTTCCTTCTGATTTATTTTTCCGTCTTCGACGAGAATTCCGTACCGCCCCTGAAAAAAGCGGCGCAACCGCAGATTTTTAAGAGAAAGAAGCGCGACGGATATCTCGATAACAACAAGGACCGCTATCGGAACAAGGCTGTTGAGGACAGGTTCTTCGGAATTCTGGAGCGGAGTAGAAACAAGTTCGGAAATAAGAATGGTCACGGCAAGGTCGCTCGGTTCGGCGTCGCCTATCTGGCGCTTGCCCATTATACGGAGCGACAGCATTAAAATCGCATAGAAAAGAAAAGTACGAAAAAAAAGAGAAAGAATATCCACAGTATCACCCGCAGATATTTTTCCCTTAATTGCGCAAAAAAATACGGCAGTAAAAAAACTGCCGTATATTATTCAGTTGTTGAGGACTCTCGCAAGGAATTCTTTTGTTCTCTGTTCTTTCGGATTTGTGAATATTTCTTCGGGAGTTCCGTCTTCGAGAATAATTCCGTCATTCATAAAGACTACCCTGCCTGCGACCTCGCGGGCAAAGCCCATTTCGTGGGTAACGACAAGCATTGTAAGTCCCGTTTTTGCAAGATCTTTCATGACCGAGAGAACTTCCCCGACCATTTCGGGGTCGAGAGCGGAGGTCGGTTCGTCGAAAAGAATTATATCGGGGTTCATCGAAAGCGCCCGGGCAATCGCAATTCTCTGCTTCTGTCCGCCCGAAAGCTGTGACGGACGGGCGTTCATATAAGGCGCCATACCGACTTTTTCGATATATTCCCTTGCGATCTTTTCCGCTTCTCTGCGGTTTCGTTTGAGGACGACGACCTGCGGGCGTATACAGTTCTCAAGGGCTGTCATATTGTTAAAAAGGTTGAACTGCTGAAAAACCATACATACTTTCGCACGGTATTCCGAAAGGTTCATGCCTTTGTCGAATATGCTTTTCCCTCTGTAAATTATATCACCGCCGCTCGCCTCTTCAAGTTGGTTTATACAACGGAGAAAGGTGCTTTTTCCCGAACCGGAAGAACCGATGATGCTGATAACTTCGCCTTCGGCGACGTCAAGACTTATATCCCTGAGGACCCGGTTTTCGCCGAAAGTCTTTTCAAGATGAGATATTTCAAGAATCGTTTCCGCCATCACGCATTCTCCTTCCGTATATGAATTTCGGCCTCGGGATCGCTCTGCGAGCCGCAGATAGTATAGGAATCGGAGCCGTTGAGTTTCTTTTCGACAAGTTTCAGGAGTCTCGTTACGGCAAAAGTCAGGACGAAGTAGCAGAAGCATGCGACAAGGAACGTTTCGAATATCGCCCATGTCATCTTCGAGACCTTCGCGGTAAAGAAATAAAGTTCGGTAACGCCGATAACGTTAAGAACGGACGTATCTTTGATGTTTATGACGAACTCATTGCTTATCGACGGAAGAATATTTCTCATGACCTGAGGAACGACGACGTGGAACATCGCCTGCCAGTGAGTCATACCGACGGAATAAGCGCCTTCGAACTGTCCTTTATCTATCGAGATTATACCGCCGCGGACGATCTCCGCCATATAAGCCCCCGTGTTTATCGCAACGATAAAGATACCTGCGGGAATAATAGGAAGGGTCGCGCCGTCGTTCATAAAGGCGTAGCCCCAATAAATGACCATTGCCTGAACCATCATAGGCGTGCCTCTGAAAACTTCGACGTAAACGCTTATAAGGAAGTTGACGACGCTCATTATTCCGCGAACGACCGCGTGTTTCGACTTCGGTATAGTTCTTATTATTCCTATTATAAGACCTATGATAAGACCGAGAACGGTACTGACCATTGCAATAAGCATCGTATATCCGATACCCTGCAGAAAATACTGCCAGTTTTCAGAAACGATCTTTGCAACTTCGTTAAAAAATTCCATAACTTAAATCCTTTTAATATCAGTCTTCCTGAGGAGCAAGAGAGACCATTTTCTGCAAAAGTTCTGTCTGCTGCTCGGTTGTAAAGGTCGCAATATAAGCATTTACCTTTGCAAGAAGTTCAGAGCCTTTCTTTACGCCGACCGCAATACTGGTATCATCAACAGGAACGGTAAATCCGGTTTCGTTGTTCTTAAAGGGAATGTAGGTGTAATCGGAAGTTTCGGTGCAGTAAGACATCGCGGTCGGTTCTTCTGCGACATATCCGTCAATGGTTTTTGCGGAAAGAGCGAGAAGCATTGTCGTAAAGTCCGACATTTCCTGGATATCCGCCTTGGTCTGGCTCTCAAGAGCGGTAAGGTGAGAAGTTCCGGACTGAGCAGCGATTTTCTTGCCGTCAAGGTCCGCAAGAGTCGTTGCAGAGGTAAGGTTACCGTCTTTTCTTGTGATCACAACAAGATTGGAGTTCCAATAAGGCTCGCTGAAGTCGACCTTTGCCCTTCTTTCGGCAGTCGGGCTCATACCTGCAATAATGAGATCGAGGGTTCCCGCCTGAACCGCCGGAACGAGACTGTCCCATTCGTAAGCGTAGATCTCAAGTTCCATGCCGAGAGAGTCAGCGATGTTTTTAGCGACCTGAACGTCATAGCCGTTAGCATACATATCGGCAACGTTACTTATTTTTACGGCGCCGTCGGCGTCGGTCTTCTGAGACCAGTTGTAGGGAGCGTAGTTACATTCCATACCGACTTTGAGGACAGCCTTGGTTTCGCCGTCGTCTTTGTTTTCGGTTCCGCCGTTTATGTTGCCGCAGGCGACAAGGGACATCGCCATAACGAGGATAAGGGTGATCGCGAGGATTCTTCTGATTGTTCTGTTCATTTCTGTCTATCTCCTTTTTTTATTTATATAAAACGGAACGGTCGAAGCAAAGTGCTCCGACCGTTTGAATATCAATATGTAAATAAAGATTTCGTTCAATCGACAGCAGCACTCCGCAAGAAACTTGCGACAGTCACGCAGATGTTATCTTCGTGCCCAACGATCTCTTCCTCAAATAAGAGAAGGTTTCGGCAGCTGCACCTTTCGAAAAGCCTCGGTGACGTTTGAGCGTCTCCGCTTTTTTACTCTTTGCGAGCCGCGCCTCTATCTGTTCAATGATTCGACGTATTCTGTTTTATGCCACTGATTATACCATAAAAAAACCATTTGTCAATAGTTTTTTTGTGACATTTCGGTGAAATCGCAATCCGAGAAGTAAGAACGGTACTCGATTGCGTTTCCCCTGTCGGGAAAGAGTTTCGAATACAAATCCACGAAATAATCGTCGGTCATACTTGCGATATAGTCTGCAACTATCTTGTGGGGTTCGCTGCTGCGGTAATCGCATTTTTCGCCGTCGTAATAACGCGTATTGTTTTCAACGAACTTTATATGATGTTTGAATATTACCGAAGTTTTATCGCCCGAAAGAAGCATATCGAGAAGTTTATAGTAAACGTCCCTGAACATCGGAGCGATTATCTGATCGTAAGCCTCGTTGACATCTCTTTTTCTGTATATTTTTTCATAGTTTTCCTTTTTCGCTATTTTCAGGTCTTCATATACGGTCGGGCTCATAGAAATATAATTTTTGCCGTAACTGTTTTCAACTATATTTATTATCAGATTGTTTATTATCGCCGAATTTTCCGTTCCTATTTCTTCGGTGGTAAAAACGGTGTTTTCGTCGATGATCTTTGCGATTCTCGCGTCCTGGCGGTCTTTTCCGAGGTACGCTATGATATCGCAGATACGGACGACGCACCCCTCTAAAGTCGACGGAACGAGTCCCCGCACGGCGGAATCTCCGGATTTGTCGCAGTTTTCGACGTCCTTATCGAGGATATCAAAGGATATCTTTCCTCTCGGTTCGTATTTCTGACATTCGAACTCCCCGTTATGGCAGAGGATCCCGTCAAGAGTCTGCAGGGTTATGTTTCTTCTGTAAATTGTGTCAAGAACCCTTACGCTGTGAACGTTGTGATTGAAATACTCCCCTATTTCGTCATTTATTATCTTGCTTAAAAATCTTTCTCCGGCGTGGCCGAAGGGAGGGTGCCCTATATCGTGCCCGAGGGATATCGCCTCAATAAGATCGAGGTTGAGCCCCAGAAGGGAGCCGATATTGCGGGCAATACGGGAAACGAGCTGAACGTGAAGCGCGCGCCGCGTTATATCGTCGTTATGATAAAACGAAAACACTTGCGTTTTATCGGCATACCTGTTATATAACGGAAAATAAAGTATCTTTTCGGTATCGCGGCAGAAAGTCGGACGCAGAAGGGTCGCTCTGTCGCGGGACATATCCCGCCTTTCGGCGTTTTCGTCCCTGAATTTATAGGGATTTTCAACACCGCGGAGTCTGTCCTCTTTTATCCGTTCTTCGGTTTCTTTACTGAGTTTTCCGTAACTTAAAGTCATAGTCTCCCTCCCGACGTCCCGCCGGTTATTTATCGTCCTTTTTCTGAGAGGACACTCTTTCGTAAAGTTTCGTTATACTGCTCCAACCGCCCTGAGCGACGAGAGAGACGACGAAGCCGCCGAAAAAAGCGCCGAGAATACAAAAGAATGTTATTTCCGCGCCCGTATAAAGGCTGTAAGCGATATAAGAAGCAACCGTAAAAACCAGCGACAGGACAAGGACCTGGAGTTGGGTCGGTATCTTTTTGAAAAACGGAATATCCTTAGTCGCTTCCGTCACGGCAGAGACCGCAAACGCAAGCAGAGAAACGATAAATCCGCATTTTGCCGCTATATCCGGAATATTCATATAACTACCGCACCGTCTTTCCGTGTCATACGACACATTACATACTATGCGGCGGACATAAAATCAATTACCGTCTTCGGTCACGACATGAAGTTTCGGGTTCAGTTTTTCGACGTCCTCAAAGATAGAGCGGTAAATTTCGGCGTATTCACCGAGATTTTTTTCCATTTCTCCGTAATTGACTATTTTCACGGTCGTTTCGTCGTTGATGTTCAGAAGTTCGTCGAAAAGAGAATCCATATTATTTTTGTATCTCTCCGAAAAAGATAGTTCTTCTTTGAACATCGTGTGCGCGGCTTTCATCGTTTTCATCAGGTTTCCGTCAAGCAAAACTTCTTTCATTGCGTTCTCCTTTACTGTAATCCGATAATATCCCAATGCGAAATAATGGCTTCGAGCCTTTCCGACGGAGAACCCGTCCTTGTAAGAAAGACCATCTTCACCTTTTCGTTTTTGTTTATACCGTCCTCGAAAATATCTATAACCTCCGAAAGCCTTGCGGTAACAGGCTTAAAAACGAAACGCTCGCCGTGATTTCTGTCTATGCGGATAAGTTCGTATATATCGGAAAACTTTGTATTTCCGTCTATTTTATCCTCATAATTTCTGAGAAAAAACTCAAACGCGGTATGTTCCGAAAAAACGCCGACGACCCGACCTTTCGAAAGAACGGGGACGTGGACATATCCGAATTTTTGCATAAGACGCATCGTGTCCCTTACGTTGCCGTCGCTCTCCGCATAAAATACGTCTTCCGCCGGAACAGCGAATTTTATGCAGAGTTCGGGGTTTCTGACCCTGTCGGTCACAACTTCAAGAAAAGAGATAAGGGCGTCGTCGGGAAGGACGGCATTCCTTCCGTTTATCTTTATGTTGTGCTGCAGCAGATTTCTGACTTCGCGGCAACATTTTATCCCGGAAGAAAGATCCCCGAAATCGCGCTGCCTTTCAAGAAAAGAAACGGGAGAACCCTCGAATTCGCCCTCATACGCAAGCGTTATTGCCGCTTCGAGAGCCTTGTATTTTTCAATAAATATTTCAGTTTTATCCATCGGACGGAGCCTTTCGCGGTTTTATATGTATATTTTACCATATTTTGCCGTATTTAGCAAGTATTTTATCTCAAAAAAAGGATAAGTCCTAAAAATTGAACTTCTGCACCCGAAAACAATCAAACTTTTTTCAAATTTTATTGATTTTTTGAAATATTTGTGCTATAATAGTCCCGAATATAAGTAATGTGGAGATGTCTTTATGAAAGAAAAAGAAAAATTCTATATAACGACGGCTATTGCCTACGCCTCTCAGAAGCCTCACATAGGAAACACATACGAGGTCATTTTCACCGACGCGATAGCCCGTTTCAAGAAACTTGCCGGCTACGACGTATTTTTTCTTACCGGAACCGACGAGCACGGTCAGAAGATAGAAGAATGCGCGAAGAAAAAGGGCGTTTCGCCGCAGGAATACGTCGACGGAGTTTCGGGAGAGATCAAAAGAATATGGAAACTCGTCGGAGCGGATTTCGATAAATTCATAAGAACGACCGACGACTATCACGTCAGGGCTGTCGAACGCATCTTCAAAAAGCTCTACGATTCGGGAGACATCTACAAAAGCGAATACGAGGGGCTTTACTGCGTGCCGTGCGAATCGTTTTTCACCGAGACACAGGCTCCCGACGGGATATGCCCCGACTGCGGCAGACCGCTTAAGAAGACCAAGGAAGAAACGTATTTCTTCAGAATGTCTAAATATCAGGACAGGCTGATGAAATATATCGAAGAGCACCCCGACTTTATCGTTCCCGAATCCCGCAAAAAGGAAATGGTGAACAACTTTTTGAAACCCGGACTTCAGGATCTCTGCGTTTCCCGTTCCTCTTTCAAGTGGGGAGTTCCCGTAACTTTTGACGACAAACACGTAATTTACGTCTGGATAGACGCTCTTTCCAATTATATAACGGCGCTCGGTTACGACGTTGACGAAAAGAGCGATCTTTATAAAAAATACTGGCCTGCAGACGTCCATATTATCGGTAAAGACATTCTCCGTTTCCATACCATCTACTGGCCGATAATCCTTATGGCACTCGGCGAACCGCTCCCGAAACAGGTTTTCGGACACCCCTGGTTCAACTTCGGCGCGGACAAGATGAGCAAATCGAAAGGCAACGTCATTTACGCCGACGACCTTGTCGATATGTTCGGCGTTGACGGGCTCCGCTAC
This sequence comes from uncultured Eubacteriales bacterium, assembly GCA_934501435.1. GTDB lineage: Bacteria > Bacillota > Clostridia > Oscillospirales > UBA644 > Geddesella. Next base: position 294,855 of record CAKSTW010000001.1, read on the forward strand.
TACGCGCTTGCCGAAATGCCTTACGCCAACGACGGCAGTATCACCTACGAGGCGATAATAGACAAATACAATACCGACCTTGCAAACAATCTCGGCAATCTTGTCAGCAGAACGCTTGCAATGACGAGAAAATATTTCGGCGGTATAATTCCCGAAGATAAATGTCCCGACGCCGCAGACGACGAACTCAAAAATCTTGCGGTCGAGACATACAGAAAAGCGTTTGACGAGATGTCTACCTATCATTGCGCCGACTCTCTCGCAACGATCTTCAGGCTTTTCAGAAGAGCAAATAAATATATTGACGAGACGACCCCGTGGGTCCTCGCAAAAGACGAAACGAAAAAAGACCGACTTGCAAGCGTCATCTACAATCTTTCCGAAACGATACGCTTCGGCGCTGTCCTCCTGCAGCCCTATATTCCCGAAACCGCAAAGAAAATACTTGAGGCTCTCGGAACGGACAAGACCGACTTCGCGTCCCTCGAAAGGTTCGGAATCCTTGAAAGCGGAAGAGAGATAAAACCGCTCGAAAATCTTTTCGAAAGAATAGACGGCGAAAAACTGCTTGCAGAAATCGAAGCGAAGAAAAAGCCGACCGTTCCCGAAACACCGAAAATTTCGATCGACGACTTTATGAAAACAGAACTCCGCACCGCCCTTATATACGATTGCGTTCCCGTCGAAAAATCCGATAAACTCCTGAAAATTCAGGTAGACCTCGGTTACGAAAAGAGACAGATCGTTTCCGGAATCGCAAAATTCTACAAACCCGAAGACCTTATCGGCAAAAAAGTCGTAATAGTCTCAAATCTCGCTCCCGCAAAGATAAGAGGCGTCGAGAGCAACGGTATGCTCCTTGCATCGGGAGAGGATGAAGTAAGAGTTGTTTTCCTGTCCGACGACACTCCCCTCGGACAGAGAGTAAGATAGACAGATAAAAGAAAGAGGATAAAAAATGATCAGCAAGAACGTAACCGTCACTAATCCGGTCGGGCTTCACGCCAGACCCGCGACCTTTTTTATCAAAAAGGCAAACGAGTACAGATCTTCCGTATGGATCGAAAACGACTCCAGAAGAGTAAACGCCAAGAGCCTTCTGGGAATCCTTTCCCTCGGAATAGTAAGCGGAACAGAGATCACGATAGTTGCCGACGGTCCTGATGAAAACGACGCCGTCGCAGGTCTTGAGGCACTCTTAAAAGAACTCAACGAGACCGACCGCGGTTAAAATGGAGAGAAACGATCTGTTAAAAAAGGCTCTTAATCTGCCGGAAAAGCCGGGAGTTTACACTTATTACGACAAAAACGGCAAGGTTATCTACGTAGGTAAGGCGAAAAACCTCAAAAACCGGGTAACGACATATTTCCAGAGCGGCAGGAACGCAAAGACCGAAAAACTGATGAAGACAGCCGCAAACTTCGAAATAATCGTTACCGAAACGGAATTACAGGCTCTCCTTACCGAATGCAGCCTTATAAAACAGCACAATCCTTTTTTCAATATAAAGTTAAAGGACAGCAAGGGCTATCCGTACATCAGAGTAAAAAAAACCGCGGCAGGGCCTTCCGTCGAAATATCACACACCAGAAAGCCCGACGGCGGTAAATTATTCGGTCCTTACGCATTCAGACACCACGCGACGCTCCTATGCGAACTTCTGAAAAGAACTTTCAGGCTTGCGGACTGCGCCTCAAAAAAGATCGTCCCGAAAAAAGTATGTCTCGAATATCATATCGGAAGATGCTCGGGATTCTGCGAAAATAAAGTCCCCGACAGGAGAATTGACGAGATTTATTCGGAGATATGCTCGATTCTCGACGGCAGGACCGACGAGATATGCGAAAAAACAAAAAAAGAGATGCTTGAAGCCGCCGACAGACTTGATTTTGAGACGGCGGCGATTCTTCGGGATAAGGCGGAGGCTCTTGAGACCGTAAAAAAAAGACAGAAACCTCTTGTCGTAAGGAACACGAACGCAGACTATATCGCCTGCGTCGAAAGCGAAGAAGTCGGGGTGTCTCTCGACGAACCAGTCTACTGCGTTTTTATGCTCAGAATAAGAAACGGGTATATCGTCGGCGAAAGATGCGATATTTTCGAGATAAGCGTCGCCGAGAACACCGACGCGCTCATGAGTGATTATATTTCACGCTATTACGCGGAAACCGAGGATATGCCGAAATATATCTACTGTTCCCTGCCCTTTACCGATATGCCGCTGCTTAATGACTGGCTCGGCGGCAAAATAAAAACGGCAAGGCTCGAGCAGGACAAAGCCATTCTAGAAACGGCAAAGAAAAACTGTCGCGAAAGAATTCTCCAGCACGCGGGAAAAGCCTACAAGGCGGAAAGAGACCTTTCGTCGTTCCGCGAATTTACGGGAATTTCTTCGGCTGACAATATGGAAGTTTACGATATCTCGCATATAGCGGGCGAAAACGTGGTCTGCGGAATGATAGCCTGCGTAAACGGTAAAACCGAAAAAAGCAGATATAAAAGGTTCAAAATCGAGAAACGTTACGGAAACGACGACACCGCATATATGAAAGAAGCGGTCAGAAGAAGACTTTCGCGTTATTTTGAGGGAGATAAAAACTTCTCGCCTCTCCCCGACGTGATAATCTGCGACGGAGGGCTCGGACAGATACACGCAGTGTCCGCCGTCGTCAGGGAATTCAACGCGCCCATAACCGTGATCGGATTAAAAAAAGACAGCCGTCATCGCACGAAATCCGTAGTTTTCGGAGACGGAAGAGAACTTTTACTCGAGAAGAATCACGACGTTTTCGCTTTTTGCGGCAATCTGCAGGAAGAAGTTCACCGTTACGCAATAGCATATCACAAAAAGCTCCGCGACGAACAGGAAAAACGTTCGGAACTCTATGAAATAGACGGAGTCGGAAAGACGCGTGCAAAAAATCTGTTTTTACATTTCAGGTCTTTCGAAAAAATCAAAAATGCAACCGTAGCGGAACTTGCCGAAGTAAGGGGAGTATCCCCCGCTCTTGCAGAAAAAATTTACGAATATTTCGAAGATAAAAGATAAACCGACCCTTACGATACGGAGGAAGAGGAATATGGCCGAACAGCATTCGAGAAAAACAAAGATACTGTATCTGCTCGACATTTTGACAAAAATGACCGATGAAGAAAACGGGCTCACGCTCACGCAGATATTCGACAATCTGTATCTGAGAGGAATTTCGGCGGAAAGAAAGTCGATATACAGCGACATACAGGCGTTAAAACAAGCCGGTTATCAGATAAAAAAGAAAAAAAGAGGCGACGAAGTCACCTATCACATGGTAAGCGACAACCTCACCCCGTCCGACATTTATCTGCTGTCACAACTGCTGCAAACGACAGAATTTATTCCCCATAAACAGGCAAACGAACTTGTTCTGAAACTTGCAAAACTCACAAACGTCAAAAATGAGAACCGTATACTCGGCTCAATGTTAAAATTTATAAACAACAATAAAAACAATCTTTCGGAAAAGACTGTCAAAATATGCGAAGCAATCTTCAACGGAAAGAAAATAACATTTGCATACAAGGGGCTTAAATACAATGTTTCCCCGCTGGTGATAACAGTAGTTGACGACACCTGTTATCTTGTTGCGGGAAGCCGCTCTTTTGACGGAAACTTCGAATTTTTCGATATTGACGAACTCTCGGAGATCACGATAATAGACAGGAAAGCCGCCGCGCCCGGAGAGATCTCCGATAATCCCGATTTCGACCTGTCGCTTTTCGTAAGACGGAACCTCGAACTCAGAAACGGGCAAGAGATCACGGTAAATCTCGAAATTTCCGAAGACTCGATTTTTGTATTCATGAATGAATTTGCGGAAGACCGCTTTGCGGGAAAGGCGCGCATTGAAAAGCAGGACACCACATTTCTTGTTGAAACGTCTCTCAAACTCTCGCCTGAATTTATTTCATATCTTTACAAAAACAGCGACGAGATCAAGGTCTTATCCCCCAAAAGCCTCATAAAAAAAATGGAAAGAATAGATAAACTCGCAAAACGCTTATAATGAAAAAAATCGACATAGAAAATAAAGTTTTTCTCGCACCGCTCGCGGGAATTTCCGACAGGGCGTTCAGAGAAATATGCGTGAGTTTCGGCGCGGATATAACCGTTTCGGAGATGATAAGCGCAAAAGGTCTTTATTACAAAGACAAAAATACCGCCCGCCTCACCTCGTCGGGAGACACGGAAAAGGGAAAATTCGGGATACAGCTTTTCGGTTCAGAACCCGACATGATCGAATATGCCGTCAAAAAGATATCGGAACTTTCTCCCCTTTTTATAGACATAAATATGGGGTGTCCCGTACCGAAAATCGTCGGAAACCGCGAAGGCTCTTTTCTTATGACGCAGCCGAAACTCGTTTACGATATAGTAAAAAGCGCGGTAAATGCGACGGATATCCCCGTTTCGGTCAAAATGAGAGCCGGCTTTACGGGTGAAAACAGGAACGCGCCCGAAATAGCAAAAGCGGCTGAAAGCGCAGGCGCGGCGTTCGTAACGGTTCACGGAAGAACGAAAGAAATGATGTATTCGGGGAAAGCCGATCTCAGAATAATTGAGGAAGTCAAGAGTTCGGTAAATATTCCGGTTGTCGGAAACGGAGATATCTTTTCATACGAAGACGCCGTCAGAATGAAAAATGAAACGGGCTGCGACGCAGTCATGGTCGCGCGCGGCGCCTTGGGAAATCCGTTTATTTTCGATGAAATAAAGAAAAAGTCCGCGGGATTTGAATATGTTTCGCCGTCCGACGGTGAAAAACTCGAAACAGCCTTAAGACACCTCCGTCTTATAATAGAATATAAAGGAGAGCACGTTGCAATTCCCGAAAGCCGTAAGCACATAGCATGGTATCTTAAGGGAATGAGAAACTCGGCGGAAACCAAAAACAGAATCTTCGCAGCGACCGATTATGCGGAAATTGAAGATATTCTGAAAAACTTTTTATTAAAACAAAAATGAGGAAGAGCCTTCGGTAAAACCGAAGGCTCTTCCTGCGAGGGACAACTGTTTAGGAGATGGCACAAACAAAACATAGTGTTGATCAATGAAATTATACCCGGTCAGGCAGAGAAAAATCTAACTTCTGTCGCCTGCCCCGGTTCATTTCGGTTATTTTCTCTTTTTTTCGGTCTGAAGATCGACAGTCCGACCGTATCTCAAAAAAACACTCTAACCTTTTCTGCGACGGGCTCCGGCAGTTTTCACGGTACGGCTTTTAGACATAAAGACAAAGAAAGCGTACGGAAAGGGTAACAGCATCTTCCTATATAATATAAACGGAAAACTATTCCCTGCAAAGTTTTTTAAGCAAAAAGTACACACCGACGCCTGCGGCAAGAGCGAGAACCGCCTCTCCGCCGACCGCAAAGACAAAACCTCTGCCCTGCCCTGCAATAAGACTTAAAGTCGTAAATACGGAAACGGTGATTCCGAGAGCGCCGGAGAACGCCGGCATTTTCTTTTCGGCTTTTTCTTTCTCAGCGGAAATAACGCGCGCAAGGCTTCTTTTCAGTCTTTTTTTGAAAGAAAGCCATCTGTCGTACGTCTCTTCGGACGACCTCGCCTGCTTTTCGACATAAGCAAGCCCGGATCTTCTGCAAACGCTTTCCGAACCGTATTCCGAATATTTGTAAGTCATCTTTCCGTCCTCCGTGAGTTTTTCTTCTTTATACCGATATTATATCACACAAAGTGAACTTTGTCAAGCGTTATTTGTGTCTTTTTTATGAATTATCACTTTTTGTGCATACACCAACCCTTATATATAGGCATTACTCACAATTCGTAACATTTTGAAAACTTTTTCCGTGACAGTTGACAAATACACCTTTTGTGATATATAATATAGTTGCAAACTTAAAACACTGCAAGGGTGAGGGGAAAAATTATGGAAATGCAATTCAAAAACAACCTGCGTGCGCTTCGCAAGAAAGCGGGAATAACCCAAAAAGAACTTGCGTCGGCTCTCGGAGTCGCGCTTTCGACCGTCGCAATGTGGGAAACAGGCTGCCGTCAGCCCGATTACGAAACATTAAACAAGATTGCCGATTATTACGGCGTAAGTTATAATCAGTTGCTTTCCGACTGCTCCGAAGAAAGCGAAAGAGACGAGGACGAAGTTTTTCTTCTCCGCGATCTTCTGCGTACGCGTCCCGAAATGAAAATGCTCTTTTCGGTTTCCAAAGGCGCCTCAAAAGAAGATATAGAAAGAGCCGTCGCCATAATAGAAGCATTGAAATCCAACGACGGAAACTGATTTATGAACGATATATTCATTCGTCTCGTCAATCTGCCGTCGACGGTAAAAGGCATTACCGTAATAGACGGAAACGACGACTACAATATATATATTAACGCAAAACTTTCTCCCGGACAGCAGGAGAAAGTTCTTGAGCATGAAAAAAGGCATATAGAAAACAACGATTTTTCCTCTTATGAGGATATAGAAGTGATCGAAAACAGGGCAAACGGCAAATAAAGGCTTTGTGACAAAAATGCAAAACCTTACGATTACCTATTGACAAACACTTCCGGAAATGTTAAAATGCCTCATAAATATTTCACAGGAGAAAAAACGATGAAAAAATTCAACGCGATCGTTATGGATATTTTCATGATGTGCATGTTCCGCATGTGCATGCTTTCGCGTACAATTTTTTCAAAAGAACTTTCTTCTATCTAACAAACATCCGACATAACGGGAGGGAAGCTTTTTTGAAAGTTTCCCTCTTTTATTATGCAATGTGAAAGGATAATGTGAAATGATAACGATGGCAAAAATAATTGTGATAACCAATATCACAAATAAGCGAATGTGCCGCTCTTAAAATGTACCCCATTAAAATTTTGATATTAGAAAGAAAAAAAACAGTTTAAAAGGAGACAATCAACCATGAAAAAAGTAATTTCAATCATTCTCGCGGCAGCACTTGCCGTATCCTGCGTATTTGCCCTTTCCGCTTGCGGATCTACCGAAGAGACAAAAATCACAATAGCAATCCCCAACGACACAACAAACGAAGCAAGAGCACTTCTTCTTCTCCAGAACCTCGGCGTTATCACCCTTAAAGACGGCGCAGGTATTACCGCAACCGTAAGAGATATTGCAACCAATCCCAAGAACATCGACTTCAAAGAAGTTGAAGCAGCGCAGCTCCCCAGCGTTCTTGCAGACGTTGATTATGCTGTCATCAACGCAAACTATGCTCTTGAAGCAAAACTCACTCCGATAGCAAACGCTGTCGAAGGCTCGGCTTCTTCTTATGTCAACGTTCTTGCCGTAAAGGAAGGCAACGAAAACACCCCGAAGATCAAAGCCCTCAAAGCAGCCCTTGAAAGCAAAAAGGTTGCAGACTATATCAACAGCACCTATAACGGCGCAGTCATAAGCGTTGTTGAAAATCCCGGCGACGGTTTTGCTTCCGATGTTGATTATGCAGCGCTTGCAGGCACCAAAATCACCGTTGCGGCTTCCCCCGCTCCCCACGCTGAAATTCTTAAAGTAGCAAAAGAGATCCTTGCAGAAAAAGATATCGAACTTGTTATAGAAGAATATCCCGACTATGTCGTTCCCAACAACGTCGTTGAAAGCGGCGAAAAAGACGCCAACTACTTCCAGCACATTCCCTACCTCGAAAACTTTAACGAAGAAAACGGAACTCACCTCGTTGCAGTTTCCAACATCCACATCGAACCCCTCGGAGTTTACAGCGCTAAAAACACAACTATCGACGCAATCAAAGGCTAATTAACAAAAAATATATACGCCGGCTGAAAAAGCCGGCGTATAAAATCGCCCGGAGGTTAACATGATCGAAATAAAAAACCTGTCAAAATCGTTTAAGACGGCGGACGGCAACGTTGAGGCGCTCAAAGACGTCTCCCTCACAATAAACGACGGAGACATCTACGGAATAATAGGCATGAGCGGAGCCGGAAAAAGCACGCTTGTCAGATGTATAAACATGCTTGAACGTCCGACCTCGGGCGAAGTTCTGATAAACGGTACCGACCTTGCGAAAATTTCGACAAAGGAACTCAGAAAGACAAGAAGAGACATCACAATGATATTTCAGGGGTTCAACCTGCTTATGCAAAGGACCTGTCTGAAAAATATATGTTTTCCTCTCGAACTTGCAGGCGTTAAAGCAGATGAAGCAAAGAAAAAAGCGCTTGAACTCCTGGACACCGTAGGGCTTCCCGATAAGGCAAACGCTTATCCCGCGCAGCTTTCAGGCGGTCAGCAGCAGCGAATAGCAATAGCGAGAGCGTTGGCGACAAACCCGAAAGTTCTCCTGTGCGACGAAGCGACAAGCGCCCTTGACCCGAAGACGACCCATTCAATTCTCGAACTTATCAAAGATATAAACAGAAAACTCGGAATAACCGTCATAATCATAACTCATCAGATGAGCGTTGTCGAAGACGTATGCAACAAAGTCGCTATCCTTGACGACGGAGTTGTCGTCGAGGAAGGTGACGTCGCAACAGTGTTTGCAAGTCCGAAATCGGAGGCGGCAAAACGCCTTGTATTCCCTGACGGTGCAGATGAGATCATCGAAAATCATGAGGGAGAACGCAGGATCAGAGTCGTTTTCAACGGAGCGCTCGCGACCAAAACTCCGTTTATCGCAAGAATGGCAAAAGAAAAAAATATCGAGGCAAATATTCTTTCCGCATCGACAAAGAGTATCGGAGATAAAATGTACGGGAATATGCTCCTCGGAGTCCCCGACGATGACGAAAAAGTAAACGAAACGATAGAATATCTGCAAAACACAAAGGATATTCTCGCAGAGGAGGTAATCTGGAATGCTGTTAAGTAATATGTTCGCGCCGGAAGCGGTCTCCGAAGCTCTTGACATCTTAAAAACCGAATTTCCTCTTGCTTTGTGGGAAACGGTTTACGTAACCGTCCTTGCGACAGCGTTCGCCCTGCTTATCGGACTGCCTCTCGGTATTCTGCTTGTCGCAGGCGAAAAAAACGGCGTACTGCCCATTCCGTCATGGTTATTACATATCATAAATATAGTAATAAACCTGCTCCGTTCGGTTCCGTTCCTTATTCTTATGATAATGGTCATTCCCCTTACCAGAGCCATTGTCGGAACATCGGTCGGGACGGTCGCGTCTATCGTACCTCTCGTCATAGCGTCTTTCCCGTTCGTATCAAGGCTTGTGGAAAGCAGTCTGCGCGAGATAAATCCGAATATTATCGAAACGGCGCAGAGCATGGGAGCAACCCCCCTGCAGATAATCGTCAAAGTCATGATACCCGAAAGTATTCCGTCTCTGCTTTCAAACATAACGATAGCGATAACCACGATCCTCGGATATTCCGCGATGAGCGGCATTATCGGCGGCGGCGGACTCGGTAAAATAGCGATAAACTACGGATATTACAGATATAAAGACCTTGTAATGATACTCGCCGTAATTCTTCTTATCGTTCTTGTCCAGATATTCCAGACGGTCGGGACAAAACTTGCGACAAAATCCGACAAACGCCTCAAGGGTAAAGTATAAGACAAAAGGTGCTGCAACGCAGCACCTTTATTATTATCAAACAGAGCCTCTCGCGATAGTCGCGTAGTTTTCTTGGAACAACAAAAAAGCCGAAGAGAAATCTTCGGCTTTTTGGCTATTCAGTTATTTTTTGTTTTGGTTATCTCGCTCAAAAGTTTGAGGAATTCCTCGTCTTCGTCATCGGGGATATTATCGTCCTTTTTCGTGTTATACGATGCCTTCGGAGCGGCAGGCTCGTTTCTTACAACTTTATATCTGTCGCCGAAATCGAAACTGTACGGGTTCTTTTTCGGCTCGGGTTTTTCGTCGGCAGGTTCTTCCTCGGTTCTGTATCTGCTGCCGTTGAGTTCTTCGACCTGGCTGTCAAGCGACGGAGTATAAAAACCGCTGCCCTCGACGTCGGGATTGTCAAACCCCGTCGCGATAACGGTAACGCGGAGTTCGTCGTTCAGATTTTCATCAAGAGCAACGCCCCAGATGATCTCGGCGTCTTCATGCGCTTCGGATCTGATAATGTCGGCAGCCCTGTAAATATCTTCGAGAGCGACTTCGGGATCTGCCGTAAAGTTAAGGACGATTCCTTTCGCGTTCGAAAGCGACGTTTCAAGAAGCGGGCTTGTTATAACCGCATGAGCGACGGTGTCGACCTTGTCTTTGCCTGCGGCGGAAGCAACGCACATATGCGCGTATCCAGCGTCAGCCATTACTCTTCTTACGTCTGCAAAATCAAGATTTATAAAACCGTGGCTCTTTATGAGTTCGGTTATGCTCTGAACGCCCTGTTTAAGGACGCTGTCGGCAAGCTGAAAAGCGTTCGCAAGCGTTATTTTCTGATCGGATACCCTGTTGAGTCTTTCATTCGGGATAACGACGAGAGAGTCGACGTTGTTGAGAAGATCGCGGATACCGTTTTCAGCCTGAAGCATTTTTCTCGTACCTTCAAATCCGAACGGCTTTGTAACTATTCCGACGGTCAGAATTCCCATATCCTTGGCGGTCTTCGCGATCATCGGAGCGGCGCCCGTGCCGGTTCCTCCGCCCATACCTGCGGAAATAAAGACCATTTCGGTATCTTTGAGAGCCTCTTCTATTTCGCTCTTGCTTTCCTCTGCGGCGCGTCTTCCCGTTTCAGGGTCCGAACCCGCGCCTCTTCCGTGGGTCACCGATTCACCGATAAGGATCTTGTGAGTGGCCTCCGAATGGTTAAGAGCCTGCTGGTCGGTATTTATCGCGATAAATTCCACACCCTGAACATTATCTTTTATCATACGGTTGACAGCGTTGTTTCCGCCGCCGCCTACGCCGATTACTTTTATGTTAACGATATTCTCTTTTTCGTCTACGCTCTTGAACGGCATAATATCAGTCCTTTCTTTTTTAATGATACCATAAAACTTGACATTAGTCAACAGTTTTCTTACATCTTTATAAAAATTTTTACTCGATTACGGTACATCTTCCCTCTTTGTAATTGCGCACGCTGATATTCAGTTTCGCGTGTCCGGAATTGCGTTTCAGTATCTCGGAAAGTTTGTCGAATTTCTTGTCGAGATCGTCGGAAGTTCCGAGTTCAACGGTAATTTTCCCGTCAAGAACTATAACGTAATTATATTTTTTTGAAAAGTCTACGGAAGTCAGTCTTTCGTAGAGACCGAAATCTTTCAGGCAGCCTACGATCTCCGAAAGAAGCCCCACTTCGATATTCTCGGCGCCCGATATTTTTTTCCCCGTCTCGTATTTATCGACGGTCACGTTTTTAACGGAAACAAGCCCCGATACGCTGTCTCCCGCCTGCTCCAGCACTTTGAACCCCTCCGAGAGTACAAGTTCCGCGCCGTCTTCCGTTATCAGCAGATATTTCGGAACTGCCTTTTCGAAAGTCACCGTCGCGGCTCTCGGCCACTGTCTTTCTATCTTAACGCTTTCGACATACGGGAAAGCGGTCGCAGTCTTTTCTGATATTACGCTTTCGCGCATAAAAAGAAGCGGCGTTTTTTCGGAAATATCCGCCGCCGAAAGAAGTTCTTCGTCCGAATAGTCCGTATTGTTGACGACCGTAAGATTTGCGGCGCTGAATATTATATTGAAAGAGATCGCCGCCGCGGCGACAAAAACAAGAGAAAGAGTAACGGCAAGAATAAGTCTTGCGCGTCTTTTCTTTCTCGCGGTCTTCATTATTTTCGCCATTCCGGTCTTTTCCATGATATTTCCTCACAGTTTTTTTATTCTGCCGCCGAGTTCCGTCAGATTTTCCTCAAGATTTTCATAGCCCCTGAAAATATGTTCCGCGGACGAGATCACGGTTTTCCCGTCGGCGGAAAGTCCCGCGATAACAAGTCCCGCGCCGCCGCGGAGGTCTGTCGCCTGAACGGACGCCGAATGGAGTTTTTTTACGCCGTCGACAAGAGCCACTCTGCCCTCCGTCGTTATTTTCGCGCCCATACGGACGAGTTCGTCTACATGCTTGAACCTGTTTTCGAATATGGTTTCGACAAAAAGAGTGTTTCCGCTCGCCGTTGAAGAAAGCGCCATAAAAGGCGCCTGTGCGTCGGTCGGAAAACCGGGGTAAGGCATTGTTCTTATCATCGGGAGCGCAGTAAGTTTTTCACATTCGACGGATATTGCGTCTTCATAGATGTTCAGAGAACATCCCGCTTCGCCGAGTATCGACGTAACGGTGCAGAGATGCTGCGGACATACGTTTTTTATAAGAGCGTTTCCCCTCGTTGCGGCGACGGCGCAAAGATACGTTGCTGCAACTATACGGTCGGGAATGACGCCGTGTTCGCAGCCAGAAAGTTTTTTTACGCCCCTTATTGTTATCCTGTCGCTTCCCGCGCCCTTTATTTTTGCGCCCATTTTACGGAGAAAAACCGCCAGGTCTTCTATCTCGGGTTCTCTTGCGGCATTATGTATTTCGGTATCTCCCTCCGCCTTTACGGCGGCGAGCATTATGTTTTCGGTCGCTCCGACGCTCGGAAAAGAAAGGTTTATCTCCGCCCCGCAAAGTCCGTTATGCGAGCACTCGAGAAAACCGTGATTTTCGTTTATTTCAACGCCCATTTTCTTAAGCGCCGAAAGGTGGATATCGATCGGGCGCCTGCCGAGTTCGCAGCCTCCCGGAAGACTTACGACCGCCTTTTTGCTCCTTGAAAGGATAGCGCCAAGAAACATTATCGACGACCTCATTTTCCGCATAAGGCAATCCGGGATCTCGTATCCGTCGGCGTTTTTTGCGTTCACCGTAATACAGTCGTCGCGCCGTGTGACTTTTGCTCCGAGCGCTCTTAAAATATCTATCGCGGCGTCGGTGTCGGTTATGTCGGGGAAGTTTCTCACAACACACTCCCCGTCCGAAAGAAGCGCCGCCGAAAGTATCGGCAGTACGCTGTTTTTCGCCCCCTGAATACCGACGACCCCGCAAAGAGGATAGCCGCCCTCTATTAAAAGTTGAGACACATTAAATTCCCCTTAAATCATAATATACGGTATTTGTTCCGATACCAATATATTATGCAGAGAAAAAAGTCCCGTCACAGTATTTTCTTTATTTCGTCGTAGATACGGGAAAGAGAATCGGGATTTGCAAGTCCTTTTGCGGCAACTTCCATTGACTGTATCTCATACGGGTTCCGAATGAGTTTTTCAAGTTCTTCAAACAGATATTCGCCCGTCAGGTCCTTTTCTTCGATAAGAACGGCAGCCCCCGCGTCGCTGTATGTTTTGGCGTTGAAATACTGATGGTTTTCCGTAACATTCGGGGACGGAATAAGGATCGAAGCCCTGCCGAGAGCTGAAATTTCGGTGAGAGTCATTGCGCCGGAACGGGAAATAACCACGTCAGCCGCAGCCATAACGTCGGGCATATCGTAAATATATTTGAGAACTCTTATTCTGTCGGAAACTTTGCCCTTGAGTTTTTCGGAAAGAGTTTCATAGTCCCTTGAAGCGCCGTGAATATGGATATAGTCGGTTTTTTTATCGGAGATAAGCGCCATTTCGTAAAAAGCGTCGTTTATTTTCGTCGCGCCGAGACTTCCGCCGCAGGAAATAATGACTTTCGCATCGGTCGGCAGTCCGAGTTTTTTTCTCGACTCTTCCCTTGTTTTCCCGATAAACGCGGGATTTACGGGATTTCCGACAACGGCGCATTTTTCGGGAGCGCAGGAAAGAGGCTTGACCAAAGGAAAACTCAGAAGAACTCTGTCTGCCTTTTTGGACAGCATTTTCGTCGTAACACCCGCAAAAGCGTTTTGTTCGTGTATGACCGTTTTGCATTTCAGTTTTTCCGCTTCGGAAAGAACCGGAGCGGAAACATAGCCGCCCGTCCCTATAACGACGTCGGGACGAAATTCTCTTATGATCTTTTTGACTTTGCGGCGGGCACGCATAAATTTATCAAGAGTTTTGATATTATCGGAAAGTCCCTTTAAGGTCTTCGCTCTGGAAAGACCGCGTATCTCTATAAATTCGATGGGATACCCCGCGCGGGGAACGAGATCCGCCTCGAGCTTGTTTTCCGTTCCGATAAAAAGGATTTCGCTGTCGGGTTCTCTTTTTTTTATTTCGTCCGCAATTGAAATTGCGGGGTTGATATGTCCGGAGGTCCCTCCGCAGGCGATTATTGCTTTCATAACTATCCTCTTTTATTTTTTCTTCAGCGTCGCGTATCTCGATATCTGGAGCATTATTCCGATCTCTCCGAGGAGAATTGCAAGCGCCGTGCCGCCGTAACTGAAAAACGGCAGCGATATTCCCGTAACGGGGATAAAGTTGCTGACGACCGCGAGATTCAGTATTACCTGCAGCGCGATCTGCGTCGTGATGCCGAACGCGATGAACGCCGTGAATTTATTCGGAGCGCACATGGCTATTTTTATTCCTCTCCAGATAAGGAGAACGAACAGCGCGACTATCGCGGCGACGCCGACAAAACCGAGTTCTTCGGCGACTATCGCGAAAATAAAGTCGTTCTGGGGCTCGGGGAGATAAAGATATTTCTGTCCCGACGCGCCGTAGCCCGTTCCGAAAAGTCCGCCCGACCCTATTGCGTAAAGAGACTGTCTTATCTGATATGCGTCACCCGACGGGTCAGCCTCGGGATTTAAGAAAACGTTTATTCGGGAGGTCATATAGTTTGTTCCGAACGCAACGTAAAGTAAGGCGACGGCGGCTAAAATTACGATAGGCAGTATATATCTCTTCGGACACCCGCTCGCGATAAGCATTATTCCGCCTACGCCGAGAATCAGAATAGCGCCCGAAAGATGTGTTTCGAACAGGACAAGAAGACACGGTATCCCGAAAAGAATTCCCGGGATAAGCATCGTCGACACAAAGTTTTTCGCTTCAAAAGCATACAACTTTTCGCCCGGACGGCGTTCCTTTTTCTTCTGCACCGAGAAATAATATGCAAGTGCAAGGATAATTGCGAGTTTTGCAATTTCCGACGGCTGGAACTGAAAACCGCCTATGTATATCCAGCGTTTCTGGTAGTCGTTCGACGGCAGGACATAAACGAGCGCCAGAAGAGCAACGCAGACGGGATACAGAACCATTATGACGGGTTTATAGAATTTATAGGGAAAAACCGAAGCGGCGCCCATGGCAAGAAGTCCGAGGACCGCCCACTGAAGTTGCTTCGAAATGTAATAGTAACTGTTTCCCTTTTCCGAAAAGGCTTTCGCGAAACTTGCGGAATAGAGCATCGCAAGTCCGATAAGCAAAAGTGAAAGAACGAGAACGAGAAACACGAAATCGACGTTCGGGTATTTCTTCCATTTTTGAAGAAGCGGATTTTTTGCTTTTTTTTCGGTTGTCACATTTTCATTGTTTTCATTCATAATTCAATCTCTCACAAAATGATCCATAATGATGCAAGAAGGCACATTACAAAGGATACCGACCCGAAAACGACGCATATCTTGTTTTCGGACCAGCCCGAAAGTTCGAAATGATGATGTATCGGCGTCATCTTGAAAAGGCGTTTGCCTTTCGTCGCCTTGAAATAGCAGACCTGGATCATAACGGAAACCGCCTCGATAAGGTAAACGAAACCGACGATTATCAGAATGAGCGGCATATCGAGAGAAAACGCAAGAGTTACGACCATTCCGCCGAAGAACATCGAGCCGGTGTCTCCCATAAAAACTTTCGCGGGATTTTTGTTAAAGCAGATAAATACGACGCAGCCGCCCAGAAGAGCTGCCGCCAAAATTGACAGTTCACCCGCGTTTTTCGCGACCGACGCGATTATGAAGAACGCGGAAACGGGCATTGTAACGGTCGTTGCAAGGCCGTCGATGCCGTCGGTGAGGTTTACGGCGTTTACAAATCCGACAAACGCAAGAAAGGCAAGAACATAATAGAAATAGGAAAGTTCGAGAGTAACTCCCGTAAACGGAATATCGACCGACGTTCTGAAATTCGTGCGGATACCGTCGTAAACAAGGAAAAGAACGGCAATCATCGTCTGAATTATCAGTTTTTGCTTTTCGTTAAGTCCCTGATTATGCTTCTGCTTTATTTTTACCATATCGTCCGTAAATCCCATAAACGCAAGCAAAGTCGAGACGATAAGAGAAGCGAGTCCCGCAGACGGAAGAATGTTTCCGACAATATATTCGCCGGAAGTGTAATACGGGAAAGCGACGCAGAAATATGCGGCATAGATCGCAATAATAAAGATAATGCCGCCCATAGTCGGTATTCCCTGCTTTTTCTTATGCCATGTAGGTCCGTATTCGGTTATGATCTGCTGACCGAATTTCAGTTTTCTCAGGTATGCAATCATCATCGGCGCGATCACAAGCCCGATGACAAGAGATACGAGAAACGCTATCGCCGTCCACTTTATTTCCATGATATTTCCTCCGTTTTATCGGTAATTTTCGGTAAAATACCTGATTATATCTTCGGCGTGCATTCCCCTGCTCGCCTTAAAAAGAATCACGTCGCCCTTTTCGGTATTTCCGACAAGCGCTTTTGCAAGTTCGTTTTTATCCGAAAAGACCGAAATATTTTCTTTTTTTGCGCCTGCGGCAAGCGCTCCGCGGTAATAATCTTCCGCAAAGTCTCCGTAAAGATACGCCCTGTCGGTCTTTATGAGCGATCTTCCGCAGTTTTCGTGAAGTTTTGCGGACATTTCGCCGAGTTCAAGCATATCTCCGAGAACCGCAACTTTTCTGCCGTTCATTTTCGAAAGTACGTCAAGGGACGCTTCAAGGGAATTCGGCGCGGAATTATAGCAGTCGTCGTAGATCGTCACGCCCGAGGTTTTATAAATATTCTGTCTTGTCGCTCCCGCTTTATATTCTCCGAGTCCTTTTATTATATTATCCGAAGAAACTCCGAGTTTTTCCGCCGCGGCTATCGCCGCAAGCGCGTTAAGGACGTTATGTTTTCCCGGAAGACAGATATTTACTTCATAAACTCCGTTCGGGGTTTTTGCCTTAAAGGAAGAAGAGGTTTCGGTCTCTTTTATATCGTATCCGTAATAATCGAATCCGGGATCGGTTATTCCGTAAAACAGTACGTTTCCGAAAATGTTGCCGCAGGGCGCAAGCATATCGTCGTCTCCGTTAAGAATAAGGACGCCGTCGGTCATTCCGTCGATAATTTCGGTCTTTGCCCTTAAAATGTTTTCGCGCGTTTTGAGATGTTCTATATGAGAATATCCGATATTCGTTATAACTCCTATATCGGGACGCGCGATTTTCGAGAGCAGGGATATTTCTCCGAGTCCGGACATTCCCATCTCAACGACCGCCGCGTCGTCGGTCTTTTCTATTCCGAGAACTGTTATCGGAACGCCCGTTTCGCTGTTTTTGTTTCCGTCGGTCTTATGAACGGAAAGCTGTGATGAAAGCGCCGCCGCGATAAATTCTTTCGTGGTGGTTTTTCCCACGCTTCCCGTGACTCCTACAATTTTGCAATCAAGCGTTTTTCTGTATCCGAAAGCCGCCTGCTGCAAGGCTTTCACGGTATCGGGCACTTTGATATAGGGAGTATTTATATCGAGTTTTCTGTCTGCAAGAACGCAAACGGCTCCGTTTTCGACGGCGCTTCCCGCATATTTGTGTCCGTCGGTCCTCTCTCCTTTGATACAGACGAACATGTCTCCTTTTTTTACGGCGCCCGAATCGGTCGCAATTCCCGTTATCTCGGTATCGTTCCCGATAAGTTCCGCCTTTTCGGCATATTTTACAAATTCGACGGCGTTAATCTTCATAATCAAGTTCCTTTAATATTTCAAAAACTGTCTCTCTGTCGGATATTTTAACAATTCTGTTTGACACTATTTGTTTTTTTTCGTGACCTTTTCCCGAAATCAGAACAGTATCTCCTCTTTTTGCAAGAAAAACGGCTTTTCTTATTGCTCGGTAACGGTTTATTTCAACCGCAAAATTATCTTTTGAAATGCCCGAAACTATATCGTCCGCTATTTTGTAAGGGTCTTCGTGACGCGGATTATCCGACGTCACGATAACGATATCCGCATTTTCCGACGCGATCTTTCCCATTTCGGGACGCTTTGCCGAATCTCTGTTTCCCCCGCAGCCGAAAACAAAAATAATACGGCCCGAAGTAAAAGTTTTTACGGTTTTCAGAATATTAAAAACAGCGTCGGGAGTATGTGCATAATCTATCAGAATGTTTATTCCGAGTTTATTTCCGACAGGTTCGCACCTACCCTCCGCCCCCTTGAAAGAAGAGAGAGCAGCAAGCGTTTTTTCGGGTTGAAGTCCGAGAATTTCGGAGGCAGCGAACGCCGCAAGCGCATTTGAAAGATTATGTCTGCCGACAACGCGCAGCAAAACGGGATATTCGCAAAATTCCGTTTCGAAAACTGCGGAAATATTGTTTCTGTCTCCGAGAAACGGAGAAAAGACCGCGTTTTTGCAGAAATAATCGGCATTTTTATCTTCAAGCGAAAAGGTCTTCGCATCTGGGAAAGTAAAAAACGGTCTCCCCTCTTCGCAATCAAGGTTCGCAAGTGTTTTTTTTGATGAATGAAAAAGACGGAGTTTGGTTTCTTTATAATCGGCGAAAGTCGGGTGATAATCGGAATGTTCGGGCGTGATATTGGTAAATATGCCGAGATCGAAATTTATCCCCGCGACCCGCTCCTGCTTTAACGCATGGGAAGAAACTTCCGAAACGCAGTATTCGCACCCCGCATTCTCAGCCTCTGCAAGAAAAGAGTGAAGCAATATCGGCGTCGGGGTCGTATATTCGCTTTCGTATATTTTTTCGTTTATGCGGTTCTTTACAGTCCCAGTAAGCGCAGCCTTTCTCCCGTTTTCCAGAAGACAGGCAAAGATCATTTCGGCGACCGTTGTTTTGCCGTTTGTTCCCGTTATCCCGACAAACTTCATTCCGCTTTTATTGGTACCGAAGAAATTTGCCGCAAAAAGAGCCTCGGTTTTTCGGATATTGCCGACGACGATATTCGGTATTTGAGTTTTCAGCGGTATTTCGGAAACGACTGCCGCCGCCCCTCTTTTTTCCGCCTCTTTCACATAAGAAGCCGCGTCGAATTTTTCGCCCTTTATCGCGAAAAAAAGACTTCCGCCGCAAATGTCGTCAAGCCTGTCGGCAAGCGACGTTATTTCGGTATCAAAACGGTTCTCCGCTTTTGTCCCGGCTGAAATTTCAGATAAACGCATAAGAACATCTCCGTTAAAATTTTGTTCTTAAACGTCCTTTACTTTATTCTTTCGTTCCTATTTCAACGGTGATTACGGTTGCGGGAGAAACGGTCGAGCCTGCGGAAACGGACTGGGATATAACGACCGCGCCCGGAGTTGAAATTCCGCTGCCTTTTATCCGTATGTTGAGATTGCTGTTTATAAGAGTTCTGTTACATTCCGCCGCCGTCATTCCGATAAGGTTCGGGACCGAAACTTCGCTTTGCGGATTTTCGCCGTTTGTATAAAGGATAACGGTAGCGCCCTCCGGAAGATATTTGCCGGACGAAGGTATCTGGTGAGTAACTTCGCCGTCTCCGCCGACGATTTTCGAAGAAAAGCCCTTTGCGGAAAGCGTTTTCTGCGCTTCCGCCGTCGTCATTCCGACGGCTTCGGGGACGACCTGATAATCGACGGAATCTTCAATATCGGGTTCGAGCCCTATAAGTTTGAGGCAATCCTGCAAAATGGATTTTGCAAGAGGCGCGGCGATAAGCGAACCGTACTGGACTTCGGAATTCGGCTCGTCGACAACGACAAGCACGCATATCTGCGGGTCGTCGGCTGGGGCAAACCCGATAAAGGAAGCAATTTTCTTATCTACAACGCCGTCCTCGTTTTTGCTGTCGAGTTTCTGGGACGTACCCGTTTTTCCCGCGACGTGATACCCCTCGATATACGCTTTTTTGATATGTTCGGTGACCGCGTCTTCAAGATAGGAGCATATTATATCCGAATTCTCTTTCGAAACGGTCTTTCTGACGACCTTGGGGCTGTTGGAAAGCACGACGTTTCCGTTTGAATCGGTTATCTGACTGATTATATACGGCTGCATATAGTTTCCGTCGTTCGCAACGGAGCAGACCGCCGAAATAAGTTGAAGCGGCGTAATTTTGAAGCCCTGACCGAAAGAGGACGTCGCAAGGTCAAGGTCCGAAAAAGACGAAAGCGAATAGTGGTAACCCGTCTGTTCGCCGGGGATACCCACCCCTGTTTTTTCTCTGAAACCGAAAGCCGTAATGTAATTATAAAATTTTTCCTGACCTATTCTCGATCCGAGAGTCATGAATACGGGGTTGCAGGAGTTTCCGAGCCCGTCTCTTACGGTCTCAACGCCGTGTCCCGTCCGTTTTGCGCAATGGATAACTTCCGACTGAACGACCATGCTTCCCGTACAGTTGAAAGTTTCCGTAAGGCTCACAAGATTTTCTTCGAGAGCCATGGCAAGAGTAAATATCTTGAAAGTCGAACCGGGTTCGTACTGTTCGCAGAGTTTGTTTTTCCAGAGAGTTTTGACCATGGCGTTATAAGCCTGCCAATATTCTTCGGTGTTTTCCGTATATTTTTCTTTCAGCTGCGAAAGAACGATCTCGTCTTTTATGACAAGGTATTCGTTCGGGTCGAAATCCGGTTTTGAGGTCATTGCAAGGACTTCTCCCGTTTTCACGTTCATTACGATGCCTGCGACCCTGTTCTGAACGTTATGTTCGACCCTCGCCTCGTCGATATACTTTTCGAGAACATACTGCATCTCAAGATCGACGGTAAGCGTTATATTGTTTCCGTCCTCCGCGGCAACGTATTTTTCATACTCGAAAGGCATCGCCGTTCCGCCCTGGGTCTTTACGGAAATTCTTTTGCCCGGAGTTCCCGAAAGATAGGCGTCATAAGACATTTCAAGTCCCTCAAGCCCCTGATTGTCCGTTCCGACGAAACCGAGGACCGACGAAAGCAGGTTTCCGTGCGGATAATACCTTTTAGAGTCTTCGGATATGGAAATTATCGAAGAATAGCCCGTGTTTTCCCTTACGAAATCGTTTACGAGATTTGCTTCTTCCTCTTCAATGCGCCGCGCGACGACGGTATACGAAACTTTCTGTTGGGTCATTTTATAGACTTTATCATACGAAAGATCAAGTATCTCCGACAGATTTTTCGCGATATTCTCGGCATCCGCATCATTTTTTATCATTGTCGGAGTCATTGTGACCATATATGCGGAAGCGGAAACCGCAAGTTCGTTCCCGTTTCTGTCGAGGATAGACCCGCGTTTCGCGTCGATCGTCGTTTCCTGCGTCTGCTGATTGAGGGCTTTCCTCTGGTATTCTTCGTGCTGAAATATTTGTATATAGAAAAATTTGCACAGAACAGCAAAGAAAGCCACCGCCAGAACCACTCTGACGATAGCCATTTTCTTATTCGTTGTCATTGGGGAGCGTTTTATGGGCATATCTTTGTCTCCGTTAAAAATACACAAAAGGATAGAAGCCCCGAAAAAGACTCCTATCTCTTTTTATGTCCGAATTATCTGAAATATTCTGCGATTACCGAGAATGTATTTGCTATTCCCGAAAGAAATCCATCGTCAGAGTCGTTTTTGACGACGACCGAATTGTTTTCCGACTGCTTGAGAATGTATTCCACCTGGTAATTCGCAAGTTTCTTCATGTTGAGGTTCTGCGAAGCGTATTCTTCGACGAGCCTGTAATTTACGTTGCTCTTATACTCTATAAGAAGTCTCTTTCCCCTGTTTACTTCGTCTTCGAGTTCGGAACTGAGTTTTCTCACTTCGTAATTTTTCTCATACTGGGTTATGTAACACGGAACGTTGAGAGCCGATACGAAAATAATCAGCGCCGATAAAATTACCGTCAGTTTTCCGTACGTTCTCTTTTTTTCTTTTTTCATTTTCGCATCTCCCCTCTAAAATATTTTTCTTCTGTCGTCGTTTTCGGCATTTTTTTCAAAAACGCGGAGCTTTGCGCTGCGGGACCTCGGATTTTCGGAAAGTTCCTTTTCTCCCGCCGTAATTACCTTTCCGACGACGTGTCCGTACGCCTTTTTACCGCAGACGCACACCGGAAATTCCGGCGGACAGGTGCACGGTTTCTGAAATTTCGAAAACGCATTCTTTACTATTCGGTCTTCAAGCGAGTGGAAAGTGATAACGGCGAGCCTTCCGCCGTTGTTCATATACGGAAGAATATTTTCAAGAAGCGACGAAATCTGTGTAAGCTCGCCGTTTACTTCTATCCTTATCGCCTGAAAGACCCTTTTGGCGGGGTGCTGTTTTTCCCTTAAAGCCGCCTGAGGCATCGCTTTTTTTATTATTTCGACAAGTTCCCCCGTCGTTTCGATCTTTTTTTCTTCACGCGCGCCGACTATCCCTGCGGCGATTCTTCTCGAATACTTTTCTTCCCCGTATTCAAAGAATATCTTTGCAAGCCTGTCCGCGGAATATCCGTTGACTACGTCCTTTGCGGAAAAACCGCTTTCTCCGTCCATTCTCATATCAAGCGGCGCGTTCTGCATATACGAAAAGCCGCGGGACGCGTCGTCAAGCTGATGGGAAGAGACGCCGAGATCGGCAAGAATTCCGTCGGCAAATATCCCTTTTTCTTTGAGAATTTCGGGAATATTCGCGAATTCCGAATGAATTATCTCAATATTTTTATCTGAATTTTCAAATCTTTTTTTGCAGGCGGAAATCGCCTCTTCATCGCGGTCGACGCAGATAAGACGTCCCTTTTCGGAAAGTCTCTCGGCAATGGCAGCGGAATGGTTGCCTCCGCCCGCCGTTCCGTCGACGTATATTCCGTCGGGATCTATATTCAAAGCGTCTATCGTCTCGCTTAAGAGTACGGGTATATGTGAAAATTCCATATCGTCACCTAAAAGCGGAAACCGTTTTTGGAAAGAGCCTCGCGCATAGCGTCTCTCGACGCCGCGGTAACGGTATTTCTTTCTTTCCATCTTGCCGTATCCCATATATTGAGGAATTTGCCGAGACCCACGACCGACACCTCTTTTGTGAGGTTCGCTTCTTCTCTCAAATTCGCGGGAATGGCAATTCTGCCCTGTCCGTCTATATCGGAATAAGTGGCGTTTGCGACGAAATATTCGGTTATCATCGAGGCTTCCGCGAAGGACTGTTCGGAGATCCCCTCAAGGAACCTGTCCCATTCGTCTTCGGGCATCACCATAAGGCAATCGTACATTCCTCTGGTTATTACCACGGTCTTATTTTCGGGAGAAAACTGTTCGCGGTGCTTTACGGGCAAGAACATTCTTCCTTTTGCGTCGAGCGTATGCTGGAAATTTCCGACGAAACGGTACAATATTCTCACCTCCCTTTCAAAATCGCACCACTTTACTCCACATTTATAATACTTTAACCCACTTTGCTCCATTATGATAACATAATTACCGCTGTAAGTCAATAGGTATTTGCAAAAAAATTTGCAATTTCGGAATTTTTTTTGTCAAAATCTGTCGTCTTCCGTATATCGGGACAATATTTCGAATATTTGAGAGTTTCTATTGAAAAAAAAGGCAGAATAATGTATAATATGAAAAAGAGGCTCGGATAAAGACTTTGCGGCAAATACAAATTTCAATATATATAGGTTGGGCGGAACATGAAATTTTTGATAATAGACGGTAACAGTATTCTTAACAGAAGTTTTTACGGAATAAGGGAACTTCGCAGTTCCAAAGGCGTTCCGACAAACGCCGTTTACGGTTTTTTCAATATCTTAAATAAACATATCGAAGAAGAAACCCCCGACAAAATAGCCGTTGCGTTCGACCTTAAGGAAAAGACGCACAGGCACAGGATGTACGACGGCTACAAAGCCACCCGTTCGGCAACCCCGGAGGATCTTCTCGCGCAGTTTCCGATAACTAAAGACATTCTGCGCGCAATGGGAATCGCCGTTCTTGAAAAACCGGGTATCGAGGCGGACGATATAATAGGAATAGTAAGTAAATACTGCGACGAGCACGGCGACCGCTGCGTTATAGTCACGGGAGACCGCGACTCTTTCCAGTTGATAAGCGACACCACCGTAGTAAAACTTGCAGCAACAAAACAGGATATTCTTTTCGACAAAGAGGCTCTCAAAGAAAAATACGGGCTTGAACCCGACAGAATGACCGACCTCAAAGCGCTTATGGGAGACAGCAGCGACAATATCCCGGGAATAAAGGGCGTCGGCGAAAAAACAGCCCTGTCGCTTCTTGAAAAATATCAGACTCTCGACGGCATCTACGAACACGCAAACGAGATAAAGGGAAGCCTCGGCGAAAAGATACGCAACGGTAAAGAAAGCGCGTATTTAAGTCTCGAACTCGGAAAGATACTGCGCAGCGGCGATATCGGAACGGACATAGAAAAGATAACCCCTCCCCGCCCCGACGAAAAAAAACTTGCCGAAATATTTTCGGAACTCGAACTCCGTTCTCTCGCAAAAAAATACTCCGCCGAAAAAGAAAACGAACCTGCCGTAACGGAAACGGAAATATCCGAAGAAACGGCGGGGTTCTATGACGGAGACAAAGTCTTTTCGGTTATCGAAAACGACGGCAGACATCTCGTTTCGGACGGAAAGACCGTTTGCATTCTTTCTTCTCTTTCAAAACTTGACGGCAAAAAAATAATAACGCACGGCTCGAAAAAAATATATCTCGAAGCCATTAACGAAAAAATCTCGGTAAATATCATTTTCGACACACTGCTTGCGGCATATATCCTCAATCCGTCCGAGACGAATTATTCTGCGGACAGGCTGTTTTCCGAATTTCTTTCCGAGAAACGCAACCCCGCGGGAATTGCCGCCGGACTTTTCCGGCTTGCGGATAAAATGAAAGACAAACTCGAAGAGAACGGCGAAACGTCCGTTTTTTCCGATATAGAAATGCCTCTTTCGGCTGTCCTTGCCGAAATGGAACATATCGGGTTCAAAGCCGACAGGAATTTTATCGAAGAATTCGGCAGAAACATAGACGCCGAAATTTCCGCTGCGGAAGAAGAGATTTACAGGTTTGCGGGAAAAGAATTCAATATCAATTCAACAAAACAACTCGGTGAAGTCCTTTTCGAAGAACTTCTGCTCCCCTGCCGAAAAAAGACGAAAACAGGCTATTCGACAGACAACGAAGTGCTTGAATCTCTTGCGGGATTTCACCCGATAGTAGACAATGTCATCGTTTACAGAAAGCTGACAAAGCTGAAATCGACATACGTCGAAGGACTTATAAAAACGATTGCGGACGACGGAAGAATTCACTCGAAATTCACACAGACGGTGACCCAGACCGGCAGAATAAGCAGTATTGAGCCGAACCTTCAGAATATCCCGGTACGCACGGAACTCGGCAGACAACTTCGAAAAGCGTTCGTCGCAGAAGACGGAAACCTGCTTATCGACGCAGACTATTCACAGATAGAACTTCGTCTGCTTGCGCACATTTCGGGAGACAAAACTATGCAAAAAGCGTTTTGCGACGGAGTCGATATCCATACCGTCACCGCTTCCGAGATATTCGGTCTGCCGACGGAGATGGTGACAGCCGAAATGAGAAGCAGGGCAAAGACCGTCAATTTCGGAATAGTATACGGAATCGGAGAATTTTCCCTTTCAAAAGACCTGAAAATTCCGAGAAAAGAAGCGAAAAGATATATAGAGAGTTATCTCGCGACCTATTCGGGCGTCGACGCATATATGAAAAAGGCGGTCGAAAAAGCGCAGGAGACGGGGTATGTGGAAACGCTTTTCGGAAGACGGAGATACGTTCCCGAACTCTTTTCGAAAAACAAGCAGATACAGGCGTTCGGGCAGAGGGTATGCCGCAACACCCCGATACAGGGCACTGCCGCCGACCTGATAAAACTCGCGATGATAAGAGTTTTTGAAAGGCTGAAAAAGGAAATTCCCGAAGCGAAACTCATCTTACAGGTTCACGACGAACTTATAGTCGAAGCGCCCGAAGAAAAAGCGAATGCGGCGGCTGAAATTCTGAAAAGCGAAATGGAAAACGTCGCAAAGCTCTCCGTCCCGCTCGTCGCCGACGTCGGAACGGGAAAAACATGGTACGAGGCTCACTGATGAAGATATTATTCGTTTGCACAGGCAATACCTGCCGAAGCCCGATGGCTGAGGCTTTCGCAAAAAAAGAGGCGGAAAACCGACACCTCGACATCGGTGCGGAAAGCGCCGGAATAATGACGGCTGACGGGCTTCCCGCGTCGGAAAACGCCGTTGCGGCATTAAAAAAAGAAGATATCGACCTTTCTTCTTTCAGGTCGTCAAGGCTCACAAAAGAAAAGGCGGAAACTTCGGACTTGATTCTTGCAATGACCGAGGAACAATGTCTGTTTCTGCGGTCGGCTTTCCCCGACAAAAAAGTTTTCTGCCTTAAAAATTCGGATATTTCCGACCCATACGGGAAAAGTCCGACGGAATACGAAAAATGCGCGGAGGAGATAAAAGCGGCGGTAAGCGCCGTCTTTGACAAACTTGAAAATGACGGGAAACGCAGTTGAATCCGATATAAAAAATATCGCCGAAACCGAAAAAAGTTCTTTTTCGATACCGCTGTCCGAAAAAGAACTCCGTGAAATGTTAAAAAATCCGCTTTACCGCATAATTACGGCAAAAGACGGAAAAGAATATGCTGGACACGCCGTTTTTCTGCTAACCGGAAACGTTGCGGAGATCGTCTCCGTCACAGTGCCGGAAAGTAAAAGAAAACGGGGGTTCGGGCAGGAAATAATCGAAAAAATCAAAAGCGTCTGCAAAGAAGAAAACATTTCCGAAATTCTTCTTGAAGTCAGGGTATCGAACGTCGCCGCAACAGCCCTCTATGAAAAACACGGATTTGAAAAGATCGCCCGCAGACCGCATTTTTACGAGAAGCCCGACGAAGACGCCTTCACTATGAAATACGAATTGGAGAAAACCAGATGAACATACTCGGAATAGAATCTTCCTGCGACGAAACCGCCGCCGCAGTCGTCCGCGACGGAAGAGAAGTCCTTTCAAACCGCGTTTTGTCGCAGATAGACATACATACGCTTTACGGAGGAGTAGTTCCCGAAATTGCCGCAAGAGCGCACTGTGAAGCAATTTCCCCTCTCGTCAAAAAAGCGATTTCCGATGTCGGCGGACTTGAAAGTATCGACGCAATAGCCGTAACTTATGCCCCCGGACTTATCGGGGCTTTGCTTGTCGGCGTAAATTTTGCAAAAAGCCTTTCGGCGGCAACCGGCAAACCGCTTGTTCCCGTTCATCATATAAGAGGGCACGTCGCCGCAAACTATATAACTCACCCCGACTTAAAGCCGCCCTTTACCGCGCTCATCGTCTCGGGCGGACACAGCCATATAGTACACGTTGCCGACGAATGTTCGTATAAAATACTCGGAAGAACGCGCGACGACGCCGCAGGCGAAGCGTTTGACAAAACGGCAAGAATTCTCGGTCTCGGTTATCCGGGCGGGGTAAAAGTCGAAAAACTCGCGAAAAACGGAGATAAAAACGCCATACATTTTCCGAGGGTCAGTTTTGAAAACAGCCCGTTTGATTTTTCGTTCAGCGGGATAAAGACCTCTGTGATAAACTATGTTCACCAGAAAGAGCAAAAAAACGAGCCTTATTCGAGAGAAGATATCGCCACGTCCTTTACCGAGGCGATATGCGACGTTCTTTCCTCAAAGGCGACCGACGCCTCCTGTCTGTTCGGCGAAAAGAAATTGGTCGTTGCCGGCGGAGTTTCGGCAAACTCGTTTTTGCGTGAAAGGCTTGAAAAAGACTGCGAAAAACGTGGTATCGCCTTATACCTTCCGGAACTCAGATATTGCGGGGACAATGCGGCAATGATCGCAGCCCAGGGATATTTCGAATATAATGCGGGAAAAATTGCAGGTCCCGACCTCAACGCCTACGCGAATATGAGTATCGAAGACCCGATATTCTGATATAAAATAAAATCTCCTATGGCATATTTTAAGCCATAGGAGATTTTTATTGAATCTGATTTTTCCGCAAATTATTTAATTTTAAGCTGACGTGCGACGGTGCGGAACTTTTCGGGAGTCACTTTGACGACCTTTCTGTCGTAAGAAATAAGCCCGTTCGTTTCGTCCTCAACGTCGGAAAGTTGGGTATATATCGCCCCGCAAAGACCTTTTTCTATCTGAGGAATGATTTCCTCGATATAAAGCCTCAGGATATCGTTTTCAAAGGCTTTTTTATTATCGAAATATTTGTATCCGTAAGTTTTTTCGGTATTGAAGGAATGTTCGAAAGGTCTGAAACTGTATCCGCCGAATTCGGTAAGAAGTATCGGCTTTTCGGAAGGTTTCAGTTTATACGGTTTGAAATAGGTATGGACGCTTTCGATATCGCTTTCTCCGCCCTTGAACCAACCGGACGCTGTGTCTATAAACCTTGTCGGATCAAGTTTTTTAAGTCCCTCATAGACATCTGAAGAAGAAAACTGCCCCCACCCTTCGTTGAATATCGTCCACATACAGACGCAGGGATGTCCGTCAAGTCTCGTTACGGTCTTAAACATCGAATGAAGAAATTCTTCGCGCGTCTTTTCGTTGCGGTGAAGATGTTTGTCGGGCAGTTTTTTTATACCGAGAGTCGGAAGCACGGTATCCCGCAGAAAAGAATATTTTCCGTTATTTACCATATCCTGAAAGACTATCATTCCGAGCCTGTCGCAGTCGTAATAAAACTTTTCGGGTTCAACCTTTATATGTTTGCGCAGAGTATTGAAACCGAGACTTTTTGCGAATTTTATATCTTTTTCATAGCCCTCCGGGGTCGCCGGAGTAAAAATGCCGTCCGAAAAATAGCCCTGATCGAGAAGACCGTTGAAAAAATACGGTTTTCCGTTAAGGCAAAGTCTGTTTATACCGTTAATCTCTTTTATCTCAAGAGTACGGAAAGCAAAATACGATTCCACGAGATCCCCGTCCGTTTCGACAAAGAAACGGTAGAGATACGGATCTTCGGGCGACCAGAAACGCGGCGAATCAACTTTATACTCCGCCTTGCCGTCTTCTATGAAAAAGCGTACTTTTTCTTCAGGGGTAAACAGAATAACCCGTCCGTGTTTAACTCCCTTTACCTTAAAATAAACGGTGTCGCCCTTTATTTCCGTTTTAATCGCCTTGACGTATTTTTCCGGAGTGCTTTCTATCCAGACAGTCTGCCAGATACCTGAAACGGGGGTATACCACATTCCTCCCCTGCGGTGCCGCTGTTTGCCGTAAGGCAGTATCCCGGAAGAAAGATCGTCATACGCCCTGATAACGACGGTGTTTTCCCCCTCCGAAATGCAGTCGGTTATATCGAAAGAAAACGGATCGTACCCTCCTTTGTGATTGCCGATATGCTTTCCGTTCATATAGACGTCGGCATACTGGTCACAGGCGCCGATATGGAATATTACCCGCTCACGACGGAAGCCCGCAGGCAAAATAAAGGTTCTCCGATAAAAAAGATAAGAGTCTTCGGGAACCGTCATATCAAGTCCCGAAAGGACCGATTCGGGAACAAAAGGAACTGTTATTTCATAAGGAAAACGGTGCGGAATATTTTCCGACGGAGAGACTGCAAACTCCCATTTTCCGTTCAGGTTGAAAAACGAATTTCTGAAAAGCATCGGTCTCGGATACTCGTTCCAGACAGGATCGGTCAGCCTTTCGCCGTCAGTCGTATACAGTTTTACAAAATTGTCTTTCATTTATATGACCTCTTTTTCAGACCTATAACAATATTTTAGCATAAAAGCCGACTTTTTTCAACAATCGACGGTAAAAAAACAATATCGGAGATATATTTCACAGATTTTTCACATTTTAGCTCTTGACCTGGAGAGAACTTCAAGGAGTATAATAAAAGAAAACGAGTAAGGAGATCATGTATGGAAGCGAAAAAACTCGGTTTCGGACTTATGAGACTGCCGCTCACAAATCCGAACGACGCAGGCTCAATAGATATCGAACAGGTAAAAAAGATGGTCGATACCTTTATCGAACGGGGCTTTACATATTTTGACACCGCGTGGATGTACTGCGGGTTCAAGAGTGAAAACGCCGTAAAGACCGCTCTCGTCGACAGATATCCGCGCGACGCATATACCCTTGCGACAAAATTACATTGCAGATTTATCGAAACAAAAGAAGACCGGGACAAGGTCTTTGAGGAGCAAAGAAGGAAGACGGGCGTCGAATATTTCGACTATTACCTTTTGCACGACATCGGCGTCGAACATTACGAAAAATATAAAAAACTCGACTGTTTCAGCTGGATACGCGATAAAAAGGAAAAAGGATTTGTCAGGAATATCGGATTTTCCTTCCACGATCATGCCGATCTTCTGGACAAGGTTCTTACCGAAAACCCGTTTTTCGATTTCGTTCAGCTGCAGATAAACTATCTCGACTGGGACAGTGAAGGCATTCAGTCGCGCAAATGCTACGAGGTCGCCGTCAGACACGGAATGAAAGTCGTCGTTATGGAGCCCGTAAAAGGCGGAACGCTTGCGAATGTCCCCGAAGCCGTTGAAAAACTTTTCAAAGAACACTCCCCCGAAATGTCCGTTCCCTCATGGGCTGTCAGATTTGCGGCGGGGCTCGACAACGTTTTCATGGTTCTCTCGGGAATGAGCAATATGGAACAGGTTCTCGACAATACCGGATATATGCAGGATTTCAAGCCGCTTGACGACAAGGAAACAGCGATCGTGAAGGCGGCGGTCGGCATGATAAATAAAAATATTGCCATTCCATGCACCGGATGCTCTTACTGCACCGACGGCTGCCCGATGCACATCGCTATCCCGAAATATTTTTCTCTTTACAATGCCGATAAACAGGAAGTTGAAGGCAAAGGATGGACGCCGCAGGGCGAATATTACGATAATCTTACGAAAATATTCGGAAAAGCAAGCGACTGCATAAAATGCGGACAGTGCGAGGGGGCTTGCCCTCAGCACCTGCCGATAATCAAATATCTTGAAGACGTTTCCGCATATTTCGGAAAGTGAGGAAAGAAAAAATGAACGCTATACAGGAAAGATATTCAGTTAAGGCAAAGACAGTAATTACAGTGATCACGGTAGCCCTTGCGGTAGTTCTTCCGCAGATACTTCACCTTGCTGCGGGAAAGGCTCTCGGAGAAATATGGCTTCCGATGCACTTGCCGGTAATTCTTGCGGGCTTTATTGCGGGACCCGTCGTCGGAGCGGTCGCAGGAACGCTTTCTCCCGTCGTAAGTTTTCTTATCTCGGGAATGCCCTCCGCCGTTTTACTGCCTTTTATGGCTATCGAACTTTTCGGTTACGGTTTTTCCGCAGGACTGATTTCCAAAACGAAAATCCCGACCGTTCTTCAGGTTCTGTCGGTTCAGGTCATAGGCCGCCTTATAAGAGCAGCGGCAATTCTTATCGCGGTATTAGGCTTCAATTATTCGCTTAACCCGATGATGATTCTCACCTCGATAAAAACCGGAATCTGCGGAATAGTTTTGCAGCTCGTTGTCATTCCTCTTGCTCTTTACGCAATTAAACGCAATGAGAAATGAAACTCTGAAAGCAAAGAAGATACTTGAAGAAGGCGGTCATTCCTGCGTTTTCGTTTCGGAAAACGAAACTTTCGTTTTCGATAAACGCGGAATAAAACCGCTCCTCGATCTTCTTTCCGATAAAAAAGATATGTCGGAATTTTGCGCTGCAGACAGAATCGTCGGGCGCGCGGCGGCTTTTTTATATGTACTTCTCGGAATAAAAGAGGTGTACGCAGAAGTCCTTTCCCAAAAAGCCCTCCCCGTTTTTGAAAAATACGGAATTTCGGTATTTGCGGGAACGGAAACGGAAGAAATAATAAACCGCGGCAAAACGGGAATATGTCCGATGGAAAAAGCGGTCGAAAATGAGGAAAATCCGGAAGAGGCACGCAGAAAAACGGAGAAAACTCTTGAAAATCTGATAAAAAACGCCGAAAACAGTTGACATTCGTCTTTTTTTCTGCTATATTTATAAAGAATTGAATATGACCTCGTTGAAACTTGCGGAATTGAAAAAGACCGTAAGTGGAGAGGCCTCTGGAGAATCCCCGTGCGGGTGCCGAAGGTGCAAGGTCTTTACGACCGAATCTCTCAGGCAAAAGGACAGAGCCGAAATTTCATCTATCGGTGAGGATTTTTCAGAGCGGCAGGTTTATACCCGCCGCTTTTTCATTCTAAATCAGGAGGAATGGAAAACATGCAGCAATTTTCGGACGCTGTTCTCGGCGTTGTGCAAAAAATCAACTCTTATCTTACGGATTATATTCTGATAATCCTGCTTGTCGGCATCGGTATTCTCTTCACCGTTACGACCCGTTTTATCCAGGTCAGATGTTTCGGTGAGGGCTTTCGAAGAATGTTCGGCAACTTCTCGTTAAAAGGCGGTAAACATCACGGAGGGATTTCCTCTTTCCAGGCAGTAGCGACAGCCATCGCGGCGCAAGTCGGAACAGGAAACATCGTCGGAGCGTGCGGCGCTATCCTTATCGGCGGTCCCGGCGCTATTTTTTGGATGTGGGTAATAGCCTTCTTCGGAATGGCGACGATCTACGCAGAGGCTGTTCTTGCTCAAAAAACAAGAAAAGTTTCGGAAGACGGCTCGGTTGCCGGTGGTCCCGTTTATTACATAACGGCGGCGTTCAAAGGTAAATTCGGGAAGTTCTTGGCAGGCTTTTTCTCCGTTGCAATAATCCTCGCGCTCGGATTTTTCGGAACAATGGTTCAATCTAATTCTATCGGAGAAACATTCAACACCGCTTTCGGTTGTCCGTCATGGATAATAGGAATAATTCTCGCAATAGTTTCTGCGTTTGTCTTTTTCGGAGGGCTCCACAGGCTTGCTTCCATTACAGAAAAAATTGTTCCTATAATGGCAGGGATATATCTTCTCGGAGGAATAATAATCCTTGCTTTCAGAATAACAAGCATTCCCTCAACTTTCGGCCTTATATTCAAATATGCGTTTATGCCGCAGGCAATAATCGGGGGAACCGTAGGCGCGGCAATAAAAACCGCAGTAAGCCAAGGGGCGAAGCGCGGGCTTTTCTCAAACGAAGCGGGAATGGGTTCTACCCCTCACGCACACGCTCTCGCAAAAGTCGATAAGCCTCACGATCAGGGCGTTGTTGCAATGATCGGAGTCTTTATAGATACTTTCGTTGTCCTTACAATGACCGCTCTTCTCGTCATCACAACGCTTTATACTGATAACGGAATCCTTGCAAACGGCGCTGCGGGCGTGGATATTTCCAAGACCAATATGGCGCAGTATGCGATAGGAACGGCTCTCGGCGGATCTTCGGCTGCAACAGCAATCGGAAACGCCTTTATTGCTATATGCCTTCTCTTCTTTGCATTTTCGACAATTCTCGGCTGGAATCTCTTCGGAAAACTGAATTTCGAATATCTTTTCGGAAAAAGGGCTTCTGTAATATATTCTGCAATAGCCGTCGGTTTTGTTTTTCTCGGCTCTTGCCTTTCCAATGACCTTGTATGGGAACTCACCGATATGTTCAACTATCTTATGGTTCTCCCGAACGCAATTGCCCTTATTGCACTCTGCAGGCTCGTTAAGCAGTCGGCAAAAGAAGGCATTGCGGCAAACAAAGAAGCAAAACGGCTCCGAAAAGAAGCAGCGAAAAACTCATAAATACATATATACAATCAATATCCCGATATCCGCCCTTTTGAGGGCGGATTTTTTTGAATATATATTTTTTCAAATCCACATACGGAATATAAAGTTTTTATTTATATAAAACAAGTCTGAATAAGATCAGACGACCTGATTTTTCCTCACCGAACTCAAGCCGTCAGTTCAGATTCAGCTGATATCATCAAAATATTCCGTCTTTCTGTCCCCCATCCGTTTCTGCTTCGACATTCCGTGTATTTATCACCGTATCTGCTGTCAGTACCATTACCCGGAAGATTGATTTCTTTTGAGAAAAAGGATCTCTGCCAATGATAACTTCTTCAATTCCGATCAAAGTCCCGATCGGATTTTTATTAAAACTTGATATCCGGCGAAATATAACACAACTGCCTTAATAACAAGAGATATTCATACCGCAAATCAATTTTTTATATAAGAAAGAGACGCGAACCGAAGTTCGCGTCTCTTAATTTCAGTAATTATCAGTTCTGAATTTCAGCAATTATCAGTCCTGAACAAGTTTACCGTCTTCGCCGAAGAAGTATCTTCCTGCGGGGAGAAGTCCGTTTGCCTTTGCTTCGCTGAATGCATAGTAGGTGTT
>CAKSTW010000002.1 GCA_934501435.1 uncultured Eubacteriales bacterium
AACTGATAATTGTTGAAATTCAGAACTGATAATTACTGAAATTAAGAGACGCGAACTTCGGTTCGCGTCTCTTTTTTACAAAGATGAAGGCTCTTAAACTTCGGCGGCAGGGCACAATTTTGAAAGCGCAATTCCCCGTCACCTCTCCTCGGGGAAGGCGGCTTTTTCATCTCTTTACAAAAGCCGTTTTCTGTGATATAATAATAATGCCAAACAAACTGAAGAACGATGGGGTATTTTTACGAAAAAATACTCGCTTTTTCGTATACGCTGCCGTAATATGGTAAAAACGCAGTCCTTTTCAGGCGTATACGGATATCCCGTGTTCTTGAGTTTGTTTGGCGACAATCGGGGCTTGCGTTTTTCGGTGCGTCGGCTTCGGTTGGCGCACTTTTTATATTACGGAGGAAAAATTATGAAAAAACTTTTGACACTGCTTATTGCGGCGGCTCTCGTTTTCTCTTTTGCCGCCTGCTCACCTGCCGAAAAACCCGAAAAAGAACCCCCTGCAAAAACCGAGGAAAACATAGGAGACACGGAAAAAACCGAAATCCCGTCGGGAGAACAGACAACGACCGAACAGAAAACTCCCGAAAAAACCGAAAACCCGACGGAAGAGCCGGCAAAAACCGAACAAAAATCTCCCGAAAAAACCGAAACCCCGAAGCCGGCAAAAGAAACAACGGCGCACACTCACAGTTTTTCACAGGCGACCTGCACTTCGCCCGCAAAATGTTCCTGCGGTCAAACGAAAGGAAACGCGCTCGGTCACAAATGGACGGCGGCGACCTGCAAAGCCCCGAAGACCTGCTCTGTCTGCGGAGCAACGGAGGGGGATATCGGACAGCACAAATACGGAGATAACGGAAAATGTTCGGTCTGCGGAGCGTTCAACTACACCGTTACGGGAGCCCTGAAAACATGTATGAAACAGGCGAACAGCAGAAATGCCGGGTATTTTGACGTTTACCGGATCCTCGACGTCAGATATGTGGAGAACGCCCGCTGCATCTGCGACACCGAGAAAAAAGACAATTATATTTCGGTTTTTATCTATTTCTATTGGGAAAAGGACGGAACTTACGGCTGGGATCTCGACGTTTACGACGTTCATAAATCGTCGGGAGGATACTCTCCGTCATTCAGCAATATCGACGTCCTGTATACATACAACGGCAACGATGAAATCGTAAAAGTCCGAACAAACGACTATTCGCTTTACTACGACGAAAACTCTCTCAAAAAAGCCGATCTGTCAAAGATTCTCTGACAAATGACCGGCAGAACCGCGCCCGTATCGGCAGGGACTTCGCGCCTTTCCGCGTTGCTCCCGAACGGGGTTTAACGGAACACAAAAAAGGGATATGAAAAATTCATATCCCTTTTTTTCTGTTTTTAAGCCGTTTTTCGGCGGCGGCAAATGCTGCTTTTTCTTCGTCCGTTTCCAAAATAACTCCGGGGACGGTCCGCACTTTTTCGTTTTCGTCAAGCGCCACCATAAGGACTTCCGCTGTCGCGATAAGCGTCTGTTCGCCGTAAAATCTTTCGGTAAAGACGTCTACCCTGACTTCCATACTCGAATTGCCGACATATACTATCCTGCCTTTGACGACGACTGTATCTTTACTGAAGGCGGGGCGCAGCATCTGAAGGTTATCGACCCTCGCAGTCGTAACGTCGCTTTCCGCGTGGCGGCGGGCAACTACCGTTGCGGTCTCGTCTATCCACCACATAAGCTGTCCGCCCGAAAGCCGCCCGTTTCCGTTCAAGGTCGGCATTGTAAGGACGTGGACCTGCTCTGCCGCGGACTCTGCCGCTCTTTTCATTTTTCTGCCGTCGGTCATATTCTATAAATGTCCCCCGCCTTTGTTTTGTCGTAACCCTTTTCGGAAAGAAGTTTTTCCGCTCTTGCGTGATCGCTTGTCCTTAATATCATAAGCGCCTGTCCCGTTATTTTACCCGCGCAGGCATACATATATTCGACCTCGATATCGTTATCGGACATAAGCGAAAGAACGTCTGCGGCGCCTCCCGGACAGTCGGTCATAACGACCGCCAGAACGTCGGTAATTTTGACTATCACGCCCGATTCGTTGAGGATATTCTTTGCTTTTTCGGGGTCGGAAACGATAAGACGGAGAATTCCGAAATCCTTTGTGTCCGCAAGGGAAAGAACCCTGATATCAATATCGTTGTCCGCTATTTTTCGGGTTATTGACGCAAGACGTCCCTTTTTGTTTTCAACGAAAACGGAAAGCTGTTTCAAAGTCATATTTCGTTCCTCCTATATTTTTCTCCTGTCGATCACTCTTTTTGCCTTTCCCTCGCTGCGCTCTATCGACTTGGGGTTCACAAGGCGCACTCTCGCGCCTATTCCGAGAACGGAACGGAGAGAATCGGTGATCTTCTTTTCGGTGTTTTCGATCGTTCTTATATCGTCGGAAAAAAGTTCGTCGCTCATTTCGACGTTTACCTCAAAGGTATCGGTGTTGTTTACCCTGTCGACGATTATCTGATAATTCGGGGTTATCTTTCCGCCGCTGGTCTTAAGCAGAACTTCTTCTATCTGCGAGGGGAAAACGTTTACGCCGCGGATTATGAGCATATCGTCGCTTCTTCCGTTCGGCTTTTTCATTCTGACATGAGTTCTTCCGCAGGCGCACGGCTCGTAAACAAGAGAACATATATCGCGCGTACGGTAGCGGATAACGGGGAAAGCCTCTTTTGTAAGAGTTGTGAAAACAAGTTCTCCGACCGACCCCTCGGGCAAAACTTCTCCCGTTTCCGGGTCGATTATTTCGGGGATAAAGTTATCTTCCAGCACGTGCATTCCCTTCTGACATTCGCATTCGCACGCAACGCCCGGTCCCATGGTTTCGGAAAGACCGTAAATATCATACGCTTTTATCCCGAGTTTTTCTTCTATCTGACGGCGCATTTCCTCCGACCACGGTTCGGCGCCGAAGATACCGACTTTAAGTTTTAATTGGTCTTTTAAGCCCATATTTTCGACCGTTTCGCCGAGATACATGGCGTAGGACGGCGTGCAGCAAAGAACCGTCGCGCCGAAATCTATCATCGTCTGTATCTGCAGGGAGGTGTTTCCCGAAGACATCGGGATAACGGTAGCGCCGAGTCTTTCCGCGCCGCTGTGAAGCCCGAAGCCTCCCGTGAAAAGTCCGTAGCCGAAAGATACCTGAACAATGTCCTTATCCGAAACGCCGACCGCGACGAGCATTCTTTCAATGCAGTTCGCCCACATATCAAGGTCTTTTTTTGTGTAGCCGACGACAATTCTCTTGCCCGTTGTTCCCGAAGACGCATGGACTCTGACGACGTTTTCCATCGGTTCGGCAAAAAGTCCGAAAGGATAATAGTCGCGAAGGTCCTTTTTATAGGAAAAAGGAAGTTTCGGAAGGTCCTCGACGCCGTGGATATCTTCCGGGCGAAGTCCCTTTTCATCCATTCTCTTACGGAAACATTCAACTCTTTCGTAGCATTTTTTGACCTGCGCAACAAGTCTTTCGCTTTGCAGACGGCGAAGTTCGCCGCGGGGCATACATTCGACCGTTTTATTCAATATCGACATCTTTTCTCTCCTGTTTATTCTACCGAATATCCGAGTTCGAACGCCTTTATGTTGACGTCGAGGAACTTTGCGGGAACGGTCTTTTTTATAGTCTCAAGCCACGCGTCGTGCGGAATTTCGGTGTTTTTTGCGAGAAGGCCTATCAGAACGACGTTTACCGCCTTTATATTACCCGCTTCTTCGGCAAAACGCTGCGCGTCTACGGCTGTAACGTCCGCCGTTTTCGCAAGTTTTTCCTTTATACCGGCGGGGTATTCCGCCGCTCCCGTTATTACGGGCATGGGGTTTATTTTGCGGTCGTTGACTATCATTTTGCCGCCTTTTTTAAGATACGGCAGGGCTCTGTACGCCTCAAGAAGTTCGAATGCAAGCACGAGATCCGCCTCTCCTTTTCCGATTATCGGAGAGTAGACCTTTTCGCCGTATTTCACATAAGTGACGACGCTTCCGCCCCTCTGGCTCATTCCGTGCACCTCCGAGAGTTTCACGTCATACCCCGCTCCGATAAAGACGTTTCCGAGGATACGGCTCGCAAGAAGAGTTCCCTGACCGCCGACGCCGACGATCATGATGCTTTTGGTTTCTTTCATTACCGCTCCTCCTTTTCTATTGCGCCGAACTTGCAGACGTTTACGCAAAGTCCGCAGCCGTTGCACTGCGTTTCGTCTATTTTTACGCCGTCGCCGTCGATCGAGATCGCGGGGCAGCCGAGTTTCATACACATTTTGCATTTACGGCATTTGTCGGTTATTTTGCAATGTCCCGTATATTTTACGGTTTTAAGCAGAGCGCAGGGGCGCTGGGCGATTATTACCGAAGGTTCGTCCGCCGCGACTTCCGCCTTTACGACTTTTTCAAAATTTTCGACGTCGAAAGGATCCGCGACGGTAACTCTGTCTATTCCGACCGCATGACAGAGTTTTTCAAGGTCGACCTGTTTTGTCGCCTCTCCCCTTATCGTCTTGCCCGTCGTCGGGTTATCCTGATGACCCGTCATTCCGGTTATCGAATTATCGAGGATAATTACGGTATTGTTTCCTTTGTTGTATACGATGTCTATAAGCCCCGTTATTCCCGAATGGATAAAGGTCGAATCACCGATGACCGAAACGAGGTTTTTATTAAACGCGTTGCCTCTTGCCTTTGCCATACCGAGAGCGGCGGAAACAGACGCGCCCATACATATCGTAGTATCGACCGACTGAAGAGGGGCTGCGGCGCCGAGGGTGTAGCAGCCGATATCCCCCGAAACGGTAAGTCCGAGTTTTTTGAGGACGTAAAACGTTCCTCTGTGCGGACAGCCGGGGCACATGACGGGAGGACGAACGGGAATTTCTTCTTCGGGAGAAACGAATTCGGGATTTTCAAGCCCGAGGACCGCCGTTCTTATCATCGCGGGAGTATATTCGCCGAGGAGCGAAAATTTCTCTTTTCCGACGACTTCGAGCCCCAGAGCGCGGCAATATTCTTCGATAAACGGGTCGAGTTCTTCGACGACGAACACCTTTTTGCATTTCGCGGCAAAGTCCGAAAGGAGTTTTTCGGGCATCGGATACGCCATTCCGAGTTTCAGATAATTTACTTTGTCTCCGAGCGCCTCTTTCGCGTACATATACGTTATTCCCGCGGTTATGACGCCGATATCGGCGCCGTTGTCCTCAACGCGGTTCAGATCGGTCTTTTCGGCAAAATGTGTGAGTTTTTTCATTCGCTCTTCAACGATAACGTGTTTTTTTATCGCCATTGCGGGCATCATAACGTTTTTCGGGATACTCTTTTCATAAGGCTTCAATGCAATTTCTTCGCGCTCTCCCGTTTCGACCATGCTCTGCGAATGGGAGACCCTTGTCGAAAGCCGGATAAAGACGGGAGTATCGTATTCTTCCGAAAGTGCAAAAGCCTTTTTCGTGAATTCCTTACATTCCTCCGAATCGGACGGCTCAAGCATCATTATTTTTGCGGCTTTCGCGTAGTGACGGGAATCCTGTTCATTCTGCGACGAATGCATTCCGGGGTCGTCCGCGACGCAGAAGACGAGTCCTCCGTTCGCTCCTATGTAACTTACGGTAAAAACGGGGTCCGCCATAACATTGAGTCCGACGTGCTTACAGCAGGACATCGCCCTGCCGCCCGCTATCGACGAGCCTATCGCGACTTCCGCCGCGACTTTTTCGTTCGGAGCCCATTCGACGTAAATTTCAGGGTACTTGACTATATTTTCGGTGATTTCCGTACTTGGAGTTCCGGGGTAAGACGAAACCACGCGGACGCCTGCTTCATAAGCTCCCCTCGCGACCGCGGCGTTTCCGAGTAAAAGTTCTTTCATATTCCACATACCTTTCTGCGGTTTTTATATCTCGTTCTGACGTGCGACGAGGCTTTCGCCGCAATATTTTTCGCGAAGTTTCGGTTTTTCTATCTTTCCCGTCGGATTTCTCGGCACTTTTGCGAAAATTATCCTGCGGGGTCTTTTATATTTCGGAAGATCGAGACAGAAATCGTTTATCTCCTCTTCGGTAAGGCTTTCGCCCTCTTTGACTTCAATTATCGCCGCGGCAATCTCCCCGAGACGGCGATCGGGAAGCCCTATAACGGCGACGTCCTTTACGGCGTCATGCTTTCTTATAAAGTTCTCTATCTGGACGGGGTAAAGATTTTCGCCGCCGGTTATGATGACGTCCTTTTTTCTGTCGACAAGGAAGATAAATCCGTCTTCGTCCGCCATTGCCATATCTCCGGTATAAAGCCAGCCGTCTTTTAGGACGTCGGCTGTCGCCTTTTCGTCTTTATAGTAGCATTTCATGACGCCGGGACCTTTGACGCAGAGTTCTCCGACTTCGCCCTGCGAAACTTCTTTTCCGTTTTCGTCCCGTATTTCGGTTTGCCAGCCGAAACCCGCTTTTCCTATCGCGCCGACCTTGTCCGTATTTCCGAGACCGAGATGAACGCAGCCGGGACCTATCGACTCGGAAAGTCCGTAGTTGGTGTCGTATTCCTGACCTGGAAAGACTTTGAGCCATCTTCTTATAAGGGACGGCGGCACGGGCTGCGCGCCTATATGCATAAGCCGCCACTGAGAAAGAGTAAGGGTCGAAAGGTCAATGTCTCCCCTGTCTATCGCATCAAGGATATCCTGCGCCCACGGAACGAGCAGCCAGACTATCGTGCATTTTTCGTC
Organism: uncultured Eubacteriales bacterium; assembly: GCA_934501435.1. Taxonomy (GTDB): domain Bacteria; phylum Bacillota; class Clostridia; order Oscillospirales; family UBA644; genus Geddesella. The sequence continues at coordinate 6,768 of CAKSTW010000002.1, forward strand.
CGACGCGGTCTTCAGGATGCCGTCGGGCTTCACGCCTTTGTATAAGACCGCTTTTCCTCCCGTCATGAGGCTCCCGAACCAGTGCATTTTCGCGCCCGTGTGATAAAGCGGCGGAATACAGAGGAAAACGTCGTCGTGCGTCTGTCCGTGGTGATTCTGCTCGGTGCGCGCCGCATGGATAAGACTTCTGTGCGCGTGGAGGATAGCTTTCGGAAAGCCCGTCGTCCCCGACGAAAAGTAAATTGCGGCGTCGTCTTCCTCGTCAAGATTTATTTTCGGGGCTTTTGAAGAACAGCAGGCGGTCATTCCCTCGTAACTGTCCGCAAAAGTCGGACATTCCTCCCCGACATAAAAAAGGTCTTTGACTTTGGGTATCCTGTCGCATATCTCTTCAATTCTTCCGATGAACTCCGCTCCGAAGACAAGGGCCGAAGAGTCGGATTTTTCAAGACAGTATTTTATTTCCTCGGCGGTATATCTGTAATTGAGAGGGACGGCGACGCAGCCCGCTTTGAGTATCCCGAAATAAACGGGCAGCCATTCGAGCGAATTCATAAGCAGGACGGCGACCTTGTCTCCCTTTTTGCAGCCTCTCGTCAAAAGCAGATTTGCAAAGCGGTTGGCGCTTTTTTCGAAATCAAGCCATGTTATCTCCCGCCTCAGCGCCTCCCCCGGTTCGGTCCACATAAGAGGATATTCGCGCCAGGTCATTTTTTTCGCGGAAGTGACCTGAGGATTTATCTCGACAAGCGCCGTTTCGTTCGGGTAAAGTTCGGCGTTTTTGTCAAGCAAGTCGATTATTGTCATTTTCATTTCTCCGTATCGCATTTCTTACAGTATATCACAATTTCCGACGGCAGTCAACCGCAAAAGCTCGGAAAAAACCGCGGTTTTCCGCGGCTTTGCGTCTTTAATTCCCTTTTGAATATTTCCTTGCGGGTCGGTAAAAAAGCAGGGAAAGAAAGATAAGGAACGCCGTCGTTCCGAGACTTACGGGATAGACGTTCATTATCGTTCTGAAAGTCGGACTTTGAGGGAAAACAACGCTTATCCAGAAGATCCGGATCCCGCAGACGCCAGCAATTGTCAGAAGAGACGGGACAAGAGATATCCCGAACCCCCTCAGATATCCCGAAATAACGTCGTATATCATACTGAAAACATAAGCGGAAAGAATTATCGCAAGGCGGGTGTAACCTATGTCTATGACCTCCGGGTCGGAGTTAAAAAGAGAGAGCAGAAATCTGCCGAAAAGCAGCACAAGCCCGACTGCCGAAAGGGTCGCGACAAGGTCTTCGAGAAGACAGAGATAAAGCGTTTTTTTGCAGCGGTCTATCTTTCTTGCGCCGAAATTCTGACCGACAAACGTCGTGCACGCCTGACTGAAAGAGTTAAGCACGTCATAAGCCAGAATTTCGATATTATACGCCGCGCTCGACGCAGCCATAACGACTTTCCCGAGGCTGTTTATTGCGGACTGGATTATGATATTCGAAAGCGCAAAGACCGCGCCCTGGATTCCCGCCGGAAGACCTATCTTTATTATTTTCTTAAATGCCTCGCCGTCGAATTTCAGATCTTTTATTTCGACTTTTATCTCTTTATCGGTATGCAGAAGCCTTATAAAGAGGACCGCCGAACTTAAAGCGTTTGAAACGACGGTCGCTATCGCGACTCCGTTTACCGTCATTTTGAGAACGATGACGAAAAACAGATTGAGGATAACGTTGAGAACGCCCGACGCGGCAAGCGCGATAAGCGGGGTCTTCGTGTCGCCCACGCTCCTGAAGATAGCCGCTTCAAAATTGTAAAGCAGGATAACGGGCATACCCGCAAGATAAATTCTCAGGTATAAAAGCGCCGACGGGAATACGTCGTCGGGGACCTGCAGAAGTCTCATAAGAGGAGACGCGATAATTTCGCCGATAACGCAGACGATAAAGCCCCCTATGACAGAAATAAGCACCGATGTGTTTACCGCTCTTTTAACGGCATTACCGTCGCCTCTGCCTATCGCGTTCGCAATAACGACGTTCGCGCCGAGAGCGATTCCGACAAAAAGGTTGATTATAAGACCTATTACGGCGGTATTTGCTCCCACCGCGGCGACAGCAAGAGTTTTGTCCGAACCCGCGAAATTTCCGACGACAGCGACATCCGACGCGTTGAAAAGCTGTTCCAAAATCGCCGTTGCCGCAACGGGCAGGGCAAATATCGGCAGTTTATTCCATATCGGGCCGCTTAGCATATCAAGCCCGCGTTTTTTCACCGTCTTCCCCATTGTATTCCTTCTTTCTTTTACAAGTATAACACCGCGCCCGCAAAAAGACAAGTGAAAGCCTTAACTTTTCAAAAAAAACGCTATAATATATGAAACGGAGGGCTTGAAACGAAACAGTTCATGGTTCCGGAAACCTTCATAAAAGGCTGAAAAAATAACAGTACGGGTTCAGATCAAAGCCGTCGAACGTTTCGCGATATGGGCTGATTCCGGTAAAATTACAGACAGCAGTTTTCACTGCTGTCTTTCTTTATAAAAATTTCACGCCTGTCGGAAAACCGCTCTTTTTATCCGTTCGCCGTCTCTTTTCTGCGGCAGCAGACAAAATATGCGACAACGCAGACGACGACCGAAACGAGAGAGCCCGCCGCAGTCGCAAGCCCCATCGGGAAAAGCGTTTCGGGGAACATTTTCGACATCAGGTAAGCGCCGGGGACTCTTGCGGCGACGATCGCGATGACGTTATGAAGAAACGACAGCCCCGATTTTCCGCAAGCACAGAAATAGCCGCTGAAACTGAAATGAATTCCCGCAAGCAGGCAGTCGAAAATATAGCCGCGAAGATACGGCCCGCCCGCCGCAGCAACGGCAGCGTCGGGAGTGAAAAGCCCGACCAGCGGCTCGGCGATAAACTGGACGAGAACCGACATGCAAAGCCCGAAGCCCGTCGCGATGATTATCGCATATTTAAGAGAGAGTTTCGCCCTGTCGCAGCGGTTCGCTCCGATATTCTGCGCGCCGAACGCCGAAACGGTCGAAAGAAGAGAGGACGGTACAAGAAAAACAAACCCGATTATCTTTTCGACTATCCCCACCGCCGCAGCGTCGGTAAGTCCGCGAAGATTTGCGATAACCGTGATTATAATAAATGAGATCTGGATAAATCCGTCCTGAAAACAGACGGGAATTCCGATTTTCAAAATCTCGCCCGTGTTCTTTTTTTTCAGGCGGAAATCTTCTTTTTCAAGCGAAAAACCGGTCTTCTTTTTCAGAATGAAAACAAGGGAAATAACGACGCTTATCGCCTGGGAAACCGTAGTTCCGAGAGCCGCTCCGACGGGTCCCAAAGAAAAAGCCCCGATAAAAAGATAATCAAGTCCTATATTCGCCGCGCAGGCGACGGCGATAAAATACATCGGGCTTTTGCTGTCCCCGAGCCCTCTGAAGATCGAACTTATGATATTGTAAGCCGTGATAAAGGGAATTCCGATAAAACAGACGGTAAGATACGCTTTCGTGCCGTCGACAGCCTCCGCAGGAGTCTGCATTACAGAAACTATACCGCCGTTGCAGATAAGCAGAATAACCGTCAGAACAAGAGACAGCCCGATAAAGAGAGTTACGGTGTTCCCGATGCTTTTCGAAACGGACTTTCCGTCCTTTGCGCCGACATATCTGCCTATCGTGACGGTTGCCCCCATTGCAAGCCCGACGATCATAACGGTGAGCATGTGCATTATCTGGCTGCCGACCGAAACGGCGGTCGTCGCCGCAACTTCGTCGAACTGTCCTATTATAAAAAGATCCGCCATTCCGTAAAGCGTCTGCAAAAAAAACGAAAGCAGATACGGAAGCGAAAACCGCAGCATATTTTTAAGCACACTGCCCGAAGTAAGATCGTTTGTCATTTTTTTTCTTTCCGCAGTCAAAACCGCCCTCCTTATTCAATAATATTAAACCCATAACCGTTACAGAGTCAAGTTTTTCCGCGGTTTTTTTCAAAAAGTTCAAACTGTCGTCTTGACAAACGAAAAATACAGATATAAAATAAGGTCGAAGAAGGAGGCAAAGAAAAATGATCAAAACAACGCTTTCGGTTGAGGGAATGGCTTGCGGAATGTGCGAATCGCATATAAACGACGCCGTCCGCAGAAATTTCAACGTAAAATCGGTTAAATCTTCCCACAAAAAGAAACTTACGGAAATCGTTTCGGAAGATAACCTCGACGAAGAAAAGCTCCGCCGGACAATAACCGACACGGGATATACCGTAACCGGCATAAAAAGCGAAGAGTATGTTAAAAAAGGACTTTTCGGAAGATAAAAAGAGGGGCTTTGTCAGCCCCTTTTTTTTATATATCTTTTCTCCACACGTTGCGGTTGACGATTCCCGTATAGCTCTGAATTATCTTCACGACTTTTGCCGAGACGTTTTCGTCGGCGTAGTCGGGAACGGGAATTCCCGCGTCTCCGTTTTCCCGCATTGAAACCGCCGTTTCGACAGCGCCGATAAGCCCGCCCTCTGATATTCCGGCAAGGACGAAAAGCCCTTTATCGACAGCCTCGGGTCTTTCGGTCGAAGTTCTTATGCAGACCGCGGAAAGCGGTTTTCCGACCGAGGTATAGAAACTTGCTTCTTCGGGAAGCGTTCCGCTGTCGGAAATAACGGCAAAGGCGTTCATCTGAAGATTATTGTAATCGTGAAAACCGAGCGGTTCGTGCATTATAACGCGGCTGTCAAGCTTAAAGCCCGTCGCGTCAAGGCGTTTTTTCGAACGCGGATGGCAGGAATAAAGCACCGGCATATCATATTTTTCGGCGACGGCGTTTATCCCGTTGAAAAGTGACAAAAAGTTCTTTTCGGTGTCTATGTTTTCTTCTCTGTGAGCCGACAGGAGAATATATTTTTTCTTTTCAAGCCCGAGTCTTTTTACGATATCCGAACCTTCTATCTCCGCAAGGTTTTCCCTTAAAACTTCCGTCATCGGGGAGCCTGTGACAAAGGTCCTTTCGGGAGGAAGACCGCAATCGGCAAGGTATCTGCGGGCGTGTTCGGAATACGCCATATTGACGTCGGAAATGATATCGACTATCCTGCGGTTCGTCTCTTCCGGCAGACATTCGTCCTTACAGCGGTTGCCCGCCTCCATGTGGAAAACGGGAACGTGAAGTCTTTTTGCCGAAATTGCCGAAAGACAGGAATTCGTGTCGCCGAGGACAAGCATTGCGTCGGGAGAAATTGCCGAAATCAGTTTGTATGAGCAGTTTATAATATTCCCGACCGTCGCCCCGAGGTCGTCGCCGACGGCGTCCATATAGACTTCGGGAGCGTCGAGGCACAGATCTTTGAAAAACACGCCGTTCAGGTTATAGTCGTAATTCTGACCGGTATGCGCAAGCAGGCAGTCGAAATATTTCCTGCATTTTTTTATGACCGCGGCAAGCCTTATTATTTCCGGACGGGTCCCGACGACGATAAGCAGTTTGAGCCTGCCGTCGTTTTTGAATTTTATATCGGAATAATCAAGTTTCATCAGGCTTTTCCTCCACTTTTTCAGAATATGTATCGGGGCGCGACGGGTCGAAATTTTCGTTTGCCCACATAAAGGTGACGAGAGGTTCGCTGTCGCTTAAATTTTCGATATTGTGCGTATATCCCGGAAGCAGTCTCACGGCGGTCATTTCGTCCCCCGAAACGGGATATTCAAACACTTTTCCGTCGCCGAGCCGACGCTGTCTTATAACGCCTTTTCCCGAAACGACGACAAATATCTCCCACTTGGAATTATGCCAGTGTTCGCCTTTTGTTATTCCGGGACCCGAAACGTTGACCGAAAACTGTCCGCAGCCGTCGGTCTTTATTATTTCGGTAAAACTGCCGCGGCTGTCTTTGTTCATTTTAAGGGAAAACGCCGCTTTTTCGGGCGGAAGATAAGAAACGAAAGCCGAAAACAGTTTCTTTTCAAAAGAACCGTCGGGGTACGGTTCGACGGTCTGATGTTCGGAAAATTTTCGCAGCAGGTCGGCAATATATCCGAGAGTTTCCCTGTGGGTAACGGGGCAGAACATAAACCCGTTTTCAGCCTTATGCCCCCTGCCCTCAAGCAGATCGAGCATTTCGCGGACAAGGTCGTCGATATATAAAAGTTCAAGTTCGGTTTTTTTGTCGTTTATCTTTATTTCAAGCCCGTTTGCGATATTATGGCAGAAGGTCGCGACAACCGAATTATAGTTCGGGCGGCACCATTTGCCGAAAACGTTCGGGAATCTGTAAACGAAAACGGGAGCGCCCGTCTTTTCCGAATATTCAAAAAACAGGTCTTCGCCCGCTTTTTTGCTTTTTCCGTAGTCGCCGTCTCCCGCCGCGTGAACCGACGACGACAGCATTACGGGACAGAAATTCGAATATTTTCCGAGCGTTTTTAACAGTTTTTCGGCAAATCCGAAATTCCCCGCAAGGAAGTCCTCCGTTTTTTCGGGACGGTTCACTCCCGCAAGGTTAAAAACGAAATCCGCCTCTTTACAGTATTTTTCAAATTCGTCGAGGGACGTCTCAAGGTTAAAGTAAAAAACCTCTTCGATATGAAGCCCCGGACGCGTCCGGTCTTTTCCGTTTTTGATGTTTTCGAAGGCTGCGGTCAGGTTTTTTCCGACAAACCCCGACGAGCCGGTCACAAGTATTTTCATATTTTTCTACCGAGTTCTTCTTTTATATAATCGAGAGCCGCTATTTTTTCGACGGTTTCCTCAACCGAAAGAAGCCGTGTGTTGTTCGAATTGAATTCGGTCAGCGTATTGCGCTTTATATTGCCGTCGCTGAAATATTTATCGTAGTTAAGCCCTCTTCTGTCGCACGGCACGCGGTAAAAATCCCCGAGATCGACGGCGGACGCACACTCTTCGTTCGTAAGAAGAGTTTCATACATCTTCTCGCCGTGTCGTATCCCTATAACGCGGATATTGTTTTCGTCTCCGCCGAAGATACGGCAAACGGCTTTCGCCTGTGTTTCTATCGTACAGGCGGGGGCTTTCTGCACCAGAATATCGCCCGATTCGCCTTTTTCGAAAGCGAAAAGCACCAGATCGACCGCCTCTTCGAGAGACATTATAAACCTTGTCATTTTCGGGTCGGTAACGGTTATCTTTTCGCCTTTTTTTATCTGATCTATCCAGAGAGGAATGACCGAACCGCGGGAGCACATCACGTTCCCGTATCGGGTGCAGCATATCTTCGTTTTTTCGGGAGAAACGGTTCTCGATTTCGCGACAATGACTTTTTCCATCATCGCTTTCGACGTTCCCATCGCGTTTACCGGGTACGCCGCCTTATCGGTCGACAGGCAGACGACGGTCTTTACCTCCTCGTCGATCGCGGCGGTAAGCACGTTTTCGGTTCCGAGGATATTCGTTTTGACCGCTTCCAACGGAAAAAATTCGCAGGACGGGACCTGTTTTAAGGCGGCGGCATGGAAAATGTAATCGACGCCGTGCATCGCGTTCCGAACCGACGAAATATCCCTGACGTCGCCGATGTAAAACTTTATCTTGTCCGACAGCCCCGGAAACCGTGTCTGGAAATCGTGGCGCATATCGTCCTGTTTTTTTTCATCGCGCGAAAAAATCCTTATTTCTCCGATGTCGGTCGGCAAAAAGCGATTTAAGACCGCGTTTCCGAAAGAGCCCGTCCCTCCGGTTATCAGTAAAGTCCTGCCTGTAAATAAACTCATTTCCGTTCTTCCGTTTCTTTTATATATTCTTTATAAGACTTTTCGGGATCTATTATTTCGGTATAATGATGCGTTGTCCTTTCTTTTTCGGGCGGAGGCGTCATGTAGTCGCCGTAGAGAAGCGTAAGATACTCGTCCCACTTGCCGGGAACATTTACCTCTATCCCCTCAAAAGACATCTTTTCGACAGTATCGAAAATATCTCTCGGCATATTTTCACCCTTACCCCAGAAGCCGCAGAGGGTCGAAACGGTTCCCGCGCCTTTTTGTTCTGACTTGCGGAAGAGTTTCTCTTTTTTATCCCTTGCGACGCGATAATCTTTAATAAAGGAAGAAATAATGCCTTTTATCGCTCTTTTCGGGAAACTGCCTCTGTTCTCTAAATAATACGCCTTATCGATACAGATATTGTAGAACCTGACTTTCATATCAAAAATTATCGACGGACGGTACTCGTTTATCGGGAAAATATCAATATATATACCGTGATTCATATTAAAATTCTTAACGGTCTTTTCAATGAAAGTCGTATCGGAACGCCTTATTTTTGCATAATTCATTGAATAATCCGGGTCGGTCTTCGCCGTCTGCAAAAAGTAGTTTTCAGACAGTAACGACGGGGCTTTTTCAAGAAAAACTTCATAATCGTCGCGCATAAGTCCGACGTCGATATCGTCGTCCCACGGAATAAAACCGTGATGCCGTACGGTACCGAGGCAACTCCCGTAGAGCATGAACCATTTAAGGTTCAGCTTTTCGCAGACCTCAATGAATTGCCGCAGGATATCAAGTTCGACTTTTTTCAGTTTTTCGTGAATGATTGCTTCCGTATTCATAAAAAACTCCGTTAACTGTACCAATTATTTTCCAGGATTTCAGCCTTGCTGCAAGGTCCGTCGGGATACAGATCGGGGCTTTTTTCTCCCGAAAGTATCGTTTCCGAAAGTTTGATAAGCCTTTCCGCGGCGACTTCCGCGTTCCATGTTCCGATGATTGTCTTATATGCCTCTTCCCCGAATTCCCCCGCTAGCGTCGGCGACAGCAGAAGTTTTTTTATCTTTCCGTAAAGAGAATTCACATCTCCCGACTTGTAAACAAAACCGTTTTCACCGTCTTTTACAAGGAAAGGCACCGAGCCCGCGGCATGGGACGCGACGACGGCGCACCCGCTGTTCATCGCCTCGTTAAGCACCGCTCCCCAGCCCTCCCGAAAATCGGAAGTCTCAAGAAAGACCGACGCTTTTTCCATTTCGGTCCTGACTTCGCCCGGATGCATATTACCGAGAAAAACGACGTTTTTTTCAAGCCCTTTTTCTTTTACGGCGTTCCGAAGTTCGTTTTCCTTTTCGCCCGAACCGACAAATTTAAGGACGAAAGATATCCCGTCGTTTTTAAGTTTTTCGGCGGCGGCAACGGCGTCTTCGGGGTGCTTCCACGAAAGAAATCTTCCGCACCAGAGTATTTCCGTCTTATTTTTTTCGGAGATCAGTTTCTTTATGTCGTATTTTTTTGTTTCGGGGAAATATCCCCATTTATACGCGCGATCTCTGCAAAGTCCGAGGGAAGCGGCGTCAGCCGCAGTATATGCGCTTGCGCAGAGAAGATATATCCGCGCGCTTTCGGGAAAAAGGATATGCTGTTTTACATATCTCGGAAGAAGAGAAATTTTCGACGGAGTCTGTTTGAAAAAGCGTTCGGTACAGCGATACAGCAGTTTTTCTCCGTTTTTTGCAGCGTCGAGCATTTCCTTTGAAAACGCGCTTCCGATAATAACGTCGGCTTCGTCGATTTCCTTTTGAGCGTCGCCGATTTTCTTTACGTAGTTTCTCTTTATTTTCTCATAGCCGAGATTTATTCTCATTTCGGGCATCTCGCCCGTCGAAACAAAGGTATGGTTATTTTCGGTATGTTTCTTCATCGCGTCCGAAAAAGGGCACTGATGATGATTGAAAAAATTAGATATGAATACCGTTTTTATCATGCTTTTTCTCCGACAAGTTCTTTGTAAAGAGAAATATATTCCTCAAACTTTCCGACGTCGGAATACTCCGACGCTTTTTTTACGCAATTTTCCGCAGAGAACGGTCTTTCGGCGGATATTCTCCCGATTTCGTGCAGTAGAGAGTCAGAATCCCCTGTTTCGACACTTGCGCCGCAGTCGGGGTCTACCATTTCGCCGCTGCCTCCGGTAAGATAGGTGAGCACCGGCGTTCCGCACGCCAAAGCCTCGATATTGACGGTCGGGAAAGTATCCTCATACGTCGGGTTGACAAAAAGATCCGCCGCCGAATAGATTTTTACGAGTTCTTCCTGATTTTGCGTTCGCGGCAGACGGACAACCGACGGCGAAATACTTTCGGAGTTTGTCCCGACCGCGACGACCTTAAAGCCGTCCGGAAGTTTTTCGGCAAGTTTCGAAACGTCGTCGGAACCCTTTTTAACGCTCCAGTTATCGGCGACGCATAAAATCATAAAATCGGTCTTATCCATTCCGTGTTTTTCCCTGAAATCGCTTTCGGTCGGACGGAAAACCGACAGGTCTATCCCGTTGTTTATTACTCTGACGTCGCCGCCCGCAAAAGATTTTTCCGCAAGGGACGCCAGCCACCCGGACGGAGTGACGACCGTAATGCCGCCGTCTTCAAAAATTCTCTTTTTTCTGCCGTAAAGCGTTTTGCTGCGGTCGGAAAACCAACTGTAATTTCCGAAAACGGGGCAGTTTTCGCAGCCCGTTTCCCACTTTTTGCAGTTTTCGGCGACGAAGTGCATACAGTAGCCCGTAAACGCCCAGCAGTCGTGAAACGTCCAGACGATTTTTATATTTTCACTTTTCAGATAATCAAAAAGCGTTCCGATATTGCAGATATGCCCGTGCAGGTTATGAAGATGGACGATGTCGGGCTTTAATTCTTCGAGTTTTGCAATTATTCTTTCGGTCGCTCCCGCAGAGTTGAAACCGTAATTACCGAAAATGCGGCTTTTCAGAGCCTGAATTTTTATATACGGCTTATCCGCAACGGGTGTTGAGAATTCATAGCCGTCGCCCTTTACGGAATATAAAATATGATTTTCGATATTTTTTTCGTTAAGAAGTCTGCTTATCGCTTCGCAAATCTTTCCCGTACTGCCGACCCCGCAGGTATCGTTTATCTGAACGATCTTCATTTTCAGGCAGCCTCCCAGAAGAATTGATACGGGAAGGTATGAAGTCCGGCGCCCGTCGCCATTCCACTGTAACCGAAATAGAAGAAATATGCCGTAAAGAACAGCAGCATAACGACTTTCGAGATTTCGGTTATCTTTTCCTGGCTCTCATCGCGGTATTTAACGATTTTCGGAATACAGAGAGGCATAAAGACGACAAAGTAATATGCCATTCGCATGACCATCATGTGTATGGGTGCAAACGTCATGATCGCAAGGGTAATAAGAAGAATATTCCGAAGCATCTTACCCGTTTCGTCAAGACTTCTTTCGTCGGGAATAACTATCGAATACACGGCGAATAACGAGAAAAGAATAATAGACATAAACGCGCCGGTCTGCGACATTCCGTATTCCGTATAGACACCGGAAATTCCCAAAAGAAAAGAGAATATCTCACGGTTGAAAATAAGAAGAATAACATACGCGGGAATGATGTAATAAAGTGATTTTTTTCTTAAGCGGAAACGGCAGGCGGGATAAAGAAGCAAAAGGACGAACGCCGAAGTGTGAAAAAGCAATGCTGTTCCGACCGTTATCAAAAACCTTATCGGTTTCTTCTCTCTTGCAAATTCAAAAGCAAGACACCCTATTCCTATGGCGATCCCCTGACGTATCCCCGAAAAGAGCATAACGAAAATATCCGTATTTATAAAAAGCAGAATTGTCAGGGGAGCGTCTTCAACGTGCTTTCTGTATACGTACAGTATCGGGAGAAGGATAACCGCCGAAGAGACCGCAAGAAACCACTGGAAACTGTCGGTAAAGACCGATACGGCTTTGTTTAACAGGAAATATCCGGGTTCGATATTTGTTTGGAACACATGGCTCCATTCGACGCTTCCCGCCGACTTAAACCAATAATAGTAAGTTCCGTAATCGTTGCCGACGGAACTTCCCCTTAAAGCAAGGAGCAGGAAATACAGGACGAAAAAGACCGTCAGAGTACGGCGGTCAGCCTGTTTGTATGATGGGGAACGCGTAAAACCGAAATACGCAAGTCCCGGCAGAAGCAAAAGAATATAATAGGGCAGCATAACGTTTCCTTAAGATCCGAAGTATAACAGAGCGCGAAGGAACTCTGCCGAGGCAAAGTTCCTTCCGCCGAAAGACAAATTTTATTCCGGCTTGTAGAAAATGTCGAGAACGGTCTTTTTGAGTACCGCCTCGTCGGGGTAGAATTCAACACCGTCTTCCCCGATCCCGGTCTTACCCGAAACGGAGACAACGCCTTTGAACTCAAAGTTTTTCATTCTGTCCGAAAGCATCGAAACAACGCCGGTGTTGCAATCGGTCACCATATAGGGATCGATCTTGTCGAAAACTTCGTCCATATTTATTTTATCGTCGGAAAGTTGTTTTGAAAAAACGGAATAAAACGATTCCATATACGTTTTCTGTCGTTCCATTCGCTCAAGATTCGTCTGATTTCCGACAGAGTAGCGCGCGCGGACGAATTTAAGAGCCTGACTGCCGTTAAGACGAACAGTTTCGCCTTTTTTCAGCGCGGGATCAAGAGAGGTAAGGTCGTCGTCGACCGTGACTTCAACCCCTCCGACAAGGTCGTTGAGAACCGAAATCCCGTCCATATTAAGCGAAATATAGTTCGAGATAACTATGTTGTAAAGCAATTTCGAAACGGCGCTTTTTGTGTTGATACAACTGTCTTCAAGCCCGCTTCCGTAAGAGTGGGAAAGCGCTATCTGAGCGCGGACCGTGCCGACCGACGAGCCTCCGAGACCGAGCGCGTTCATCTCCGTTACGGTATCGCGGTTTACATGCAGGACAGTACAGGTCTTTGTCTTCAGATTAAACGCGGCAACGCAGATAAAATCGGCAAGTCCGTCGTTTCTGTAAGACTCGCTGTCCGCAACTTCGCCGGCGGAATCAATTCCCATCAGCAGAACGGAAACGACGTTTCCGTCCGGGATATATTTAATTCCATCGAATTCGATCACTCTCGAAGAGCCGCCGTCCTCTACCGGGTCTTCAAAATGAAATTCGAGGACCGTCGCTATTTTATAAAGAGAAAACAGGAAAAGGAGAGCTGCAAGAGTAAACGCCAAAACTTTAAGTTTCGGAGATACGGAAGCCTTTTTCATTTTTTATACCGTCAGATTTCGGATTTTTTCGATTTTTTTCTGAAAACAACAATGAGGACCATTGCGGTAAGGGACGCTGCGGCGACTGTCGTCCATACGGCGAGAGAGACCGCGTCGGAAGTTTTGGACGGGGTATCTTCGATAAGGAAGACTACCGGGCAGATCTTCGAGAAAGAAATATTTATCTGACCGTTTTCAAGAATTTTAATTTCTTTTGCGGGAACTCTGGTCCATGTTCCGTTGTTCTTGACCATAACGACGACGCTCTTTTTCTTGAGGTCTATTTTGGTCTTAAAAGTAATGTTGAGTTTATTGTCCTCCGAAAGGGTGTTTTCCTTTGTATAGAAAATATCGAAAAGATCGGAAACGACAAGTTTATCGAGTTTCAGTCCGTCCTTTTTTACGGACGCGGCGTCTTCGTCGGAGAAGATCGCGGGAGCCCCGTTCTTGTCTATTTCGTCGTAGACGTTATGCAGTTCTTTCTGAATATCGCTCTGTTCTCCGGGACGGTAAGGAGTGATGATGAGCTGATCTGCCGTAACGTCTTCTTTTTTATTGTTGTCGCGGTCAACTATGGACGCCACTACTACTTCGGGAGCAGGTTTTACCTTGATACTTTCGACAAAGGAAGATTCCGCAGCAAAGGTCGGAAGAGCAAGCGTCGCAAGGATAACTGCAGTCATAATGATAGAAATTACCTTTTTCATGATGTTTTCACCTTTCTTTATGATTTTCGTGTTGTATGATGAGCCTTTTGTCATCGGGTAATAATCCGAGACTGAGCCGCTTCTATTATTGTAATGGGTGCGGGTCCCGCCTTTTTTGTTATCTTTTCGACCGCCTCGCCGAGATTCGGGGGACGGGTCGAAACGTTATGGCAATCGGAACCGAGCAGATGAACGAGATTGTCGTTTATCATTTTTATCATTTTGCCTGCGGTCGCAAAATGGAGGAACGCGCCTGCGTTTGCCTGAATAAGACCGCCGTTGATGACGAATTTTTTAAGGAGTCTTATCTCGTCGCGGGTAACTCCGTATCGGTCGATATGCGCAAGCAGCGGCGTTATACTGAGATTTTCCGCAAGCTGCAGAATTTCGGAAAACATCCTTTCGGACCATTTTCCCATGGGCATTTCTATAAGAAGAAGCCCCGTGCCGCATATCGTCATTTCCGAAAGAAGTCCGCAGTTTTTCATGCCCTCGAAATACGCGACTTCCGCTCCCGGCAGAAGGTCGGGTAAACCGTCGGTCATTTTTTCTTCAAGTTTTTCAAGAGCCTCGCTTCTTCTTTTGAGAAACGTTTCGGGAGTGTCGAGATCCGCATAAAAATGAGGAGTCACGGCGACCGTTTTTATTCCCGCGGCAGCCTCCGCGCGGAGCATTTCAAGCGACTCTCCGACGCTGTGGCTCCCGTCGTCCATTCGGGGAAGGATATGGGTGTGAAAGTCGATAACGTTCATTAACTTTCACTGTCTCCCTCTTCGTAGGAGCGTTTGTATTCCTTATAGTATTTAGCGTAATATTTTCCGTACTTTTTATACTTTTTGCTGTATTTTCCGGAAGACGAAGACGCATAGTTGAAAACGACGCCGAGGAGTTTCGCGCCGACCTGTTCAAGCTGGCGGACGGTTTCGGCAAACGCCGTTCTGTAAGCGTAATTCTGCCTTACGACAAGGATCATTCCGCTGACGTATTTCGAAACGACCAGAGCGTCCGACACGCTCGTTACGGGCGGAAGGTCTATTATGATATAATCATATTTTTCGGAAATGGTTTCTATGAGAGCGCCCATCCTTTTGGAGGTGAGCAGTTCCGACGGATTGGGGGGAACGTCTCCCGAAACGAGAACGGAAAGCCCGTCGAAAAGCTGGGTGACTTTTATTTTCTGATCAAGCCCGACAAGCAGGTTCGAAAGCCCCGGCGTCGGAGAAAGTCCCGTTATTCTCGCGATAGTCGGAAGTCTCATGTCTCCCTCGATGAGAAGAACTTTTTTATCGGTCTGCGCTATCGAATACGCAAGGTTTATCGAAGTGAAAGTCTTTCCCTCTCCCGGAATGGAGCTCGTAATGCCGATAACGCGGCAGGAGTCTTCGTCGGGAAGAGAAAAGGACACGTTTGTTCTTAAAAGTTTGAATGCCTCGGCGGTCGCAAAGTTCATATTCGGACCGAGAGCGGAATCCGAATTGTGGGTGTCCACGACGTCGGACTTACGGTTTTCTTTCATATGATTCCTCCTTATTTTTTCGGTCTGAAACGGGTTATTTGCGGTAATAGTACCGACCCGAAGAATATTTCCCGTCCGAATCGTTCCGCACTTTCGGAATTACCGCAAGAAGCGGGAGATCGTAACTCTGGGAGATATATTCCTCGTTCTTTATATAAGGATCGGAATATTTGACTATGAGAATTATTACGACAGCGACAGCCGCTCCGATAAAGAAGCCTATCAGGGTGTTCCTCGAATAACTCGGGGAAGAGCGGTGGGTCGGAACGACGGCGGTCTCGACTATCTTTACAGAACTTCCGTCGACGACCGACGCTATTTTATCGGGAAGGATACGCGCTATCGTATTTGCGATATTTTCCGCCTGATACGGGTCGTGATCCCATACGACGACCTTGAAGACCTCGGTGGAGTTTACCGCTTTCGCGGAGATATGCCCCGAAAGTTCGGAATAGGACATATCGACGCCCGATTCCTTTATGACGTCGTCAAGAGTCATTCTCGTTTTAAGGATAACGACGTAGGTATTTACAAGTTTCTGAGCCGCGGTGAGGTCGGAAGAAGAGATGCTGACGCCGACGTTTCCGACGGAGATCGAAGTGTTGTTGACGTAAAACATAACGTCCGCTTCGTATTTCGGCTGAATAAGATAGTATGTCCACAGGAACGCCGCGCCCGCGAAAAGGACGGCGGCAAGAAATATCGCCCATGCCTTTTCCCAAAGTGTTTTGAGTATCTGCAGAATATCCGCGTCGATTATTTTTTCTTTTCTTTTCACTCGCCTGTTCTCCATTCTTTCTCCCTGCCGCAGACGCCGTTTACCTCGCTCGGCTTTTTATACGACGGAACCGCATAAAAGAACGCCTCTCTGACTTCGGCAAAGCCGTTTTCCTCGGTGTCTTTTTTTACCGCTTCGCATAAAACGTCAAGTCGCCGGTCAACTTCCTCTCTTGAGAGAGGCTCGTCCTTTTCGACAAATATCATGTTATGTGTGCTGATTTCGGTTTTTTCGGTTTTCACGAGAAGTTCTTCGTAAAGTTTCTCGCCGGGACGAAGCCCTATTTCCTTGATGTCTATATCGACATACGGGGTAAATCCCGCAAGTTTTATCATATTTTCCGCAAGATCTATGATCTTTACGGGTTTGCCCATATCGAGGACGAAAAGTTCGCCCTTTTCAGCCTGAAGACCCGTCTGCAAAAGCAGACTGCACGCCTCGCTTATGGTCATGAAGTATCTTATTATACGCTTGTCGGTTATCGTTACGGGGCCTCCCGCCTCTATCTGCTTTTTGAACAGCGGAACGACCGAGCCGTTCGAACCGAGGACGTTTCCGAACCTGACGGCAGCAAAAGAGGTGTTGCTGTCCCTGCGGCACTGGACTATCATTTCGCAGACGCGCTTGGACGCTCCCATGATGTTGGTCGGATTGACCGCCTTATCGGTCGAGATCAGAATGAATTTCTTCACGCCGTATTTTTCCGCAAGGTCGGCGGCGTTTTTCGTTCCGATACAGTTATTTTTAACCGCTTCCGCGGGATTGCTCTCCATCAGCGGAACATGCTTATGCGCCGCGGCGTGGAAAACTATTTCGGGTCTGTAAAACTCAAAAACTTCCTCAAGGCGCGCCCTGTCGCGGACCGACGCGATTTCGACGGAAATATCGAGAGCGTCGCCGTAACGCATTTTAAGTTCCTGCTGGATATCGTAGGCGTTGTTTTCGTAAATATCGAGAATGATAAGTTTTTTCGGGGAAAGGGCCGCTATCTGACGGCAGAGTTCGCTCCCTATCGAGCCGCCGCCCCCCGTCACGAGAATGGTCTTTCCCGAATAATATTCCGAAAGTTCCGTTTTTTCGAGAGTTACGGGCGAACGGAAAAGAAGGTCTTCTATACGGAGTTCTCTTAAAATACGTCTGCCGCCCGAAAATGTTCTGCCCTCTCCGAACGGGTAGTCGTAAACCTTTATTTCAAGTCCCGTCCGGGAATATTTCGCGTAAAGTTTTTCGATACGGCTGCCCTTGTTTTCCGAAAAAGCAAGAATAACCGCGGAAACGGGAAGCGCTTTTACTATCGGGATTATCTTGTCGTCGTTTCCGTCAAGAACCGACATATTCATAATCTTGTTGCCGATCTTGCGTTTGTCTATATCGACGAAACAGTAGGGTTTGTATTTCGAATTCCTGTTGTAAAGAAGTTCGCGGGCAAGCATTGTGCCTATCGTTCCCGCGCCGACGATAACGACGTATTTGTAATCTTCCTTTTTGGAAAGATGTTTTCGCTGATGTTTGCACTGATAAAGAAAACGCAGAAAAAGTTCGATAAGGGTGGCTATCGCGACAAGCGAAATGCTCTGCCATATCCCGACGCTTATCTGACGGGTCCAGACGATAACGAAAGCGACGCTGCCGCCGATAAAGTTCGCGAAGATGAGCCGCAGGTAAAGCGTAAAGGAAGCGTAGCGCCAGACGTGGTTATAAACGCCGAACACCGCGTCCGAAACAAGAAGACAAACGGCAAATACCGTAAAATTCCTTATAAGAATAGGGAAAGGAACGCCCGTCGAGGTCGAAGATATCGGAACGCAGAACATTGAAAACAGATATGCGAAAATAAGACAGCAAATATCGATTGCCGCCAAAAGAACCTGCCTTCTCCCGAAGATTTTTATTTTCCCTATATTTCTGTTTTCCATTTCGATATCCGTTTCGCCAATAAATATTTACCCAATTATTATTTTACAGTAAAGTGCGGATTTTGTCAAGTATCGGAGGGAAATATTCCGCGGCGGAAGAAACTTTTTTACGGATCTCAAAAAAGGAGGTCATACAGGGATTTGACGGTCGGAAGATATACCTTACATTCTTCTTTCATTCTCTCCGAAATTCCGGGCACGAACCGGGACCAGCCGGCGGCGGCAAAATCGGTTTCCGCGGCGTCAGCCATCTTTTTGCCGGGAAGAAGATCATCGACGACAAGCATTTCTTTCGGCGAAAGGGAAAACGTCTTCATAATCTCAAAAAGCGGAAACGGAGACGGCTTCCGTTCGGCGGCGGGACGTTCCCAGCCGAATACTGCGTCGGGAAGAGGCAGCCCGTTTTCGCGGTAATCGCGCAGGATATTGTCTTTCATCGAATGGGAAACGACGCAGACATATCCGCCCTCTTCTTTCTGCCTTTTAATGACTTCGGAAATGCCCGGATACGCTTTCGGAATATGCTTTTTCACATATTCGTTCCAGTTATCGACCTGAAACTGCATTTCCTCTTCGGTAAAACCGAGAATTTTATAGCAATAGTCGGAAAAACCGGGATCGAAATTATATTTTATATGTTCTTCGAGCGAAATTTTTATTTCGGGCCGCAGTACCGAAAGCGATTTCGAAAACGCGGGGTAGTGAACGGTCTCGGTGCTGTTCACTACGGTGTCGTCATGGTCGAGGACAAGACATTTATATTTCATACGCCCACTCCTTTACGGAAATTTTAACATACCCGAAGTCCGATTGCAAGCGGCAATAATGAACTATTTGCAAATTCTCTTGAAAAAGATACGGTTTCCGTGGTACAATATATATGTAAATTAACAAAAGCAACGAAGACTGAGGGCATTTTTTTCTTTAAGAAAAACACCCAATAGTCTTTTTTTTGCAGAAAGGATAAATATGCTGAAAAAAATGAAGCGTTTTCTCGGCTGCGTCAGGGAATACAAAAAGGCGACAATAATCACCCTTATTCTCATTGTCGGCGAAGCCGCCATCGAAACGTTTATACCGTTTATAACAGCCGATCTCGTCAATCAGATAAACGGCGGAGTCGAAATGGGAAACGTCGTAAGAACGGGTATTCTGCTTGTCGTTATGGCAATTTTTTCTCTTTCTTTCGGCGGCGTCGCGGGCTTTACCTGCTCAAAAGCGTCCGCGGGCTTTGCAAAAAACCTGCGCCACGACCTTTTCTCAAAAGTACAGACCTACACTTTCGGAAATATCGACAGGTTTTCTTCTTCCTCGCTCGTCACGCGAATGACGACCGACGTCGCCAATATCCAGATGTCGTATATGATGATAATAAGAACTGCCGTCAGGGCGCCTCTTATGCTAATCTTCTCAATTATTATGGCATACATTATGGGCGGCTCTCTTGCGACCTGTTTCGTTATAGTCGTTCCCGTCCTCGCGTTCGGGCTCATGATGATAGGCAAAGCCGCAATGCCCGCGTTCCGCAGAGTTTTCAGGAAGTATGACCGTCTTAACGAATCTATCGAAGAAAACGTCAGGGCGATGAGAGTCGTCAAGGGTTTTTCGAGGGAAGACTATGAAAAGAAAAAGTTCGGCGTTGCCGCTGAAGATATAAGAAAAGACTTCACCAAAGCCGAAAGGATAGTCGCCTTGAACGCGCCCCTTATGCAGATCTGCCTTTATTTCAATATGGTTTTCATTCTGCTTGTCGGCTCGCGCCTCACCATCTCTTCGGGAGGTTCTCTTGTCGACGTCGGGCAGATATCGGCAATGCTCACCTACGGGTTCCAGATACTGATGTCCCTTATGATGCTTTCGATGATATACGTCATCATTACGATGTCCTCCGAATCAATGAACCGCGTCTGCGAAGTCCTTGACGAAACGCCGTCGATGAAAAATCCCGAAAATCCGATAACAGAAGTAAAGAACGGCGATATAGATTTTGACAATGTGAGTTTCAAATATTCGGAAAACGCGAAAAAATACGCCCTTTCGGATATCGACCTTCACATAAAATCCGGTATGACCGTCGGAATTCTCGGCGGCACGGGCGTCGGAAAGTCGTCGCTCGTTCAGCTTATTCCCCGCCTTTACGACGTGACTTCGGGAAGCGTTAAGGTCGGAGACGTAGACGTCAGAAATTATGACATCGAAACGCTCCGCGAAAGCGTCGCGATGGTTCTTCAGAAGAATCTGCTTTTCTCGGGAACGATAAAGGAAAACTTAAAGTGGGGCAACGAAAACGCGACCGACGAAGAAATTACGGAGGCGTGCAGACTTGCACAGGCGGAGGACTTTATTCTTTCTTTCCCCGAAGGTTACGAGACCCGCATCGAGCAGGGAGGAACAAACGTTTCGGGAGGACAGAAACAAAGGCTCTGCATTGCCCGCGCTCTCTTAAAAAAACCGAAAATTTTAATTCTCGACGACTCGACGAGCGCCGTCGACACCAAGACCGACGCTCTCATAAGGGCGGGTTTTGCAAAATATATTCCCGAAACGACGAAAATAATTATTGCGCAGCGCGTTTCCTCGGTTGAGAACGCCGATATGATAATCGTCATGGACGGCGGCAAAATCGTCGACTGCGGAAAACACGAAGAACTTCTGAAAACAAGCGGGATTTACCGCGAAGTTTACGAACAGCAGACGAACGGAGGCGATGACGGTGAATAAGAAAACGGCTCCGAAGAAAAACACTCTTTCAAGGCTTCTCAAAATGCTTTTCAAAGCGTACCCCGTTGCAATGCCGTTAACGGTCTTCTGCATTATCTTTTCGGCGGTCGCGTCGTCGATTCCGTCGATATTCACCCAGAAAGTGATCGCGGAAATTGAAAAATGGGTCAAGTCCGGCAACTGGGAAGAGGCGGCAAAAGCGATAATTCCGATGATAGGGATTTTAATTGCCCTTTACGTTCTCTCAATAGCCGCGATAACGATTTACAACCAGCTTATAGTATCAATAACGCAGGGCTTTCTGTGCAAACTGCGCAGAAATATGTTCGACGGAATGCAGGACCTGCCGATAAGATATTTCGACACCAACAAAACTGGCGACATAATGAGCCATTACACGAACGATATCGACCCCGTACGCCCCCTTATCTCGCAGTCGCTTCCGATGCTTCTGCAGTCTTTGGTAATAGTCGCGACGGTCTTCGGGATAATGATCTATTACAGCGTTTATATGACCCTGCTCGTAGTTCTCGGCGTTATCGCAATGCTGTTTATCTCCAAAAAGATAGGCGGCGGCTCGGCGAAATATTTCATCCGCCAGCAGAGGTCCATGGGTAAAGCCGAGGGCTTTGTTCAGGAAATGATGAACGGGCAGAAAGTCGTCAAAGTTTTCTGCCATGAAGACAGGGCGCAGGAGGATTTCGACAAAGTAAACGAAGACCTTTACCGCGACGGTTACCGCGCGAACGCCTACGCGAACTGCCTCGGTCCGATAATCATGAATATCGGAAACGTCCTTTACGTCATAATAGCCGTTGTCGGCGGACTTTTCCTGCTTTCGGGACTGCCGAACCTCAGCATTTCGGGGCTTGCCTTCAACATCAGTATTCTTATTCCGTTCCTTAATATGTCGAAGCAGTTTTCCGGCAACGTCAATCAGGCGGCGCAGCAGATAAACACGATAGTCATGGGTCTTGCGGGCGCAGAGCGTATTTTCGAACTTATGGACGAAAAACCCGAAACGGACGACGGATATGTCACTCTCGTAAACGCCGAGACCGACGAAAACGGAAATATCACCGAAACCGAAAAGCGCACAGGCAAATGGGCGTGGAAACACCCGCACGAAGACGGAACGCTCACCTATACTCCGCTTAAAGGAGACGTAAGGCTCGTTGACGTGGATTTCGGCTACGAAGAAGGAAAAGACGTTCTTCACGACGTCACCGTTTACGCCGAACCGGGTCAGAAAGTCGCGTTTGTCGGAGCGACGGGCGCGGGCAAAACCACGATAACGAACCTTATAAACCGCTTTTACGACATCGCCGACGGAAAAATACGCTACGACGGAATAAACATCAATAAGATAAGGAAATCCGACCTCCGCCGTTCCCTCGGAATAGTTTTGCAGGAAACGAACCTCTTTACCGGCAGCGTTATGGACAATATCCGTTACGGAAGACTTGACGCCACCGACGAAGAATGTATCGCGGCGGCAAAACTTGCGGGAGCGGACGACTTTATAACGCGCCTTCCCGACGGATACGCGACCGAACTTTCGAACAACGGTTCAAACCTTTCGCAGGGACAGCGTCAGCTTATCGCCATAGCGCGCGCGGCGGTCGCCGACCCGCCCGTCATGATACTCGACGAGGCGACAAGCTCGATAGATACCCGCACCGAGGCGATAGTCCAGCGCGGAATGGATAAACTCATGGAGGGCAGAACGGTATTCGTCATCGCCCACAGACTTTCGACCGTCAAGAATTCCGACGTCATAATGGTCCTCGACCACGGACGGATAATCGAACGCGGCGACCATAAGAAACTCATCGAAGAAAAAGGCACTTATTACCGCCTTTACACCGGAGCGTTCGAACTCGAATAAAAAATATGCCTGCACATTTTTGTGTGCAGGCACTTTTTATTTTTCCAGAAACAGTTTCCGCGTCACGAAATTGAAGACCATGACTATCGCGGTGGCGGCGATTTTGACTATCAGATAATTTATAAGCATATAATCGACGCCTATTTTCATTATAAGTTCGGTGAGCCCCAGACCTATCACGCTGAAAACAATGAAAAGAATGAAATTCCGTTTTTTATCGTGTTTCGGGTTTGTGTCGAAAACGAACTTCACGCTTAAAATGTAATTTACGACGACCGAAACGGAAAACGATATTGCGGCGGAAAGGAAGACGTTTACCCCGCACAGGTCGGTAAGCAGGAAAAGCACGCCGTAGTCGATCGCAAAACAGGTAAAGCCGACCCCGCCGAATTTTATAAGTTGTATCGCAAGTTTTTTCATAAGACAAACTCCGTAATCAGAATATAAAATATATTACCGCTTTTTCTTTTTGTCAAGAAGTCCGCTTTCGCGCGGACCGTCTTTCCGCAACGCGCGGCAGGTCCCGTTCACCTCCGCATAACTTTCGTCGAGCAGGGCGGTTATTTTTTCGAACGGAACGTCGGACGACAGAATAACGGTTATCCAATATTTTTTATTCATGTGGTAAGCGGGGAAAACCGCCTTATTATCAACGGTTTCGCCCATTTTTTCGGCAGGGTGTTTCAGGTTTATCACCGAAATTTCCCCGTCGGACGGAATTCCGAGATTCCTGTATTTTATCCTCATGATAAGCCCGTACCACTTGCCTTTCGGAGTACGCAAAACGGCTGAACCGCCGTCCCCCGAAAACGGGTTGTCGGGTTCGGTGCCGTATTTTTCCTTTGCGTACAAAAGCAGTTTTTCGACGGGGCTTCCGCCCGAATACAGTTTTTTCACCGCTGCTTCGGCTTTTTCGAGAACCTCTTTCCGCATTTCCGAAACAAACGCGCCGTCGGCTGCGGGAACGTCGAAAAGCATATATTTTTCCCCGTCGTCGTAAACTTCGACCGAAAAATCCGGAAAAGCCAGCGTAAAAACGGCGGTCATCCGACAGGAGAGCAAAATTTCGAGTTTTCCGTTTTCAAAACCCGCTTCTTTTTCGGACGTCGGACGGCAGCCGTGAAGAAGATACGAAATATCCACAGTCTCACCTCGCATATATGATACAGGTAATTGTTGAATTTTTTGAAAACTATATCGCAATTTTTTATTTTTACGGCAAAAACAGGTCAACCGAGCGATTTTTACAGAGAAGTCGCCAAGGCGAAACAGTTGATTTTTCTATTGCATTTTAGCGGATATTGTGATAAAATGATAGAAATAAATAAAAATACATATATAGGGGGACAAAATATGCTTAACGATATTCTTTCCGAAAAGATCGTCTGCGAGGGCATTACCTTTGACGATGTGCTTTTAATTCCCGCACATTCCGACATTGTCGTAAGAAACGTAGACCTTTCCACAAACCTCACTCAGTCCATTCGCCTCAACATTCCTCTTATGAGCGCCGCAATGGACACCGTCACCGAAAGCGGAATGGCTATTGCCATGGCAAGAGAGGGCGGCATCGGCATTATCCATAAAAATATGTCGATCGAAAGACAGGCGGAAGAAGTCGACAAGGTAAAAAGAAGCGAAAACGGCGTTATCACAAACCCGTTCTATCTTTCTCCGACCGACCTCGTTTCCGACGCGGACAACCTCATGCACAAATACAGAATAAGCGGAGTCCCCGTCTGCGAGGGCAAAAAACTCGTCGGAATAATAACGAACCGCGACATGCGTTTCATTTCCGACTATACCGCTCCGATAAGCGAATATATGACGAAAGACCACCTCATAACCGCCCCCGTCGGCACGACCCTTGACGACGCGCAGGAGATCCTCCGCCGCAACAAGATAGAAAAACTTCCGCTTGTCGACGAGAACGGCGACCTGAAAGGTCTTATAACGATAAAAGACATCGAAAAAGCGATAAAATATCCGAACACGGCGCGCGACGAGGCGGGCAGACTGCTTTGCGGCGGCGCTATCGGAGTTACGGGCGACGTCTGCGAAAGAGCCGAAGCGCTCCTTGCAAACGGCGTTGACGTAATGGTTCTCGACTCCGCGCACGGACATTCCGAAAATATTGCGAAAGCGATACGCAAAATAAAAGCGGCGTTCCCCCACGCTCAGCTTGTTGCCGGAAATATCGCGACCGCGGAAGGAGCCGAATTCCTTATCGACGCAGGCGCCGACGCAATCAAAGTCGGTATAGGTCCCGGCTCGATATGCACGACCCGCGTTGTCGCAGGTATCGGCGTTCCGCAGATAACCGCAATTCTTGCGGCGGCTTCCGTTGCAAAGAAAAGAAATATCCCCATTATCGCCGACGGCGGTATCAAATACAGCGGAGACAT
Organism: uncultured Eubacteriales bacterium; assembly: GCA_934501435.1. GTDB lineage: Bacteria > Bacillota > Clostridia > Oscillospirales > UBA644 > Geddesella. The sequence continues at coordinate 31,733 of CAKSTW010000002.1, forward strand.
TCCGAAGGCTATCGCCGCGGGCGGAGACGTCGTTATGATGGGTTCGATGTTCGCGGGCTGCGATGAAAGCACCGGCGAAAGCGAACTCTTTGAAGGCAGAAAATTCAAGGTGTACCGCGGAATGGGCTCTATTGCCGCAATGAAACAGGGCTCAAAAGACAGATACTTCCAGGAAGGCGCTTCGAAACTTGTTCCCGAAGGCGTCGAAGGAAGAGTTCCTTACAAAGGAAAAGTTTCCGACACCATATTCCAGCTTCTCGGCGGTCTCCGTTCCGGAATGGGCTACTGCGGAGCGCATACCATAAAAGAACTTCAGGAAAAAGGCAAATTCGTAAAAATCACGGGAGCGGGTCTCAAAGAAAGCCACCCCCACGATATTCACATAACAAAAGAGGCACCGAACTACTCCCAGCACTAATCTGAAAAGGTGTTGTTAAAAATGTCCGATATTAAAAAAATTCCCCTTGCCGTTAAAATGCGCCCGACGACCTTAGACGAAATGGTCGGGCAAAAGCATCTCCTCGGCAGGGGAATGCCTTTAAGAACGATAATCGAAAGCGGAAATATCCCGAATATGATTTTTTACGGCAGTTCGGGGATAGGCAAAACGACTCTTGCCTACATAATCGCGTCGCAGACGAAAAAGACGCTCTACAAGCTCAACGCGACGACCGCCTCGACCGCCGACATAAAGGATATCATTGCCGAAATAGATTCTCTGCAAAATGAAAACGGGATAGTTTTATATCTCGACGAAATACAGTATTTCAACAAAAAACAGCAGCAGATATTTCTCCAGTTTATCGAAAACGGAGACATAACCCTTATCGCCTCAACGACCGAGAACCCGTATTTTTACGTTTACAACGCCATTCTTTCGCGTTCGACGGTTTTCGAATTCCGTCCGATAGACAAAAAGGAAACGGAAAAGGCGGTAACGCGCGCTTTCGAATTTGTTCAAAACGAAAACCCGAAAATAAGGTTTGAGATCGAGGACGGCGTTATAAAACATCTTGCCTCCGCCTGCGGCGGAGACGTCAGGAAAGCGATAAATACCGTCGAACTGCTTACCATCTTCAAAGTCGGGCAAAAGACCGTTCCGGTAACTCTCGAAAAGGCGAAAGCGCTCGCGCAGAAGAGCAACATGAAATACGACAGGGACGGCGACGGACACTACGACGCGCTGTCGGCTCTGCAGAAATCCATCCGCGGTTCGGACGAAAACGCGGCGCTGCACTATGCCGCAAGGCTTATGGAGGCGGGAGATCTGCCGTCGCTTTGCCGCAGGCTTCTCGTTATCGCCGCCGAAGACGTCGGTCTTGCTTACCCGCAGGCGATAGCGATAACGAAATCGTGCGTCGACGCGGCTTTGCAGCTCGGACTTCCCGAGGCGCGTATTCCTCTTGCGGAAGCGGTAATTCTGCTTGCGACAGCCCCGAAATCGAATTCGGTAATATGCGCGATCGACGCGGCTCTTTCCGACCTCAAAGACAAGGAAATATACGACATTCCGCCGTATCTTCTCGACTCTCACTATAAAGGCTCGGCAAAACTCGGTCACGGTATCGGCTATAAGTATCCGCACAACTTCCCGAACCACTATGTAAAGCAGCAGTATCTGCCCGACGCGATAAAGAACGCGAAATATTACGAATTCGGCGAAAACAAGACCGAACAGGCGGCAAAACGCTATTGGGACGAGGTCAAAAATGAAAAAAAGTGAGATCCCGGAATTTATAGAAAAAGTTTTTGCGGAATATCCCGACGTCAGATGCGCGCTTGATTTTTCCTCTCCCCTCGAACTGCTGGTCGCCTCACGGCTGTCGGCTCAATGCACCGATATCCGCGTAAATATCGTCTGTAAGGAACTTTTCAAAAAATATAAGACCGTTTCGGATTTTGCAAACGCCGACCGCGACGAACTCGAAAAGATGATATTTTCCTGCGGTCTTTACCGAACGAAAGCGCGGGACATCATCGCCGCGGCAAAAAAACTCGAAGAAACGGGGAAATTCCCCGAAACGCTCGAAGAATTCTGCGCGCTTCCGGGCGTCGGCAGAAAGATAGCGAACCTTATGATGGGCGAAATTTACGGCGACCCGTCGGTCGTCATTGCGGACACCCACTGTATCCGCCTTTCGAACAGGCTCGGGCTTTGTTCGTCGGAAAACCCCGCCGTCGTCGAAAAAACGCTCAAAAAAATTCTGCCCGAAAACACCGGTTTTCACTATTCCCACGCGATGGTCGCCCACGGCAGGAAAGTCTGTAAATCACAGAACCCCGACTGCGAAAACTGCTTCATTTCGGACTTCTGCAAGTATTACAAAAACACGGAGAAAAAGAAATGCAATACAAAGAAATAATCCTTAAAATAAAGACGTCTGACGAAGATACCGCCACCGCGATAGTTTCTCTTCTCGATATCGGCGGAATTTACACCGAAGACTATTCCGACCTTGAAGAATGTCCGCTTGTAAAAAATTTCGCCCTGATCGACGAAGAACTCTTGAAAAAGGACAAAGACACCGTTCTTCTGCATATCTATTTTGCGGAACACATCGACGTTTCCGCCTGTCTCGACTTTATAAAGACCCGCTTCGACGCCGAAAATATCGCGTTTGAAGTCATGGAAAACAAGGTCGAGGAAGACGATTTCGCAAACAACTGGAAACAGTATTACAAGCCCCTGAAAATAAAAAATATCACCGTCGTTCCCGAATGGGAAGATTACAAAGCCTCCGACGGCGAAACTGTGCTCCGAATCGACCCGGGAGTTGCTTTCGGGACGGGAAACCATGAAACGACCTCCCTTTGCGTTGAAAAATTGCAGGAAACCGTCAAAAAGGGCGACAAGGTCCTTGACCTCGGCTGCGGCAGCGGTATCCTTTCGATAGCATCTCTCCTCCTCGGTGCGTCCGCCGTCGACGCCGTGGATATCGACCCGAACGCCGTGAAAATTTCAAAAGAAAATGCCTCTCTCAACAAATTCGACGGCGTTTTCAGAGCCGAAACGGGAAACGTCCTTGAAAAAGGGAGCGGGATTTTCGGGTTTGTCGGCAAGGGATATAACGTCGTCGTCGCGAATATCGTCGCGGACGTGCTTATAAGAATATGTTCCTTTATAAAGGAACACACCGCGCCCGGAGCGTATTTTATCCTTTCGGGAATAATCTGCGAAAGGTGCGGAGAAGTTGAAAAAGCACTCAAAGACAACGGCTTTACGATTGAAGAGATCGCCGAAAAACGCGGCTGGAACTGCATTGTCGCGAGGGCGTAGATATGCGCAGTGAAATTTTTCTTTTAAGGCAGTACGGAGCAAAGCCCGACCGCGCCGTCAGAAATTACGGCGGAGACGAAGACTTTTATCTTTCCTGCCTGCAAAAGTTTTTATCGGACGACTCCTTTGAAAAACTCGCCTTGTTCGTCCGCAGCGGCAGCCTGAAAAACTCCGATAAGACCGCTGCTTTTATCGAGGAATTCTCCGAAATACTCGGACTTTGCGAACTTGAGGAAAAGACGAAGAAACTCCGCGTTTCCCTCGCTTCGGGACACCTTAAAAAGGCGATAGAAGACTTCTCGGCGGTTGCCTCCGAAAAAGACAGATTGAAAAATTATTTGACGATAAAAAGATAGCACAATATATTTGTTCTATTCGGGTGACTAAAATGACTATGGATAAAAAAGAACAACATATATTAAAACATTACAAAACAATAATAGAGGGAAGAACGTTTACCGAGTATGATATTATTGGTTTTTTAATTTTTATCCGTCGTTATACTCAAAAAGAAAATCACAAATACATAAGAGAATTTTGTGATCTGATTGCTCATAGAAAACGGGATCGGGGAGTTGTATTTGACTCTATAATATCCCAATACAAAATAAAAGGAAACCTTTATGTAAAAACAGTACCCGGATATCAAGGAATACCGGACAAAAGCTGGTCAAGTGAATGGACAGAATTGATGCGGGAATTAAACATAGCTATTGATGATCAAATCCTGAAAGAAATAACTCTTTGTATTTTTTCATTATCCCAATTTTCTGTATATACCGACAAAAATAACGATTACTCCGGCGAAATTCATATAATTCAACATAGAGACAAAAAATTAGGGCTTGCCACCTCCACAAACGATAAAACTATTCCTTATGTTTGCTTCGGACTTATTAACGATGTCACCTTTATCAGAGTACTTCCCTTCGGGCTGATAGTGAAGCCAACAGATACCACAAGAAAAAACGACAAATTATATTTGTCAGACGAAGACGGGGACATTATTTCTGTTTAAGATTTATTTTATAAAAAATCAGGGAGCACTAGTGCAAAAAGGTATTTGTTGCCCGAGCCCCCGCAAAACGGGCTTTCAGACAAAAAAATCAGGGAGCACTATTGCAAAAAATATTTGTTGCCGAAACCCCGTGGGCGGGCTTTCGGACAAAAAAATCAGGGAGAGCACTATGTGCTCTCCCTTTATTTATATAACGAATATCAGTCTACGAGCGAGATGATCGCCATTTCTGCGGCGTCACCGCGACGGGGGCCTGTCTTTATTATTCTTGTATAACCGCCGTTACGGTCAGCATACTTCGGAGAGATCTCGTCAAAGAGTTTTTTGACGACGTCTTCTTTTGTAATAAAGCTCAATGCCTGTCTTTTTGCGTGGAGTGTGTTCGTTTTTCCGAGTGTTATCATTTTTTCGGCAAGACTGCGAACTTCTTTTGCTCTGGTAGCGGTGGTTTCTATCTGTCCGTTTTCGAGAAGATAGGTTACCATTCCGCGGAGCATCGCTATTCTGTGGTCAGTCTTTCTGCCAAGTTTGCGTGTACCCATTTCAAAGAGGCCTCCTTCCTATTCCTTTTCATCCATAAAGTTCAAACCGAAAGATTCAAGTTTGACGATAACTTCTTCGAGCGATTTCTTACCGAGGTTACGGACTCTCATCATGTCTTCGGGAGACTTGTTGATAAGGTCGTAAACGGTATTTATGCCGGCCCTCTTCAGACAGTTGAAGGAACGGACCGAGAGGTCGAGTTCTTCAATCGTCATATTGAGAATCTTTTCTTTGCTTTCGTTGCTGTCGCCCTTCCAGACATCGTCTCCGACCTCGGCGTCTTCCGCAAGGTTGACGAAGAGGGACAGATGCTCGCTCATGATCTTGGCGGAGAGGGAAACCGCGGTTTTGGCGGAAACGCTTCCGTTTGTCCAGACTTCAAGAGTAAGTTTGTCGTAGTCGGTGATCTGACCTACACGGGTATTTTCGATCGTGTAGTTGACCTTTGTGACGGGGGAGTGAGACGAGTCTATTGCGATAAGACCGATAGGCGCCGAAGCAGGTTTGTTCTTGTCGGCGGAGACGTAGCCCCTGCCCATTCCGATAGTAATTTCCATATAGAAGCGGGTCTTTTTGGTAAGCGTTGCGATATGCATATCGGGATTGAGGATCTCGATATCGGCGTCTGCCTTGATATCCGCAGCGGTTATTTCGCCCTCATCGTTCACTTCGATATAAGCGAACTTGGAGGCTTTGCCGCCGTGAAGTCTTGTTATAAGACCTTTCATATTGAGAACTATTTCGGTGACATCTTCCTTGACTCCGGGGATTGTCGAAAATTCGTGCTGGACACCGTCGATTTTCAAAGAGGTGACCGCAGCACCCTGCAGGGAAGAAAGCAATATTCTTCTGAGTGAGTTGCCGAGAGTGATACCGTATCCTCTTTCAAGAGGTTCGACGACGAATTTGCCGTAGGTACCGTCTTCGGCTATTTCAACTTCTTCGATTGTCGGCTTTTCTATTTCTATCATAAAACGCACCCTTTCTCGATGCAGCAGAGCATCGGTTTGTCAATAATGTGGCGGATAATTCTTAAGAAAATATCCGGTTTCCGAATAACCAAAAAGCGATTATTTGGAGTACAACTCGACAATAAGGTGAACTTCAATGGGAAGATCGACGTCTTCGATAGTCGGAAGAGCGAGAACTTTTCCGACGTAAGCGTTGTTTGCTCTGTCGCAATCAAGCCATTTCGGAAGAGGTTTGGACTCGGTGGATTCAAGGATAGTCTTGATCTTGACGGAATCCTTGCTCTTTTCTTTTATAGCGATAACGTCGCCCTCTTTAACGAGGTAAGAGGGGATATCGACCTTCGCGCCGTTCACGGTGAAGTGACCGTGGATTATAAGCTGTCTTGCTTCTGCGCGGGAAACGGCAAAACCGAGACGGTAAACTACGTTGTCAAGACGGGTCTCGAGTATCTGCATAAGGTTGTCACCGGTTACGCCGGCTTTTTTGTTTGCCATTTCATAGTAATGAGCGAACTGCTTTTCAAGAACGCCGTAAAATCTCTTGGCCTTCTGTTTTTCACGCAGCTGAACGCCGTATTCGGTGAGCTTATGACGGCGCGCGCCATGCTGACCGGGGATTCCTCTGTTCTGAGCGATCGGGCACTTTGCGGAGTAGCACTTTTCGCCTTTGAGGAAAAGTTTCTGATGTTCGCGTCTGCAGAGTTTGCAGACCGCACCGGTATATCTAGCCATATATTTCTTCTACCTCCTGCTTATACTCTACGTCTCTTGGGAGGACGGCAGCCATTGTGAGGAATGGGAGTTACGTCCTTGATCATTGTTACTTCGAGACCTGCGGTCTGAAGAGCTCTGATTGCGGCTTCACGACCGGTTCCGGGACCTTTTACAAAAACTTCGACTGTTTTCATACCGTGGTCCATAGCAGCCTTTGCAGCGGTTTCGGCAGCCATCTGAGCTGCGAACGGAGTGGACTTCTTGGAACCCTTGAAGCCGAGTCCGCCTGCGGACGCCCAGGAAATAGCGTTGCCGTTTACGTCGGTGATGGTAACAATAGTGTTATTGAAGGAAGAACAGATATGAGCTGCGCCTCTGTCAATGTTTTTTCTGTCTCTGCGTCTTTTGACGGCAGTTTTCTTAACAACTTTAGCCATTTATATCTATCCTCCTTATTTCTTTTTGTTCGCAACGGTCTTGGTAGGTCCTTTGCGGGTTCTCGCGTTGGTCTTTGTTCTCTGACCTCTGACGGGAAGACCCTTTCTGTGACGAACGCCTCTGTAACATCCGATCTCAACAAGTCTCTTGATGTTAAGAGCAACGTCTCTTCTGAGGTCACCTTCGACGGTTACATTGTGGTCGATATATTCACGAAGTTTTGCTATATCGTCGTCTGTTAAGTCTTTTGCTCTGGTATCAGGATTGATACCTGTTGCTGCGAGTATTTCATTTGATTTGCTTACGCCTATACCGTAGATATAGGTGAGAGCGTATTCCACTCTTTTGTTGTTGGGCAAATCAACACCGGCTATTCTTGCCATACTGTCAAATACACCTCCGTTTTATTAACCCTGCTTCTGCTTATGCTTCGGGTCTTTACAAATTACCATAACTTTGCCTTTACGTTTGATAACCTTACATTTATCGCACATGGGTTTTACAGAAGGACGCACCTTCATAATAATACCTCCTTTGGCACCTCGTGCCTCATAAATTAGGCGTCGGCTTTCTTTCCGCGCCAGATTATTCTGCCCTGAGAAAGATCGTTTGGTGACATTTCAACGGTAACCTTGTCTCCGAGAAGAATCCTGATGTTATTCACTCTGAGTTTACCGGAAATATACGCCGTTATCTTGTGTCCGTTCGAAAGTTCGACCGTAAATGTCGTTTTCGGAAGAACGTCAACAACGGTTCCTTCGAATTCTATCAATCCGTCTTTTGCCAAACTAAATAACCTCCTCTTTCAAGAACAATTTCAAAGCTTTTCTCAAGTCCGCATCGCTTACTCTTTCGCCGTTTTTAAGTTTCTCTGTAAGACGTTCGCTCGCGACGGCTTTGATGAATTTGCAATGCTTTATCTTTTTTTTCTTTGGGTTCGCAACGGGTCTGAATTTTCCGTCAGCCAAAAGTAGATAATTTTCCTCTTCCCTGCCTACGACGATGAAAAATCTCGCTCTGTCGTGGCCGGCAAGCGACAAAACTATACTGCCCCTGTCGACATCATCCATATCCTGTGACCTCCTGATTTTACGGGCTTTGCCCTTATCATAGAGATGTGAGTATTAACGGCTCTCCGTCGGTGATGGCAATTGTATTCTCGTAATGAGCCGAGAGTTTGCCGTCCTTAGTTACAACCGTCCAGCCGTCGTCCAGCTGAACCACGTCCTTTACGCCCGCGTTTATCATGGGTTCGACCGCAATCGTCATACCCTTGCGCAGCCGCATGCCTTTTCCGGCTTTTCCGTAGTTCGGGACGTCCGGGTCCTCGTGTAAATGTGTTCCTACGCCATGGCCGACATAATCTTCCACGACCGAAAATCCGTTTTCGTGAGCAAAACTTTCAACGGCGTGGCCGATGTCGCCTATACGCGCTCCTTCGGTGGCATACGAAATGCCGCGCCAGAAGCATTCTTTTGTGACTTCGATGAGTTTTCTGGCTTCTTCGGAAACGTTACCCGCGCAGAAAGTCCGCGCCATATCGCCATGGTAGCCGTTCAAAAGAACACCGACATCAATACTCACAATATCTCCATCGGCAATAATGCGGTTTCCCGACGGAATTCCGTGGATCACCTCATCGTTTATCGAGATGCAGGCAGTCCCCGGATATCCGTAATAGTTCAAAAAGGAAGGTGTCGCATTATGCTTTTTAATGAATTTATATAACCTGTCGTCAATTTCCTTTGTGGAAACGCCGGGTTTTATGAGACTTCCGCCGAGTTCCATAACTTCGGCGGTGAGCCTTCCGGCGTCCCTCATAAGCTGAATTTCACGATCGGTCTTGATCGTTACCATTTTATAACGCCTCTTTTAACGCGGCTTCGACGTTTGCGGTCGTGTCTTCGAGTTTTTCGCAGCCGACAGCGACTTTGAGTTTACCCTGTTTTTCGTAGAACGCCTTTAAGGGAGCGGTCTTTTCATGATAAACCTTGAGTCTGTCCGCAACGACCTTCGGGTCGTCGTCTGCGCGGACCGAAAGAATTTCGCCGCATTTTCCGCAGTTTTCTCCGGAGGGAGACGGGTTGTATTCAACATGATAACTTGCTCCGCATTTCTTGCAGACTCTTCTGCCGGACATACGTCTGACAATGTCTTCGTCGGCGACCTCAATAGAAATCACGACGTCGATCTTGCTGTCAAGTTCCGCAAGCATTTTATCAAGAGCCTCCGCCTGGGGAATGGTTCTCGGAAAACCGTCGAGGATATAGCCGTTTTTGCAGTCGTCCTGCTTAAGCCGTTCTTTGACGATAGCGACCACGTCTTCGTCGGGAACAAGGTTTCCCGCGTCGATTATTCCCTTTACGCGGGTTCCGAGTTCCGAACCTTTGGCAATCTCCTCACGGAGAATAACGCCTGTCGAGATCTGCGGAATACCGTATTTTGCGGAAATAATATCTGCCTGAGTTCCCTTGCCCGCACCCGGAGCGCCTAACAATATAAGTCTGAGCATTGTTTTTCCTCCTTATGTGAAGACGGTTTATTCAAGGAATCCCTTGTAGTTTCTCATCATCATCTGGCTTTCGAGCTGCTGAGCGGTTTCAATAGCAACGGAAACAAGGATCATGAGAGAAGTTCCTCCGATTGCAAGACCGGAACTTGCCGGGAATATAAGCTGGAAGATATACGGAAGAAGGGCGATAACGCCGAGGAACAGAGCGCCGAAAAGGGTTATTCTGTTGACAACCTTCTGTATAAAGTCGCTTGTCGGCTTGCCGGGTCTGATACCGGGGATAGTACCGCCGTTGTTTTTGATGTTGTTTGCTATTTCAACGGTGTTGTACTGAATTGAAATGTAAAAATAGTTGAATGCGATGATAAGAACGAAAACAAGGATCATATAAAGCGGAGTCGTCGATGAGAAATAAGTCTGGACCCACTTCTGATAACCCGAGTTCGGGAAGAAGAGCGCTATCGTTGCGGGGAGAGAAACTATCGCAAAGGTGAAGATGATAGGCATAACGCCCGCCATAGCGACCTTTATGGGAAGATGAGTGTTCTGTCCGCCGTAGAGTTTTCTTCCGATCTGTCTCTTGGCATACTGAATGGGAATTCTTCTTTCGGCGCTGTCCATAAAGACGATAAATCCGAGGATCGCAAGTCCGAGAGCAAGAATTACTATAAGCATATACCAACGACCGTTCATTATTTCGTTGATGAGGTACATTACAAGATCAACGCCTCTCGAAATAATACCTGCGAAGAGGATTATCGAGATACCGTTTCCTATACCCTTTTCGTTAATGGATTCGCCGAGCCACATAACGAGGCAGGAGCCTGCGACGAGGACCGCGATTATAACGAACATCTGGAAAACTCCGTAGCCTTCGGCAAGGGAGAGAAGATTGTAACTGTTAAGGGTGACGTAGTAACCGATTGCCTGGATTATCGCGATGGCGACGGTCGACCAACGGGTCGCCTGCATAAGTTTTCTCTTGCCCTCTTCGCCGCCTTCTTTCTGGAGTCTTTCAAGAGCGGGGATAGCGAAAGTAAGAAGCTGGATAATAATGCTTGCGTTGATGTAAGGCTGAATCGTAAGCGCGAATACCGTTCCGGACTGCAAAGCGTTACCGGAAAGCATATTGAAATAGCCGAGGATACTTTCACCGAGGCTCGCGCCTGCACCACCACTGCTGAAAAAGTTGGTAAGAGCAGCAGAACTGATGAAAGGAACGGGAAGACAGGCGCCTACTCTGAAAATAAGGATTATAAACAGAGTGTAAAGAATTTTCTTTCTGAGGTCTTCGATCTTCCATGCGTTCTTGAAAGTAGATAAGAAAGTCATCTTACTTCACCTCTGCTTTTCCGCCTACCGCCTCGATCTTTTCCTTAGCCGACGCCGAGAATTTGTCAGCCGTAACTGTAAGCTTGTTTTTGAGTTCACCCAAACCAAGAATCTTTACAGGTTCGTTTTCGTTGTTGATAAGGCCTTTTTCGCAGAGTTCTTTTGCCGTAACAACGCTTCCGTCAGCAAAGCTGTCAAGGTCGCAAAGATTCACGATCTGGTAAGTTTTTGTAAATGCCAAATTGCAGAAACCTCTCTTCGGCATTCTTCTCTGTAAAGGCATCTGTCCGCCTTCGAAGCCGGGTCTTACGCCGCCTCCGCTTCTTGCCTTCTGACCTTTGTGTCCTTTGCCGGCGGTTTTTCCATTGCCCGTTCCGGCACCTCTACCCTTTCTTTTGGCTTCCTTAACGGAGCCTTCAGCAGGGGAAAGATCATATAATTTCATACAGACACCTCCTTATTCTTCTACTGAAACCAAGTAGCTGATTTTGTTGATTTTTCCGATGGTAGCCTCGTTTTTAGGCTGTTCGACAGTCTGACCTATCTTGCGGAGTCCGAGGGAGTTCGCGGTTGCGATATGCCCCTTATTTCTTCCGATAAGGCTTTTTGTCAAAGTGATTTTAAGAGTACTACCTGCCTTTTTCGTTGCCATGTAAATACCCTCCTTAACCTAAAATTTCCTTGACGGTCTTGCCTCTGGTCTCTGCAACTTCCTTAGCGTCCCTGAGGCTCGTAAGTCCCCTGAGGGTCGCCTTTACGAGGTTCTTGGGGTTGCGGGAGCGAAGAGCCTTCGTTCTTATATCCTTAATACCCGCCATTTCGAGAACGTCTCTGACAGCGCCGCCGGCGATAACGCCGGTACCTTCTGCAGCCGGTTTAAGGATAACAAGGCTTGCACCGTACTCGCTTACTACCTCGTGGGGAATTGTCGTTCCCTTGAGGGTTACTCTTACGAGATTTTTCTTAGCGTCTTCGATTCCCTTGTTTATAGCGTCGGGAACTTCGACAGACTTACCAATACCGACACCGACAACTCCGTTACCGTCGCCGACGACCATAAGCGCGGAGAATTTCATTTTTCTACCACCCTTGACAGTCTTGGAAACGCGTTCGAGAGATACCATTTTTTCGGTCAATGATAAAGTAGACGCATCAATTTTATCATACATTGTATAAAATCCTCCTTCGACTTAGAACTTAAGTCCGCCTTCTCTTGCACCTTCAGCCAGAGCCTGGACTCTTCCGTGGTAAACATAACCGCCTCTGTCGAAAACAACTTCGGTTATGCCCTTTTCGAGAGCCATCTTGGCGATGTCAATACCAACCTGCTTTGCGGCAGCGGCGTTTCCGCCGTAAGTTCCCGCATACTGCTTGCTGGCAGTTGAGAGAGCAACAAGAGTTACACCTGCTTTATCGTCGATGATCTGTGCATAAATATTCTTGAGCGATCTGTAAACATTAAGACGGGGACATTCGGCTGTTCCCGAAATTTTTCCGCGAACGCGCTTATGACGCTTTACACGGAGAAGATTTGCATCTTTTCTTGATATCATAGTGTGTTACCCTCCTTCGGCTTATTTCTTGCCGGCCTTGCCTTCCTTCATTCTTACGTACTCGCCGACGTAGCGGATACCCTTGCCGTGATACGGTTCAGGCGGTTTCTTGCCGCGGATCATTGCCGCGAACTGACCGACAGCCTGTTTGTCGATACCGGAGACGGTGAACGTCGTCGGTCCGGTAACGTCTATTGTTATGCCGTCGATCTCTTCGATCTCAACGGGGTGAGAAAAACCGATGGTGAAAACGGCTTTTTTGCCCTGTTTTGCGACCTTATAACCGATACCCTGAATTTCAAGGGCTTTGGAATAGCCTTGGGTAACGCCTTCGATCATATTGAATATCAAAGTTCTTGTCAAGCCGTGCAGAGATCTGTGCGCTTTATCCTCTGACGGACGATCGACGTGTATCACGTCACCTTCAACCTTGATTATCATATCGGGGTGAAGAGTTTTTACGAGTTCGCCCTTCGGTCCCTTTACGGTAATCGTGTTGTCAGACGCCAATGCAACGGTTACACCGGCGGGTATATTTATAGGTTTTCTACCAATTCTTGACATTTAAGTTTACCTCCAATAATTATGCTGCTTACCAGATAAAGGCAAGAACTTCGCCGCCGATGTTGGCTTTTCTTGCAGCCTTGTCGGTCATTATGCCTTTAGAAGTGGAGATTATGGCGACGCCGAGGCCTCTCATAACCTTCGGGAGTTCTTCGCAGCTTGCGTAAACGCGGAGACCGGGCTTGGAGATTCTCTGGAGTCCCTGAAGAACCTTCGCCTTCTTGTCGCCGTATTTAAGAGTAATTTTTATCATACCCTGCTTGCCGTCTTCGATGACTTCGTAGGATTTGATATATCCTTCATCTACCAAAATCTGGGAGATTTCCTTCTTCATGTTAGAAGCGGGAACTTCAACGGTTTCATGCTTTGCGGAGTTCGCATTGCGAATTCTTGTAAGCATATCCGCGATAGGGTCTGTAATATGCATTTCTGAAACCTCCTTTTCTTACCAGCTTGCCTTTTTTACGCCGGGTATTTCACCTTTGTATGCAAGTTCTCTGAAGCAAATACGGCAGATGCCGAACTTTCTGAGGTATGCGTGCGGTCTGCCGCATATCTTACATCTGTTATACGCTCTGGTGGAATATTTGGCAGGCTTCTGCTGCTTCAAAATCATAGCTTTCTTTGCCATCTTACGCTTCCTCCTTCTTTGCAAAAGGCGCACCCATAAGAGTAAGAAGTTCTTTTGCTTCTTCGTCGCGGGTTGCGGTGGTAACGAACATTATGTCCATACCTCTGATCTTGTCGATCTTGTCGTACTCGATTTCGGGGAATATAAGCTGTTCCTTGATACCGAAAGCGTAGTTTCCTCTGCCGTCGAACGCGTCGGGGTTGATACCTCTGAAGTCGCGGACGCGGGGAAGAGCGACATTGAAGAGTCTGTCCATAAATTCGTACATTCTTTCGCCTCTGAGCGTTACTTTAACGCCGATAGGCATACCTTTACGCAATTTGAAGTTTGCGACCGATTTGCGTGCTTTACAAACGGTTGCCTTCTGACCGGTGATGGTCGTGAGGTCCGTTACGCAGGATTCGATGACCTTGGAATTATCTTTTGCGTCGCCGCAAGCGATGTTTACGACTATTTTATCGAGCTTGGGGATCTGCATGGTGCTCTTGTAGCCGAACTTTTTCATCAAGGCAGGAGCGGCTTCGTTTTTGTATAAATCTTTCAAAGTTGACATATTCTACTCCTCCTTAAAAAGTTTCCTTGCAGTGTTTGCATACTCTTACTTTGGTTCCGTTTTCGAGAACCTTGTATCCGACTCTGGTGGGCTTGCTGCATTTCGGGCAGACAAGCATGACCTTGCAGGCGCGGACAGGGCCTTCGGCTTTGATTATGCCGCCCTGCTGCTGCGCGCTTCTGGGTTTGACGTGTTTTGTTACCAGATGTACGCCCTCGATAATGACCTGTCCTTCGGAGGGGGATACTGCAAGAACCTTACCGCGGCTGCCTTTGCTGACGCCGGATATAACTTCGACGGTGTCTCCCGTCTTAACGTGCATTTTGTTCATCGGTATTCCTCCTTTACAGAACTTCGGGAGCAAGAGAAAGGATCTTGGTGTATTCCTTTTCTCTGAGTTCTCTTGCTACCGGCCCGAAGATACGGGTACCTCTCGGGGTTTTATCGTCTTTGATAAGAACGGCGGCGTTCTCGTCGAAATGAATGTAGCTTCCGTCAGCTCTTCTTACGCCTCTGACGCTGCGAACTACGACTGCCTTTACCACATCGCCCTTTTTGACTTCTCCGCCGGGGATCGCCTTTTTAACGGCAGCGACTATAACGTCGCCGATGTTGGCATATCTTCTGCCCGTACCGCCCAAAACACGGATACACATAATTTCCTTTGCACCGGTATTGTCGGCAACTTGCAGATAAGTTTGCTGTTGAATCATATCTCAAATTCTCCTTACTTCGCTTTTTCGATGATTTCAACCAAACGCCATTTCTTTTCTTTCGAAAGCGGTCTGGTCTCCATGATCAAAACCTTATCGCCGATACCGCACTGATTGTTCTCATCATGTGCCTTCAACTTATAAGTCTGTTTGATAACCTTTTTATAAAGGGGATGTCTTACATTTTCAAATATAGCAACTACTATGGTTTTATCCATTTTGTCGGATACGACACGACCGATTCTGGTCTTTCTCAAAGCTCTTTCACTCATCGTTTTTCCTCCTCCTTGGCTCAACCATTGATTTCTTTTTCGCGAAGAACAGTCTTCACTCTGGCTATATCCTTCTTGACAAGCGCGATTCTTACGGGGTTGTCAAGCTGGTTGGTGGCATGCTGAAAACGAAGATTGAAAAGTTCTTTTTTGAGGTCCGCGAGTTTTGTTTCGAGTTCGGTAACGGACAATTCTCTTATCTCTGTTGCTTTCATTATGCTTCACCTCCGTTTTCTTTGACGGCTTCGAGGTCGGCTTTTCTTACAAACTTGCATTTGATGGGAAGTTTGTGAGACGCGAGACGCATAGCTTCTCTTGCGACATCTTCGGTAACGCCCGCCATTTCGAACATTACGCGTCCGGGTTTAACGACTGCTACCCAATATTCGGGAGAACCTTTACCGGAACCCATTCGGGTCTCGGCGGGTTTCTGGGTGACCGGCTTATCGGGGAAGATCTTTATCCAGACGTTACCGCCTCTTTTGATGTAACGCGTCATGGCGATACGGGCAGCTTCTATCTGGTTGGAAGTTATCCACGCGGGCTGCATTGCAACAAGGCCGTACTCACCGCTGGAAATCTTGTTTCCGCGGGTCGCCTTGCCCTTCATACGTCCGCGGTGTACGCGTCTATATTTTACTCTTTTTGGCATTAACATTGCGTCTTTCCTCCCTTGCCTTGAAATTCTTTGCCGCCGTGAGGACCTCGCCTTTGTAGATCCAGACTTTAACGCCGATGCGTCCGTAAGTCGTAGCAGCTTCCGCAAAGCCGTAATCGATGTCGGCTCTCAGAGTCTGAAGGGGAATAGTTCCTTCGTGATAGTGTTCGGTACGGGCGATCTCGGCGCCGTTAAGACGTCCGGAAACGGAAACCTTGATACCTTTTGCTCCGGCTTTCATGGTTCTGTCGATCGCCTGACGGGTCGCTCTTCTGAACGCGATTCTTCTTTCGAGGTCGCTTGCTATTCTCTGAGCGACGAGGGTTGCGTTCTGGTCGATACGTTTTTCTTCGACGATGGTGATGTAAACAGCCTTTTTGATCATGGCGTTTATCTCTTCGCGAAGTTTGTTTATATCTGCTCCGCCTTTGCCGAGAACGATGCCCGGTTTAGCGCAGTGGATTATGATTCTTACCTTTTCGCCGGTGGAATCTCTCTCGATCTCGACCTTGGAAAGGCCTGCGACCTTGAGTTTGTTTGTAATATAAGTTCTGATCTTATGGTCTTCTACCAAGAGGTCCCCGAAACGTTCATCACGGGCATACCATCTTGAATCCCAGTTACGGATAACTCCGACTCTAAGACCGTGCGGATTAACTTTCTGTCCCATAATAAACCTCCTTATTCTTTTTCTGCAAGGACCATCGTGATATTGGACGATCTCTTCAATATAACGTCAGCGCTTCCGCGTGCTCTGGGCATCATACGCTTCATAACGCGGGCGGGACCTACGAAACATTCCTTAACGTAAAGTTTGGAAGGATCCATACCGTGGTTGTTTTCAGCGTTTGCCGCAGCGGATTTGACTAATTTAAGGAGAGGCTCGCTCGCCGCTTTCGGAGTGTTCATAAGAATACCCACTGCGGTTCCGACCGGCTTGTTCCTGATAAGGTCAAGAACGATCTTTACCTTTCTGGGGGTTATGCGAAGACCTCTTAAATATGCTCTTGCTTCCATAATCTGTTTCTACCTCCTATGCGACTACTTCGAGGTATTCGAGGTTTTGGAACCCGAATGACCTTTGAATGTGCGGGTCGGAGCAAATTCGCCGAGTTTATGGCCGACCATATCTTCGGTTACATAAACGGGAACGTGCTTTCTTCCGTCGTGAACGGCGAAAGTATGACCTACGAATTCAGGGAAAATAGTAGATGCACGAGACCAAGTCTTAACTACTCTTTTTTCGCCTTTTGCGTTCATATCCTGAACTTTTTTGTATAAAGAAAGTTCCACATAAGGACCTTTTTTAACACTTCTTCCCATATTCGCACCTCCTATTTAGCATTTCTGCGTTTTACGATAAATTTGTTGGACTTGTTCTTCTTCTTACGGGTCTTGTAACCGAGAGCCGGTTTACCCCAAGGAGTTACAGGTCCGGGTCTTCCTATCGGAGACTTACCTTCACCGCCGCCGTGCGGGTGATCGCAGGGGTTCATGACGGAACCGCGGACGGTGGGACGGATACCCATGTGGCGTTTTCTTCCCGCTTTACCGAGTTTTACGTTCTCGTGGTCAGCGTTGCCGATAACACCGATGGTCGCTCTGCAGTTGAGGGCTATCATACGAACTTCGCCGGAAGGAAGTCTTATCTGCGCATAGCCGTTTTCTTTAGCCATGAGCTGCGCGGAAGTTCCTGCGGAACGGGAAAGCTGTCCGCCTTTGCCGGGGTACATTTCGATGTTGTGGATCATAGTACCGACGGGGATATTTTCTATCGGGAGGCAGTTGCCGGGTTTGATGTCGGCAGCGGGACCTGCGACGACGATATCGCCTACATTGAGTTTCTGGGGAGCAAGGATATAAGCCTTTTCGCCGTCAGCATACTGAATGAGAGCGATGTTTGCGCTTCTGTTAGGATCGTATTCAACGGTCATAACGGTAGCGGCGTCTCCGACTCTGTTTCTCTTGAAGTCGATGATTCTGTACTTTCTTCTGTTTCCGCCGCCGTGATGACGAACGGTTATTCTGCCGTAGCTGTTACGGCCGGAATTCTTTTTAAGAGAAGAGAGAAGGGATCTTTCCGGCTTGTTAGTCGTGATTTCTTCGAAAGTCGAAACGGACATTCCTCTTCTGCCGGGAGTTGTTGGTTTGTAAAATTTAATACCCATCTTTCAACACTCCTTTACATAAGATTGTCGAAGAATTCGATAGTCTTCGAGTCAGCGGTAAGAGAGACGATAGCCTTCTTGTAGGAAGGACGGTTTCCGGAATGGAGACCCATTCTCTTTTCCTTGCCGTCGTATCTCATGACGTTTACGGCAGCCACTTTGACTTTGAATATTTCTTCGATAGCATTCTTTATTTCGATTTTGTTTGCGTCTTTAGCAACCTTGAAGGTATATTTACGCTGCTCGCGGATGAGGTCCATGCTGCGTTCGGTGATGACCGGCTTCAAGATTATGTCCTGAGCGTATTTCATTATCTGTATACCTCCTGGATCTTATTTACGGCCTCTTTAGTCGCTATGAAGGTATCGTGTTTGATTATCTCATAGACGTTGAGAGTGTTTACGTAAAGAGTTTTCGCCGTGGGAATGTTCTTGGTGCTCTTCACGACGGGGACGTTCGCGCCTTCGAGGACGACGAGAGCCTTGTCGGTAACTTTGAGGTTATCAAGAACCTTTATCATTGCCTTTGTTTTGATCTCTGCAAGTTCGAGTTTATCGACAACGATGAATTTGCCTTCGGCAACCTTTGCGGAGAAAGCGGATTTGAGAGCAAGTCTCTTTGCTTTCTTGTTCATCGAGTAACGGTAACTTCTGGGCTTGGGACCGAGAGCGACGCCGCCGTGTCTCCACTGAGGCGCTCTTGTCGAACCCTGACGGGCGCGGCCGGTACCTTTCTGTCTCCAGGGTTTTCTTCCGCCGCCTCTGACCTCTGTACGGGTGAGAGTGGACTGAGTTCCCTGTCTCTGGTTTGCAAGATAATTCTTTACCGCTTCGTGCATAAGAGAAACGTTTACGGGGATTGCAAATATGTCGTCGTTAAGTTCCATGGTGCCGACTTCTTTGCCTTCCATATTGAATACTTTGACTTCCATTACGATTTCCTCCTTCCTTATGCCTTGACAGCGGATTTAACAACTATAAGACCGCCGTTAGGTCCGGGAACCGCACCTTTGATGGCGATAAGATTATTTTCCGCATCAACTTTTACGATATCAAGATTCTGGACGGTGACCTGTTCGCTTCCCATGTGACCCGGCATACCCTTGCCCTTCATAACTCTGGAGGGGTCGGTATTGGCGCCCATGGAACCCTGGTGTCTGTGGTAACCCGAAGTACCGTGGCTCGTGGGCTGTCTGTGGAAACCGAGACGTTTGATGGTGCCCTGATATCCTTTACCTTTTGAAATACCCGTGACATCGACCTTGTCGCCTGCCGCGAATACGTCGGCTTTTACAACGTCGCCGACATTGAGTTCGTTATCGAACTGAATTTCTCTGAGAAATCTTTTGTAGCCCGACTGAGCCTTGTCAAAATGGCCCTTGAGAGGTTTTGTGACGAGCTTTTCTCTTACATCGTCAAAACCGAGCTGAACGGCGTCATAGCCGTCGGTTTCGACTGTTTTCTTCTGAACGACGGTGCAGGGACCGACTTCAAGAACGGTTACGGGAACGATCTTGCCGTTTTCGGTAAACAGCTGAGTCATTCCGACTTTTTTTCCGATAATTCCTTTTTTCATCTGAATTTTCTCCTTTCGGTTATTGGTCGGGAAATCCGACTTGACCGCATAACCTCTTCGGTTATGGACAGCTCCGAGTCCGTTTGCTTCCGATAACGGAAGTAGTTCGGCGGTGAAAAGACACCGACCTTGCCGAGCCGTTTAGGGCTAAGGATTTTTCTCTGAAACGATGGCGG
Organism: uncultured Eubacteriales bacterium; assembly: GCA_934501435.1. Taxonomy (GTDB): domain Bacteria; phylum Bacillota; class Clostridia; order Oscillospirales; family UBA644; genus Geddesella. Next base: position 51,401 of record CAKSTW010000002.1, read on the forward strand.
TTTTCAGATTAGAGTTTGATTTCGATTTCTACGCCTGCGGGAAGTTCGATTCCCATGAGAGCCTCGACGACTTTTTTGGTCGGCTTGAGAATATCTATAACTCTCTTGTGGGTTCTGTATTCGAACTGTTCTCTCGAGTCCTTATACTTATGAACCGCTCTGAGGATCGTGATAATCTCCTTGTCGGTGGGAAGGGGTACGGGACCTGATACCTTTGCACCCATTCTCTTCGCTGTGTCAACGATCTTCTCCGACGCCTGGTCGATAAGATTGTGATCGTAAGACTTCAAACGGATTCTCATTTTTTCGTTAGCCATTGCTTTCGCCTCCTTCATCAATTTGGGGGAAGGTGTCAAAACACCCTCTGCCGATCAACGAAATGGAGATGAACTGCCGAACACTCACCCGTGCGTTTCACTTTTTGGACAGTAAAAAATTCGGATCGCAATTATATTGAGAGTCCGAACATGACGGGTGTCGGGCGGTAAACACAAGGTGCTTACACCGACTAAATTCAGCATCATCCAATTTCAAATCGGATACTGCTCCGTCGAAATTACCAGCAAAATCGCTGCAACCTTCGACTTCAACGCATTATTTTGCCATGCTTGAGTATTATATCACACAAAAAGGCGGATTTCAAGCGTTTTTTCGCCTGAAAATGCGAACTTTTTGTCACAAACCCTTATTTTAACCCGTTTTCCGCTAAAGTTCGTTTTTTTGTCACATACGTCTCCCCGAAAAAGAAAAACCGCCGTATTTTCAGAAAAAAAATGCGGCGTCCGTATATTATATATTAAAATAGGAAGACAAGCCCGAAAAATTAAGGTATTCCGAAGAGGAAAACCGCCGCAAAAGAGACTGCCGACGCAATTACCGCGGCAAAAAGTTTCGAAAAGAGGTACGGGACGGGAGAAATTCCGACCGGAAAAGTCTGCGAAAGGACCTGAAAATGAACCGACAGCCCCGACCATGAAAGCAGGGAGGCGGCAAGCGCGAGAGTTTCGGGAGACTTTACGGGGAGCAGCGCCGACGCTCCCGCCGATATTTCGAAAAAGCCCGCCACCGCAGCGGAAACGGAACGGGAAAGCGGCAGAACGGCGGAAATAACGCCGCTGACGACGGAAAAGAAAACAACGAAAGCGGAGACCCGGAGAATACTCTTTCCCGCCGACACGACCGCCGATAAAAATTCCGGTATAAAAGATATTTTTGCATTTTTTTCGCGGATATTTTCACCGACGGCAGGCTCCCCTCCGAACAGCCGACAGGTAAAAAAGGCGGAAAGAAACGAAGAAAAAAGGACGGTAAAATAAAGCCGCCAACCGACGGCGGCGCTCTTAAAGACGCCGAGACCGACGGCGGCAACGATAAAACCCGCGGAGGGGGAATTCGAAAAGGTCAGGGCTTTTTCGCAGTCGCTTTTTGAAATTTCGCCGTTTGCATAAAGCCGCGCCGAAGAGGACGCCCCGACGGGAAAGCCGGAAAGGAGACCGAGAACAAGCGGCGCCGCGGTCGCCGGAGAAGTACGGAAAACAGGGCGCATAACGCGCTGGAACAGTTTTTTGCAGACCCCGGAAAAACCGAAAGCGACCGCAAGATTCGAAAAGACAAAAAACGGAAAAAGCGACGGCAGAAGCGTTTCGAGACAGACGTACACCGCTTTTTTCGCGGAAGCCGCCGCCGCGTCGGGGAAAAGGAGCAGAACAAAAAAGCCGAAAAGAGAAACCGCCAAAGAAAGGAACGCCGCGAAAGAATCGCCGTTCTTTTCCGAAATAACCGAAAATTTCATATTTTTTCACCGAAAACCCTTGTTTTTTTGGGAAACATACTGTATAATGTATAATGTAAAAAAGTTTTGAATATGCTGACGGATCGCTTTGCGGTCCCGAATAGAAAAGAGAGGTATTGAAAAAAAATGAAAACAATCGGTGTACTCACAAGCGGCGGCGACAGCCAGGGAATGAACGCCGCGGTCCGCGCGGTAGTAAGAACGGCTCTCGACGAGGGTTTCCGCGTGGTCGGTATTGACAGAGGTTACACGGGACTTATAAACGGACATATTACCGAGCTTGATTACACTTCCGTTTCAAATAAAATCGGCACGGGCGGAACCTTCTTAAAGACCGCAAGATGCCCCGAATTCAAAGAAGAAGCGGGAATACTCAAAGCCGTTGAGACCGCAAAGAAATTCGGGATCGACGGGATAGTCGTCATGGGAGGCGACGGCTCTTTCAGAGGAGCAAGAGACCTTACACTGCACGGCGTTCCCTGCGTCGCTCTTCCCGGAACGATAGACAACGACATCGTTTGCAGCGACTACACCATCGGTTTTGACACCGCAGTAAATATCTGCGTCGAACTTATCGACAAACTCCGCGACACGAGCGAATCGCACGACAGATGTTCCGTCGTTCAGATAATGGGCAAAAATGCAGGCTGGGTAACTCTTGAGGCGGCAATAGCGTCGGGAGCCACGACAACGGTCGTCCCCGAAGTCAAATTCAATTTCGAAAGAGACATTATCGAACGTTTCAAGAGAGGAAAGAGCTACGGCAAAACAAGTTTCATCGTTGCGGTTTCCGAGGGCTGTTTCTTCGACGTTCCCACAAACAAAAATCTTGAATATCTGAGAAGTATCGGCATAAACAATATCACCGACTTTGCAGAAAAAGTCGAAGAGGCGACGGGCGTCGAGTCGAGAGAAGCCACTTTCGGTCACGTTCAGAGAGGCGGGATCCCGACCGCGCGCGACAGAGTCGTTGCAACAGAAATGGGATATTATGCGGTCGAACTTCTCAAAAAAGGCATTTCAAACAGAGTCGTCGTTATGAAAAACAATAAGATAACCGACTTTGACATTCTCGAAGCGCTTCAGATGGAAAAGCCGTTTGATATCGAAAGATACAACATGGCAAACAGCATAAACATATAATCGTATATGCGGCAGAAATCTTCTTTCTGCCGCATTTTAAGCAAAAAAAACATCAAAGGGAGAATACAATGTTAAAAATAGAGCATTTAACAAAGAAATTCGGGGATAAAGTCGCTGTTGACGACCTTTCCCTGCATATCGAAAAAGGCGATATTTTCGGATTTATCGGACATAACGGCGCGGGAAAAACGACGACCATAAAATGCGCGACGGGGCTTCTTTCCATCGACGGGGGCGAAATTTTCATCGACGGAAAAAGCGTAAAAAAAGAGCCGCTCGAATGTAAAAAAGAAACGGCGTATATTCCCGACAACCCCGACCTTTACGATTTCATGACGGGAATAAAATACCTGAATTTCGTCGCCGACGTCTACGGCGTTTCGAAAGCAGACCGCGAAGAAAAGATCGCGAAATATGCCGATATGCTCGAACTCACGGGAGACCTCGCTCAGCATATAAGCGACTATTCCCACGGAATGAAACAGAAACTTGCGATAATTTCGGCGTTTATCCATTCTCCCAAACTTATAATAATGGACGAACCGTTTGTCGGTCTTGACCCGAAAGCGACTTTCACATTAAAGGAAACGATGAAAGAACTCTGCAAAGAGGGCTGCGCGTTCTTCTTCTCGACGCACGTTCTCGAAGTCGCGGAGAAACTCTGCAACAAAGTCGCGATAATCAAAAACGGAAAACTTGTCGTCTGCGGAGAGACCGACGACATAGTCAAAGACGCGTCCCTCGAAAGCGTCTTTCTTAAAGCGGAGGGCGAAGATGCTTAAAAACCTCGTATTCATTCAGCTGCAGAGCCTTTTTTCGCAGATGTTCAAGAAAACGAGAAAAGGCAGGACGACGAACGCGACAAGCGCGGGAAAGATCGTGGGCTACGTACTCCTGCTCGCCTTTGTCTTTCTTTATGCCGGCGTGTTCCTCGGAATTCTGTTCGGAACTGTTTCAGTTGCAACGCCCGACCCGTCCGTTTCATGGGCGGCGCCCGCGCTCGCCTCGCTTCTCTGCTTTCTTCTCTGCTTTGTCGGCACGGTCTTTTCGACCCAGTCGATGATATACAATTCTAAAGACAACGAACTTCTTATCTCGATGCCCATTCCCCCGAAGACCATACTCTTAAGCAGGATATTCACCCTTGCCGTTCTGAACTGGTTTTTTGCGCTGCTGATATTCCTGCCGCTCGAAATATCATGGACGCTGACAAGGGGCGCGGGACTTCCGTCCCTTGCCATTCTTGCGCTTTTTGTGCTTATCCCGATGCTTTCGATGACGGTAACTCTCTTTATCGGCTGGCTGATCGCGCTGATAACCTCGAAACTCAAAAATAAGAATATCGTCACGGTTATCCTTTCGGTTATTGCGATGGGACTTTATCTTGTCCTTTGTTTCAACCTCGGAAATATTACCGAAACGGTCGGGGAAAACCCGTCGGTCGTAATCGACTTCCTTTCGTCGAAACTCGGCCTTTTCGTCATATTCGGGAAAACGGTCTCTTCTTTCGATATCGTTTCGGTTCTCATAACCCTTGCGGTCTGCATTCTTCCCTTTGCGGCGGCGGTCGCGCTGCTTTCCCGTTCTTTTTACAGAATAGCGACGGCGAAACGTACCGCGAAAAAAGCCGTCTACGTCAAAAAAGAGATGAAAACGTCGTCGGTAAGGGCGGCGCTTTTGAAAAAAGAAACGGGCAGACTGTTTTCCTCCGCGACTTACGTCATGAACAGTTTTATGGGAGGTATTTTCGCGATCATCTGCGCGGTAATGGTCGTTCTGAATTCGGACATCATCGCCGAACTCGCGTCGGACCTCGTCTCGTCGGGACTTCTGAAAGGGTCGGAGGGCGCCGTCTGCGCAATAGCGGTCATGGCTGTGACCGTCTTCATAAATTCGATGAACGTCCCGTCCGCGGCGTCGGTTTCCCTTGAAGGAAAGACCCTCTGGATATTGAAGTCAATGCCCGTTACGGCAAAAGAAGTGCTGACCGCAAAAATGTTCGCGGCGGCGCTGACAACAGCCGTTCCGAGCGTGATACTTGTCACCGTCTGCGTTATCTTCCTGCCGACAACGCCTCTTTACGCAATTCTCGCGTACATTGTCGCGCTTACCGTTGCGATTTTCTCTTCGGGCGTCGGAATAATCGTGAATATGCTCATGCCGCGCTTTGACTGGGTGAGCGAAACGGTCTGCGTAAAACAGAGCGGAAGCGTCGCCGTTTCGATGCTTTCGATGATGTTCCTTTCCCTTATTGTCGGAGGACTTTCGCTTGTCGCCGCGTTTTTCATCGGAGCGGAAACGGCAGTCGTTATTCTCACCGGACTTACGGTCGTCGCGGCGGCGGCTTCTTATTTAATCGTTGCCAACTGCTTTAACAACCGTTTCAAAAATCTGGGTTAAGTTTTGTCCGCGCCGGTCAACGGTTCGGCTGAAAAAAAACGCCCGTCGGCGGAACCTTTTCGGGACCGCTCGGCGGGCGTTATCTTTTGCAGAAATCAACCTGCGACAAGTTCGTTTTCGATGTACGTTTTTGTTTGATCGACCCAAGTCAGGACTTCGTCAAACCAGGAGATCATCTCATCGTATTTCTCATCGGATATCTCCGCGTCTCCCTGAAGAATAGCGGTATACTGATTAAGCAGTTCGCTCATCTGACGGTAGGTATCGACAAGTTCGCTGTCGATGAAGTCTTTGTTCGCGTTGATAAGAGCCGCAACGTCGTTGAACGCAAGAGCGACTTCTGTATGTTTGGCGACAGCCTCCTGTTTTTTCTCGTTTTCGCCGCAGCCGACAAGTCCGAGCATTAAAACAAGCGCCAGAACAACGGAGAGAACGGTCATGGTTTTCTTCACAATATTTCCTCCTTTCGCGCGTTATATTCCGCACGCCTGAAAGCCGCGCGGCACGACTGTTCCATTATACCACAACCGACCGCATAATGCAAGGTTTTTTCGTAAAAAAACGATGCGGACGCCGTGTTCCGCACCGTATACGGTTTATATAAACGAAAATAACGTTTTTATGACAAAGCAGACCGCAAGTCCCGCGACCGTCGGCAAGGCAAAAGCCAGCGCCGTGTATTTGAGAGACCCCGTCTCTTTTTTCACCGTCAGAAGAGTTGTCGAACAGGGCCAGTGGAAGAGCGAAAAGGCGACGGTGCAGAGGGAAGTCGAAAGAGTCCAGCCGTTTGCGACAAGCAGCGTTTTCAGCGCGACAAGGTCGCTCATTTCCGAAAGTCTTCCCTCCGAAAGATATGCGGCGACGATTATCGGGAAAACTATTTCGTTTGCGGGAAATCCCAAAATAAACGCCGTCAAAATTACGCCGTCAAGCCCGAAAAAACGGGCGAACGGGTCAAGGAATTCCGTTATATGCGAAAGGAGAGAAGAATTTCCGACAGAAATATTCGAAAGAAGCCATATAACAAGCCCCGCGGGCGCCGCGACGGCAACGGCGCGCGAAAGGACAAAAACGGTCCTGTCAAAAACGGAACGGACTATCGTCTGACCTATTCTCGGAGCGCGGAAGGGCGGCAATTCGAGAGTAAAAGCCGACGGCTCTCCGCGAAGAACGGTCGCCGAAAGGAATTTCGATGCGGCAAGGGTCATAAGCACTCCCGCGGAGATCGCCGCGCAGAGAGACACCGCCGAGAAAAACGAAGAAAAGGGGGACGCGGCGACGACAAACATCGTAAAAAGAGAGATGAGCGTCGGGAATCTGCCGTTACAGGGAACGAACGAATTCGTAAGAATTGCGATAAGTTTTTCTCTGCGTGACGAGATTATCCTGCACCCCGTAACGCCGACGGCGTTGCAGCCGAACCCCATACACATCGTCAGCGCCTGTTTGCCGCACGCTCCGCATTTCCGGAAACAGTTGTCGAGATTGAACGCTATTCTCGGAAGATAACCGAGGTCTTCAAGCAGGGTAAAAAGCGGGAAGAATATCGCCATCGGCGGCAGCATTACCGAAACGACCCACGCAAGCACCCTGTAAACGCCGAAGACGGCGGCTTCGCATACAACGGTCGGAAAAAGAGAGGAAAGCGCGGAATACATCGGTGTTTCAAGCCCGAAAAGAAAGCCCGACAGCCATTGCGACGGGTAGTTTGCGCCGACGACCGTTATATAAAGAACCGCGCATAAAAGCAGCAGCATAAGCGGGAAAGCGACTTTTCTGCCCGTCAGCGCAGCGTCGAGCGCCGCCTGTTTCTTTATGTATTCGGGTTCGGTAAACTCAACGGTTTTTTCCGCAATATCCCGCGCCGCCGAAAAGACCGCAAGCACCGCCTCTTCTCTTATTCCGGACGGCGAAAGACCGTCTTCCGAAAGAGAAGAGAGCGCATTTTCCGCAATTTCATAAAAAAGCGCGGGAGTTTCGGTCTCTTTTGCAAGGCGATCCGTGAAATTTTCGTCCTTTTCAAGAATACGCCTTGCGGCAAAACGGGAGGACACGGGAAAGCAAAAGTTTTCGTCGAGAATTTTTGCAAGCGCGGAAATGTGTTTTTCCGTTTTTTCGGGATATTCAAGAATCATTGCCGAGGTGTTTTTGCACGAAAGCACGGCGGCGGAAAGCAGAGACGCCCAATCTTTGTTTTTTCTTGCCGAAATACCCACCGTCGGAACGCCGAGAATTTCGCCGAGCCTTTTTATATCGGGAATTATCCCCTTTTTTCCCGCCTCGTCGAGCATATTCACACAGACGGCGACGGTCTTTCTCGCTTCGATTATCTGCAAGACAAGATTGAGGTTCCTTTCAAGACAGCCCGCGTCGCAGACGACTATCACGCAGTCGTGTTTTCCGAAACATATCTCATTTTCCGCGACTCTTTCGTCGTCGGACGAGGAAAGCAGGGAATAAGTTCCCGGCACGTCGATAAGAGTGACTTTGCCGCCGTCGAATTCCGTTTTGCCGACCGCCGTTTCGACGGTCTTGCCCGTCCAGTTACCGGTATGCTGGCGAAGTCCCGTCAGAGCGTTGAAGACCGTACTTTTCCCGACGTTCGGGTTGCCCGCAAGAACCGCCGAGAAATCTTTGCCGCTCATTTTGTTTCCTCTATTTTTATTTTTGCGCAATCGGCGTTTCGCAGGGCGACGACCGCTCCCCTTATAAGAAACGCTTTCGGATCTCCCGACGGCGCCTCAAAAAGAAAGACGGTTTTACCGGACGGCGTAAAACCGAGATCCATAAGTCTGTTTTTCATCTCTTCCTCGTTTTCAAGTTTCTTTATCGTTGCTTTTTCTCCTTTTTTTATGGAAAGTAAAGTCATTGTAATATCACCTTTAAAGCGTGTTTCTCTTTTTTATACTATGCCCGTCTTTCTGAGATTGACAACGCGGGAACGATGATGTATAATACCATATAATAAAGGAGAGAGGAAAATGAAATTCATAAAAAAAGCCGTCGGGCTGCCGCTTACGGCGGTTTTCGCCGTTTCCGCGTTTTTCTCGGTCGCAGGCTCTCTTCCCGACGCGAAAAGTCCTTTTTCCGTTCCCGTCGGCATTTTTTCCGCCTCCGCTCTGATAATTCTTATACTGTTTTTCAGAAGAGCGGAATTTTGTCTGTTTTTCGGAACGGGGGCTGTATTTCTGAGTCTTTTTTCCCTTGCCGTCTTTTACATAAAGCCGGATTTTGTCGCCGAAGACGTTTCGCCGTTCGGCAGTCTTGCGATATTTTCCGCCGCGGCGGCGTTTTTGTTTTTCCTTATATACGCAATTTTCATGCCTTTCAAAAAAGGAGATAAAAAAATTGATAAAACTGCTTTCGAAGATATTCATTAAAGACGGCGACGCGCCCCCCGAAGTAAGGCGGAAATACGGGATACTGTGCGGCGGCGTCGGCATTTTCTTAAACCTGCTGCTCTTCGCGTCGAAATTCGCGGCGGGAATTTTTTCGAGCTCGGTCGCCGTGACGGCGGACGCTTTCAACAACCTATCGGATGCCGGTTCGTCGGTGATAACGATGATAGGCTTCAGAATGGCGGGACAGAAGCCCGACAGCACACACCCGTTCGGACACGGCAGGATAGAATATATATCGGGGCTTATAGTCTCCCTTCTGATCCTGCTTATGGGCACCGAACTTCTGAAAAGTTCCGTCGAAAAAATATTTGCGCCCGTGCCGTCCGACTACGGCGCCTTTACGCTGATAATTCTTTTTGCGGCGATCGCCGTGAAATTCTATATGTATTTTTATAACCGCAAAATCTCCGAAAAGATAAATTCGGAGGCGATGAAAGCCACCGCCGCCGACAGCCTTTCCGACTGTCTTGCAACTTCCGCAGTTCTCCTTTCGGTCATTATTTCCCGTTTTTCGGGCGTCGATATCGACGGGTGGTGCGGCATTGCGGTCGCCGTTTTCATCATAATCGCGGGGCTCCGCGCGGCAAAAGAAACGATAAGCCCGCTGCTTGGGCAGAAGCCCGACCGCGAATTTGTCCGAAACATTGAAGAAACCGTGCTTTCGCACCCCGAAATTATCGGTATCCACGACCTTATAGTTCACGATTACGGTCCGGGCAGAGTTATGATATCTCTTCACGCCGAAGTTTCGGACAAAGAAAACATAACGACGATCCACGAAATTATCGACGAAACGGAAAGGGAACTTTCGCAGAAACTCGACTGCCACGCCGTAATTCACATGGATCCCGTTTCGACCGACGACGAAGAGACGAACCGCCTGAAAAAGGAAGTTTCAAAAATCGTAAAGACGACCGACCCCGCGCTGTCGCTCCACGATTTCAGACTTGTCAAGGGAGATCGGCGCACGAATATAATTTTCGACCTTGTCGTTCCGTATTCGGAAGAAAACGACGAAGAAAAAATTAAGAATATAATTTCGCAGAAAATAAAAGAACTCGACGCGACCTATTTTGCGATCATCGAAATAGACAACGATTACGTTCTTTAGGAGAAAAAATGAAAAACAGAAATATCGGATTTATAACGGCTGCGGCTGTCTTTCTGGCCGTCGCCGCGGCGGGTATCGTCATTCTTTGCGTAAATTCGGAAAAAAACAATGCTGCGATAGAAATTTCAACGGCGGTAAAAACGCTGTTCCGGGCGGATTACAAAGCGCCGGCGGAAAAGACCGAAGAGCCGGAGACCCCGGACGCGGCAAACACCGGTGAAAATAAAGAAGAGAAGCCCGAGACCCCGTCAGACAAAGACGCCGCAAACGGCGATAAAGTCACGGCAGAGACCGAAAAACCCTCCGCGCCGACAAAATCGGCGGAAGAAATATACGCAGAAGCGAAAAGCAAAAACGATTCGGCGCAGAAAAGACTTTCAAACGCTCAATCGGCTTACAATTCGGCAAAAGAAGCGTACGAAAAGGCTGCCGCCGCCGCGTCCGACGCCGTCGCAAAAGAAAAACTCGGGCTGAAAGGCTTTCTTGAATCAAGAGGAAGAGCCGACGCCCTGAAATGGTTCAGTTCCTCAAATTACAAATATGCAAACCTTACAAAGATCGGGGATTCCAAAGACGCGACAAGTTTTTCAAACGTAAGGCGCGCGATAAAAACTATCGAAAATTATAATAAATGCAGAGCGTCAATGGGGCTTTCCGCCCTCAAGATCGACGACGGGCTCATGGCGATGGCGGCGGTCCAGGCAAACACCGCAAGAACCCATCTTTACCATAATGAATATCGGACATACGAAATTACCGAATGTATCGCGGCGCAATGCTCAAACCCGCTTTCCTACTGGTTTTACAGTGAGAAAAAGATTTACGACAACGCCGTTGCAAAAGACCCGAAATTCAAAAATATCGAGACGTGGCAGCTCTGGCAGCTTTACGGCGAGGGGGACCCGACCGCGGTAACGATCATTGATAAGGCGTCGCATTATCTTAACGTCACCTCAAAAGAAACGACCCTTATCGGAGCGGGCGCGGCATACAAAGGCGGAACTCCCTACGACGTCACCGACGCGAAAGCGGGTTCGGGCGGAGAAGACGTCGCCTCGTGGAAAAGAGATTTCGAAAACTACGCCGCCGCGATAGAAAGCAAAACAAAAGGCGTTTCGGAGGCAAAATCGAAACTCGACAAAGCCGAAAAAGAACTAAACAGCGCAAGATCCGCGGCAAAGACCGCAGAAAAAAATCTTAAAGCACTTCAATAAAAAGGAGAAAAATATGCAAAAGAAAAAACTGCTGCACCTTATCTGGATAATTCCGGCGGCGCTGATATTGCTGTTTTTCGTTCTCTCGTGTTTCTATACGGTAAACGAAACGGAAAACGCGGTAGTCACGACTTTCGGAAAAGTTTCGGGAGTTTCCTCGGCGGGACTTCATTTCAAACTGCCGTATCCGATACAGAACGCGCAGACCGTCGATATGACGACGAGAAAACTGCGTATAGGGTATTCGGGAAAGGAAGACAACCCCGAAGTCAAATCGGACGAAGCGAGCATGATAACCGGAGACTATAACATCGTTTCGGTCGACTTCTTTATCGAATGGAAAGTTTCCGATCCGCAGAAATATCTTTTCAATTCGGAAGACCCCGATTCCATTCTTTCCTTTGTCGCGCAGGCGGCAGCAAGAGACATCATCGGCTCGAGCACCGTTGACGACATTCTGACGACGGGGAAAATGACCATTCAGTCGAATATCAAGGCGCTGATGACCGAACGTCTGACGGGATATGATATCGGAGTTCAGGTGACCGACGTCAAAATTCAGGACGCGGAACCTCCGACCGCAGAAGTCTCGGCGGCGTTTAAGGAAGTCGAGACCGCAAAACAGCAGATGGAAACCGCGATTAACGAAGCGAACGCCTACAAAGCGTCGATCATTCCGAAAGCGAACGCAGACGCCGACAAAATAATAAAGGACGCCGAGGCGTATACCGAGGAAAGAACGAACGAGGCGACGGGACAGGCGTCTAAATTTTCGGCGATCTACACCGAATATTCGCGAAACCCCGCGGTAACGAAAAAGAGAATGTATCTTGAAATGCTCGAAGAGGCGCTTCCGGGCGTAAAGGTCTATATAAACGCGACGGAGGGCGGAACGAACACCGTCCTGCCGCTTGAAAGCATTGTAAAAGGAGGAAACGCAAATGGCTAAAACAAAGAAAATAATCGTAATTGCCGCCGCCGTTATCGCCGTTATCCTTCTTTTATCCCTTATTTCCTCGACGATGTATTCGGTCGGCGAAAACCAGTTCGGAATAGTAAGGCAGTTCGGACAGGTCGTCGATATCAAAAACGATCCCGGTCTTTATTTCAAAGTTCCGTTCGTGCAGGAAATAGATTATCTTCCGAAGAACACCCAGCTTTACGACGTAACGCCGAGCGACGTTTTAACTTCGGACAAGAAGTCGCTTGTCGTTGACAGTTACGCGATATGGAAAATAGTCGATCCGCTCGAATTCGTCCAGTCGATAGGAACTCTCGGCGAAATGGAAGGCAGACTTGACGCCGCGACTTACAGCGTGGTCAAAAACACTCTCGGGACGATGATACAGACCGATATCATAATGGCGGGAAGCGACACGACGAACTACCGCAACGAACTCAATAAGATAATAACCGACCGCGTAAACGAACAGGTCAAGGACGAATACGGCGTTGAGATAGTCGCGATAGAAGTCAAGAAACTCGACCTGCCGTCGGATAACGAGGCGGCGGTCTACGAAAGAATGATATCCGACCGCAAGCAAATAGCGGCGGCGTATATAGCCGAGGGCGACCTTGAGGCGTCGAAAATCAAAAACGACACCGATAAGGAAGCGGCAATAACAGTGAGCGAAGCGAAAGCCAAAGCCGAGACGTTAAAGGGAGAAGCGGAGGCAAAATATATGCAGATACTCGCAGGCGCTTATTCCTCTTCGGAAAGGCAGGATTTTTACTCCTTCTACCGTTCGCTCGAAACCGCAAAAACACTTGTAAAGGACGACGGAAACGGCAATATGACCCTGATTCTGCCGAAAGACAGCGAACTTGCAAAAATCTTTATCGGAAACAACTGAAAATGACAAAAGCGGCTGCAAACAATGTTTGCAGCCGCTTTATAACTTCCCGGAAAAGGGAATAAGACAGACCGGTAAGTCTGCCTTATTCAAGGGGGATATATCATGAAAAACAAGAAATAAGCTTTTGTTGTGCCTTTATAATAACATTCTTTTTCGGCAGAAATGTTAAGAAATTTTCTGCATTATGGATTAAAACTGCGGCAGTCTTTTTCTTACTTTACTTTCTCGAAAATCCACATTTTACTGCAATATTCGCCGAGACCCGGAACGGGAATTCCGAATCCCATAAGCTGGGAACCGGTATATTCCTTTCCCGAAACGGTTTCGCGGTAAAGGGCGTTTTTGTCAAGTCCGCGAAGAACAAGTCTTTCGGGGTTCGGCTCAATCTCAACGTGAATTCTCATATAAACCGCGATCGCAGCCGACTTATCCGCCGAAACGCTGCACCACGCGGAGCAGTTTTCCTCGAACGGACTGCGGAGACGGTAATAGTCGGCGTTCACAAGCATATCGCCGTATTTTTTATAGAGTTCGGCGCCGTAGGTGACCATTTTTTTGTCTTCTTCCGAAAGTTTCGTCGGGTCAAGTTCGTATCCGAAAGAGCCTGTGAGCGCGACGTTTATGCGGGTGTCGAAAGCGGTGACGTGTCTCGTCTGATGATTCGGGCAGGCGGAAACGTGACCGACCATCGTTCCGAGAGGGAAAACCATCGAAGTGCCGTACTGTATTTTAAGTCTTTCGACGGCGTCGCTGTCGTCGCTTGTCCATGTCTGCGGCATATACGCGGTCATTCCGCAGTCGAAACGTCCGCCGCCGCCGGAGCAGTTTTCAAAAAGAACGTCGGGGAAATCTTTCGTAAGCCTGTCGAGCACCGAATAAAGTCCGAGGTAATAACGGTGAACGAATTCGCCCGCATGCTCGCTGTCGAGAAGTTCGCTTCCCGCCTCGGTCATATTTCTGTTGAAATCCCACTTTATATACGAAACCATTCCCGTTTTTAAGATATTTGCAACGGAGCCGTAAACGAAATCGCAGACGTCCTTACGCGAAAGGTCGAGCATAAGCTGCGTTCTTGCAAGGGAACGGGGTCTGTTTTTGAAATGTATGCACCAGTCGGGGTGCTTTTCGTAAAGGTCGCTTTCGGGGGAAACCATTTCGGGTTCGAACCATATTCCGAGTTTACAGCCCGATTTTTCAAGTTTTTTATAAAGCCCCTCAATGCCGTTCGGAAGTTTGTTTTTATCGACGTACCAGTCTCCGAGAGAGGAGGTGTCTCCGTCGCGGTGTCCGAACCAGCCGTCGTCGACGACCAGAAGTTCGACGCCTAAATCTGCGGCGGCGCTGCCTATTTCGGCAAGTTTCTTTTCGTCAAAGGAAAAGTAGCATGCCTCCCAGCTGTTTATAATGACGGGGCGGCGGATATCTCTGTATTTTCCGCGGCAAAGGCGTTTTCTTATTATACTGTTGAAGTTATGGGAAAGCCCGGTAAGCCCGTCCCCCGAATAGGTCATTATCGCTTCGGGAGAAGTGAAGGTTTTTCCGGGTTCGAGCACCCAGCAGAAACCGTCGGGGTTTATTCCCGCATTGAAACGGGTGAAATTATAGCGTGTTCCCTCGACCGTCATTTTATACGAACCCGAATATACGAGGGTCGCGCCGTAGCAGTCGCCCGCGGTTTCCGACGCGGTTTTATCGCAGATTATCATAAACGGATTGTGAGTGTGCGACGACGCGCCTCTGCGGGAGCCTGTCGTGAAAAGTCCGTGTTTGACGGGCCCTCTTTCAAGGTGTCTTTCCCTGCACCACGAGCCGTAGTTCGAAATGACGTCGTAACGCATATTGTCGAAATCGACGGTCATACTCATGACTTTTGAGATTTTCACTTCCGCCGCGGACGCATTTTCGACGACCGCCCAACGGGTGATGACGTCGTAATCGGCAAAAACGGCGTAGTAAAGGTGAACGAGGATATCTGAAATCCCGTCTTTAAGGGTAACTTTCAGGGTCTTTATGTCGTCGCCGTTTTCGGAATATACCGAGGGAAGCCCTTCAAGTCCGGGTTTGCCGTCGATTATTTCGAAACTGTCGTATTTAAGGTCGACGATGTTGCTCCCGTCGGGGTTCATAATTTCAAGCGACGGGTCTTTCATGTCGCCCCTGCCCCAGCCGGAATATTCGAGCGGTCTGCCCTCTAAAGTAAAGGAAAGGTCTCCGTCTTCGAGGTTTGCCGAATGGGAAGAGAACCAGTCGTATTCGCGGTTCATATATGAATCGTCGGCAGACTCTATTTTTCTGCCCCAGTAAGCGTGCATTAAATATCCGCGTTCGACGAACATTATATAACTTGAATTTTTCGTGTTTATGTGAAATTTCGTTCCGTTTACTTCTATTGACATAACGCCCTCCGTTGCTTTTAGTATATTGATTTTATCATAATTAAGAGGTAAAGTCAATCTCGAATATTCAAATATTTTCCGAAAATCGGGGTTTTGGTATTGCAAATAAAAGAAATATGAGATATAATATAAAAAACGTTATCATGAATGGAGAAGAAGAATGAAGGTATTAGTAATAAACGCGGGTTCGTCCTCCGTCAAATATCAGCTTTTCGATATGTCGGACGAAAGCGTTCTTGCCAAAGGTATCTGCGAGCGTATCGGAGATGAAATGGGCAAATTCAAGCATAAAGTTCCCGGAAGAGAAGATTATGTACTCGAAACGAAGATCACCGACCATAAAGAAGCGATAGAACTTGTCGTAAAGGCGCTTACCGACGAAAAACTCGGCGTTATAAAATCAATGAGCGAAATTTCCGCTGTCGGACACAGAGTTCTTCACGGCGGCGAAAAATTCAGCGGTTCCGTCATCGTCGACGACGACGTTATCGCGGCGATTATCGACTGCTGCGAACTCGGACCTCTTCACAATCCGCACAACCTTACCGGTATCCGCGCCTGCGAAGAAATAATGGGAAAAGACTGTCCCCAGGTCGCGGTTTTCGACACCGGTTTCCACCAGACGATGCCCGATTACGCGTATATGTACGCTCTCCCTTATGAATATTACGAAAAATACAGAATAAGACGTTACGGCTTCCACGGAACATCTCACCGCTACATCAGCATGAGAGCCGCGGAGATGCTCGGAAAAGACCCGAAAGACCTTAAAATAGTCACCTGCCACCTCGGAAACGGTTCTTCCGTCGCGGCGGTCGACGGCGGAAAATGTCTCGACACTTCGATGGGACTTACCCCTCTTGAGGGTATCATCATGGGAACCCGCTGCGGTTCCATCGACCCTGCAATTATCCCCCTTATCATGCAGAAAGAAAATATGACCCCCGCTCAGGTCGACGAAATGATGAACAAAAAATCGGGTATCCTCGGCGTCTCGCAGAAAACAAGCGACAACAGAGACATCGAGAGCGGCGCAAAAGCCGGAGACAAGAGATGCCAGCTTATCGAAAGCATGCTCGTTCACCAGCTGGTTAAACTCATCGGCGGGTACGCCGCGGCAATGGGCGGCGTCGACGCGGTAGTCTTTGCCGGCGGCATCGGAGAAAACAATCCGCATTACAGATCGAGAGTCGCAAAGAAACTTGCGTTCCTCGGTGCTGAGATCGACGAAGAACTCAATATGAAGAGAGGCATTGAAGCGGATCTTTCCAAAGACCCCGAACATACCAAACTTCACATCATGGTCATTCCCACAAACGAAGAACTCATGATAGCAAGAGACACCGTCGAACTTGTAACAAAGAAATAAACAAAAGGGGGCTTAAAGCCCCCTTTACATATTTTTATAATTTTCTATTTCTTTCAGCAAATTAAAAAACCGTTTTTGTTCTTCCGGAGATTTTGCCGCCGCAATTTCATAGACGGCAAGCGGAATTTCTTCGGCGGCGCCGTCGCCGATCTTTTCAAATAGCGCGGACATCGGAAGATTGAGCGCCGTTGTTATTCTGAAAATGCTGTCGACCGTCGCGTTCTTTTCACCTCTTTCTATCTGACCGATATATGTCGGGTGACATTTCGCAAGTTCCGCAAGCGTTTCCTGCGACAGACCGCGGCTTTTCCTGTAATTTCTTATTCTTGTACCTATTATTTTTGAAATCTCACTCATATATTCTTCCTCCCGAACACAGTCTATAGATATTTTTCACAATATTCCACAGACTATTGACAGCCCTTGAGAGGTTATATATACTATAAATATTAAAATCTAAAATTTTTATATTATAGTATGCAAGAGAGCTGAAAAAATGTATTCGGAAAAAGAAAAAACCTGCTGTTTTACAGGACATCGGGACATTCCCGAAAATCAAATTCAAAAGATATCGGAATCGCTTGAAAAAGAAATAGAGAAACTTATTGAAAAGGGATATACCCGCTTTGCGGCAGGAGGAGCCTACGGCTTTGATTCTGTTGCGGAACAAACTATTATCAAATTAAAGAAAAAATATCCCCAAATCCTCCTGATTCTTGTCCTTCCATACCACAAACAGACCCCCTTTTCGGTTTTTGCAGACGAAATATTTTATGCCGCAACACAATATTTTTCAGGCTGTATGCACAAAAGAAATCGTATGCTTGTTGATATGAGCAGTATATGTATCTGTTACCTGACAAAAGACACAGGCGGAACAGCATACACCGTCAAATACGCAGAAAAACAAAAACTTAAAATATTATATACAAATAATTCTTGAAAATCCACTTGGAATATTTTTCGAAATCGAGAATAGAAATATAGAATCGAGGTGATTCGGTGGTTGAAGTCTTATATGAAAAATTGAATATATCCCCGGTCGCGACGATAATAATTTCGGTCGCCATGATGCTTTTTGTCGGCTATCTTCTGACAAGAATTACAAAACTGCTGAAATTGCCGAACGTCACCGCCTACATATTGGCGGGTATTCTTCTCGGACCTTATTGCCTTAACGCAATTCCCGCAAAAGTAATTTCCGGAATGGACTTCCTTTCGGATATCGCCCTCGCTTTCATCGCGTTCGGAACGGGCGAATTTTTCAGGTTTTCCGAACTCAAAAAGAACGGCGGCAAGGTTATCGTCATAACCGTTTTTGAGTCTCTTGCGGCGTCGGCGGCAATCTTTGCCGTTATGTATTTCATTCTGCGGCTCGACCTTGCGTTTTCGGCTGTAATTGCTGCCCTTGCGGCGGCGACCGCTCCCGCGTCTACCCTTATGACAATTCGGCAGACGGGCGCGAAAGGCGACTTTGTAAACACGCTTTTGCAGGTCGTCGCCCTTGACGATATAGTAGGACTTGTGGCATACAGCATTGCGATCTCGGTTGCCGTCGCGGCAAAGGGCGAAGGGGTCGATATCGGCGGGATATGCCTGACGCTTGCGGAAAACATCGGAATAATGGCTCTCGGCGGATTTTTCGGGGTTCTGATGCGGCTTCTTATGCCGAAAAAACGCTCGACCGACAACCGTCTTATTATTTCGATAGCGACGCTGTTTGCGTTCTGCGGAATTTGTGCGATTATCGGAATTTCGCCGTTGCTCGGCTGTATGGCGATGGGCACGGTCTACATGAACATAACCGAAGACGACAAACTTTTCAAGCAGTTAAACTATTTCAATCCGCCCATTCTCCTGCTGTTTTTCGTCCATTCGGGGCTTTCTTTTAAGCTCGGCGACCTTTTCGAAAACGATTCGGCGATAGGCGCGTATCCCCTGCTTGCGGTCGGCGCAGTCTACTTCATAACTCGAATCGTCGGGAAATACGCCGGCTCGTTTGTCGGCTGTTCTCTCGTCAAAAAGGACAAAAAAGTCAGGAACTTTCTGGGGCTTGCCCTTATTCCGCAGGCAGGAGTTGCAATAGGTCTTGCGGCTCTCGGCGCGAGAACTCTCGGCGGAAGTCTCGGCAGCGCTTTGCAGACGGTCATTCTCGCGTCAAGCGTTTTATACGAACTGATAGGCCCCGCCTCGGCAAAACTTTCGCTCTGGCTTTCGGGGGCATACTCGAATAATATCGATGAACTCGTTCCGATTGAAGAAAAACTTTCCCCTGTCGACGAACTCGTTGCAAAAATCAACAAGATAAGAGAAGAAACTCCGCGCGACGACGCGCCGTCCCCCGAAGAGGCGGCGTTTGACGAAGCGGCGGAGGAGCAATACGCAATTTTGGAAAATATACAAAAAAGACAGAGAAACCGGAGGAAATTTTTATGATAAACCCTGCAATAACAGACCCGATAGCAACCCTGCTCGGCGAATGGTCGACGGGACTCGGTACGGCGTCGGTAATTTTCAGAATAGTCGTTTCGGTCGTGCTTTCGGCGATAATCGGCTGCGAACGGTCAAGCAAACGCCATTCGGCGGGTTTCAGGACGTTTATCCTCGTTTCCCTCGCGTCGACCACCGCAATGCTCATCGACATCTACCTTGCGGAAAGTTTCGGCTTCAAACTGCCGATGCTGTCGGTCGCCTCGGTCATCGCGGTCGCGATAACAAGCGGAAATTCCGTTCTTTTCAGTTCGAGAAATCAGATAAAAGGGCTTACGACATCGGTCGGGCTCTGGGCGTGCGGATTTATCGGACTTGCGATAGGCGCGGGGCTTTATCTTTTGACAATAGTTTCGTTCGCCGCCCTGCTTTGCAGCCTGATGTTCTTCCCGCAGGTCGAAAATCTCTTAAAGAATATTTCAAACCATTTCGATATTCACCTCGAACTGAAAAACAGGGACGACCTCAAGGAGTTCGTCGCGACGATAAGAAAACTCGGACTGCGTATCGACGACATCGAAATGAACCCGGCGTACCTGAATTCGGGGCTGAGCGTTTACACGATAGGGCTCACGATCGACAGCCCGGAACTCAAAAAATACAAAAAACACAGCGAGATAATCGAGGCGTTGTCGTCACTTGAATATATTTACCATATCGAGGAACTGATATAAAAAGGAAGCACCGCTATGCAGTGCTTTTCAAATGCAAACTATTATTTTACTGCATAAATCAAGGCGAAGCCTTGCATGCAATCCGACGAAGTCGGAATGTAATCATTTTCGTAAGAAAATGTATGTAATCAATCCGAAGAACACTTTTCGAATAGTTATAGCATTCGCCTGTCGGTGATTACATACCCGCTTACGCGGGATTACATACCAATCCTTCGGATTGGATAAAAAAAAGACAGCCAAACGGCTGTCTTTTTTTGGAGCGGGTGATGGGAATCGAACCCACGCGACCAGCTTGGAAGGCTGGGGTTCTACCATTGAACTACACCCGCAAATATTAACGCGATTATTATACCCGAAAATATCCGTCTTGTCAATAGAAATCACTAAGATTTAACAATATCTTCAAAAAACGGCTTTCTGCGGAGGCGGGGACGGCGATGAGGTTCATGAAACGAAGAGCGTCAGGTTTCTCGGCAGGCAGGGGCTCCGAGTCTCACTGTGGCGAGGCGCAGGGTTGTACGGCGGCGGGGTCGGCGGTGAGGTTCATGAAACGAAGAGCGTCGGCTCTCACGGCGGCGGGGGTTGTCAGGTTGTGCGGCGGGACAGTAAGTCGCAGGGGTTTAGGGGAGGGCGAGTTCCGTCGGGTTTCGCGGCGGGGATTTTCAGTACGGCGACAAAGCCCTGTTGCAAAGTACGGTTTTTCCCCCTCAACAAAGCCCTGTCATACCCCGACAAATCCCTGCCGTAAGAGTCTTCCAGACCTCAAAAAAGCCCTCCCGCCGTCGGTCTTCGCAGAAATTTTCCGACCGCGCTTTCGGCGGCGATAAACGCCGAGACAAGCGTGTTTTTATTCCCCGACGTAAGGTAAAAATAACCGTTTCTTATCGGGTCTTCGCCCGCGGCGGGAAGTCCGTTTTTCGTTTTGAGGTACGAAAAAACGCCCTGCTCCGAAATTTCGGCGTCAAACTGCCAGAAATATTCGTAAAGCGTTTTTTCAAGCCCCGAAAATTTCCTTTCGGAAAGCAGGGAAAAGAGCGCGCCGAAAAATCCCGTTTCCTTTTTCGGATAAAAGGTATCGGCCCCCGCAACGGTCACCCTGCCTTCTTTATCGCAGAGAAAACAGAGCGGTTTTTCATAGATATCCCGAAGAAACGCGCGGTTATGCCAGCCCGCAAAATCGGTCACGGGCGCGGTCTTTATAAAAAACGCCGCCTCCCTCTTGCCGAGAAAAGGATAACGCGATAGAAGAGAAAGTCCTCGGCAGTCGAATACCGTCTCCGCAAAGACCGAAACGCCGTCTCCGCTCTCAAGCAAAAAGCCGTCGGGGTTCTGCGTTACAAAATCTATCCGCGTGTTTTCGTAAAGAGACGCTCCCTTCACCGAAAGGAAGCAGAGAAGCGCCGCGCAGAAATCCGACCTGTCGGCATAAGCGCCGCCTTTCGGAGAATAAATCCCGCATTCAAACGGGAAAGAAAACAGGTCAAGCCCGTCTTTTCCGTCGATAAGTTCGACGTCGAACCCGCCGTATTTCCGAAGTCTGTATTCTTCTTCGACCGTTTTCCGAGACGCGCCGCCGTCGGAGAAAGTGAAAATATCCTTATCCGTAAAATCTTCGTATCCGGTTTCGCAGGCGACGCTTTTTATACCGGAGAGCGCGGTTTTTTCAAGGTTATAAAATGCGACCGCCTTTTCCGTTCCGAACTTGTTTTTCAGGGCAAAGAGACTGTGTTCGGCGTCGTACTGCAATATTTCGGGCGGCGTTTTTTTTGTGTAAAACCCGTCTTTTTCGAAAACCGAGACCTTTTTGCCCTCCTTTTGCAGAAGATAAGCCGAGAAAAGTCCGCAAAAGCCGCCTCCGATGACCGCAACTTCCGTTTTTTCTTCCTTTACGAGAGGCGAAAATGTAATTTTTTCCATATCAGACTCCTTTCTTTTACGATTATCGCCGCCTTTTTTTCAATTTATGCCGGCGCCGCTTTTTTTTCAAGAAAAAGTCATTGACACGGTGCTTCTTTTAATATATAATATAATAAATATGTGCGGAAAGGAGCGGTTTTTATGAGATTTGTCACTCATTCCGAAGAGGAAACGAGAAAACTCGGAGCCGCTTTGGCGAAAAAACTTTCCGCAGGTTCGGTATTTTGTCTTCACGGAGAAATGGGCTGCGGGAAAACGGCGTTTGTAAAAGGCGTTGCCGAAGGGCTCGGATATACGGGCGAAGTTACAAGCCCCACCTTTGCCCTTTGCCACCGTTACGACACCGAACCCGTTATTTTTCATTATGACCTTTACAGACTGACCGATGCGGACGATATATTTTCCGCCGGTCTTTTTGACTGTTGCGACGGAAATTCCGCCGTTTTCATCGAATGGCCCAAGGCAGCCGAGGAACTCGGAGACGATGTTTCCGACATATATTTTTCTTACGGCGACTCCGAAAACGACCGTATCATAGAAACGGAGGACGGACTGATTTGAAAAATGTCGTTCTGGCGTTTGACGCCGCATCCTCTTCCTATTCGGTGTCCGTTTTCCGCAGCAAAAACCTCTCGGCATATTTTTCCGAAAGTTCGACCCTGACTCACAGTCAGACGCTTCTGCCGGCAATCCTGTCGGCGCTCGAAAAGTCGGGAGCGACGACGGAGGAGATAGAAAAAATCATCGTCACGGCAGGTCCGGGGTCTTTTACGGGGCTCAAAATCGCCGTTGCGACAGCCAAAGGGCTTGCCTTTGCAAAAGATATTCCCTGCGTTCCCCTCTCGACCCTTGAAGCAATGGCTTACGGGCATACGGACGAAGACGGAATTATATGCTGCGCCCTTGACGCAAGGCGGAAAATGCTTTACGCGGCGTTTTTCGAGTGTAAAGACGGAAAGATAACAAGGCTTACCGAAGACAGTCAGATCCCGGCGGAGGAGGCGGCGGAAGTCGCCGCGAAATACGGCAAAAAACTCATTCTCGCCGGAGACGGAGCAAAAATTCTCGCCGAAAGGCTTGAAGATAAGAACGCGGAATTCGTTTTTCCGCAGAACTGCGATATTGTAGACTCGCGCGGAATGCTTGCCGCGGCGGAAGGGAAAGAAGAAATTTCTTCGCTTAAACTCCTGCCGAGATATTTAAGAAAACCGCAGGCGGAGCGCGACAGGGAAGAAAAACTGAAGGGAGATACGAAATGATAGCCATAGGCGCCGACCACGCAGGCGTTTTCATGAAAAACGACCTGAAAAAATTCATTGAGGATATGGGATACGAAGTAAAAGACTTCGGAACGTTCACCGACGAAAGCTGCGACTATCCCGTTTATGCGAAAGCGGTTTCCGAAGCCGTCGCAAAGGGCGACTTCGAAAAAGGAATACTCGTCTGCGGAACGGGAATAGGAATGTCGATGGCGGCAAACAAGGTCAAAGGAATAAGAGCCGCTGTCTGCACCGACCCGAAAAGCACGGAATTCACCCGCAGACATAACGACGCGAACGTGCTTTGTCTCGGAGCGCGGATAATCGACGAAGAGACCGCCGAAAACCTCGTCAGGATCTTTCTGACGACGGAATTCGAGGGCGGCAAGCACCTGAAACGCATTTCAATGTTTTCATAATTTTAATATAAACAGAAAAAAGAGAGGACGACTGACATGAACGTACACATTACAAACCACCCGCTTATCACACACAAAATTTCTCTTATGAGAAAGACCGAAACAGGCTCCAAGGATTTCAGAGAACTTGCAGAAGAGATATCCATGCTTATGTGCTATGAAATAACGAGAGACCTCCCGATGATCGACGTCGATATCGAAACTCCCATAACCGGAGCGACCGTTAAAATGATCTCGAAAAAAATGGCAGTCGTCCCCATTCTCCGCGCAGGACTCGGAATGACCGACGGAATCCTCACCCTTATTCCCAACATCAAAGTGGGACATATCGGTCTTTACAGAGATCCCGAAACTCTCGAACCTGTTGAATATTACTGCAAACTTCCCGCAGACGTTGAAGAAAGAGACGTATTCCTCGTAGACCCGATGCTCGCGACCGGCGGCTCCGCTTCGGCAGCCATAACTTTCCTTAAGAACAAGGGCGTTAAGAACATAAGAAGCGTACATCTCATCGCCGCTCCCGAAGGAGTTTCCAGAATAAACAGAGACCACCCCGACGTCGAAGTTTACTGCGCGGCGCTTGACGAATGTCTCAACGACCACGGTTATATCGTACCCGGTCTCGGCGACGCGGGCGACAGAATTTTCGGAACAAAATAATGGATACCGAAAACATCGTTTTCGGAAGAAACCCCGTTTCCGAAGCAATAAAGGGCGACCGCACCGTCGAAAAGATATATATTCTTAAAGGCGGCAGAGAGGGCTCTGTTATCAAGATCTGCGGAATGGCAAAAGAGAAGCATATTCCGATAATCGAAGTCGACCGCAGAAAAATGGAAAGTATCTCGGGTTCCGACGCTCATCAGGGAATTGCCGCGATCGTCAACGATTTCGAATATTCCTCGGTCGGAGATATTCTCGAAACTGCACGCATAAAGGGCGAAAAGCCCTTTATCGTCATTCTCGACGGAGTTTGCGACCCGCATAATCTCGGCGCGATAATAAGGACGGCGAACGCCTGCGGTGTTCACGGAATAATCGTTCCGAAAAGGAATTCCTGCGCGCTTACGTCCACCGTTTTCAAGGCGGCGGCGGGGGCTTGCGAATATATGAAAATAGCGCGGGTCTCGAATATCGCGGGTACGATAAACGAACTCAAGAAAGAAAACGTCTGGATATACGCGGCTGACGGCGGCGACGGGACCGCGACCGACATCTATAAAACGGACATGACGGGAGCCGCGGCTCTTGTTCTCGGAGACGAGGGCAAGGGGATATCCGAACTCGTTAAAAAAGAAAGTGATTTCAAAATAAAAATACCGATGAAGGGAGAAATTTCCTCCCTCAACGTGTCGGTTGCCGGAGGAGTTATCCTTTACGAGATCCTCCGCCAAAGAGGTTGATTATGAACAAAGCGGAATTCTTGAAGAAGCAGCGTTCCGTAATGCGAAAAACAAACGACTTCCTGCTGCTCAAATTTATAATAACCGCCATCGTCGCAGTGCTTGACACTCTGTTTGTCATTTTGCGTATGCCGCCCGTCGCCATGGGCGTCTGGGGAATAATTTTCTGTGCGGTCGTTTACCTCGCTTCCTTCACCGAAATGAACGACGTTTTTCTTTCGGTCTTCAAATGGAACGCGTCAAACGACAGTTTTTCGGCATTTGCGCTTATTGCCGTACTGCTGAGATCGGTTTCCCTCATTTTTATACAGGGAGTTACGACCGAAGTCTTTTCTCCGATGCTCTTTGTTTCCATTGCGGTCTCGTTTGCCGCGAAAAGGTCTTTTGCAATGGGGATAAAACACAATATCGAAAGGCTCCGGGACTCGGAAAACACATATCTCGTCGGAAGTTTCAAAGATGAAACGGGGAAAAAATACTGCAAAGCGGGCAAAGGAGAAGAACTTCCCGACATTGTCGCCCGCAGTTACGCCGTCGACCCGTCCGAAAAAAGAGGCAGACGGTTCGTCCCGATAATGTTCGCGGTCATACTGCTGCTTTCGCTTATCGTAATGTATATAAAGGGCTTTTCGATGTTTTTCACCGCCCTTTCGGCAATGTCGATAGTTGCGGCGTCCCTCTCCGGAGAACTCGCGTTCGTGCTTCCGTACAGCACAATGCAGTCCCGTATGCGCAAAAAGGGAATGATATTTTTCGGATACTCCTCCATTGCTTCCCTCAAAGACGTCTCGGCTGTGATAGTCGATGACAGCGAACTTTTCCCTCCGGAAAAGACGGCGGTCAAAAAGATGACCATAAAGACGACGGAGACGGACACCGCGATAAGATACGTCGATAGGATACTCAAGGAAGTAAAGTCTCCCGCGGCGGGCGTTTTCGACGGGCTTGAAGCTCTCGACAACGAGATCCCGCTGACGGTAGAGGCGGTAAAATATATAAAGGATCAGGGAATTTCCGCGGTAATAAACGAAGACAAAGTCCTTTTCGGAACAAGAAACCTGCTGCTCGCGAACAACATAGAGCCTTACAGTCAGGAAAAGGAGGCTTCCCTTATCGAAGAAAACTGCGTAATGCTCTATCTTTCGATAAACGGCGACCTCTCGGCGGCAATGCTTTTCGAATATTGCTGCAGTGAAGAAATTAAACAGAAGATCGCCGAGGCGACCGAACTTGACTTTTTCATAAAGACAAAAGACGTCGCGCTCGACAAAACGCTTATCGAAAAGGATTTCGGAATTAAAAAATCGAGAATTTTCATCACGAACGAAGCCGAATACGAATTTTTCGACAAATACGAAGGCAACCTGCTTTCGGGGAACGCAAAAGTCGCGATGGTAACGACTTCGGGAACGACCGAACTTGCAAGCACCGTGCTGCTGGCAAAAGATATGGCGCAGATATTCAAATTCTCGATAAAAAGCAAACATCTCGGAATATTGGTCGGCGTGCTTTTATGCTTTGCGGCGCTCATAGTCACACCGTCGGCAATGAACTTCGCATGGCTCTTGATATATAACCTTATATGGCTTTTGCCGATAATAGTTCTTTCATCATACCGAAGAAAATAGATTGGAGTAACGAATATGTCCGGACATTCTAAATGGAAAAATATAATGCACAAAAAAGAGAAGACCGACGCCCAGAGAGCGAAAGTCTTCACCAAGATCGGAAGAGAAATTACCCTTGCGGTAAAAGAATCGGGTCCCGACCCCGTTTCAAACACCAAACTCCGCGACCTTATCGCGAAAGCAAAGGAAAACAACGTTCCGAACGATAATATCGAAAGAGTTATCAAGAAGGCGTCCGGCGGCGACGACGGCACCAACTATGAAGAGATACAGTACGAAGGTTACGGTCCGAAGGGCGTCGCGATAATCGTCGAAACGCTCACCGACAACAGAAACAGAACCGCGGGAGACCTGCGCCACTATTTTGATAAATACGGCGGAAATCTCGGTCAGACGGGTTCGGTATCGTGGCAGTTTGAGACAAAAGGCGTTATGGTCATCGAAAAGGAAGACCTTGACGAAGACAAACTCATGGAAGACCTCTTCGACGTCGAAGTCGACGACTACTCCGAAGAAGAGGAAGTTTTCGAAGTTTACACTTCTCCCGACACCCTTTTTGAAACAAAGGAAAAACTTGCGGCAAAAGGCTACAAATTCCTTTCCGCGGAAAAGGAACAGGTCCCCGGGACTTACATTTCGCTTACCGACGAAGAGGACGTAAAGAATATGCAGAAACTTCTCGACATTCTCGAAGACGACGACGATGTCCAGAACGTATGGCATAACTGGGACGAAAAATAATGAAATTTGAGGAAACGCTTATTGCGGCAAGAGAAAAACGCGGTCTTTCCTTAAGGGAAGCGGCGGCTCGGATCGGAATAAGCCACACCTATCTTTCCGCTCTTGAAAAAGGGTTCGACCCGCGCAGCGGCAAGGCGCTTATTCCGTCGCAGAGAGTCCTTCTGCGGATAGCAAACGCTTACGGACTTGACCAAAACCGTCTTCTCTCGTCTTTTTCCGTCACTCCGGGCAGGGATATTTATTCAGATATGGGGTACCGGCTCAAAGAGTTAAGAAAAGAGAACCCGGAAAAGTTCAGAGAGATACTCGAAATCGTATATTCGGATTAAAAATTGAACCCGACATGCCTCGGCATGTCGGGTTTGTTTTATTTTTCAAGATATTTCTGCGCCTGCGCGTTGAAGAATTCGGCATATTTGCCGTTCAATTTCATAAGGTCGCGGTGTTTTCCCATTTCGACAATTTCTCCGTAGTTAAGCACTATTATCTTGTCGGCAAGGGTCGCCGAAGAAAGACGGTGAGAAACGAAAATAGTGGTCTTGTTTCCGCGCAGTCTGTCGAACTGATTGAATATCTCCTGCTCGGCAATGGCGTCAAGCGCCGCCGTCGGTTCGTCGAGGATAAGGATATCCGAATCTCTGAAAAAGGCTCTGGCAACGGAAATTTTCTGCCACTGCCCGCCCGACAGTTCGGTGCTGTCCTCTTCGAAAATTCGCATAAGGTTCGTATCGAAACCGTTTTTGAGTTTTCCGATAAAGCGCGTGGCGTCGCTCTGTTTTGCCGCCTCCTCGATAGCCTGTCGGTCGCCGATACGCGATATCTGACCGAAACCGATGTTTTCGGCGACGGTAAAGGCAAACTTCCCGAAATCCTGGAAGATTATTCCGTAAATATCGTAAAGTTCGCGGACGTCGTATTCCCTTATGTCGTGGCCGTCAAGCAGAATTCTGCCCTCCGACGGGTCGTAAAGGCGCGTCAGCAGTTTTATAAGCGTCGTTTTGCCCGCGCCGTTAAGCCCGACAAGAGCGATCGTCTCTCCGCCCGAAATAGTGAAATTCAGGTTTTTGAGAACGTATTTATCGGTCTTCGGATATGCAAAGGAAACGTTTTCGAAGATTATCTCGTGACCCGCGCCCTTGTTTACCTCTCTGGGAGGATCAACGGACGGAACGATATGCGCCTCCTCCTGCATAAAGACGATAAGGTTGTCTATAAAGAGCGTTCCTTCATAGATACCGGCGGAGGTGCTTATAATCGACTCAACGCCGTTCGAAATCGCGAGAAGCGCCCCCGAATAAAGGCTGAAATCGCCGACGGTAAGCATACGCATAAAGACTTTCCACGCGATAAGCACCAACATTCCGCAGTGGACCGCAAGTTCGGCAAAACTCGACAAAAAGCCCCAAAGTCCCTCCGAAAGGATTATCTTTTTAACGCCTTTGTAATAGCCTTTGAAAGTTTTGTCGTATCTTTCCTTAAAGGTATCGGCAAGGTCGAAGAGTTTGACTTCCTTTACAAGGTCCTTATCGGTAAGAAGCCCGCTGTAATAGGTCATCTGACGGCGTTTCTTGGAATGGTGACGGGTATACCTGAAGAGTTTTTTGCGGTAGATGAAGTGGACGAGCGTTGACGGAACGGACATCAGGATTATGACGATCGGCGCCCACGGCAGAACGCTGCCGAGAATCGCGATATAGCTTATGAAACTGATTATCGAAGAAACTATCGCAAAGGACGACCACATGACCTGCATCGGGCGGGCGCTGACTTCCTGATTTGCGTTTTCCATTTTGGAATAGAATTCCGGCATATCAAACGACGCAAGGTCGAGGGTCTTCGCTTTGTCCATCATTTTGATACGGATACTGTAAACAAGCAAGTCGTTCGACACCCTTAAAATAAGGTCGTTTAAGGTATTGACCACCTGCTGCGTCACCCAATATATCATCTGGA
Source organism: uncultured Eubacteriales bacterium (assembly GCA_934501435.1). Lineage (GTDB taxonomy): Bacteria > Bacillota > Clostridia > Oscillospirales > UBA644 > Geddesella. Next base: position 80,570 of record CAKSTW010000002.1, read on the forward strand.
AGATAAGAATACCGATAATAAAGGTAAATCCGCGGTCAAGAGTTCCCGCATACGCGTCGGACAGGGCGTCGATAACGAGTTTGGTTATTACCGAGCCGAGAACGGGAAGCACGCCGCCCAAAATCGAAGTTGCGGAAAGCGCCGCGAGGATCCCGGGCTTTGCTTCCCAGACAAGTTTATAGATGTAAAGCAGACGTTTCATCGTGCCTTTGAAGTTTTTTGAGATAAATTTCACCCAGCCGCCGAAAGTCTTCGGTTTTTCCTGAGCTTTTCTTTCGGAACCCGGCGGGGGCATAGAGGTACGAGGCATACTACCCCTCCTTTCTTATATCAGAGTTGATTTGATTTTACATAAAAATAAGGAGCTGCAAAAAACTAATGTTAATTACAGCCCCTTTATGTGGTTAGGGGGACGGAACATTGCGAACATGTTCCTGACTTTTATATTCCCGCTTCAGGGAACAGGAAAAATGTTCGGAGTGAATGAACCGAGGCGGAAACGCACGCCGTTTTCGCTCTCCCGACGCCGTACAGGGGTACGGCGAGCGGCGAGGTGAGTTCGCAGCGAAGCGTTCCGGACTTTTTTACGTTCCCTGAAATTATTCTACCAAGCCGCTTCGCTCTATACCTTGTATAAAGTATCTCTGAGCAAAGAGGAACACAATGAGCAGCGGCAGGATAAGGAGAAGGGACGAGGTGTCCAGAAGCGCCTGCATCTGCGTTGTGTCGCCCGAAGTCGCGGTCGTGACGTTCATTATGGTGTTCGTCAGGATCTTGAGCTGCGGGATAAGCATTGTGTTGTAGGTGGTGTCGGTCCACTGCCATGTGAACGCGAAGAGGAATACGGTTATCATCATATTCGTAGCGTTCGGAAGCATTATCGAGAAGAACGTTCTGAAGTGACCCGCGCCGTCGATATAGGCGGACATTTCGAGTTCCTTGGGCATTCCTCTGAAGAACTGACGCATAAGGTAGATATAAAGTCCGTTTTTGAGACCGAGACCCATCAGCGCAAGGAAGAGAAGTGCGAAAGGCGTGTTGATGAGTGAAATTCCGGTTCCCAAAAAGTTGTTGAGGTTTACGTAAAGCGGAAGAGTTATGGTCTGCGCGGGGATTATAAGCATAAGAAGAACGAAGAGGAACAGTAAGTTTTTGCCCCAGAACTTGAAACGGGCAAATCCGTAACCGACCATCGTGCTTACGAACAGCTGAATGACCGCAACGCCGAGAGAAAGGAGCGCGGTGTTTAAGAGCGCGGGCCAGTAATCAAGGCTGTTCACTGCTTTCTGAATGAAGTAGGTGCTTCCCTCGCGCGGGATATACATAACCGTGTTGTCGGTTATGTCGTTCGTACTCATAAAGGAAACTATACCCTTAACGATAAAGGGGTAAAGTATCATAAAGGAAATACCGATTATGAGAACGAGACGGACGATATACCAGCAGAATCTGCCGAAACCCGCAGGATTGAGGTTTTTCCTTTTCCATCTGTCCCAGGTTATGACCTCTTCCTGTCTGCTGAGTATTTTGTTTTTGATCTTTTCCCAGAGTTTCTTGAAGAAATTGGGCTTTTTCTCTGCTGCGGGGACTTCGCTCGGAGTTACTGTGTTGTTTTCCATTTTCATTTCCTCCTTTGCTTAGTCCTGGTATACTATCAGTTTCTTGACAAGCAAGAAGACGATAAGTACGAAAAGAATTACGACTATCGTATATATCCAAGAGAACGCCGACGCAACCTCATAGGTCGCCGCGTTGTCAAGATAACGGTTGATAAAGGCGATCGCCGCATTATCGGACTTGAGGAACAGGTCGATAACCGTATAAAGCAGGTTGACGAGGATAAGAGGGCTTATCATCGGGAAAGATATCTTCCAGAAGACTTCCCAGCCCGTCGCGCCTTCAACTTTCGCGGATTCGTACATACTTACCGAGATACCCTGCAGACCCGCAAGGAAAATAAGCATCTGAACGCCTGAGGAGGTGATGACGGAATAAAGTCCGTCAACCGCTCCGAGGACGATATTCGAAAGGTCCGCGTTGTTAAGGGTCTGGGTCACGAGGTCCGCGACCTGCTTATAGCCGAACATATTCGAGCCTGCGGCGCCGCCGGTCTCCATCTTTCCTCCCGAGCTGTAAACGTCGAGCATCGACGACATCGAGTCGAGCTGGGAGATTATGCCGGTCGAAATAATAACCGGGATAAAGAAGATAACACGCGCGACGGTTCTTCCTCTGAACTTCTGATTAAGAAGGTTAGCCATGAAGAACGCGAATATGATAACTATGATTATCTGCGGGAGAAGCGCCGCTATTGATTCGATAACGGTCCTTAAAAATCCGTCTTCGACGAACAGCGCCTGATTGTAATTCTTTAAGCCCGCCCATTCGACTTTCCAGCCTTCTTTGGTTATGTTGATATCTCCGAAAGAATACATAAGAGACTGGAAGAGGACCGGGAGATAAACGAATGCCAACCCGATTATAATGGGAAGAGTGAAGACATATCCGAAAAGACTGTTCTTTCTCTCAAGGCTCATTGTGCGTCTCGGTTTTTTTGCTGTTTTTACTTCTTTTGCCTGAACACTCATTTCTCTCACCTCCATGTATAATCTTTAGCGGGAACGACGGTTCCGTCTTCCAGAGTTACGTCGAACGAATTGTAGTTGACAAAGAACGTTCTGACGTTATTTCCGTAAGTCGTCGCGTAAACTCCCGAAACGGTCTTTCCGTTTTCGGCGTCGACTGCCGTTACCTTTTCGTGGTTGGTTATCGGCTGATTTACGACGTCTTTCATCGCTTCGTTAAGTTCCTTGTAGATTTCAACCGCGCGGTCGAACGTGTCGGTATAGGTTACGGAATAGAACTTATACGCGAGCGGGGTGTTGTCGAACACGGTATTCGCTTCGTACATCCATCTGAAACTCGGATTGCTTCCGGTCTCGACCGCTTTCAGTATCTCGGTCTCATAGTCGCCCGAAACGTTGAACGCTTCGCCGGAGTAGGAAACGTAGCCGTGAAGAACTATCTGCAGGAACGGAACGCTTTCGGATTCGGAAGTAAAGTCGCTTGAACCCTGCGGCAGACCGAACACTGCGTCGGCGTATTTCCAGGTATAGTCGTTACCGTTCGATACCGCGACGTCGTAGTCCGCGAATTTTTCAAGGATCTCACGGTTTATCGCGAGCGTCTGTTCGCGGTTGACTATTCTGTTGGTCTTGTAGTTGCTGTCAAGATACTGACCTATCGAACCGAGAGAGACAGACGTCATTCCGACGGTCTTGTCGTAATCCGCCTTGAAGGTGTCGGCGAAGTTCGAAAGCAGGTCGGGAGAGACCACCGACTTATATTCGTCGGAGTCATCAAGTTCTTCTCCCGTGACCAGGGATCTTATTCCGACTCTCGAAATTCTGAGGTCGAGACGTCTTGCAACGTCGTTCTGATAATTGAAGTTGTCTCCCACCGTTTCTCTGTAAAGATACATAAAGTCGGCGGTCGGATAAAGTTTCGTGCCGCTGTCGCTGCAATAGGAAACGAGCGCCTTGAGGTCGTCTGTCGAGCCCATTTCGCCGATAAGACGGAGGGCGTTGAAGACGGTGTTATAGTAGCCGCCGTTCGTCCAGTAGGAATAACGCGCTTTTACGTTTGTAACGCCGTTTTCCGCAAGTTTTTCGAGGATCTCTTTCGCCTGTGAATAAGTCGTCAGAGCGCGTTTTTTAACGACCGGGAAACCTGCGACGGTCTCGTCCTTGTCGATAGCGCCGAGCAGATCGACATAGAGGGAAAGTCCGGATTCCTTTGTTCTGAGCGACGGAAGAATCTCTTCCTTTATAAGGTAGTTTCTGTACCATTTCGCATAGTCGGAATAGGTCTTGTTTCCGTCCATGAAGAAATATTTGACGGTGAAGTTTATCTGGGGAGCGTCTTTCGAGAGAACGACGCCCGTTCCGCTTTCGGTATTGCTGGACGCCGCGGGCTGCGATCCCGATCCCGCAGTTGCGGAAGTCGTCCGGTACGTTCTGTAATCTCTTTCGCCGTAAACTATTTCATAGTTTATCGACGCCGCGGCGTTGCTTGTCGCGTTGATGGGTCTTGCGGTGATATTCGACTGCGAAGCGCCCTCGGACATTATCGCGACGACCGCGCCGTTCGAGGCTCTGTCGTAAACGCCGAACGCCGTGAGGACGGACGCGCTTACCGAAGTGTTGAGGTCGCGGTTGAAAGTTTCGTCCGCGCCGTAAACTCTTTCGGAATAAGCAAGCGACGAAAGTTTGCCTGTTGCGGGAATTATTGCGCCCGAGCCGTCGGGAACAAGCAGATACTCGCCGCCGACCGACGCGTCGGAGGCTCCGAGCCCTCTGTAAAGCGACATTTTGTAAAGACGCTGTTCGGACGGAGCAAGGATAAGCGAAGAATCGACGTTTACCTGAAGACCTTCGGTCGTTAAGGTGAGGTCGACGGGGATGGTATACATAACGGATCTTTCGGCGCCCTGATATTCGGTCTTTTCCATTTCCGCCTTAACGTCGGAAGCGGTAAAGCCCGCAAGTTTCATGGCTTCGGTAAGAGCCGCACGCTGTCTCGTCGTAAGACTTCTTCTTATGTAAAGAGTCTGCCAGTCGAGAGTCGGGAAGTCCTGGATAAGGGATTCCTTTTCTTCAAGGGTTATCGTCGAAGGCGTTATGAGTTTATACGCCGACGTAAGAACCGACAGTTCGGAAGAATGTCCCTTTTCGAGAGCCGAATAAAGTTTTTCGTAAGTATCTACGGTAAGAACCGGAGGAGCAAGGTCCTTGTTGGGGTCGTTACCTATCGTATAGACGATACGGAATTTACCGTCCCCCATATCGGCGATAACAAAGTTTTCGTCGTCAAGGCAGTTATCGTAGAAGTTAAATTCATATCTCTTGTTCAGGGCGTCGTACGCTTCGATGGAAAGCGGGGAGGAGATCATGCTTCTCGAACCCTCTTCTATCATTCCCGCGTTCGACGGGTCGCTGTGGTAGATATGGTTGTTTTTCCTGTCATATACGGCGATAGAAGTATCGTTGAAGTCCATATACAGGATATAGTTGCTGTTCTCGGTGAGTTTTACCATTCCGGTAATACCGAGGGTTTTTCCTTCGGAGGCGGTTATCATCGGATAGCGGGTCTGTTTGACGACCGTATCTTCGCTGCCGCCGAGAAGTTTTAAGATATGTTCCTGTCTCTGTTCGTCGGAAATAAAGGACGATCCTTTTGAAGAGCCGCAGGAGGAGAGGATAAGCATTGCCGAGAAAACAAGGGCAACGCACATTAAAATTCTGCCGATCTTTTTCATCATCTTTCCTCCCTCCCTACTCGTTAAGCCTGTAACTTATCTCGGTTGACAGCTGCTGGAAAAATCCGACGACCTGCTGAACGAGGAAGAAGAAAAGTATCATAACGAAAAGGATTATCAGTATTCCCAGAATAGAGAGGATCGCGGTCGCAATTCCTTTTCCGAACTGATACTGATGAGTCGTTATCATTCCGAGGAAGATTATGATATAGGCAAGGACCATACCGATCGTGGAGATCGTGTAGTAGGTTCCCGCGGAATCGAGGTTTAGGAAGTTACTCAAAGGAATAAGCAGGATATTGCATATCGTTATCGGAAGAGTTCCGACGGCTGTCGCCTGGAAGATATCGGAGAGTTTTCCGTCGCCGTCCATGAGAGAGGTAAAGCACCAGTTGGAGATTACCCACAGAAGATACGGCAGAACAGCGATAAGCATTTCGGTGAAGATCTGAACGTTTAACTGTTCGACCTTCGTTATGAAAAGGTATCCGCGAAGCTGTTTGCTCAAGACCGCAGAAACGGCAAGCAGAATATAGAGAATAACGGCGCCGCCGATATTTCTGCGTTTCGGGTCGTTTTTAAGGTCGTAAAAACCGTCAAACGGGTGGACGAGGCAATAGAAGAAATAGGGGAACCTTTTAACGGAAACGACAAGACCTTTCCAGAATCTTATTCCGAGGTTCTTAAACCAGTTTCCGACGTTTGCAAGTTTATTCTGCGTCATGCGTTACCACCCCTTTCCTGCTGTAATTTTTTCTTTTTGCGTTTTTTGTTCAAGAAATAGAGAACGAAGCAGCCTGCCACAACGACGACTATTCCGATAGCTATAAAAATGAAGTTCTCGGACATCGAACGTCTCTGCAGTTCCTTGAACGCTTTTGAGTAGTTCGTGGTCTCGTTTGCTATTTCAAAATATTTGAGAGCCTGTTCGTAATGCGCGAGGCTTTCTTCGGTCGAAATGGAGGAATCGGTCGCTTTTCTCATCTCGGCTTTACCCATACCGACGTAAGCGATATAGAAAGAAGAGTTATAATAAACGACCTGCTGCCAGAGTTCCTTGGCTTCTTCGTATTTTCCCGAATTATGGGTTATTATTGCTTTGTTTATCGTTTTGGCGTAATCGGTAAGTTCAAATACCGTAAGGGTATTGTTTCCGCCGTCCGAAACGATAACAGCGTCTCCCGTCGTCGTTATCGAGTTCGGGGAAGTGAAACGTCCGTACTGGGAACCGTAGCCGCCTCCGATATAGAGAAGGTCGCCGTCGGGACCGTAGGTATAAAGCCTGCCGGTGCGTCTGTCTATCATCGTGTAGATATCGCCGTCTGTAACGCAAACGTCGACTATCTGCGGGGTCTGCGTTTTATTTTCGGTATAGATATCGCCGACTATCGCAAGTCTTCCCTTCCTGCGGAGGGTATCGACGCCCGACGCGGAAAGTTTCTTTATCGGAGACGCGCTGTCGGAGCCTGTGCCGAGAGCGGACGCCGCCGCCTGATATTCGGTCGCGTCGACCGTTCCTATGGTAGCGTAGGTAAGACCTCTGTCATCGACAAGGATATTACTGTATTCGGTAGGAACGTATTTGGCAAGGTTTGCTTTCTGTTCTTCGGTTGCAAGCAGTCTCCAGAACCATTCGATAGCGCTTACCGAAACAGAGGGAGCTCCGGTGAACTGACGGAAAGTTCCGTCGTCGTCAAAGACCATGATACCTCTGTTTACGCCGTAGGCAAGGATGTTTATGCCGCCCGCCGCGTCAACGATAAGTTTTGTGGGCTGGAAAGTGTACGTATCTCCGAGAACGGAAATTTTCACGCCCTGGATAATGTTGGTGACGACGCCGTCGATATTGCAGACGACAATTCTTCTGTTACCGGTATCGGCAACATATATCTGTCCTTCGTCGTCGACGTATATTCCCTGGGGATTGTAGAAACCGTATCTGTTTGCGGTGAGCATTGCGGTGTCGGTGACTTCCTCGCCCGCCTCGTTGATAACGGTCTTGATAATGTCGGGAATTTCGTAATCCGCTGTTCCGACAAGGTCTTTTATTTCTTTTACGACATTGTACTTTTTGTCGAGGACGATTATCTCGTTATTTCCCGCGTCAACTACATATATATAGTCGCCTTTTACGAAAAGATCGACCGGTTTGAACGCTTTTCCGACTCCGAGGTCTGTCGACGACAGAACCTTTGCGGTACGGTAGGCGTCCGGAGTTCCGATATTTTCGCCGAAATAACTGTAATTGTAACTGTCGGTGATGTTTTCGTTATAGGTCAGCGCGAAAGAGGGGAGCGCCGTCGAGAAAAGAACGGCGAAAACGATACATAAAGTGATGAGCGATCTTGTTATCTTTTTCATTTCGCCACCCCCTTAGTCTTTCATACCCGATGTCGCCATCGTTTCGAGAATATTACTCTGGGAGATAATAAAGACGATAACGGGGACGAGCATCATGACGATTGAAATTGCCATCGAAACACCCTGACGGGCAATACCCGCGGCTGCGACCTGGCTTAATGCGTAAGAAAGCGTTTTGAGTTCTTCCTTATATATATAGATGTTTGAACCTGTGTTCCAGTATTCCTGAACCGAGAAGACGATAAGCGTCAGCCAGCCCGGTTTAATGGAAGGCATAAGTATCGACCAGAAGATCTTGAATTCTCCCGCGCCGTCGATACGCGCGGCTTCGAGGACCGAGTCGGGGAAGCCGTCGATAAACCCTTTGATAAGGTAAAGGGAGAACGCGGAGCCGAGCGCCGGAACAAGAATGGACCAGAAAGTATCTATCCAGCCGAGGTTTGCCATTATGATGTAGTTCGAAACCGTTGCGGCGGTCGGAGTAAACATAAGGGCGTAGGTCGAAAGGGTGAAAATGAAGTTTCTGCCCTTGAATTCTCTTTTTGAAAGAGGATACGCGCACATTGACGCCGACAGAACTCTGAGCGCCGTTCCGCAGAAGGTGATGAACACCGTGTTGAATATGTATTTCGACATCGGAACGAGGGAGTTTGCCATGATGTTAAAGAGGTCGGTGTAGTTCTTGAAAGTCGGCTCTTTAACGATAAGGGTCGGCGGGAAGAGGAACAGTTCGTTCATCTTCTTTAAGGAGTTGCTTATCGCGAATACCATCGGGAAAGCAAAGAAGAGAGACGCGATGAAAAGAAAAGCAAAGAAAGCAATATCTCCGCCGAGACTTCTGTTCATTCTCTTATGATATTTGAAAAGTCTCTTCTTCTGTTTTACCGCGGAAACGGGAGCTTCGGCTGCCGCGGCGCCTGCGGGCTGAGGGGCTTTATGAAAGAGTTTTTTGGGATTTAATTTCCCGAAAAATTCAGTAAATTTCGACATATCTTCTATCCCCTCCTTACTTACCTATTTTAGACAGCAGGAACTGAATGAGCTTGTTTGCAACGAAACTCAGAACGAAGAGGAAGACCGCAATAGTCGACGCGTAACCCATTTCGTAACGGATACTGCCGTAGTCGTCCAGGTGGTTCATTATCGTTTGCAGAGCATAGTCCTGCGTAGGATATCCGAATATCGAGGTTATCAGCGTACCTGCGTTGAACGCGTTCGTGATGCTCATAATGGCACCGAACATAAGCTGACCTCTCATATAAGGAAGAGTGATGAAGTAAAGTTCCTGCCATCTGTTCTTGATACCGTCGACGGCGCCCGCCTCATAGAGGGATTTATCGACGGTCTGAAGTCCGGAAATAAAGGTAAGGAACGACATACCGAGCGACTGCCACAGAATGATGATGACGCAGATCGTGAACATATAGTTCGTATCTTTGAGGAAGATGATAGGTTCCGTTATAACGCCCCATTCAAGCAGCCATGCGTTGATGTAACCGTTGCTGTCGCCCGAGAAAAGGAGCGTCCAGACGGTGACGAAACCGCCGGCAAGAGAAGGCGCATAGAAAAGCAATGTTAAAAACGAACGGGGTTTTGCCGGAACTTCGTTAAGAAGCCATGCGAACGCAAAACTCATTATGTATCCGACAGGGCCGGTGATGACGCCCAGAATAAGGGTCGTCTGAACGGCGCCCGTGAATACTTCGTCGTTAAGGAACAGTTTGACATAGTTCTGCAATCCGACGAAATCCGGAGTTTCGAGCATGTTGAAGTTCGTAAAACTTAAAAAGAACGAAACGAAGACCGGAAGTATCGTGAATACAAAGAAGGTCACGAGGTAGGGAGTCATAAAAATGAATAAGTCCCAGTTTCTGAACTTCTTTTTGGTTAAAGAATTTGACGCTGTTTTCATTATTTATCCCCACCCCCTTTAATTATCGGTATTTACATAGTAGAACGGCAGTTTGAGGTCCTGACGTTTGTAGATTATTTCGTCGTTGATGAACTTGACGTTGTCAAGAAGCGTTTCACGCGCGTCTTCGTAGTTTACGGCAACGCTGTTGAAGGAGAACTGTACGTATCTGGTCATTATGTAGCCGCCCGGAACTTCGGGATATCCGACTATCGAATCCCACTGTTTCTGGATAGCGTCAAGTTCGGATTTCGTCCAGTTCATATTCATAACGGCGGTCTTGTTCGCGGAGTTGTAACGTCCCGCAGAACCGAGAACGCTTTCAATCTCGCGTCCGAATTCGGTCTGGGCCTCGTCGGAAGTCCACCAGTTGATAAACGACCATGCCGCGTCTTTGTTTTTCGACGCTTTGACGATTACCGCCGAAGTGGTCTTCGTCGTAGTGCCCGCGCCGTCGGTATACTGCGAAAGAACGGTGTTGTTTACGGTGCCGTCTTCCTGCTTGACTCCGGGAACGGGGGCAAGAGTCCATTCGCCCTTGATCTCGGGAGCGAAAACGGAGATCTTATTATAGAAGGTATAAAGTTCGGTAACGCCCATCGGCATTTCGCCGGTTCTGAAACGGTTCGAGAACTCAAAACTTACCGGTATCTTATAATTGGTATAGAAGTCGGTATATTTTATGAACGCGTTGATACCGTTTTCGCTGTCGATATCGGTAGCCTCGCCGTCATATTTATAATACTGACCGCCGTACTGATAAAGAAGGGTTCCGTAGTCGGGAGGCGCAAATTCCATATAACGCTTCTGGAGCAGCGGGATAAGGTCGAAGACTTCATCCCATGTCGTCGGAACTTCGACGCCGAGTTCTTCGAGAATGTCGGTGCGGTAGAACATCATCGCAAACGGCATCGCCTCGGGAAGTCCGTAAGCGTAAGTTTCTTTATCGTTGAGTTTGAGGGAAAGCGAACTTTCGATTATGTTCTTTACAAATCTTTTCTTGACTTCGTCAAAGCCCTCGTAATTGTTGAGCGGCTCAAGAGCGCTTCTTGCGGCGTAGTTGATAACGTCTTCGGTTGAAATTCCGAGAGCGACGTCAGGACCTTTGCCCGCGAGTATTGACGGAAGAAGCGCGCCCGTCGGAACAAGCGACAGATCGACGTTCGTCTGATACTGCGAAACGTAAAGGGAGTCGACGACGCTTCGAAGAACGGTCGCCTGGTCTCTTGCGGAAAGGGTCCACACGGTGACGTTCTTGTCGTAATCCACGCCCGCGCTGCCTCCGACCGCGTTAAAGTCGGTGACAAAGGACGAGAAGAACATTTTCGTCTGATACCAAAGTCCCTGGAAGAAACCCGCTTCCGCATTCGGCTCTGCGGCGTTGTTTTCGGAAATGACGAAATAGTCTATTTCAAGCGGCTGAGAGGAAATATCCTGAAGCCATGTGCTGAGGTTTGTTATGTTTGTCTTGAAAGAACTGAAATATTTAGCGAGAGAGGAAGGATTCTCGTACATTGTATAAAGCTGATTGAAGATATTCTGCAAAGTCGCGGTCTGCTGACCTTCTTCGCCGAGAATATCAATGAGGGCGTCGTAAACGCTCTTTAAGATGTCCGCCTGAGCCTTAAGGTCGGAAATAACTTCCGGAATTTCCTTTTCGAACTCATAGTCGCGGTACTGGTCGGGGCTCGAACCGGTAAGCATAAGGATCTTGCGGTAGTCGGTGTTGAGTTTTGAAACAACGTTCTCGACCGCGTTTATGATTTCGGTCATATCGCCGCAAACAGCCTTGAAACGAATGGTGTTCGTTCCCTCTTTGAAATAGAAGAGAAGAGAACTTCCGTATTCGTCGGTAGGCGTGACTATCTGCCAATCCGAGTCGAAGTTGAACTTGACGTTCTGCGCTTCGTCGTATTGGAGTTCGTCGTTTATGTAGATGGCACGGCTTGCAAAACCTCCCATGAGGGTGTTCTGTCTTGCACGGAAAGAGATCTTATAAAGACCTTCCTTCGGAATGTCAACGGTATATTCGACCCACTGACCGAGAAGGCTCCACCTCGGGTCTCCCGAAGAGTTTCCGCCCATCGTGTTCATTTTAATGGTGTTTACGCTCGACGGCTCGGTTCCCGGAGAAGTACGGTCGTTCGACGCATAAAGGGTCGGGTCGTTTTTCGAAGTCGGATATTCCGCCTGCTCTTTCCGGATAACGGCAGTTCCGTCTGTCGGCAGGTCTATGTGCTTGAGCAAAAACTCGTCGTACGAAAGAGTTTCGGGAGCGCCGACAAGCTGCATTGCGGAAATCGCAACGGGCTCACGCAGAGAGGTGAAACGGATAATATTTTCGCCCTTTTCGAGATAGAACTGCAAAGCGCCGTTGTAGTAGTGGGTTCCGTCTTCGAAGTAAGCGCCGTCGATCCACTTCGGTCTCTCGACCTGAGAGTGTTTGGATTCGTTTCCGGCGGAGTCCTTGATATAGAAGTTGTCAAGATCCTTGAAATCTTTTACGTCGTCGACGTAAATTCTGTCAAGGCTCGCGGTTGACGCTTCATTGTAGAAACTTTCGCCGTTTACGGTAATACTTCTTTCGATCGCGGAACTTTTACCCGCAACGGGGTAATAGTTGACTTTGAAAGAATACATTCCGGCTTCGGGAACGTTGACTTTGAATTCAAAGTAACCGTCCTCATCGCTGTAAAGCACGTTGTCCCTGCCGTCGACCGTCTTGTAAGATATGCCCTCGGAAGCGGTAAGCCCGTTCACAAGGTCTACGTCGACAGTCACATCGGGGCTCGACGCCCGGACATGATTCTGGAGATATTCGCCGTACGAACCCGTGGAATATACGGGAACGAAGGGAACATCGGCAGCGCTTATTTCGTCGTCGGAGTTGCCGCAGCCCGTGAAGAGAAGCAACACAGACAGTGCCGCGATAAGCAGCACAAGCGCCGTCTTTCTGATTTTGCGCACGCAAAACACCTTCCTTTTCTCAGCAAACGCAATTTTAATCGGCGGATTCATACAGTGAGGTTTCGGGGAGATTTCCGGTCGTTTTCCGAAAACGGACGGAAATATCCCCAAGACAAAGGAGAACGGGACTGCGTCGGTTTTGACTGACGGATCGCCGTCTTTTCTTCCGCAAAAGCCTTGCAGATACGAAAGTGTCCGCTGCGGATTTCTGTCGTTATGCCAAAAATCCGAACCGCGAAAACCGAGTGCCCGACACAGGGAGATTTTCGGGGAATTTTTTCTTTTTAAGCCGCAGAAGGAATGACTCCCGTAACGGCAAAAAGAGAGAAAACAGCCAAAAACAACCGGCGTCGGGCGGCAGGAATTCCGTTCTTCTCTGCCTACCGCCAAAGGTAAGATAAATTATACAGTTTTTTTCGCGGAATGTCAAGGCAAATCCATAGCCCGAAAGCCCTCCGAACCCCTTGCAATAAGTGGGTTTTCAACACTTTCAACGGGGAAAACCGACACCCCCCGAAGTCGAAAAACAACTTTTTGTGACGATTTTGAGATTTCTGTTATGCAAGTATTACAGTTTTTAACTGATAAAATCGCGGTTTTATCGGCTTTTTTACCTGTATATATGCTTTGTAAAACTTATGTTTCAATTCACAAATTGTGCAACTTGCACAAAGGCGAAAAGTCACAAAAAAGTTCCAACTTTGTGAGAAAATTCAGCGGCGGAAAACCCGCAGATAAAGCCGATTTTTTAACTTTCGGAAACATTTTCGGGGCTTTTTGTTTAACTGTTAAAAAAGTGTTACGGAGCCCCCGCGACGGGGCTTTCGTTCTCCGCCGCACTGCCCCGCGACGGGGCTTCCTCTCTCCTCCACCTTGGACTGCGACAGAGGGTCCTTTCTCCGCCGAAACTCCGCACGGCAGGGTTTCCGTTTCCCGCCGCAACTCCGCACGCCATGGTTTCCGTTTTCCGCCGTTATCTCGCACTAAAAGACGAGGTAAAGGAAGCGGAGCAGATACGGAAGGGCGTTTGCAGTATCTTGCGGCAGGAAAACCGCAAAGAGCAGCCTACGTACAAGCAAGACCTTGACCGCTGAAAAGACAGAACGGCGGGACGGTAAAGCCCGTCCCGCCGCTTGCGTTTTGAGAGTTTGTTAGATTGACAAACCGGAAGTTTTCACCCTAAATACCAATATGAATGTAGTCCGCTCAAATATGTTTTCGCACCTTTTGGCATTTGCCTGATTGCATTGTATGTATTGATGTAATCTCCAAAGCCCATTCCAATACATATCAGTCCGAACATCCCCAGAAAAACCGCATGAGGAATGAAAAGAAAAACTGAATACGGGATTAGCCCTAAAAATATGTTGGGACATAAACACATGAATACAAATCTTGATTTACTCATATCTTCCGTCCCTATAACAAAAAACAGCCCTTGCCTCAAATTGTTATACAAATACACATCTTCTTTATAACATATTGCATGGAGTAGTTCGTGCGGAAATAGTGACAATACACCGCATATTGCCGCTAAAATCATACAAATTCTATTACTATGAAAATATTCTTTCCCGAGCAGCACGAATGGCACCGCTAATATAATCATCAGTAAAATGCTGCCACAATTGCATATTAAAGACAGTTCTTTTGTGCTTGCAGCTTCTATAAAGGCAACTGCATTTGGATGATGTTCCCTCTGCGGCAAACTTTTTTCATCGCCGTTGTATTTTCCGCCATAGTGCAAAGTCATAGTGATTTAATTCCCCCTCCGCCAAACCGCACTTAATCAATGCCGATATTATTCTTTATTGACTATGGTTTTGAGATATTTTTTTGCTTGCTTATTCTCCAAACACAGGAATATGCAAATAAGGATATCAAAGGCGACAAAAGCGACGCAGACGACAACTTGACTGAAATAAATTCCAAACATCAAAGATATAATCGGGATGATAATAGAAGCATATAGATATGTTGGCGAAAAATAAATCCAATAATAGGGTAAAAAATGTGCGCCAACAACAATGGCGTATACCATAATCATTTTATCCGGAACAGCGTACATTGTCCACAGAACAATCGGAAGATACATCAGCTGATTGAGGGCAGCCACAACGGAAAGACTGCTAAAGGGATTATCTTTACAGAACATATCTACTTTTAGTATTGTTCCGAAAAGCATTCCAACTGGCATAAGCAATGCAGAGCAGCACATAGCAATCATATTCTTTGCGGAAACATTCAAATCCGTGAGAAACGCAATCAGCATAATTGTCCATAAAACAGCGGACGCCATAATGAATGGCAGCCCTTTCTTTTGCTTAACAGCAAATTCAATTTTCAGGTGGCTCAGTGCCTGATCTTTTGATCCGTTTTCAGACATTCCCCTCCTCATCTCCTTCATACTGGTTTTCTTTTGGCGCTTGTAAGCAAAAATATTATAGCAAAAAAATGTGAATAATTCTACTGTTCAGAAAAAGAAAATCGTTAATAAAAAAGCGTTTGACAAAACGCTTTATGACCAACCTTTTCAAATTTAGCATAGCTTTTTGAATTTTTATACCGCTTTCTCACCTTTCAGATGAAAAATCTCATCCGCTCCGACTATCCAGCCCGTCAAGAGACGAGTCGTATTTTTCCGCGAACAGCGCAAAAAAATCTCCACTCTTAAAACCTTGACCGTTTGGATTTTTGCCGCTGCCTTTTCGCCACCGAAAACGGGGAACAGGATTAGTAAACCCTGTGCCCCGAGCCCCCGCAAACAAGGAACAGAATGTAGCCCTTACAGCGCAGGAAAGCGTGTGAATATGTAGTATTTACCCCCGCCGCAGCCTCTTTTCTTTTATACTCCCTGTCACCAAAACGCATTTCAGCCATCCACAGAGCGCATTTTCAGCCTTTTTCTCTGTCTGCTGCCCCTAATCATATAGCTTTCCCTGCCCCTAAAAAGTTCCTCTTGACAAAAACCTCAAAAGCGGTGTCGCAAGGAAACAGCAGAAAAGCGGAGACGCAAAGGGAGCAAAGAGACGGCGGCGCAAGGAAGAACAAAAAGGCTGCCGTGCAAGGAAAAGGCAGAATGGCGACGGAGAGAAAGCGGAAAGGAGACGTTAGGGATAAGCAGACAGCCGGGCGGCAGTTCAGGGAAAGACAGAGGTGCAGAGAGCGGTGAAACGGCATAAAATAAGTTCCGGATTGCCGCCGCCCCGGAGGTTTCGCGTCATACGTGATAAAAACAGAGGCGTGCGACGCGGTATTCCGAAAAAAGATCAGGCGCAGGGTTCCGCATAAATTCAGAAAAAGACGGCATATTTCACGGCACACGGCGAGGGAAGACAACAAAATTTATACTCAACGACAAAAACGACAAAATAAATATACACCTTTGATTCCATACCGCCGTATAGAGATCTGCAGAGCGCCTTAAGTCAAAAAAAACGCCTGAAATAAGCAAAAAGACGGGTTTACGGCGATTTCATACGGGCATAAAAGAAAGAAAAAACAAAGTGATAAAAAAAGAAAAAAATAAAAAAATTTTTACAGTCGACATATAGTGACAACATTTGTAATACAATTGTGCTATTATATAGTCAGAAAAACGGACAACCCGTTTTTCCTGCCGACAGGTGACGGACTTTTCCCCCGTTATCGGGCAGCCATTTTCTACCCTTATATAATTATTTTCCTCTCCCAAATTCTTTTGCCCGCCGTTCTACCCTGACGGCGGGCAAACCCCTTTTCGGGGGCTGACGGGCTGAGGCGGGGGGGGGCAAGGAACAGGGAATAAGGGCCGACACAGCAAAACGTGACTGAAACAGGAAGTACGCCGAGGAAAAGGCAATATAAGGCAGCGGTGAGCCGAGGGAAAGACAGTCAAGACAGGCAGAAAGCTGAAAAACGGCAGCCGCGGGCGGCGAAAAAGCGGATGACAACGGGGAAATTGAGGGGGAAAGGCGGTTTAGAGATAAAGCCGAATGCGGGTCAGCGAAAAAAAACGGTAGAAGAATGACACAGCAGACGACGGAAAAAATGCCGCGCAAGACGGGAAATAAGCCACAAAAGGAACTGCGGCGCGGCGGAAAAAAGCCACGTGAAAAACGGAGAATTTCGAAAAAATTGCGTAGTGGAAGACGATTTGGAAAGGAAACCTCAGAAAGAGGCGGCGTCAACCGCGGGAAACCGAGGAGAAAACGAAACTTCGGGCGGTGCGGCGGAGAAATTACGGCGTAAAAGACGGTTCGGACAGAAGCCACGGAAAAAAATGCGGAAACAAGAGCGAAAAGACAGAAAGAAGACGCCGAGAAATCCGCAAAACATTAAGATATAAAAATTCAGACACCCGTTAAAACGAGTGTCTGTTTGTCTTTTTATAGTTTCATGGAGATTGCGTTGCGGGGGTTTAAGACCTTTTGAGACTGTCCTTACCAAAGCCGAAAAGCGGGAGCTTTTACCTGCCGAAGCCGCCGGTGGATCACTTTTCACCCGCAAAAGCCGACGACGGGGGCTTCACGCCTGTCAGCAAGTCGGCAAACCGAATTCTCCCCGCAAAGACCGACAAGAACCCAGTTCTGCTCACCGCCATCGGCAAAAATCCTATTCAGCCTGCAAAAATCGGCAAGCATCATTTTAGCCAGCCGAAGCCGAGACTTTCGCACCAGGGAAAGCTCGATTTTCGCCTGTCAAAACGGTGAAAAATCCCAAAAGGCAGAGGGCAGAAAGCCGCGGCGCCAGCAGCAGTATCCGATTTTCGCCCGTATCTGCGAAAACCGACTTTCGCTTGTTTTTTCGGGGAAATTTCGGACTGTCCTCCCGAAAATTTCCGTCAAGCGGAAAAAGCCGATCTGCCTATTCGCAGCGGACTTGTCCGGACCGCCCGGTAAAGATATTCACGACAAGATATTCGTCGTTATATTTCACCATGGCGATTGCGGCGTATTCGTATCGGGGATCTATGATATTTCGGTAATGTCCCGAAGACGAAACCCAACCTTCGACCATGGCGGCGGAGGGGTCTTCCGGCACGCAGTTTATAACGGCTCTTAAAATATTCTCACCGACGACGGTAAACATTCCGTCAAGAGCGGTCGAGGGGGTTCTGCCGTCGGGGCGGGTGTGGGAAAAATTTTCCGCAATTTCATTTGCCCTGACTTTTGTTCCGGGATAAAGGCTTTCGTCCCATTCAAGCGGCGAAACGCCCGCCTTTTTCCGTTCTTCGTTTATCAGACGGAGCATTTCCGTTTCAAAATCAGGATATTCGTGGTTCGCCTTGTTTACGGGCTTCAGTTTCGTAATTGAAGAGCCTTTCACGACGGTTTCTCCGCAATCTTTGCAGAAAACATCGCCCGTATATCCCGCAGAAGACGCAGTCGCGGTTTTTGCGTTGCGGATTTCGGTATTTTTGTGATCGCAGTTGTTAAGTGTCGGGGTTGAGGGCGTCGAGGCGCCGCCGCCCGAGGGTTTTGAAGGCGACGAAACGCCTTTATCGGCGCCGCCCTGCCCTTTATTTTCGTTTTTCGAATTGTTCTCGGGGTTTTTCGGGGTGTTTGAATCGTCTTCTTTTTCCGAAATTTCGACGTCATTCCCGTCTTCGGTTTCATCGGTCTTTTTATCGTTTTCGGGCTGATTTTCCGCACTTTCGCCGACAGTTTCAAGAGAACTCTGCGGCGGCTGAACAAGTATTTTATCTTCCGCGTTTTTGCCGCAGGAAACGAGAGTAAAAAGCATCATTACAGCCAAAATAAAACTGAATTTTTTCATGATATCCCTCTTGAAAATTATTGTTTTGCCGCGACCGCATTTTTGCAGCTGATCAGAATGTGACACGGAGCGAATTCAAGCGCCGCGACGGTAAGAAGAAGGGAGCGGCAGATAATTCCGTCAAACAGGAACAGGACGGACGGCAAGAGGGAAAGCAGAATCGCGCGGCAAAGCCCCGGCTTTTTCCAAAGCAAAACCCAGCCGCCGATATACAGGAAAAGGAGAATTCCGCTCACCGAAAGATAGATGGGGAGCGCGCCGTCGGGAAGTCCCGCGACCGTATGCGGCACGTTTATAAAAGAGAAGCCGAAACAGCCGAAACGCCCGATCTGTTCAAGAGTTTCGACTGCTTTATTATTCCATAAGTTTTCGAATCCGTCTTTCGTTTTCATGGCAAAAACGACGTTCGGGATCATAATGAGGGCAACTATCGCAAGCCCGTAAAAATTTATAATTTTCACTTGCACAATGCCGCGTTTATCTCTTCGCGTTTTGAGAGAAGCCATTCGGCGTCCCTCGGATATTCCTTAAAAGTAAGCGGTTTTTCAAGTCCCTTTTCAAGAAGAGAAAGCGTTGCCTCTCTGCCTGTTTTCTTTTCGAGAGCCTGCAGAGCGGCAAGGTCGGAAAGCGCCTCGGAAAACACATAGAGACGAAGGGAGGGAACCACTTTGCCGTCTTTTCCCGGATAAACGGAAAAAGCGTCTCCCGACGGGAAAACTCCGCCCGCGTCGGTCGTCATAAAGGGGTCAATATCCGAAAGAGAATATTGCGTATACCAGAAATTATAGCCCCAATGCAGAAAGCCTTTGAGCCCGTATTTATATATCTGCATTCCGATAATTCTGTTTCTCGCCGAGGACATCGAGAAAAAGCGGTTGGAAACAAGTTTATTCTGCGTACAGCAATAATAAGCCCAACGGTTTTTTATCGTTTTATCCTCCATGAACGCTTCGCAGCGGTCGGTACCCGGAATGGGATTGTCGATAAGCCCTCTTTTATAGAATTCGTGGTCGGAAAGGGCGTCTATCACGGGATATTTCGGAGAAAGATATTTTTTTAAGAGGTTTCTCGCGGCGGTATACGGTTCGAGATGTTCGTCTGTCGGCTCGTCCGAAACATGGAAAAATACGCGCGAACCTATTTTCTCTTTTTCGATGAATTTTTCAAGTTCGGGAATGAACGCCGCAAGGAAACGGTCGTATTTTTTGCCCGCGGCGGGGGTGTCCCACCCGAAAATTCTCTTTTCTTTGCCGCCGACTTCCGCGATTATCTTCGGGGTCGCCTTCGCGCCCCACTGCGTGAAGAAATGCGAAAATTCGAAATATTTTATCCCGTGTTTTTTCGCGGTTTTTATCCAGCGGCGAAGTTTTTCAAACCCGAAAGTATAAGCGTTTCCGTCTTTTTTTATATCGACAAGCTGGGTCGTCGGTCTTTCTCCTCCGACAATGGTGTCGAGCGGCAGGGTAAAAATCGGCGTAAGGAGCATATTGATGCCGTTTTCGGCGGCGGTCGCAATGAAGTTTTCGATTATTTCCCAATGCTTTTCGGAAAACGCGGGGACCTTATAATATGTAGAAAGGCAGTCGGGGTGAAACCACTGCGTATAGATGAGTTTCTGTTTCGGTTTTTTTGCGGGGAGGACCCTGAGCGAAAAATAAGTTTCGCCGAGGGCTTCCTTTTTATCGTTTTCAAAGGATATCCAAATACCGTAATCCCCTGCCGCAAGCCCCTTTGTCGAAACGCGGACCCAGAGAGAATAGGAAAGCCCCTCTCTGCCGTAGACACCGTTTTTATCAAGCGGGAAAAGCGGGTCGGGGAAAAGACCCGGTTCGATTCTTTCGAAAAAGCCGTCGTTCTGCGGATATCCCGGCATTTCGGAGGATACGTTTCCGACACGGAGCATCGTTATTTTATCGGCGATCGGGCTTTTTAACGTCGGAATTGCGCGGAGCCTTTCGCCCTCGACGGCGTCGGCAAGGCGGAGAGATATCTGGAAATTACAGAAATCGTCCTGCAACGCCTCTCCGTTTTTGATTTCGGGATAGGCGTTTTCTCCGTCTAAAAAAACGCGGCGGAGGGAATCGAATATTTTTATTTCAAGTCGGCTCATGGTTATTTCCTCTTTTTTTCAAGACGAATGTCTACTTTCGGGAACGGAACGTTGAGCGTTTCGTAAACTATACGCGACGACAGTCTCGAATCGTAGATCTCTTCGATTTCCGAAAGCGAAAAGTTGGTTGAAATAATAAACGGTTTTTTCCTGTTTATTCTCGAATTTATAACGTGATAAAGGCAGGCGGCGGAAAAGGTCGACTGAAATTCCGCGCCGAGGTCGT
Organism: uncultured Eubacteriales bacterium; assembly: GCA_934501435.1. Lineage (GTDB taxonomy): Bacteria > Bacillota > Clostridia > Oscillospirales > UBA644 > Geddesella. Next base: position 101,220 of record CAKSTW010000002.1, read on the forward strand.
CAAGAATAAGAAGGTCACATTCAAGGTAGATATCGGTATCGGCTTTGCCTTTTCCGAATTTTTCCGCCTCGAAACTGTCGAGCATATCCTGAAGAGAAGTATATAAAACAAAATTGCCGCGGCGGATAAGTTCGTTGCCGATAATGCAGGAAAGATGCGTTTTTCCGCAACCCGGAACGCCGCAGAAAAGCAGATTCGAATTCTTTCTCTTAAAGGAAGCAACATACTTTTTCGAATATTCGAGAACGGTCTTTGCGGTCTCGTATTCGCTTTTGCCGTTAGGCAGAAGTTTGTCGGGAGAATAATAGTCGAGCCTGAAATCCTTAAAAGACAGTTTCTGCATTTCGGGGGCTATATCGGAACGGCGCAGATACTCAAGAGAAAGCGCCTTTTTATAACATTCGCAGTTTTCCGTCCCGACGGACCCCGTGTCTTTGCATATCGGACAGTCGTACTGCAGATCGGTATAGTCTTCGGGAAGTTTTGCCGCTTCAAGAAGAAGTCTGCGGCGCTCTTTAAGGTCGGTCGCGCGTTTGCGGTATGCCGCAAGTTTTTCTGCCGACCTGCCGTTCGACATAATGAAATCAACGCACTCCGACATATTTTTTTTAAGTTCGGAATCAAGTTCTGCGACTTCGGGGATAAGGGTATAAACCTCGTCGAGGCGCGCCTGTCTTTTCGCCTCGCTGCGCGCTTTTTTGCCTGCGTAAAGGGCGTTTACGGCGGCAATGCAGTCTTTTTTACTGTCCATTTTCCATATCCTCCTCTAAATCGCCTGCGATTATCTCCCAGGAAAGAGCCTCGGAAGAAGTCGCGTCGATAGCGGCGTCGTTTTCAGAACGGCGTCGTTTTGCCGGTTTTTTGACGGGAGCTGCCTCGTTCTGAATTTCCGCAACGGTCGTATATCCTTTTTCTTTCCAGGCGGAAAGAACCTTGTCCATATATTTATACTGATATTTGCCGGTGTTTTTTACCGACGTTTCGTAAGCAAAGTTAATGACTTCGGGCGAAAAGCCGAAATCCTCGCTCCACTTGACAAAAACGGTCTTTTCGTCGTTCGTAAGTTTTCTGCCGGAAATTCCGAGAAGCCTTGAAACGCGGTTTTCGGTCTCTCTGCGTTCTTTTAATTCCTTGAGATGATTTTCCGCTTTTTCAAAGGTGTCTATCCCCTTTTCGCTCCATTCTATACCCGTCGAGACCATGGCGTGAAGGCTCTTTTTCTCGTCTCCGCAATACTGGATAAGAAGCAGGGCGACTTCGGGCGGCAGTCCGACAAAATCGACAAGGGAAAGGATAGCGGAAGAAATTTCGGGAGTGAGCGGGCGGCGGAGCGCCGTTTCCGCCTGTTTATAAAGGAAGAGAACTTTGCTGTCCGCTTCTATCCTTTCGGAAATACGCTCGGCGGAATATTTTATCGCGTCGGACGCAGTTACCCGCGGACGGTCAAGGACGTATTTGTCGCGAAGTCTGAAAAGAATTCCTTTCGACACCCAATAGTCGAACGCCGTCTTCAGCCTTTTTTCGTCGACCGCAAGTTTTTCGCAGATATCCTCCGTTAAAAAAGAGCGGTTTGCGTTCCGCAAGAGAAAAAGAATAAGGCGAAGTTCCGTTTCGGGCGCGTCGAGGTATTTATCGACTACCGATACGGGTACCGAAAAATTTTCGTTCGCCTCAAATATTATCGTATTCCCCATAAATGTTTCTCCCGTATGTTTGTTCGGACTTCATTATAGCAAATTCGGACGCTTAAGTAAAGAGGTATGAGGAATTTTCTTGTTTTTTTGTGCATAAAATTGTATTTTGTCTTGACAAAATTTCTGATTTATGATAACCTAAATTGAACAGAGCAGAACCGAAAAAGATATTTCGGAATATTATATACTATCTATCGGAAGGAGACGGTTTCATGAGAGGTTGGAACGACAGAAATTCATTTGTGAGAAAGACAGCAAGACAGATACGGGATCTTGAAATTCCCGACAAGTGCCGCGACGGCCTCGAAAAAGCCGGAGCAGTCGCAAAAGACGGATACGAAAAGGCGGAAGTAATGGCAAAGAGCGCTTACTCCAAAGCAAAAGATCTCGGAGTAAAGGCAAAGAACTACGATTACCGCTCGGCATTTGAAAAGCTCAAAAATAAAGTCTGCGACGGAATTTCTTTCTGCGTGAAAAAAGTAAAGGAAAGAAACCCGATCGCCGTCGCCGTCTGCGCGGGAGTCGCCGCGTTCGCAATTTTCTCGCTTTTCTTCTCGATTTTCTATACGATCTTTTCACTCGGCAAAAAAAGAAGATAAAACCCGACGGGAGCTGCAAGGCTCCCGTTTTTTTTGTATAAATGAAGTTTCGGGCTTTTTCACCCGCCGCGTGTTCCGGACGCGCCGAGAGGTGAGTTTCGTTTACGGCAAATTTTTTGCGGTCCGGGCATTTTTACATTCCCTTTATTGACATTCCTACCGAACTTGTGGTAAAATAGGATAAAGAGGTGGGAAAGATGTATTCTACAAAAGGAAGATACGCTCTGCGCGTTATGATAGACATTGCCCTTTTTTCGGCGAACGATTTCGTTTCGATAAAGGAAATTTCCGAACGGCAGAACATTTCGGTAAAATATCTCGAAAGAATTATCGCGCTCCTTAATTCGGCGGGCTTTCTGAAAAGCATGAGAGGAAACAAAGGCGGCTACAAACTCGCAAAAAAGCCGTCGGATTATACCTCCGGGGATATTCTCCGCGCGGCGGAGGGAAACATCGCGCCGATAGCCTGTCTTTCGTCGGACGAAAAATGCACACGCCGCGGAAAATGCACGACCATTTCCTTCTGGGAGGGCTATTTTGACGCAGTGAACAACTATGTCGACAGCGTTACTTTGCAGGATCTCGTCGACGGAGCGTTGGGAATTCCCGACGTCAATCCTGCGGCGGAGGGAATATGAAATTTGTATTTTTTGACCTTGACGGCACTCTTACCGACCCGGGTATCGGGATAACGAACTCGGTGATGTACGCCTTAAAGAAATTCGGAATAGAAGAAAAAGACCGAACGGAACTTTTCCGTTTTATCGGACCGCCGCTCATTCCGTCTTTTATGAAATATTACGGTTTTTCAAAGGAAGAAGCGGTCCGCGCAGTCGTTTTTTACAGAGAATATTACGCCGAACGCGGAATTTTCGAAAATAAACTTTATGCGGGAATTCCCGAGCTCCTCGGCAAACTGAAAGACGACGGAATAAAAGTCGTTATGGCGACTTCAAAGCCCGAAATTTTTGCCGAAAAAATTGCAAAGCATTATGACATAGCAAAGTATTTCGACCTTATCGCGGGAGCGACCGAGAGCGAAACGAGGACCGAAAAGGACGAGGTCATAGCCTACGCGCTCGAAAAATTCGGAAACCCGCCGGCAAGAGACATAACGATGGTCGGAGACAGGTTTTACGACGTAAAGGGCGCGGCAAAATTCGAAATTCCGACGGTCGGGGTGTTATACGGCTACGGAAACGAAAAGGAACTTACCGATGCGGGGGCGGTCTCTCTTGCAAAGACTCCCGAAGAGGTTTATATCAGGCTGCGGCAATGACGCGGCGGCAACCGCAGTACACTGCGAAGAGAGCCGGGTTTTCCCGAAAACGGAAAGCCCCCGGCTCTCTTTTTTTTCGCGTCCGCGAAAAAATTGCCGCCGCGCCGTATAGACAAAAAGATTTCCGACGCAAAAATCTTCCGCGACGCAAAAAAGGCTTCCGCCGATGCGGAAGCCTTTGATATTGCGCTGATTATTTGCCCGAGGGAATATTCTTTATATACTTGTCAACGTCGCCGTGAGAAGAAATATAATCGGTCCATTCCTGCGGGAGATTCTTTAAGCGTTTCTTTGCCTTTGCGGTGCTCGAACCGCTCTTTGCGTTATCGTAAAGTTCGGCAGCCTTCTTCGAAGTGCTTGCGGAAACCGCAAAATAAGCGCTGTCGCCCACGTTGAGGTCGGAGACTTCGGTAGTCCAGTATTTCGCGCCGGAAATGCTTTCGAGAGCGTTTTTGCCGCCGAGCATATCTTCTTCGGTAGCAAAGAACTGAACGTTATCTTTCTTTGTAAGACGGACAGCGTAGTTTACGCCGTTTGCGCCGTCAACATAGATAGCGCCGTCTTTTTCGTCGTAGGTCGCCGTCGCGCCGTCCGCGATCTTACCGCCGACAACGAACGAACCCGTCGAATTCGCGGTAACTTTTCTCGTTACCGTGTCGGTCGAATAGAAGAAATCTTCGGTCTCGACAACGGTCTTGTTCGGATAAGTAGCGGTATTCTTGAGAGAATACGGAGCGAATTCAAGCGCCGCGCTTTCGGCAGCCTGACTTCCTGTCGGCATTACTTTGACGGAGAAGGACTTGAACTGATAAGCGCCGCCCTTCTTGAAGTGAATGTCAAAGAACGCTCTGGTGGAATCGGTAATAAGGCCCTCTTCATCGGTATTCTTGCAAAGTTCGTTGATATTAACGATCTTTACGTCGTTCGAACCGACGGAGGTAAGAAGGGTATCGTAAACGGGAGAGTATGTATAAAGGTTGATATCCACGTTATCGGCACATTCGCCCGTCTCTATTACGAGATAATACTGTTTGTTTACGAAATCGTACTGATACGCTTCGGAGATACCTCTTATTCTGAAAGTGTTGTAGGAATCGAGGTCTTTTCCGCCGTACTGATCGGGGACAACAACGTCGAGAGCGGAACCCTTACTGTTGTTGGAAACAAGTTTGGTCATGTTCTTCATCTTTGTTGTTTCGGCAGAGAAATCAGCCTCCCATTCGGTGCTTCCCGAAGAGCCGTTCGCGGACATCTGCTCAAGAGTAAAGAGAACGTTATCGACGGTCTTTCCGTCAACTCCGAGAGCGAGTTCCTGCTTTTTAGTGTCGGTTGCGTCTTCTCCGCTTTCGGCAGAGGGGTTTATCGTGATAGCCGAGTCGGGATATTTGAGCCATCTCTGCTGAGAAGCGCTGTTGTCGACCGCTTCTTCCGCCTTGAAGTTATAGGAACTTCCGCAGGCGGAAAGGAGTCCCGCGACGAGCGTTACCGCCAGGCATATCGCGAAAACTTTTGAAAGTTTTTTCATTTTTCGAACACCTTTCTTTATTTGATTTCGGTTTTCATTCCGAATTCATGTGCAAACTGCACAATTTCACATTTGCAGTATATCACAATTTCGGCAAGGTTTCAAGGTGTGACATTACAAGTTCACAAAAATGAACTATGTTTTTTATATATGAATATACGGCGGCGCCGCGGCATAGATATTAAGCAAGAATACAGTCAAAAAATGAGGTGCCGTTATGAGTTATCTAAAGAATTTCATTCCGATAAACCGCGCAGTCGGCGTAAAAAGAAGCGAATCGTCGGCAGAGGCGGAGGTCCTGCTGCCCGATTACTACCCGCCGGTAATGCGGATAATACGCGCGGAAGCGGTCCCGTTTGTAAGAACGCAGACGGCTTACGGCGACAAACTTTCGGTCGAGGGAAACGTCGAATTCAGAGTCCTTTATCAGTCGGACGACGGCGGGCTCAACAGTTTCTTCTACAAAGCGCCGTTTTCTCACGCCGCAGACGTTTCCGAAATAAAAAACGCCGTCCCGACGGTCGCTGCGGAACTTGATTTCAAAGACGTAAGGGCTTTAAGCCCCCAGAAACTTTCTCTCCGCGCGACGGTCCTGCTGTCCGTTTCGGCAACCGTCGGAGAAGACGCCGAAATACTTTCCGACGACGGAACGCCCGACGGAAATATCGCGACGCTGTCGTCCGAAGAATCGTTTTGCAGGCAGATAGGCAGCGTTTCGAAAACGCTCCGCCACTCGGGAGAAATATCCCTTGAGAAAAAGCCCGCGATGGAACGGATAATCCGATACGACATAGTTTATTCGGACACCGATTTCAAGCCGATGGGCAAAAAAACACTTGTAAAAAGCGATATGACGCTGAAGATGGTTTATCTTTCGCCCGAAACAAAAAAGCCCGCGTTCATCGAAGAAAAGACCGTCGTTTCGCAGTCGCTCGACATTGAAATTCCGGACGGAAACACCGCGGCAATAATAAGCCCGCAGACCGCCGACTGCCGTTTCGACCTCAAGGAAAACTCCGAGGGAAAGATAACGGCTATCGAATATTCTACCGAAACGACCGTGACTTTTTCGCTTTTCGAAGAGAAAAAAGCGGCTGTGATAACCGACGCGTTCGGCATCGGCAAGGAAATAGAAACGGAAAAAAGCGAGGTTTTCACCGAAGAAATGTTCCCCCAGAAACAGACCGTTTCTTTTGAGGAGACCGCGGATATAGGCGAATTTTCAGAGATATTTGACGTCTCGGCGGTTGCCGTCGGGCGGGAGGCGACTTTTGATAAAGAGAATCATATTTCGGAATTCGGAGGAGAGTTTCTCGTCAATATCCTGTATGCAGACAGAGACGGGGAGGTCGTTTCCGCAGACAGAAAAATACCGTTTTCCCTCAAACGCGAAGCGGGCGACTGCGTCGCGGCAAGGCAGGCGCTCGACGTTGCGGTTTCTTCCGTTAAATACGAAGCGGCGGAAAACCTCAGACTTTCTGTTGAATGTTCCGTATCCGGAGCCGTTTTTCTTTCGAAAAAAAGAGAAGTCATAACGGGAATTTCGGAAAAGGAGGAAAAACCCGAAGACGACGGCTCGAACCTTGTCCTCTATTACGCGCAGAAAGGCGAAAAACTCTGGGACATCGCGAAAAAATACCGCACGCCGCCCGAAAAGATATGCGAAGAAAACGGGATCTCCGGCAATTTTATCGAAGAAGAGAGAATGATATTCATACCGCGTTTCATATAAAATTCAATCATAGTTCCGATTTGAATATTGACTTAACGGCAAAATTATGCTATAATCAGACGGTTCAAGATAATAGGCGCTTTCCCTGAAAACCTGCCCGTTGAAGGATTAGTAGCTGATTTCTCCGCGATCTGAGCTCTTTCGTAACGGTAGCGTTATGAAAGAGCTTTTTACAGGAGAAAAGAATTTTTTAGGATTGTATTATGATAAGTGTAATAATTCCGGTATATAACGGTGAAAAATATATTCAGTCGGCTCTCGGGAATTTCAGAAAGCAGACCTCCGAAAATTTTGAACTGATTTTTGTCGACGACGGTTCAACAGACAGATCGGGAAAACTCCTTGATGAAATCAAAGATGAAAAATTCCCCGTACTGGTTTTCCATAAAGAAAACGGCGGAGTTTCTTCCGCAAGAAATTTCGGCATTGATCAGGCTCACGGAGAATATATCGCCTTTGTCGACGACGACGATATTATCACTGAAGATTTTATCGAAACACTTGAAAAATACGGGAAAACAGAAGAAAGCGATCTTTTGCTTTTCATGCAGAAAAGAGTTTCAGACGAAAAAGACTGCTTTACAGAGGAAGAAGAAGTATCAAAAAAAGAGGTTTCCAAAACGGAAATTCTTACGGAAATGGTTTCCGACCCGAAACTTTTCAGCGTTTGCACCACTCTTTTCAGAACGGCCTTCATAAAAGAAAACGGACTTGCGTTTCCTGTCGGCTGTAAATATTACGAAGATTACGACTTTCTTTACCGGGCTCTTGCTTTAAGCGAAAAAACGGTATTTCTGCATAAAGTAATGTATCTTTACATTATGCGGACAGGCTCCGCAATGAATCGGTTTTCGGCGGAGAGGATTCGCTGTCTTTATTTAATGAAAAATCTTGAAAAATGGTTTTCCGCAACTGTTCCGGAATTTGCCGCGACCTTTGAAAAATGGGGAGCAGCAAGGCTCTATTGGTCTGTTTTATGGCAGGCATGCGTGTCTCTAGACAAAAAAAGCGTAAAAGAGTTTGCAAGGCTCACAAACGCAGATTCCCACATGAACAAACTTCACGATTTTCCGAACAGAAAAGTAAGGCTCAGCAGCAGACTCTGGAAAGTTTTTCCGTCGCTTTTCATTTCGGCGGCGAATGCCCTCGGCGGGAAGAAGACCAGAGTCGAAAAGAAATCTTTTGAAAGCATAAAAGACGACGTCGAAAAGGCAATGGCCGTCTTATCGGAAAATTAAAAAACCGTTTACAGGAGAAACAATATGGCAGAATATATTTTATCCGTAGCCGTTCCGAGTTACAACGTGGAAAAATATCTCGACAAATGCCTTACCTCTTTTTCGGACAGGCGTTTCTGCGGAAAAATCGACGTTATGATAGTCAACGACGGATCGGTTGATTCAACCCCTCAGATTGCGGAAAAATATGTTGCGGAATACCCGGATATCTTCCGCCTTATAAATAAGGAAAACGGCGGTCACGGTTCCGCGGTAAACTGCGGAATGGAAAACGCAAAAGGAAAATATTTCAGAATAGTCGACGGAGACGACTGGGTAGACACCGAAAATACCGCAAAGCTTCTCGACGTCCTCGAAAAGACAGACGCGGATCTTGTCGTGGATCAAAAAAGCGAAGTCGATATGACAACCGGAAAGGAAACGTTCTGTCCTCTTCCCGGAGGAGTCGAGTTCGGAAAAGAATATGCATTTTCGGACATCTGCGATAAAAACGATATATGCACATATATAATGCTGCATACACTGTCGGTAAAAACAGAACTTCTGCATAAAAACAACATCCGGCTTCTCGAAAAGATTTTCTATGTCGATATAGAATTCATCATCAAGGCCACCGTTGAAGCGGAAACCGTGCTCTTTACCGACCTTGCCGTTTATAAATATCTGGTCGGAAACGCAAACCAGAGCATGAACTATAAAAATCTCGTAAAAAACTATTCTCACCACGAAAAGGTCACTAAAGAGATCGTAAGATTCGGACTTGAAAGAAACCCCGAAAACGAGCATATCAGAAACTATCTTGACAGAAGAGTCGTTCTCCTGTTGAACTCTCATTATAATATTCCGCTGATTTTCGACGACGACAGAAAACGCGGTCTTTCCGAAGCAAAGGAATTCCGCAGTTATCTTGAAAAAACAGCGCCCCGATACGCCGCGGCAACGAAGAAAAGATATGCGGAGGCAAGAATCCTCCACTTCTTCGGAGTTGACGGAAACAGGCTTGCAAAACTCAAAGGCAGAAAAGGATAAACACGATGATATCAATTATAATTCCGGTATTCAACTGTGAAAAATATCTTGATACCTGTGTTTCGGCGATACGGAAACAAACCTTTACAGACTGGGAACTTATTTTTTCGGATGACGGTTCGACCGACGGCGGTTTTGACAAAATAAAGGAATTCTCAAAACTTGACCCGAGAATAAAGTTTGTCCGCTCGGACAAAAGCGAGGGCGCCGGACCCGCAAGGAACAAAGGGATTGACGCCTCTTCGGGCGACTTTCTCATGTTCATCGATGCAGACGATATTCCCGAAGAAAACATGCTGGAACTGCTTTATTCCGCCGTGCGGGACGGATTCGACGCGGCAATAGGCAGTTATTCCTGTTTCGTCGAGGGCGTCGGACAGACCGATGTTTTTAGGTTTGAAAAGCAGGATATCATCGGAAAGGAAAACGTCAGACGGCTTTTCGCCGAAAACTTCCCCGAAGGGTTTGTCGGGTATCTGTGGAATAAAATATACAGGACGGATACGGTAAAAAACAATAATCTCCGTTTTCCCGCGATGCGGCGCCTTCAGGACGGGGTTTTCAACATAAATTATTTTTCCGTCATAAACAGCGTCAGGGTTCTTGACGACACGGTTTATCGTTACAGGATAAATCCGCAGACCGATATGTTCCGCAAGTGTCCGCCCGACTATTTCGACCTTATTGAAAAATTCTCCTTGAGTTTTATTGATGCAAAAAAAGACTGGGGGAACTTCTCAAACGAAAAAATATATACATTTTTCCTTAATGAGACGGGAACCTGCATAGAAAACTGTTTTGCCCCGTCACGGAAAATGTCAAAAAAAGAAAGAAAAGAATATTTTGCCGCGATTGCGGAAAATCAGTTGTTTTCCGAGGCAACCGCAGCCGGTATACCTCTCGGGAGATACCGCCGTTTTCTCCTTAAAAACCTCGGGAATTATCATATTCTCAAAGCCGGCATACTGCTCAAAGTCCGGCTGAAAAACGTCAACCGAAAACTATTCTACAAACTCAAGGGGTAATCTATGGCTTCAAAAATAATAAAATGCTGCGACGGAATTTTTACCGCTCTGAATTTCAAGCTTATAATGATAGTCGCAACTCTTCTGACGACCATCCCTCTTTTTCATGCGTACATAGGGGGATATGTCAAAATTTTTCTCTTATACGGAATTATAGTCGTTCTATATACCGCCGTCAGACAGCGGAGAAATTTGTTTTCCCTGTTTATTAAAGACAAGGTCAACCTCCTGCTCATTCTTTTTCTGCTTTCTTACGCACTTACGGTTTTTGCGAACAGAAGTTCCAATTTTGCGGAAAATTTCAACCAGCTTGTTTATATGGGAGTTTTTTTCTTCCTTATGTTTATTTTTCCGTCAACCCTCGAAAAGAAACAGGCCTCACACGAAACAAGAGTCATATCAAGAGTTATTATAGTAGCGACGTTTGCCTTTGCGGTCGTTTCTTTCATAACGTTTCTCTTCCTTATCAACGGAAGTTACAGCGTCGAGGGCAAAACAGTATATTACGGGATGTATGAACACCGTCTCTGGGGGCTTTACAACCCGAATACGGGATCTATGCTCTGCATAATCTCAATACTGCTTTCTTTCGGGTTTTTTCTCAGAAAAGAACACAAAGTTTTCAATATAATAAATATCTCTTTGCAGTATATATGTCTGCTTCTCACCGGGTCGCGTTCCGCTCTTTACGTTCTTTATGTAATAGTTCTTGCCATAGCAATTACGATAGCATACAGACTCATAAAACTTTCCAAAATCAAAAAAATACTCACCAGTTGTATTATAGGCTTCCTTTCCGTTCTTATAATAATCGGCGCGGGAAACATCGTCAAATTCGGACTTTCATATCTTCCCGGAACGATAAAAAGCATCGAGCATGTCTTTTTTAAGCCGTCAGGCAGCGAAAAGCCTTACGAATTCGAAATTTTCGACTTCACGAGAATGGAACAGGCGGAAAACCGCGAAGGCGGAATTCTGACGGGAAGAGACGATTTGTGGAAAGCCGGCATAAAAGCTCTCGGACAATCTCCCATCCTCGGACTCGGAAGAGAAAATATTGCGAATGAAACCGAGAAATATCTCGAAGGCGAAAACTGGAAAGAATCTCTTCATATCGGCGGTCTTCACAATATTTATATTACGGTTCTCGTTTCCTCCGGGATTCTCGGCTTTTCCCTCCTTGCGGTTTTTGCCGCACTCTCCTTCTGGCGAGTTATAAAAAATCCTGTCAGGGGCAGAAAAATAGGGCTGTGGTACGGCGTCCTTACGGTCATTACTATGACCTTTTATATAACGGAACTTGTCGAAGCAAGAATTCTTTATCAGGTCGGAATTTTCTATGTCCTCTTCTGGACGTTCCTCGGGCTGCTCAACGCTTTTGCTTTGAGAGCCTCCGAAAGTGACGAAAAATGAACATTAAACAGATAACGCAGAACAGGGTCGTGAGAAACGCCAACTGGATGGTAGGCGAACAGCTTGTCCAAATGGCGATTTCGTTTTTCATCGGAATAATAACGACCAGATATCTCGGACCGGAAAACTACGGGGTCATAAACTACTGCGCGGCGTATGTCGCCTTTTTTTCCTCCGTATGTTCTCTCGGACTTGAAGGCGTTCTCGTAAAAGAACTTGTAACTCACCCCGAAAAAGAAGGGACTCTTGTCGGAACATCTCTCGCAATGAGACTTGTTTCGGGACTTTTATCCGTAGGCTCGATATCCCTGATACTGTTTTTTGTCGACCACGGAGATCCCACCGTTATGGCGGTCGGATTTTTGCAATCTCTGGTTCTCTGCTTCAAAGCCTTTGAAGTTATGGACTTCTGGTTCCAGTCAAAGCTCCAGAGCCGCCACGCTTCAATCGTCAAAATGATTTCCTATGTCATTGTCGCGGTATATAAAGTCTTTATCCTTGCGGCAGGGAAATCGGTCGAATGGTTTGCTTTCAGCACGAGCCTTGATTTTCTCATTATAGCAATTCTCCTTATTTTTGTTTACAAAAAAAATGACGGACCGAAACTTGCCTTTTCCGGAGGAACGGCGGCATTTCTTTTAAAAAACAGTTATCATTTTATTCTTTCCGCGTTTTTCGTTACCATCTATACGCAAATGGATAAAATAATGATCCAGAAATTTCTTGACGATGCTCAAACCGGATATTACAGCATCGCAACAACGATTTTCGGATACTGGGTTCTTGTCACAACAGCAATAACCAACGCCTCCCGCCCGAGTATCATGAGCAAAAAAGGCAGAGACGAAGAACTTTATATGAGACGGTTAAAACAGCTTTACGCCATTCTTTTCTGGACAAGCGTTGCCGCTGCGGTCTTCTTCACCGTTTTCGGACAGTATCTTATCCCTCTCGTTTACGGAGCCAAATATATTCCCTCCGTACCCGCCGTTATAATAACCATGTGGTACGCGCCTTTTTCGGTCCTGGGAACGGCAAGAGGTATTTGGATAATCTGTGAAGACAAGAATAAATATGTTAAATATTACGTTATAATGGGCGCAATTGCGAACCTTATACTCAACGCCGCTCTCATTCCGGTTATCGGGATAGAAGGGGCAGCGCTCGCAACATTTATAACACAGGTATTTACCTGCCTTATCGCACCTCTTTTCTATAAGGAAACGAGAGTTCATACCAAATATGTGCTTGAGGCATGTATATTAAAAGGAGTCAGAAAATAATGTCGGCAATTACGGACAAGTTACGTCATCTTTATTTTTGCACCCTCACGCTCATTTCACCGAAGTTGAACACTGAAGCAAGATTCAAAAAAACCTATGGCAGATCTCCCGATCTTAAATCGCCCGTGACCTTCAACGAAAAGGGAATGTATCTCAAACTCAATTACTACAATAACAGCGATTTTGTCAAGAAGTGTGCCGACAAATACGCCGTCCGCGAATATGTAAAGGAAAAAGGCTGCGAAAGCATCCTGAACGACCTTATCGCAGTCTGCGACAAAGTTGACGATATAGATTTCGACGCTCTTCCCGACGCTTTTGTAATAAAATGGAATTTCGGCTGCGGCTATAATCTCGTCTGCCCCGACAAGTCGAAACTCGATATTGAAGCGGCAAAGAAAAAACTGAAAAAATGGGGAAGAAAAAAGTTTCATCTTCATTTTTCGGAAATGCAGTATAAAATAAAAAATAAAAAACTTATCGTCGAAAAATTCCTGAAATCGCAAAACGGAAAACTTCCGGACGACTATAAGATATATTGTTTTAACGGCAGGGCAAAATATGTCATGGTCTGTCAGGAGCGGGATTCGGGAGAAACAAAGTGCTATTTCTTCGACAGAGACTGGAATCTTGCGCGGATAAACGAACGCGGAAAGAAAGCTCCCGAAGGATTTACTCTCCCCAAACCCGTCAACATGGACGAAATGTTTGAATATGCAGAAACGCTTTCCGAAAATATTCCGTTTGTAAGAGTTGATTTTTTCTCCTGCGACGGCAAAACCGTTTTCGGAGAAATGACCTTTACTCCGGCAGGATATCTTGACCCGAACTATCTTCCCGAAACAGAAAAACTGTTCGGAGATATGATAGATATAAATAATGTGAAGATCTGAGGTAATGATTTGAATACAATAGGATTTCCGATAAGCAGCAAGAAAAACGAAAGCCGCAGAGCGCTGCTCCCCAAAGATATCGCAGGACTGAAACATCCCGAAATGCTTTTCTTTGAAAAAGGATACGGCGAAGTTCTCGGCTTTTCCGACGAGGACTATATAAATTCCGGAGCAAACATCGTCTCCCGTGAAGAAACTCTTTCAAAAGACATTATTTGCGATCCGAAAACAGGAGACTCCGACTATCTCGGAAGCCTCAGAAATCAGACCGTTTTCGGCTGGCTTCATGCCGTAAGAAACAGAGACATCGCAGATAAACTTATAAATAACCGCCTTACCGGCATCGCATGGGAGGATATGTATTCCGACAACAGACATGTCTTTTGGAGAAACAATGAAATTGCCGGCGAAGCCGCCGTAATGCACGCCTTTCAATGTTACGGGGAAATGCCGTACAATACAAAAGTTGCCCTTATCGGAAAAGGAAATGTCGGATGCGGCGCTCTTAAAATTCTGACCCTGCTCGGGGCGGACGTCACAATTTATGACAGAAAGACGGAAGCTCTTTTCAAAAAAGAACTGCCGCTTTACGATGTCGTCGTAAACGCTCTGCTTTGGGATTCTTCCCGTACCGACCACATTATTCGGCGCGAAGATCTCAAACGGATGAAAAAGGGCGCTTTGATCATCGACATAAGCTGCGACAGGCACGGCGCGATAGAAACAAGCGAACAGACCTCCATAGATTCCCCGACGTATATTGTCGACGGCATCTGTCACTACGTTGTAGATCATACACCGACACTCTTTTATAAAACGGCGACTTCCGGAATTTCCGAACAGGTTCGCAGGTTTATCGACGAACTTGTTGAAGGAGAATACGGAGAAATAATCAAAAAAGCCGTCTGTATAGAAAAAGGTGAAATAAAAGATAAAAGAATAAATGAATTTCAGAACCGATAGGTTCAGGAGGACATAAAATGAAGAATATCGTCGTAGCGGGAACCGGATATGTCGGACTTGTCACCGGAGCATGTCTTGCAGAAAAAGGAAACAGGGTAACATGTCTCGACGTTGACGAAAAGAAAGTCGAAATGATGAAAAAGGGGATTTCCCCGATATATGAACCGGGACTCGAAGAACTTCTCAAAGCGAATATCGAGCGAGGCAGAATTCATTTCACGACCGACTGGAAAAATGCATATAAAAATGCCGAAGTCATTTTTATCGGCGTAGGAACCCCCGAAAGAGATGACGGTTCGGCAAATCTCGACTATGTTTTCACCGTTTGCTCCCAGATAAGCGAGGCGCTTGAAAACGACTGCGTCGTCGTCGTAAAATCAACAGTTCCCATCGGAACAAACGATAAAGTCGAAAGATATCTCAGAGACCATCTGAAACATAATGTCAATATTGACGTTGCGTCAAATCCCGAATTTCTTTCACAGGGAACGGCGGTGAGAGACACCCTGCACGCAAGCAGAATCGTTATCGGCGTTGAATCGGAAAACGCGAAGAACGTCCTTCTTGACGTATACCGTCCTTTTGAGCTTCCGACCGTCGTCGCTTCAAGAAGAAGTGCGGAAATGATAAAATATGCCTCAAACGACTTCCTCGCTCTCAAAATATCTTTTATGAACGAAATTGCAAATCTCTGTGAAATCGTCGGAGCAGACGTTGAAAAAGTCGCGGAGGGAATGAGTTATGATGCCCGTATCGGCAATAAGTTTCTCAAAGCGGGTCTCGGATACGGCGGCTCCTGCTTTCCCAAAGACACGAAGGCTTTGCATTGGCTTGCAAACGACAACGGATACGAACTGAAAACCATAAAGGCAACAATTGAAGTAAACCAGAATCAGAAATATAAACTTTTCAGAAAAGCAAAAGAAAGAATGGAAGACCTCTCGGGCAGAAAAATTGCGGTTCTCGGACTTACTTTCAAGCCCGGAACGGACGATTTAAGAGAAGCCCCGTCGATTCCGAACATAAAGAGACTTCTCGAAGAGGGGGCGGAAATTGTTGCTTTTGACCCTGTCGGAGAAGAAAATTTCAAAAAACGTTTTCCCGACGCAAAGATAACTTATGCAAAAACCGCAGAAGAGGCTCTTAAAGACGCCGAAGCGGCGTTTATCTTTACCGAATGGGAAGAAATAACCTCCGTTCCTCTTACGGAATATAAAAAGCAGATGAAAATCCCGTTTATTCTCGACGGAAGGAACTGCTACCCGCTTGAGGAGGCGGAAGAGGCGCAGGTCGATTATGTTTCGATCGGCAGAAAAGAAATAAAAGCGTAATATTATTTACGGCAGTCAGGCAGCGCGGAAAAGAACTTTTATCGCCCGACGCCGGCTCTTTTCGGGGCTTTTACCTCTTTTCGTCCTGCCGGAAGAAAGCCCGGCTGCATTTCAAAAAGAAAAGATCCCCGAAAAGTTCTCTGCGGCGGATGCCTGCAGTTTTCACGGTACGGCTTTTCGGCATAACGACAAAGGAACCGCGACGAATATTTCCGTATTTACGGGGTTTCTGCGAAAATCAGGACGGGAAACAGTCCGTCAAAACCGATACGCCGTTTTTCAAAACAGGGGGGAATATGAAACAGAGAACCGTTTATTTCGATATGCTGAATATCTTTTCGGCGTTCGCGGTAATAATGCTCCATTGCAACGGAATTGCCCATACATATTCCGACACTCTCGCATGGAAACAGGCGATGGCGGCGGAAACGCTTTTTTATTTTGCCGTTCCCGTCTTTTTCATGCTTTCGGGCGCAACTTTAATGCGTTACAGAGATAAATACGACACGAAAACTTTCTTTAAGAAAAGAGCGTTGAGAACTCTTATTCCGTTTATTGTCTGGACGCTTGTTTTTGCCGCGCAGAAGCGGATTTTTCCGTGGGACATCGGCTGGCGGGAATTCATTTCCCGCTGTTTCAACACCTCGATTGAAAATGTATATTGGTTCTTTATCCCTCTTTTTTCCGTTTATCTTGCCATGCCGATCCTGTCCCTGCTTGCGGACAAAAGAAAAACGCTCTGGTATGCGGTCGGCGCGGGCTTTATACTGACCTCCGTCTGCCCGTTTTTATTCAGAGTTCTGAAAATCAAGTGGAACTACAATCTCACTCTTCCGGCTCTCGGAGGCTTTCTCCTCTTCACGGTTCTCGGATATCTTTTATCCACCGAAGAACTTTCAAAGAAGAAAAGGTATATTATCTATCTTCTGGGAATTCTTTCGGCTTTTCTGCGTTATTTCGGAACATGGTTCCTTTCGGCCCGCGACGGACAGATCAATAAATTTTTCTTCGGATATCTCGATTTTCATTCGGTATTCCTTGCCGCGGCGGTCTTTGTCTTTTTCAAATATCTGCCTTTAAGCAAGAAAATCGCGGAAAGCAAAAACGGAGTAAAAATTCTTTCCGAACTTTCCGCTTTGAGTTTCGGGGTCTACCTCATACACATGTTTATCTACCGCGGATATCTGAAAGTTTTCACCGTTCCCTGCTGGCAGCTGCGGCTTCTTTTACCGTTCCTTATCTATGCGACGGCTGCCCTCTGCGTCTATATAATAAGAAAAATCCCGATACTCAGGCACATTGTATAAAAAAGTTCGCCGAAATTTACGATTTACATATTGACTCGCGCCCCGGTTTATGGTATAATAGCAAGGTCCTAAGACAATAGGTGCTTTCGCTTAAACATACCTATCGAGGAAGAGTTTAATAAGTTTTTTCCCGAGATTTACGCTCTTTCACGATATTTTCCGTGAAAGAGCTGTTTTTTTGAAAGCATCTCCGAATAATACAGGAGGTGACAATAATGCCCAGTGCAAAAGTTCTCGAACAGAAGAAAGAGATCGTAAAGAACCTTGCCGAGAAAATGAAGAATGCAAACGCCGGCGTTTTCGTTGACTACAAAGGTATCAACGTTGCTGACGACACCGCTCTTCGTAACGAACTCCGTAAGGCAGGCGTTGAATATTCCGTTATAAAGAATACTCTCGCCCGTTTTGCAGTCGAAGAGATCGGCTACGGCGCCCTTTCCGATATCTTTAACGGAACTACCGCTCTCGCGACGTCCGACGATCAGGTCGCAGCGGCAAAGATCCTTTGCAACTACGCAAAAGATCACGATAACTTCACCGTCAAAGCAGGCTTTATCGACGGCGAAATTCTTGACGCAGACGGAGTTATAGCTCTTTCGAAGATACCTTCCAAAGAAGGTCTTATCGCAAAAGTTCTCGGAAGTCTGCAGTCTTCTCTCTACGGTCTTGCTTATGTTCTTCAGGCAAAGATCGACAAAGAAAACGGCGAAGCCGCAGAAGCATGATTTATGCTTAAATTAAATTAAAATTTATTCAGGAGGAAATAAAAATGGCTAACGAAAAAATCACCAATATACTCGAAGAAATCAAAACCCTTACCATACTTGAACTTGCTGACCTTGTAAAGGCTCTCGAAGAAGAGTTCGGCGTATCCGCAGCACCCGTTGCAGCAGTCGCGGCAGCACCCGCCGACGGCGCAGCAGCAGCAGCTGAACAGACCGAATTCACCGTCGTTCTTGCTGACGCAGGCGAAAGCAAAATGGCAGTTGTTAAGGCTGTCAGAGACGCAACAGGCCTCGGACTCAAAGATTCCAAAGACCTCGTTGACAAAGCTCCTTCGAACATCAAGGAAAACGTCTCCAAAGACGAAGCCGAAGCGCTCAAGGCAGCTCTCGAAGCAGCAGGCGCTAAAGTCGAACTTAAGTAATTATCGCTTAAAAGACATAAAGTCCGCAGAATTTTCTGCGGACTTTTTCTTTGCGTTGACCTCTTGACAAACCCCGGAACATTGTGTATTATTACGATAGAACAAATGGGGAGATGTCAGATATCCTGCAACTCTTGAAGAAATATATTCTTTCTTCGCTCCGGATAAGAGTAAATGGTTTTTCTGCTGTAAGTTGTATAAAGAATGTGTGTTGTTAATGCAGTATTATCATGTTCATTGAGACAAGGGTTTTGAATTATTCCGACAAGACTGTATTTGGAAATGATGGTTGCGACAGACTGTTAATTTAATAAGAAAGTTGTTTACGATATATAAATACGAACTGTAAAGGAAAGGGCTGCCGGTCAAGGTCGAAAATCAGACAATTTCCTATGATAATCAGGGAAATCCCATAGATTTCGGGTCATACCTTACTGTAAGGAGAACGTTTTATGAAAAAGAAAACCGTATTGGTTATTGCGGCGTGTATCGCTTGTTTTGCAGTCCTTCTGTCCGTTTTTATGCTTACGCGGGATTATGTTGTCGGTCCCGACCGCGGAGTTTATTTCGGGATGTCCGAAACTCTGTTGAAACTAAAAAAGGGTTGGCAATGCGAAAAGTCGGAGGAAAGTTCCGTTGCCCCGGAATATTCCCTTACATATAAAGAAGATTTCGGAGATTATTCCGTAGAAAGCAACTTTGTTTTTTATTCCGATTCCCCGATTCACACCTTGATGTCGGTCACATATACCTACACCGCCGACAGTAAGGCTGTTGCGGACAATCTTTTTGATAGTCTGAAAAAAGATATGAACGGCTATAAAAATAAGCCGAGGTGTGATTTCAGTACTGCCGAAAACACGGTTTCCGCCGATTACAGCCCGAACGGGGCAATCGGCATAACCGTAACAATGACACGCGTCGGAACAAAAATACAGATCAATGCAATATGCATAAGTTAAATTCAATATGACTTATTTATAAATACAGAGAAAAAATTTTTTCTGTTGAAGATTCAATGTTTTTCTGATATAATACGATTATAGAAATTGAAACCCGGAACAGGGTTCGTTTCTGCTCTGCCCACCCCGAACCTGCGCTTTTATCCGCTGCTTTCGGGAATAGTTCCTGTTACGGATTATCTGTATTCCCGACGAATATGCCGGACTGTGCGGAGGCGTTCGTCTGTCTTTTCTTTGAGGTTCTGAAAAAAAGAAAACGACTGACTCAAAAAATAAGGAAACTTGAAAAATGAGAAAATACTATACGGTTTTTTCTGCCCTGTATCTCACCTTTTTATTTTTAATGCTTGCGGTCGCCGTCCCGACGCTCCTTTTGCGCGGCGATTCCGGAAATCTTGCGGCGCTTCTTCTTATAAGCGCGGCGCTTGTCGGAGCGTGGGCTTATCTTTATTCGGTTCTTGCCGTTCCCGCCCGAAACGCGGAAATTTCGGACCGCGGTATTGCGCTCGGCTTCGGAAAGAAGACGGTTTCTTTCCTTCCGGAAGAAATAACAGGGATAACCGAAACGCCGTGCAGATACATTTTCGCCCTCAAAAGCCGAAAGTACAGTCTTACAAAATACGGTTTTATGAAAATCAAAAATAAGGATATTGCGGCGGAGATCTCCCGAATTTCGGGGAAAAAGATAAAACAGCGGCTAATATTCTGAATTGTGAGATCACAGCCTGCCCGGCGCGGCTGTCTTTTTTTCCGCAATCACGGTCTTTATGGGCGGGCTCATCGCTTTTTTGACGCTGCGGATTTTTAAGAAACGAAAAGAACTGTTGAAATTACTTGACAAAACAGGGCTGTAAAACATTGTTTTACAGCCCTGTGTTTTATTCTTCGGTTTTTTTCTTCCGCCTGTGCGTTTTCAGATATACGAGGTTTTCGACATATTCTTCGATGTCGTAAACGAGATGTTCAAAACCGTTGCTTTCCATCGAATCGAAAATGCCTGCGGGGAGGGTCCGCGAGTCGACGGTCGGGAACGAAATGTAGACGGAAAGGCGGCTTTTGTTCTGCGTTACAAGCAGGTTTCCGCCCTCCGATTCGACGAACGCGCGTGCGTCGCGGAGACCGTAATTATATATCCCGCCTTCTCCGACCGACAGCCCGAAAGGTTCGGCTTTTGCGTTCTTTCCGACGTTTGCGTAAAAACGCAGAACCGTCATTTTTTCTTTGCGGGACATTTCGAACCTTATCTTCACATTGTAATCCGCTGTTGCGGAGATAAAGCGGCAGGTCCGCAGAAGCGTTTCGGCAACGCCGCCTTTCGACGCGAAAATTACGGTATCGTCGTCTTTCTCAACAAAATCTTTCGGCAGGACGAGCGGAGACACCGCTTTCGCAAGATAGGCTATCAGTTCGGAAAGCCTGAAATAGCATTTTCCCGAACCGGAGATCGCGGAAATGCGGCAGACTATCTCCGAAAGGCTCGAAGAAATTTCGGAAAGACCCGACACCGTTTTTGAAATATCGGTTATCTGACCGTGAATGCGCAGCGGGATATCTCCCGTCACCATAGACGAAAGCCTGTCGGCTGCGTTTTTGAGAGTATAGGTAAAATTATCGCTTACCGCCTGCGAAAGTTTCAGTTTGTTCTTATTTCCGACAGTCATCATCGTCAGGTCGTCAAAGCCATCGAACGTTATCTTATAGCAGACCGCGCGGCCGTTGTCGAAAACGCCTTCGACGGTAAAAACGCTGCCGTTCTTTCCCGGAAGGGCGATAGGTTCTCTGCCGTTATATCTGCGGAAACTTTTAATTCCCGCGTCGGTGAGAAAATCCCGGACCGTCGTTTCTTTGCAGAGTTCTTCCGCAACGGCGTACATCTTCGCGTTATAATAAAACGGACGGAAATTCTTTGTTATAAAAAGAACGGGGCGCGGACTTTTCTCATACGTTCTTTTCAGAGAAGCTGCAAGAAAACTCCTTTTGCGTTTCAACGGTATACCTCATTTCTGTTTTTTTGTTTTCATCTTTTTCCGGTTTTTTTACATAGAAATAAAAGGTCTGAACAGCGGAAACGAAAATAAGCATAATTATTATCGAGTTTTTGAAAAGAGCGGAAAAACCCTCTTTTTTCGAAAAAGCGTTTTCGGGTTTTTTTCCGAAAGAAAAGCCCTTTGCGGCAATGAAAAGAATAAGCCCGACAAGAGAGACCGTCCCTCCAATAACGGAAACGGCAATTCCCGCTTTCTCAAAGGAAAAGACCTTTGCCGCCGCCGAAACAAAGCGGAAAACAAACGAAACGGCGAAAACCGCCGGCGAAGAATTTGTCTTTATAAAAAGCGCCGAAAGAATTATCGCGGAAGCAACCGTCATAATAAGCGACGACCATTCGGGGAAAAGCAGAATATTGAGAATTACGACCGCCGCAACGGAAAAGGTGTGAGAGGTGTCTTTAACGCTGCCGAGAGCGACCGTCCGAAGCGAAAACTCGGTGACAGCCGCCGAAACAAGGGGCAGGACGATAAGAAAAACGGCTTTTGAAAAAACGCCGTCGGTCGCCGCGGGATACGGTTCGCTGAAAATAAAGCCGTCGGATACCATAAAGGAAAAAAGCCTTTCAAGCGGATAGCAAAGGGCTGCCGCAAGCCCGCCGAGGAAAAGAAGCGCCGCAACGGTCGGTTTTATCTTTTTTTCGCCTTTTTCAAAAAAGTTTTTTATGCCGATACCGCGAAGTTTTCCGTAGATAAAAAACGGAACGAAAAGGGAAACGGCGTTCGCGAGAATTTCAATAAATACTTTCAGAGCGGACGGCAGCGTTGACGCGTTAATGCTCTGTATCGGGTAGAAAAAAAGCAGACGCAGAACGAAAACGAAGCCCGCCACGATAAAAAGCGTCGTATAAACGCTCTTTATTTTTTCCTGCCTTTTCTCTTCCTCAAATGTCATTATTTTCTTCATTTTCTGTTCCTCGGAATTTTGTGAGACGTCCCTCGTTTGAAAGTCCGTCAAAACCGCTTTGGCGGAGAGCCTCGTAAAGGACGACGGCGACGGAATTCGACAGATTAAGGCTTCGCTGATCCGGGATCATCGGAATTCTGACGCATTTTTCGTAGTTGTCGCGCAAAAGTTCTTCGGGAAGCCCCTTCGTTTCCTTTCCGAAAAGGATGAAAACGCCGTCGGGATATTCTGCCTCGGTGTGGTTTTTTGCCGCCTTGGTCGAGGCAAAGACCATCGGTTTTCCTTTTGCGAATTCGAGAAAATCGGCAAGGCTTTCGTGAATCTGCAAGTCAAGGTCTTTCCAATAGTCGAGCCCCGCGCGGCGGACGTTTTTTTCGTCGACCGAAAAACCCATCGGCTTTACAAGGTGAAGTTTTGCTCCCGTGCAGACGCAGGTCCTTGAAATATTGCCGGTGTTCTGCGGAATTTCCGGCTCTACAAGCACAATATTTATCTCTTTCATTTTTCTTCGAGAGCCTCTTTTGCGGTGTCCATGTCGCCTTTATAGTAGACGGTCGAGTCGCCGACTATCTGGGTGTGTTCGTGACCCTTTCCGGCAAGGAAAACGACGTCTCCCTTTCCCGCCTTTTCGACGGCGAAGCGTACGGCTTTTTCCCTGTCGGTGATTTTCGTGTAATCGACGTTCGTCTTTTTAAGGTTGTTTTCGACTTCCGAAAGAATTTCTTCGGGGTCTTCTCTTGCGGGGTCGTCGGACGTTAAAATTACGAAATCCGCCTTCTTGCCCGCAATTTCGGGGAGTTCGGCTCTGCGGTCGTAGGCTTTGTTGCCCTGACAGCCGAAAAGACATATTTTTTTGCTTTCGGGATAGAATTTATCGACGTAATCGAAGACCGCCGAAAAGGAAAGGGCGTTGTGAGCGTAATCGACTATTACCGTTTTGCCGTCCTTTTCGATTATCTCCATTCTGCCGTCGACTTCGGTCTTTGCAAGCCCTCTTTTTATCGCGTCGGCGTCTACCCCCGAAAGGGTCGCCGAAACGATCGCCGCAAGGGCGTTATAAACGTTGAAACGGCCTGCCATTTTTATCGAATATTCTTCGGCGCCGACCCTGAAAGTCGCGCCCCTTTTTGTTAAAACGATGTCGGTCGCCCTGAAATCGGCGGGCTTTTCAATGCCGAAAGTGTAGATTTTTTCGCAGGTCGCGGCGGCGATTACCTCTTCTGCATATTTATCGTCGGTGTTGACTATCCCGTTTTTGCAGAGGGTCAGCATACGCAGTTTTGCCGCCTTGTATTCTTCGAAACTGTGGTGCTCCGTCGGGCTCATGTGGTCGGGGGAAAGATTTAAGTAAATTCCGTTGAAAAACGGGACGTATTCGACGCGGTTATATTGCAGAGCCTGCGACGAGACTTCCATAACAGCCGCCTCGACTCCCTGACGTGAAAACGCGTTGAAAATTTCGTAAAGCGGCAGGGCTTCGGGGGTCGTTCCCGTCTTTTCAACAGGCTTTCCGCCGCAGGTCGCCCCGTTCGTCGAGATCATTCCCACTTTGTCTTTGCCGAAATATTCGTCGAAGATGTTTTTGAGCATATACGCGACGGTCGTCTTGCCTTTCGTTCCCGTAACGCCCGTCAGAAGAAAACGTTTTGCGGGGTTGCCGTAAAAAGCCTTTGCCAGAAGCGGCATCGCGAGCCTTACGTCTGAAACGATAACGTGCGGCAGGGTCTTTGAATATTCCTTTTCCGCGATATAGCCGCATATCCCGCCTTTTACCGCGGCGGTGAAATATTCTTCTTTGAAATTTGCGCCCTTGACGAAAAACAGGGTATTTTTCCCCGCTTTCCGCGAATCGCAGGTGATCTTCTCAAAATCGCAGTCCCCCGAAAAAGAGACCGCAAGATTTTCTTTTTTCAAAATTTCAACAGTTTCGGATAGTTTCATTTTTTTACCTGTTCCAGTATTTTTTGTCGAGACTTCTGAAAAAGACAGCCTCGGCGATATGTTTTTTCTTTATTTCGCGGCAGCCCTCAAGGTCGGCTATCGTCCGCGAGACTTTGATTATCTTGTCGTAGGCTCTCATCGAAAGAGAGAGTTTGACGAACATCTGCTGTAAAAATTCCGACGCGCCTTTTTCGGTTTCGCACTCTCTTATCATCGTCGGAGTCATTCCCGAATTGCTCGTTATGTTTGTTCCGGCAAAGCGTTCGACCTGCATTTTTCTCGCGGCGTCGACTCTCTGTTTTATCTCAGCCGAACTTTCGGCGGGAGCCGCCGTTTTTATGTCTTCGAGCCTTACGGGCGGCAGTTCGACCTGCAAGTCTATTCTGTCGAGAAGAGGCCCCGAAATTCTGTTTATATAACGCGAGACCGCCGCGGGCGTACAGCTGCATTTCAACGTCGGGTGACCGAAATTTCCGCAGGGACACGGATTCATCGCGCAGACGAGCATAAAGTTTGCGGGGTATGTCAGCGTTTTTCTTACTCTGCTTATCGTGACGTTTCCGTCCTCCATCGGCTGGCGCAGAGTTTCAAGGAGTTTTACGGGGAATTCGGGCAGTTCGTCGAGGAAAAGCACTCCGTTATGGGCAAGGGAAATGGTTCCCGGTCCCGGCACGGTGCCTCCGCCGATAAGCCCTGCGGTCGAAATTCCCTGATTTGCTTTTATAAAAGGTCGGGTCGAAACGAGAGGGTGTTCGGGCGTGAGTTTTCCCGCGACCGAATATATCTTGCTGCTTTCGAGCATTTCGTCGAAAGTCATGTCGGGAAGAATTGTCGGAAGTCTTTTCGCGAGCATACTTTTTCCCGTTCCCGGAGGTCCGATAAAAAGCAGATTATGGTTTCCCGCCGCGGCAATTTCACAGGCGCGCCTTGCCGACTGCTGACCGATGACCTCCGAAAAATCGCCGTAGACGTTTTCCCTTTTCGAAAGAATTCTGTCGAGCCGACATTCTTCGGGCGAAAGGAGAGCCTGTCCCGTCAGATGCGAAACGAGCGACGACAGCGTTTTTACGCCGTAGACCTTTATTCCCTCAATTACCGACCCTTCAGCGGCGTTCTTTTCGGGGACGTAAATTTCTTCGAAGCCGAGCGTTTTCGCGGTTATTACAGACGCCAGAACTCCGCTTATGCCCCTGACTTCGCCCGAAAGCGAAATTTCGCCGATAAACGCCTGTTTTTCGGACGGTTCGGCAATTTTGCCGGCGGACGCGAGAATTCCGAGAAGCATCGGCAGGTCGTAAGCCGACCCCTCTTTTCTTATATGCGCGGGAGCGAGGTTCTGCGTAACGGTACATTCGGGAAGCGGAAAGCCGCTGTTTGCAAGGGCAATTCTTATTCTTTCGCGGGATTCTCTCACCGCCGCGTCGGGAAGACCGACGACCGATAAAATCGTCCCCTCGAAACTTTTCGAAATTTCGGTCTCAACGACAACAGCAAAGCCGTCAAGCCCCGTAAGACCGATACTTTTGACCCGGCTTACCATATTTTTCCCTCCCCTGCTTTTTTCCCTTGAAAATATTTTACTATAAACAGTTGTAAAATTCAATAGATATTCATAAAAAAAATATAGATTTTCCGTAAAAACTGTGATATACTGTATAATAGAAAATTATCAAATCCGACCGCCGTCTTTTTCCGAGACGGAAGAAAGAGGTAAAAATATGGGACTTTTCAATCTTTTCGGTTCGTACAGTCAGAAAGAACTGAAAAAAATACAGCCGACCGTAAACAAGGTTCTGGCGCTTGAAGACGGTTATAAAAAACTTTCCGACGCCGAACTAAAGGCGAAAACCGCGGAATTCAAGGAACGCCTTTCAAACGGTGAAACTCTCGACGACATTCTCCCCGAAGCGTTCGCGACCGTCAGGGAGGCTGCCGACCGCGTTCTCGGAATGAGACATTACCCCTGCCAGATCGTCGGCGGTATCATTCTTCATCAGGGAAGAATAACCGAAATGAAGACCGGCGAAGGAAAGACCTTTGTCGCTACTCTGCCGTCCTACTTAAACGCCCTCACGGGAAAAGGCGTGCATATCGTCACCGTAAACGATTACCTTGCAAAACGTGACAGCGAATGGATGGGGAAAATCCACCGTTTTCTCGGACTTTCGGTAGGGCTTATCGTCGGCGGCGAACACAATTCGGCGGACAGACAGAAAGCGTACGCCGCGGACATAACCTACGGAACGAACAACGAGTTCGGGTTCGACTATCTGCGCGACAATATGGCTATCTATAAAGAAAATATGGTTCAGCGCGGACTCAATTTCGCGATTGTCGACGAAGTGGACTCCATCCTTATCGACGAAGCGAGAACTCCGCTTATCATTTCGGGAACCGGCGAAGAGAGCGACGAAATGTATAAAAAGGCAGACGATTTCGTCCGCCGCCTCACTCCTGTCCGCATAAAGGAAATGGAGGACAAGGAAATTTACGACGACGTCGACGCCGACTACATTATCGAAGAGAAAAACAAGCACGCCGTCCTCACCGCGAGAGGAATAGAAAAAGCGCAGCGCGCTTTCGGGATAGAAAACCTTGCCGACTATGAAAACGTCGAACTTCAGCATTATATCAATCAGGCGCTCCACGCTCACGGCATAATGCAGAGAGACATAGACTACGTCGTAAAAGACGGCGAAGTCATTATCGTCGACGAATTCACGGGACGTATGATGTTCGGAAGAAGATATTCGAACGGACTTCATCAGGCGATAGAAGCAAAGGAACACGTCAAGATAGAAAACGAGTCGAAGACTCTTGCGTCCATTACTTTCCAGAACTATTTCAGACTTTATTCCAAACTTTCGGGTATGACGGGTACGGCACTCACCGAAGAAAGCGAATTCAGGGAAATATATAATCTTGACGTCATCGAAGTTCCGACGAACAGACCGATGATAAGAAAAGACTTAAACGACCACGTTTACAAGACCGAAAAAGGCAAATTCAACGCAGTTATCGAGGATATCAAAGCCCGCCACGCAAACGGTCAACCGGTGCTTGTCGGTACTATTTCCATTGAAAAATCCGAATATCTCAGTTCTCTTCTCAAGAGAGCGGGAATTCCGCATAACGTCTTAAACGCCAAACACCACGAAAAAGAAGCCGCGATAATCGCGCAGGCAGGTAAGTTCGGGGCTGTAACCATCGCCACCAACATGGCGGGACGAGGCACCGACATAATTCTCGGCGGAAACGCGGAATTCATGGCGAAAAAAGATATGGAAAAGGACGGCTTTGCCGAAGAACTCATTTCGGAAGCCACCGGACACGCCGAGACCGATAACGAAGAGATAATTGCGGCGTCCAAAGTCTTCAACGAATATTACGCGAAACACAAAGCGGAGATAAAGGACGAGGCGGAAAAGGTAAAAAACGCGGGCGGACTTGCGATAATCGGTACCGAAAGACACGAAAGCCGCCGTATTGACAACCAGCTGCGCGGCCGTGCGGGAAGACAGGGAGACCCCGGAGAAAGCCGTTTTTACCTTTCGCTTGAAGACGACCTTCTGCGCCTTTTCGGCGGCGAAAGAGTAACCGCCATCGCCGAAAGAATGAACTTCCCCGAAGATCAGCCTATTGAAATGGGACTTATTTCGAACGTCATCGAATCATCGCAGAAAAAACTCGAAGCGATGAACTTTGCGAGACGTAAGAAAGTCCTTGAATACGACGACGTAATGAACCAGCAGAGGACCGTCATTTACGGACAGAGAAGAAAAGTTCTCGACGGCGAAGACTTAAAGGGCTATATCACCAAAATGATAGCCGAAGTCGTCGAAAACGCCTGCAACCGCTATCTTGTCGGCGACGCTCCCGAAGACTGGGATATAGAAGGTCTCCGTCAGGATTTCGGCGGGTTTATCTTCCCGAAAGACTATCTCGACCTTTCGAAAGTCGATAAAAACACCCTTTCCCGTTCCGATATCGAAAAAGAAATTCTCGATATGGCGATGGAAAGATATGCCGAAAGCGAAGAGGCGAATACTCCCGAAAAGATGCGCGAGATCGAACGAATAATACTCCTGCGCGAAGTCGACAGCCACTGGATGGATCATATCGACGCAATGGACGACTTAAAGCAGGGCGTATCTCTCCGCGCATACGGAAACAAGAACCCCGTTATCGAATATAAATTCGAAAGCGCGGATATGTTCGACGAGATGATCGCCGATATCAAATACCGCACCGTCAAAGCGGTCATGGTCGTTCGTATCATAAGAGAAGACCAGATGAAGAGAAAACAGGTCATGAAAGCCCCGACGAATATCGGCGGCGAAAAAGCAAAGCCCGTCGTCCGCAAAAAAGAAGAAAAGATAGGAAGAAACGACCTTTGCCCATGTGGCAGCGGCAAAAAATACAAGAAATGCTGCGGAGCAAACAAGCAATAAGAGGCATCCCATGAAAAAGAGCACCAAACTTATTATAATCATCGCAATCACCGCGGCGGTCCTTGCCGCCGCGGTAACGGCGTTTATCCTTGTTAAAAACAACAAAACACCCGTTCCCGCACCCGTAAAAGAAGAAATAAAGGTAAAAGAGCAGGTCTCTGCCGAAATCATGAGCGACCTTTTTTCGGCAAGGGACTTCTTCGAAAAGTTCCCCGAAGAAAGAGAACCGCAGATAAAATATTCCTTTGACGGCAAAGAAGTCGTTTTTTCGGAAAAATACGACAGAACGGGTTATTTCAAAGTCATACTCACCGACGGCGAAACGGAATATGATTCTATTCTCTGCGTTAAAGACACCACGCCGCCCGAACTTGAAACAAAAGATCTTGAAATAGGGACGGAAACGGACTTTGAGCCGGGAGTTCTTGTCGGCTCCTGCACCGATAACAGCGGAAAAGACTGCACTTTTTCAATAAAAGAATCTCCCGATTTTTCAAAACCGGGAGAGTATGAAGTGACGCTTGTCGCGACCGACGAAAGCGGAAATTCGACCGAAAAGCCCGTAAAAATAACGGTCAAGGAAAATGCTCCGACGGAAGAAACTCCGACCCCTGCCGAAACAAAACCCTCTTCGGGAACGTCGGCTGCCGCAAAGCCCTCGACGGGAACTTCTTCAAACAAGCCGTCTTCCGGAAGTTCGACCGCGGGCAAGCCCTCTTCGGGAAGTTCCTCTTCGGGGAAAGCCACTTTCGTAAAACACGATAAAGAGACGGTAACGGAAGAAACAAAATACAATTACGGAATGAAGGTCGTAACGACCACCGAAACGAAGTTCGATCTTTACAGCGACGGTTCGAGGAGAAACGTAAAAAAACTCGTATCGAAACAAAACGATTACAGCGGTTTTTCGGCGACGACCGCCGATATGCTCCCCGAAGCCGTTCAGAATATGAAAACATATTCGTCGGAAGTGAATACCGTTCTTGACGGAACAAACAGACTGCGTGCCGAAACAGGCGCAAACCCTTTGCAGCTTGACGAAACTTTAACGAAAGCCGCAATGCTCCGCGCCGTCGAAATGGCATATTCCGGCTGCTTTTCCCATACGCGTCCCGACGGTCGGTATTTCTCTTTTGTTCTTCTCGATCTCGGATATTCGATGATAGGCTGCGGAGAGAATATCGCAATGGGACAGACTACTGCGGAAAAGGCTGTTAAAAGCTGGCAAAACTCCAAGGGTCACTATGAGAATATCATATACCCGAATTATACGAAGACAGGCGTCGGGGTAATCAAGGTCGCCGGCGGCTGGTGGTGGGTCCAGCTTTTCGCATAAAAAAAGCGGAGAAAAAACTCCGCTTTCCGGGCAGGGAAGAAACCGGCTTTTATCGGTTTTGACCGTCTTGTTTCGTCCCTTCTTTTTCAGACGGTATTCACCGCGGTTCCCGCGTTATGCCGAGAAGCCGCGTCGGGCGATAAAAATCCGATTTTTCTCCGCTCAGGTTAAACTGTCGACAGAGACCGCCTGTTCTGTTACCGAATGAACGTACGGGACTATTTCGTCTCTGTGGTAAGGATATTCCTTATACGCAAAAAAGTCTTCTTTCGAATCGAAAATTATCGAAAGGCTGACGTCGAAAGAGCGGTCGAGCCGCAGGGTGTCGCAGCCGACATTCATTTCCTTTATATACGGAATTTTTCCCTCCATTGTGAGGAATTTTTCATAAAGGGCTTTTGCGGAACTTTCCGAGCGGTCCTTTAATTTGTAAAGCACTATATGTCTGAACATTTTATTCACGTCCTTTTTTCTTTTATATTATCATAAAAGCCGGATTTTTTCAAGTGGGGAGGAACGGAAATGTCCGAATACACCGTAAAAAAAGACGCCGTAAGCGAATTTTACGAAAAACGTTCGCGGTTTATCGGACATGCCTTTTTCGTCACGACCGAGGAAGAGGCGATGGCGAAAATAAGCGAAGTGAGAGCGAAATATCCCGACGCCACCCACAACTGTTTTGCGTATAATCTCCGCAGGTTTTCCCAAAGACGGTTTTCCGACGACGGCGAACCGCAGGGAACGGCGGGGCTCTCCATCTTAACCGCGATCGACAATAACGGGATAGTTGACTGCTGCATTGTCGTCACCCGCTATTTCGGCGGAACGCTTCTGGGCGCCGGCGGACTTGTGAGAGCCTACACAAAAGCGGCAGTCGCGGCTCTCGAAGAGGCGGGCAGGGCTGAAATCGTCCCCGTCGTCACCTTTACGACCGAATTCCCCTACGACCGACAGGGCAGGATAAAAACGCTGCTTTCAAAGGTCTGCGCGACCGACATAAAAGAGGATTACGGTCAGAATATAGTTCTTACCGCGACCATGGCAAAAGATGATTTTTCCGGGTTTGAAAACTCGGTCAAACAATATTTTTACGACCAACACTTCACTATTGTCTGCGAAAAAAACGGCAGACGGTAATTACAGATCAACACTCAACGCAAAGGAGAATTTTATGAAGAAAACAATCTCTGTATTTCTTGCGGCAGTCCTGCTCTTCTCTCTCACGGCGCTTTCGGGCTGCGGCAAAACGGCAAACGGCGAGAAATTCGACAGCATCGGCGACGCCTACACCAATGCCCGCGATTTCTCGGAGGGACTTGCCGCCGTCAAAAAGGACGGGCTTTGGGGCTATATAGATACCGACGGGAATTATGCCGTCGAGCCGAAATATTACGGCGCATGGTCTTTTTCCGAGGGGCTTGCCGCCGTTCAGGATAAAAACGGCAAGTGGGGCTTTATCGACAAGTCGGGAAACGAGGTCGTTGCGGCTGCCTATGACGGCGCATGGTATTTTTCGAAAGGACTTGCCGTTGTCGTTTCGGGAAACCGTTACGGCTATATAAACACTTCGGGAGAAGTCGTCGTCGAACTTAAATACAGCGACGCCGCAAACTTCACCACAGACATCGCCGCCGTCCAGAAAGACGACAAAAAATGGGGATTTATCGACAAAACGGGTAAAGAGCTGACCGATTTTATCTATACCGAAAAGCCCGAATTTTCCGACGGACTTGCCGAGGTTTTCGAACAGTATAAGAGCGGCTTTGTAAATGAAAAAGGCGAAGTCGTTATCTCCCTGCAGTTTGAAGACGCGAACCGTTTTTCGGAGGGCTTTGCCGCTTACGAAAGCGGAACCGACTGGGGTTATATCGACAAAACGGGAAAAATTATCGTTGAGGCGAAATATGCGACCGCCGGCGAATTTTCCGACGGCCTTGCCGCAGTCGAAAAGGGAGGTCTTTTCGGATATATAGGCACTTCCGGCGACGTCGTCATCGCGCCGGCATACCTTACCGCCTATGAATTTACGGACGGTATTGCGCGCGTTCAGCTGCCGTCGGGAACGACCGGGGGCGAGGCGGGAGCGTTCGCTTTCATTTCAAAAGACGGCAAAAAGCTTTTCGATAAAACCTATGCGGCGGCAAAGGATTTTTCGGAAGGCTACGCACCCGTCGCCGAGGCGGAAAACAAATGGGGACTCATAGATAAAGACGGAAATTCCGTTATCCCCTGCGAATGGGACGAAACTTACGCCGTCTCCGACGGTATCGTCCGCCTTTCCGACGGAGGAAACTATCGCTTCGTGAAACTTAAATAAGTGTAAAATAAAAACAGAAAGCCCACGCTTTTGCGTGGGCTTTACCTTTATCTTATATATGCCAGATGTTGTTTACGTAGTCTCTTACCGAGCGGTCGGAAGAGAATTTTCCGGAATGAGCCATATTTTCTATCGACTTCGAATAGAATTCGTCGCTTCCGAACTCCGAATTGAGTTTTAATTTTTCGTTTACGTAACTTTCAAAATCGTAAAGCACGAGGTAAACGTCGGGGTTGTTGTAGGTGACGAGCGAATTGTAGATATTCGAAAGCATTCCGCTGTTGTTGTCGTTAAATGTTCCGTTTACGAGGCTGTCGACAACTCTCTTTATCTTTTGGTTGTTGTCGTAAAGTGCTTTCGGGTTGTAGCACTGTTTTACCCTTGCGACTTCTTCGACCGACGCGCCGAAAATGTAGTTGTTTTCTTTTCCCGCCTCTTCGCATATCTCGACGTTCGCTCCGTCAAGGGTTCCGAGGGTGACGGTTCCGTTCATCATGAATTTCATGTTGCCCGTGCCCGACGCTTCCATTCCCGCCATTGATATCTGCTCCGAAACGTCCGCTGCGCAGACTATCTTTTCGGCGTAGGAAACGTTGTAGTTCTGAACGAAAACAACGCGGAGCCTGTCGTTCGTTTCTTCGTCGGCGTTCACCTTTTTCGCAATTTCGTTGATAAATTTGATTATCGCTTTCGCGTTATAATATCCGGGAGCGGCTTTCGCCCCGAAAATAAAGGCGGTCGGCTTGAAATCGGGCAGGTTGTGATCTTTCAGTTCGTAATAGATATAAAGTATGGAAAACGCATTGAGAAGCTGGCGTTTATATTCGTGAAGGCGCTTGACCTGAATATCGAAAATAAAGTTTTCGGGAATTTCGACGCCCTCGGTCTTTTTGATTTCGGCGGCAAGACGGCGTTTGTTTTCGCCTCTTATTTCCTTGAAAACGGAGATGAATTCGGGGTCGTGCGCGTATTTTTTCATTTCCGAAAGTTTTGTGAGGTCTTTTTTCCAGCCTCCGCCTATCCTCTTTGTGATTTCTTCGCAAAGGCGGGGGTTATTTAACATCATCCAGCGGCGGGGAGTAACTCCGTTCGTGACGTTTTCGAATTTGTCGGGGAAGAGTTCGTACCAGTCTCTGAAAGTGTTCGTTTTGAGAATTTCGGTGTGGATTTTCGCAACGCCGTTTACCTTTGCGGCAACGTAGATTGCAAGGTTCGCCATGTGGATAACTCCGTCGCGGATAATGAAATATCTGTTTCTGTCGAGGTTGTCCTGTTCAATTTTAACCTGCAATTTGACGATCTGCTCCCAGATCTGCGGCAAAAGGTCGTGGACCGATCTTTCGTCCCATTTTTCGAGAGCCTCGCTCATAATCGTATGGTTCGTGAAGTTGAAAATTTTATTGCAGAGAGCAAGCGCCGAATCGAAATCCATACCCTCGTTCTGCAAAAGACGGAGAAGTTCGGGGATCGCGATAACGGGGTGGGTGTCGTTGAGCTGCAGGCAGATAAAACTGTCGAGTTCTTCGAGCGGTTTTCCGGTCTTTTTGTATCTGCGGAGGATATCCTGCAAAGTCGCGCTTGCAAGGAAATACTGCTGGCGAAGTCTTAACATCTTGCCCTCATAGGTGCCGTCGTTCGGATAAAGCACGTCGGTTATTTTGAGAGCCTTATATGCTTCGATAGAAAGTTTGTCGGTCTGCATATCGTTGAAAAGACCGAAGTCGAACGGTTTTACCGCCTCGCTCTGCCAAAGGCGGAGAGTGTTTATCTTTCTGTTTTTATAGCCTATTACGGGCATATCGTAAGGAATTGCAAGCACCGTTTCGTCCGAAAAAGTAACTTCGACCGCTTCTCTTTCCTTTCTTATGCTCCACGGGTCGCCCCATTTGAGCCAGCAGTCGCCCTCTTCGCTCTGGAAACCGTCCTTGAAGGTCTGTTTGAAAAGACCGTAACGGTAGCGGAGACCGTAGCCGTCGAGGTTTATCCCCTCGGTCGCGCCCGACTCAAGATAGCAGGCGGCAAGGCGGCCGAGACCTCCGTTTCCGAGAGCCGCGTCGTCGACTTCTTCGAACATATCAATATTAAGCCCTCTCTTTTCGAGAAGTTCGCGTACTTCGTCGGAAAGTCCCAGATTGAGAAGATTTGCATAGATCATTCTGCCGACAAGAAATTCCGCCGACATATATCCGCAGCGTTTGCCCTCGCTTTCGCGGTCGGCTTTCCAGTCTTTGTAAATGTCGAGCATCACAGCCTTTGAAACTGCGTTGTATATTTCCTTTGTGTCCGCCGTGTCGCTGTCGCAGCCGAAATACGAACGGAGGACAAAATCAAAATCCTTTTCCAGATTTTCCATCTTAACATCTCCCGATAGCTTCTTTTGTGTTGGTTTTCAGCGGTTTTCCCGCCCGAAAATTATAGCATAAATCATCTGCAAAGTCAAGCCGCTTTGCGCGTCGATTTCTTATATACAAATAGTGAAACCGCCGCAGAGAGCGTTTCGGTTACCCAGAAAGCGTGCCAGACGCCGTCCTCCCCGAAAATCTTTGAAAGGATAAACGCCGCGGGGATTATGACGACGATATTTCGGCAAAGGGAAATGACGAGGGACGGCAGCCCCTTTCCGAGCCCCTCGAGCGCCCCCGACGCCGTGACCGAAACCGCCGAAACGATAAAACCGCCCGAAATTATCCGAAGCGCCGTTCCCCCTGCTTTCACCGTTTCCGCGGACGGGGTGAAAAGCCCGATGAGGGTCTCGGGGATAAGAAGGCAGACGACCGTTCCGACAGCCATTATAACGCCGCAGAGACAAAGCACCGTCATAAAAATCTTCCGAACTCTTTCTTTTTCCCCCGCTCCGTAATTGTAGCCGACAAGCGGTCTCATTCCCTGAACAAAGCCGTTTGCGGGAAGATATAAAAACGTCTGCAATTTATAGTATATGCCGAGGACTAAGATGTAAACGCCCGAATATGCCGCAAGAATTGCGTTGAGAGCCGAGATAAGCACCGACGGCAGAGCCAGATTGAGAGTCGCGGGAATTCCGACGGAATAGAGTTTTCCTATCGTCCGTTTTTCGGGACGGAAATGTTTTTTCCTTATTTTCACGCAGAGAGGACGGGCAAAATATACGATAAGGTAAACAGCGAGGGAGACGGTCTGTCCTATCCCCGTCGCGAGCGCCGCGCCCTCTATCCCCATTTTCGGGAAAGGACCCCAACCGAAAATCAAAACGGGGTCAAGGACTATATTCGCGATACAGCCCGCCGAAAGGCCTATCATCGTGACGTTCATTTTTCCCGCCGACTGAAATATTTTTTCAAAGACAAGCCCGACGTTTATTATGACCGCGAACGCAAAAACAACGGTCGAATAACTTTTTCCGAGAGAAATAACGCTTTCGTCGGAGGTAAAAAGCGGAAGAAACGCCGAAGTTCCGAAAATTCCCACGGCAGTTCCGATAAGCCCGTGAACGACCGACAGCAGAAGTCCCCGGGTCGCGGCTCCGTCGGCTTTTTCATATTCTTTTGCCCCGAGATAAAAGGAAACGGCGGAGTTTACCCCGACTCCGAAGCCTATCGCCACGGCGTTTATAAGGTTCTGCACGGGAAAAACAAGAGACAGGGCGGTCATTGCCCCGTCGCTTATCTTCGCGACGAAAAAACTGTCGACGATGTTGTAAAGGGAGTTTACGAGCATTGAAAGAACCATCGGCAGCGACATTGACATGACAAGCGGAAGTATCGGTTTTTTACGCATAAATTCGGTATCCATAATATCTCCTTTCTGGCAGAAAAAGAGCCACACGCGCGGGGCGTGTGGCGAAAAGATGACTTCGTCCGGAAAAATCCACAACAATTTTCTGTCAGATTATATCAGAAACAGAGCCTTTTGTCAACAGTTGCCGATATCCGGGGAAAAGCCGCCGATTTTTTCTTTGTTGCCGGGGGGATATACGGTTCTTTATTTACCGATATGTAATATGCGTCGTAGAGATCCGCAGTCATTTTAACGAATTTTCAGAATATTTTTATCAAAGTAAATCCTTTATATTATACCTCTCTATTTTTTTCGTGTAGAAATCAGCAAACTGCATATCCAGCTGTTCAGACGTGTAACCGTAAGAAAATATAAACTCCGGACAAGTCGGAAAATCCGAGGAATAATATATCGAAAGCTGCTCTTTTTCCGATATCGGATACTCTTCAAACCCGCAAAAACTTCTCCACGACAGATGGCGGTACCGTGGAATCAACAGCTCTGCAATTGCAGAATCCGCCGCCGTAGACCATGCATTATATACGTTCTGAATTTCTCCCGTATATCTATAAAGATCTCCGTTCAGCAACTTTTTTGCAATATAATCCTTGCAGTTTTCCGTTTCGGAAAGCCCGTTTTCTTTTTTTATTTTTTCAGAAACATAAAACATATATCCGGTATCTATGATTTTCGATTCGAGCGACTCCGGTTGATATCTGATATCTCCGGCAACATCCAAATCCTTGGGCAGAGTCTGTGTAATATATGCAGAAAGAAAGACTTCGCCAAAGTCTCTGTCTGAATTTTCAATAATACCTCGGAAAAAATCAATGGGCGGCTGATATTTTTCGCTTGAATTAAGCGATATTTTAACAGTACATACATTTTTCGCGTTTGTTAAACTCCGACATTCATAGTCAATATCCAAATCGCAAAGCGAAGAGTTCCCGGTCTCTTGAAGAGAAGATTCGTGCAGTTTTCTTATTCGTGAAATCATATAAGATTTATCGTAAGCCGGAATTTTTTGATTGAGATGTTTTGAAACTTCTTCAAACCACGAACGAAGCACGTCATCAGGGGAATGAGGTGCAAGCCATCGGGTATATAACTCGGAAAGATCGGTATCTCCCCGAACACCCCAATAACTGCGGAAATCGCAGCTTTTAATCGGAAAAGACAGAGGGGAATTTCTTTTTAACAAAGAGGGATCGGCTTCTGCCCTGCTTATCCTGTCACAATTATAAAAACGGAAGTTGTTTTGTTTGACGAAACCCTGGATTTTCTCTTTGAGCATATCGGTATATTGTTTTAATGCCTGATCGTCTCCGACTCCGACAAGAACGAGCTTTAACATCGCAGTTTACCTCTTTTTGTTTTCCGATATCGCGCGGAGCATGTTCCATAAAGAACCTGCAAGCAATGTTGTAAAACCGATACAGGTGACGACCTTTCCGGCAATCGTCGCCCTGTCGATAAACATACTTATTACAATAAAAATAAAAGAAATGCACAATAAAGCAATAATCCATATTTTAGTTTTCATATCCGCACACCTCACAATTAAGCCGGAGCCTATTCTGCAATCATTTCGAAACTTTTTGCAATATCCTTTATTACGGAATCTTCAATATCGGTATTCCACACCGCAAAATAAACATTGTTCAGACTTATAATGCGCATAAGAGATCTTTTATTGTCATACAGAAAATATGCGGTCACATACTGCGCACTGTTGGAAAACACTTCGCTGAATTTAAGTTCAAGAAATTTATAATCTTTATAATACTTATTTGATTCCGCGCGCCCGGTTTGATAAGTCCGACACTGGATCATTGCGGGAGTGCCGTTTCGTCAAGAATATACAAAACCCCGTCTTCCGAAAAAGAACTCCATTTTTCGGGAATTTTAATGCTTCCGCAATAATCCA
Source organism: uncultured Eubacteriales bacterium (assembly GCA_934501435.1). Taxonomy (GTDB): domain Bacteria; phylum Bacillota; class Clostridia; order Oscillospirales; family UBA644; genus Geddesella. The sequence continues at coordinate 139,320 of CAKSTW010000002.1, forward strand.
TATCGACGGTCTGCCACCCGTCATATTTCGACGAACAGCCGCTTAATAATAGTGCGATCATTAAAAACAGAACCCCGCACAGAAGTTTTTCTTCATAACATGACCCACTTGACCTACTCGCAAATATACCAATTATCGGACAGCCATTCGGTAAGTTTTGAGTATTGATCCGGATATTCCGTTCCGGGAACGGTATAAACCAAGCATTTTGAAGAAGCCACATCGGAACACAAAACAAAATATACAGCCGGACCGTCGGAATAAAACTCTACGCTATCCACTTTGCCTTTACCTATTTTTTCGGTAATGAACTCTTTATCTTCTTCGGATAAATCGTGTTTTTTATCATACCAAAAGACGTCTACGATCCCGACCCTCGTGACGGAACTGTCCAAAAACGAAGAGCTGAGTATGTCTTTTCTATAACGCATTATTTCGGGATGTTCTACAACAAATTCTGCTATTTCCTGAAATTCCTCGGCATTTTTCTCATATACCTGTCTGGGATTTACAGAAGAAAAGTGCAACATTTCCAGAATAATGAAAAATATCATCAATATTGTAGAAAAAAAATTCCTCATAATACTACCCACTCCGATTTCCGTGTTTTGAAATATTTATAAATTGCCAAAAAATATCTATAGAAAAATTTCTTTATAACATAAGACATCAAAGAATTTACTTTTCTATAATGTGGATCAAGAAAAGAATACGCCAAAATTCCTAATGCTACCCAAAAATGGTCAGCTCTTGAATCAAAATAGTATTTCCATTGACCCGCAGAATTTCCGCGAATTGCGACAAAACCGCCACCTGCAAATAATACAGCAGGAGAAAAATACATTGCAGCACCGGTAAGACCATAATTAAAGTTCCCTAATTGTTCAGTTGTTAATATAAGTCCAAATGCTTTAAATTTTCCGCCTGAAGCCCATGATGGTTTCTTTACCTTATAATCCCACTCTCCTTTGCTTTTAACTTTTAGAAAGAATAAAAACCGACCAATAAAAAGGCTTCGCAACACTCTTACAAGTAGCAGATTTTTACATAACAGCCAAAGCAATGGCCATGTAGAATCACTATAATACCCGGTACTATCCGTTGTATTTACAGGATTATTCTCACAGTAAGCGAACAGATTATTGCCTAAAAAACCTTTATTTGCTTCGAGATAATCTGCATCATCAGCATTTATAAACCTACCAACGCTCGGGTCATAGTATCTGCTCTGCAGGTAGTACATTCCTATTTCGGTATCGTAATAGTAACCTCTGTATCTGAACGGGTTGACGGTTGCTATGCCGATTTCGGAAGTATCTTCCGCAATAGTGCAGACACCCCAGGCGTCGTAAGTATATCTTGCAACGGTTTCGCCGTCTTTATCGGTTATTGCAACAATGTCGTTCTGCAAGTTTCTGACAAAGTAGAACGCATTGCCGTTGTATTCTATACCGCAGACAGAATCTTCATTGTCATAGAAAGGTACAAGAATGTTTTCTCCCCATGTTTCACGAAGAATTTTTGTACCGCCGAGAATGTAATTATGGGCTACGCCGTTTACAGTCTTGCTTGTACGGATACCATTAGCGTTATAAGTATAGGTATTTGTATCAAACGACTTTAACTGTCTGCCTTTTTCCCATGTCAGAGTGTGTCCGAGGTATGCCGTAGGATTGCCCTGTGCGTCGTAGGTTATTGTCTGATTGCCGACCTTGGTAAGCAGGTCTTTCCACTGTGCATTTCCGTAAGTATATACCGTGCCGTTCTTGGTCTTGATGTTGCCGTAGTTGTCATAGGTCATTGTATTGACAACCGTGCCGTTTTTCTTTTCGGTAAGCAACTGACCGAGCGCGTCGTAGGTATATTCGGTTATGCCGTCAATGCTGTCCGTGACCTTGGTTATTCTCTCTTCGGCATCGTATTCGTAGGAAACGGTTCTGCCGCCCGAATAGGTTATCTGGCTTACGAGCTGGGTCGTCGGGCTGGATTTCAGCTTTTCTCCGGTTCTGTGTTCTTCGGTGATGTCGCCCGAATAGTAACTGAACTGTCTCGAAACGAACCCTGTTCCGAGTTGCAGTTCCTATACTCATATTATATCAAAAAAATGTTTAATTTTCAATAGAAAAAAGAGAGCCTTTCGGCTCTCTTTTCTCCACTCTGCAAATACTTTAATAATCTATTCAGTTAAATTCATTATAACTATGGCAGCACTTGAACCATTTTTCTTTGTCCAAACCGAGTTCGGAGGAAATTTCCTCTAAAGAATCGTAAAATTTCGACGCTCCGGTATTGAAATCAAATCCGATCCACCGAATCGTTCCGGTTCCCCCTTCCCGACAGAAAGCGATTGCATTATCGGTATAGTTTGCAAATATATAATGATCTCTCATGACCGGCGTCTTTGTGTAAATATCATACTCGCCGACCCAATCTTCCGGAATTTTATATAAACTCATATAAAAATTAGGGTCAACATAATACACATAATTGCAAGGAAGTTTCTCTATAAAATAATCTCTATCGGAATATTTCTCACCAACTTCCATTTCAGTGACGACAGGTCTGTACCAAAATTCTTCAAATGCGTCTACGATAATGTATAAGCATCCGCATAGCATTATAATTATTAAAATAAGTAATAAGCAAAGTGTTCTTTTTTTCATAATACCCCCTGTTTGAAAAAAGTATAATTAATCATCCACCAGAAAGTTTTTACTACACCGCGTTGCATAGGATAATATCCAAGATAGTTGTTTATAGCCCTAAGTAAAATATTTTTCTCTTTCCCCATCTTGTCAAAATCGTAACGATCGATTATTCTGACACTTATTTTGAAAATCGGTCCTTTACTGTAACGAGATGTTTTTCCTCTATTTTCAACCGTTACTTTACAATTATTAGCACTTCCTATAGAAAGAAATAAATCAAGTTCTGTTGAATTAAAAGAAGATTTATATGAGTCACCAAAAGAAACAGGCTCTGTATTACAGTATGTACTGCCAACTCTTGTTGCGTTTTTTGCATATGATCTCCATCTTCTATCTATAAGCAATGAATCATATAATCGCTTTTTCATTAGTTTTCCTATACAATAATAGTCATCATCAGAACTAAAATTTCTTGTATATTCACTTTGTGAAGTTATCGTCGAATATATATACAAGCTCATACTCAAAGCCAATTTGTCTAGAACATGGCTTGTCACTTTACCGACAAGATTCACTATTGACCGAACAGTACTTGAAATAACTATGCGAAGACGCCCCTCGCTATCACTGCAAGAAACCGGCTCATTCAAGCAATAGCAGAACAAGTTGCTTATTACTGCATTTGAGGTAAACACTCCGTCATCCGCATTAACAAATCTACCAACATTCGGATCATAGTATCTGCTCTGCAGGTAATACATTCCTATTTCGGTATCGTAATAGTAACCTCTGTATCTGAACGAGTTGACGGTTGCTATGCCGACTTCGGAAGTATCTTCCGCAACGGTGCAGGCACCCCAAGCGTCGTAGGTATATTTCGCTATTACGTCGCCGTCGGCGTTTGCGATAGAGATTATATCTCCCTGCAGATTCTTGTAGAACCAATATGCAGTTCCGTTATACTCTATTCCGCAGACAGAATCTTCGTTGTCATAGAGAGGTACAATGGTATTATTGCCCCAAGTCTCTTTGAGAATTTTAGTTCCGTCCAAAACATAAGTGTGTTTTACGCCGTTTATTGTTTTAGAGGTTCTTATACCGTTTGCGTTGTAAGTATAGGTATTCGTATCAAACGACTTTAACTGTCTGCCTTTTTCCCAAGTCAGAGTATGTCCGAGATAGGAAGTCGGGTTGCCCTGTGCGTCATAGGTTATTGTCTGATTGCCGACCTTGGTAAGCAGGTCTTTCCATGAAGAGTTACCGTAGGTATACGCTACACCGTTCTTCGATTTGATGTTGCCGTAGTTGTCATAGGTCATTGCATTGACAACCGTGCCGTTTTTCTTTTCGGTAAGCAACTGACCGAGAGCGTCGTAGGTATATTCGGTTACGCCGTCAATGCTGTCCGTGACCTTGGTTATTCTCTCTTCGGCATCGTATTCGTAGGAAACGGTTCTGCCGCCCGAATAGGTTATCTGACTGACAAGCTGCGTTGTCGGGCTGGATTTCAGCTTTTCGCCTGTTCTGTGTTCTTCGGTGATGTCGCCCGAATAGTAACTGAACTGTCTTGAAACAAAACCCGAGCCGAGCTGAAGTTCCTCAAAAACTTTTCTGCCGAAACTGTCGGTCTTCGACTGCGAAGTGACGGTCTTTCCGTTCGCCTCAAAGCGGAGAAGAGCGTTTCCTTCTTCGGGATTTTCGAAGTTATAATTTCTATAACCATATTATATCAGAAAAATATTTAATTTTCAAGAGAGAAAAGAGCGACGATAAAAATCGCCGCTCTTTGAATAAAAGCATAATGCTTTTATTCATAATCTCTCCAGTCATATTTATCAGTCAAGATGTTCAGCCTTTTCCCGTTTATAACTACAGTTTCATTGTCTTCCCATTCAACTTCCGCCTCTTTGCAAGGATATTCCCAATAGATATTTCGTTTCTTTCCTGTTTTTATGATTTCTGCTTCGCCCCGGATTGCATAGTCAACAGTTGCCCCACCATTTGACAGATACAGATTCAAACGATATTCTCCATTCGGAGACTTCTCCGAACGAATAAATTCGCCTTTGGGAACACGATTTATATCGGTTAATTGCAGATGAAAATTAATTCCCATAGACAATAATGCAAGGAGTACCGCTGAAACAATCAATATAACTGTTTTTTTCATAAAATCTCCTTTTTTAATTATATTTGTAATAAATATTTTCTATAGTATTTTCTCCAGATAGCATTTCCCAGTATAATACAAGCAATATCTCTTGGCTGATCAAAAAATGTTGACCAATATTTCCAATCAGATCTGCCGCTATATATCTGATAAATTCCAGATCCTGTGCAAAGAGTTCTCAAAGAAAAGACTACCGATCCTACATATCCGAAATGTATGTTTCCTATATCTTCAGGTGAAACTCTGGCTCCGGAAAAAGTATAATATTCTCCTCTTCTTAAATTCTTCCACTCTCTCTGACTTTTTAGATCCCACGCACCTCCTGTTTTTACAAGGTTACAAAATTGATGAAGGAACCTTGCCGCACCTAAATATGCCCAATAAACATATTTACGAGCCAGATTATATAGATAATCAGCATGTATACGCATTAAATAAAGAAGTCTGTTTGTAATATTTATCGGCCCGAAACCTAAGAAATCGGCAAAACAAACGGCTTTATTTTCACAGTAAGCAAACAGGGTATAACTCAAAGAAGTTTTATCTGCTCCGAGATAATCCGTTGAATCCGCATTTATGAATCTTGCAACAGTCGGATCATAATATCTCGACTGGAGATAGTACATTCCGATCTCGGTATCGTAATAGTAACCTCTGTATCTGAACGGGTTGATTATTGCGATATTTGAATTGTCGGTTATTGCGTTGCCGTCGGTGTCGATTATACTGCAAACTTTGCCCCAAGCGTCGTAGATATATTTCGCTATTACGTCGCCGTCGGCGTTTGCAATAGAGATTATATCTCCCTGCAAGTTCTTATAGAACCAATATGCAGTTCCGTTATACTCTATTCCGCAAATGCTGTCTTCATTATCATAGAGAGGAATGAGAACATTATTGCCCCAAGTCTCTTTGAGAATTTTAGTTCCGTCCAAAACATAAGCGTGTTTTACGCCGTTTATTGTTTTAGAGGTTCTTATACCGTTTGCGTTGTAAGTATAGGTATTCGTATCAAACGACTTTAACTGTCTGCCTTTTTCCCATGTTAAGGTATGACCCAAATAATTTATGGGATTTCCCTGATTATCATAGGAAATTGTCTGATTGCCGACTTTGGTAAGCAGATCTTTCCATGAAGAATTACCGTAGGTATACGCTACACCGTTCTTCGATTTGATGTTGCCGTAGTTGTCATAGGTCATTGTATTGACAACCGTGCCGTTTTTCTTTTCGGTAAGCAACTGACCGAGCGCGTCGTAGGTATATTCGGTAATGCCGTCAACGCTGTCCGTGACCTTGGTTATTCTCTCTTCGGCATCGTATTCGTAGGAAACGGTTCTGCCGTTATCGAAGTTTATCGACTTAACAAGAAGAGTTGTTGGAGAAGATTTGAGTTTTCCGTTTTCGGAATGAGTTTCGGTGAAATCGCCGCTCAAATATTCAAAACGGCGGGAAACAAAGCCCGAGCCGAGCTGAAGTTCCTCAAAGACTTTTCTGCCGAAACTGTCGGTCTTCGACTGCGAAGTGACGGTTTTTCCGTTCGCCTCAAAGCGGAGAAGAGCGTTTCCATCTTCGGGGTTTTCAAAGTTGTAAGTGCGGATTTCGCCCGACTGCGACATCACTCTCTTTTTGACGAGTTTTCCGTCCTTATCGTAGGTGTAGAAAACGGTCGAGACGATAGTCTTTCCGTCGGTCGTGACGTTACATTCGTTTGCGCGGGCAATCACGCCTTTTTCATATATGTAATTATACTCTTTGCCCGAAAGAATGTCAAGACTGCGGACTATATTTCCCTCGCCGTCGTAGATATATTTGTAGTGCGCGGTAAGGGCGTCGGCGCTGTCGAACCACTTTTCGGTGACGAGTTGTCCGAACGAATTGTAGGTCGCGGTCATATAATCGCCGTTCGCGTAGGTCATCTTCTTAAGTCTGCCCGCGCTGCTCTTGTAATTATACGTTACAAGGCTTGTGCTGCCGACTTTGACGGCTTCGAGATTGCGGTAGGGGTCGTAAGAAACGGTATATCTCTGACCGTCGCCGCGGATAATTCCCGTAAGCGCATTGCCGCGGTCATATCCGTAGGAAACCTCGGAAAGAGTTTCGTCTGCGCTGTTTTTCGCGGTTATCTTCGTTGTTCTGCCTGCGTTATCGTATTCGTAGGCGGTCTTGTTTCCGCAGCGGTCGGTCACCGTTTCTCTTCTCGAAGTTGCGGTGCCGACGGTGTAGACGGTATCGTTTCCGCGCGCGTCGGTTTCTCTCACAAGGTCGTTTTTGTTTTCGGAATACGCAAACGAGCGGTAGAGAGTTCCGAAATCTCCGTCGGTAAAGGTCGTTTCGGTAAGAGCGTTGCCCGCGGAGTCGAGAAGTTCTTCGAACGCGGCGATATCGTCGTCGGAAACGGTCTCTTCGGTTTCGACTGCGGTTGTTTCCTCTTCTTCGACCTCGACGGTGAAATCGTCGGCGGAAAGGTCTTCTTCAACGCTTTCGCAGAGGAGTTGAATATCGTCGAAATATGCGGTCTCGCCGTTATAACCGTATTCGCAGTAAACTTTTATGTCCTTTATGCGATAGGGCTTTGTTTTTGCGACGGTAACCGAGGCGAACTGCCAGCCTTCGGTCGCGGGGGAAAAATCGGCGGTAAATTCGTCGGAATTACTGCCGAAACCGGAAACCACGGCGCGGAGACGGAAGACGGGATCGGGGCAGTCTTCTCTTTCTTTTGCGGGAAGAGAGATACCCTTTGCCCAGCCCGAGAGAGTGAACGTTTCGCGGGTGAACTGTTCCTTTTTGACCTTGACGCGGCGGTAAACTCCGCGGGTCTCGGAAAGGGAACCCTCTATCTTAAGGGACTTCGACATATTGAAACGTTCGGTTTCGGAAATCGCGGTGGAACCGACGGTCGTCCAGCCGGAAAGCCCGTGTTCGAAGTTTCCGTTTGCGAGGGGGTTATATGCGTTTGCGGCGCTGCTCCGTTCGAGCTGCGGGCAGGAAAAATATGAGCAGGAAAGCCCGTCGACATAAAGGTGGACCTTTACGGTGGTCGCTTCCGTCAGGGTAAAGGGAAGTGTAAGACGTATTTTTTCGCGGACGGGAGAAATTATTTTTTCGGATTCGGCAATTACGGTGCCGTCGGGAAAAGTAACGGCAAGGTAGGAACCGCGGTGATCGTCGTTATACGTGTTGCGAATTTCGACATAAGAAGAAAAAGTGTAGTCGCCTGCGGGGAGAGTGAGTGTTTCCTGATAAACTCCGTTTTTAACGGAAGCAGGACCGTTCGACAGAACTTCGAGCGCGCCGAGAGCGTATTTTGAGTAACCGTCAAGGTCGTGCGTTCTTATCTGGGTTGACGCGGCGTTGCCCTCTTCGTTTGTCCAGTCGGAGGAAAAATCGGGAGAAAGAAGAAGATTGCAGACGTTCTGCGCGGCACTGCCGTCGGCAAAAGGTTTTACGCCGCCCGACGAGACGTTTCCGCTTTCGGAGGTGGTCATATAACTGCCGACAAGGTTTCCGTCGCCGTCGTAAGTATAGACGGTATCGGTGAAATCGCCGTCGTTTTCGGTCGCGCGGACGGTCGTCTGTTTTGCGGCAGGCGCGTAGGCGAACGCATAGGTGTTGCCGAGAACGTACGTTCCGCCGTCAAGACCGTAGTCTTTCAGTTCGGACACACGTTTTGCGGAATCGTAGTTAAAATGGGCTTTGCGGAGATTGAGCATTCTGCTTCTGTCGATTATATAGATCTCGTGAAGAGTGCCGTAAAGGCGGCTTGCCGTCTGATAAAAGCCTATTCCTCTGTTTTCGGGAAGAATTATTTCGGTAAGTATCTCACCTGAGTACGTATACGTTACGGAATTTCCGTCGGGCATTAAAACGGAGGTCAGAAAACCGCTTTCATTATAATTAAAGACAAAGTTTCTGCCCGCGCCGTCGGCAACGTTCGTTATTTTTCCGTCTGCGTAGGTTATTATCTGACTGTTGCCGTAATTATCGGTGATTTTCACAAGTCTTCCGTTTTCAAAGAAGAATGAAGTATCTCCGGAAGTCATCTTGCCCGTCGCGGGGTCGTATTCAAGTCCCGAAGTTTCGGCGTCGATATATATCTCCGAGCCGTCTTTTTTCTTAAAAAACGTTTCTCTGCCCTTGTCGTCGGTGTAAACGTAACCCGCAAAAGTCTCGCCCGACAGGGTAACGGTCGCCGCGACCATACTCTGCATTATTCCGAGTTTCCAGCCGTAGCCTATGTGCATTGCGGAAAAATCCGCCGTTCGGATATTATACGCCGCGTCCGCGGTATACTGCCGGTTTGCAATCGAGCCGTTAAAGGTTCTCGCAAGGGTAAACGGCAGCCTTGCGCCGTCCCACGAAACTTCGGTGACGTCCGCAAAAACTTTTCCGCTCGTAAGGTCGGCGGTCACTTCGACGTTGTCCGAAAGGGACTGCGTATATACCGCGGAATTTTCGGGAAGACCGAGAGTCGCATCGTATGTGACGGACAGGCGGGGGGAAGTAAACGTTACGCTGCCGTCGGCAAGCGCTTTGAGGGCTGCATATACCGATTTTGAGCCCGAAATGCTGTCGGAATCAAGAGCCGCGGTAATGTCAAAGCGATATTCTTCTCCGTTTTCGGTGATTTTCGCGTAGTCGAGCATTTTGCCCGTTTCGGGAGCGGCGCTTCCCGCCGTCGCGGTCCCCGAAATATACGCTCCGACAGGGAAAACGTCCGTCGCCTCAGACTTTGTAAGGCAGATCTCCGCTTTCTTTATGCGGACCGCTCTTTTGAAATTCGGGAAGGTCGCTTTTATGAAGACCGAACCCGAACCGCTTACCGTAAGAGAAGTCGCCTGCGAAAGCGTTCCTCCGTTTTCCGCAAACGCCGCGACAGTTCCGCCGCCGTCTTCGGCAACGCTCCTCGTCGCTTTTTCTTCTCCGGCGAAAACAATTATCTCCGCCGTTTTTTCATCGTGAATCAGTGTTTTGTTTTTTTCCATTTCCGTTCCTTTCTTTTTTTTCGATGCGGATAATGTATACAGAAACCGTGGCGAAAAGGTCGCTTCCCTTTTTACATATCACATATCGTGATAATATTATACCCTATGCGGTGTACCATTTACAGGACAGTCGACTTTTTTCGGCAAAAAAAGAAAAGAGACGGTAATTTTCCGAAGATGTCTACATTATATATATGTAACAAAAAATTTTGATTTTTTCGGCTCAAAACTCTTGACCTTTACCGCAAATAGTGTTATACTCTGTCCGAAGAAAAGCGATTTTACCCCCGAAAAAGAGTTAAAACCGCTTTATTTTTAGACTGAAAGGAGACCGTAATGAAAAGCATTTTTCAAAAACGGACTTTCGGGAAAAGGATATCGTCTCCGCAGATCATCGCCCTCGGATTTCTCGCGATTATCCTCGTCGGGGCGCTGCTTTTGATGCTTCCCGTATCGTCAAACGACAACTCCGTGACTCCTTTCACAAACTGCTTTTTCACGGCGACAAGCGCGACCTGCGTTACCGGACTTATAACCTACGACACCCTGCTGCACTGGTCTTTTTTCGGGCGCGCCGTCATAATTTTACTTATCCAGACGGGCGGTCTCGGTTTTATGACCCTCGCCGCGCTTTTTTCGGTCATAATCAGAAGAAACCTTTCGCTTAAAGAAAAAATGACGATGACGCAGTCGCTGAGCATCGAAAGAGAAAACATTGCGCGTCTTATAAAACGCATCGTCACGGGAACTTTTCTCTGCGAAGCCGCGGGCGGCATTATTTTATCCCTTAGGTTTGCTTTCGACTATTCTCTTCCGACGGCAATTTACAGGGGTTTTTTCATTTCGGTCTCCGCTTTCTGCAACGCGGGTTTCGACGTTTTCGGAGACAGAGGTGAGTTTTCGTCCCTCTCTTGCTACGCCGCGGACCCGACCGTGGTCCTTACCGTTTCGGCGCTGATACTTATAGGCGGGCTCGGATTTTTTGTCTGGGCGGACATTTTGAAAAAACGCAGATTCAAAACGCTCGAACTTTATTCGAAAGTCGTCGTCGTAACGACCGTTTTTCTTTTCGTATTCGCGGCGGTCGCCTTCCTTCTTCTCGAAAACGGAGCGTTCCTTTCGGGAAAAACGGCGGGAGAAAAAATCCTCGATTCGGTGTTTTTCTCCGCTACGCTGCGGACTGCGGGGTTTGCGACCTTTGATTTTTCGGCGCTGAAAACCGCGACGCTTGCAGTCGCGATGATAATGATGTTTATAGGCGGCGGTTCGGGCTCGACCGCGGGCGGTATAAAAGTCTCGACGGCGGCGCTTCTTGTTTTTGCGGTCCGCTCGGCGCTTTTCGGCAGAAAAAAGGTGACGATAGGCAAAAAGACCGTCTCTTCTTCAACCGTTTTGCAGGCGGCAGGGCTTTTTATAACGATGCTTTTTATAATCCTGCTTTCGGGAACGGTAATTTCCGAAGTCGACGGCGTGCCGTTCGTTTCCGCGCTTTTCGAAGCGTTTTCCGCCGCGGGAACGGTCGGGCTTACGGTCGGAATAACCCCGACGCTTTCCGCTTTTTCGCTCTGGCTTCTGTCAACCCTGATGTTCTTCGGAAGAGTCGGAATTTTAACGGTAATATTCGCGCTTTCGGTCAAAGTAAAGAAAAACGACGAATTGATCTCCTATCCCGAAACAAAATATACGGTAGGCTGATCGGAGGATAAATATGAAATCATTTCTTGTCATAGGTCTCGGCCGTTTCGGCGGCAGTGTTGCGAAAAATCTGTTCGACCTCGGAAACGAAGTTCTTGCGCTCGACAAGGACCCCGCCCTCATTCAGCAGATATCGTCCTCGGTTACCGACGCGGTATCGGGAGACGCCTGCGACATAAACGTGCTTCGGGCAATCGACGCTCAGGGCTTTGACTGCGCCGTCGTCGCGATCTCCGCAGATATGGAGGCGAGCATCCTGATAACCTACCACTTAAAGAGTCTCGGAGTAAAAACGGTCGTCGTGAAAGCGGCGAACGAAACGCACGAAGATATTTTAAGAAAGGTCGGGGCGGACAAAGTAGTAATTCCCGAAAAGCAGACGGGGCTCAAAGTCGCCCAGGAACTTTCCTCTCACGATATTCTCGATTTTCTCGAACTTTCAAACGACATTTCGATAATAGAAATTCCCCTTCCGAAAAAATGGACCGGAAAAAGCCTTCGGGAACTCGACATAAGAAAAAATTTCGGAGTAAACACCGTTGCGGTTCGCCCTGCGGACGGCGATTTTATCGTAAACGTCGATCCCGACCGCCCGTTTGAAGAGGCGGACACGATCGTCGTTATCGGCGAAAATTCAAAACTTGACAGGATCAAAAAATGAAATATCCGGTTTATCTGACTTCCCGCGCGAACCAGACCGTAAAGGAATTCGCGAGAATGGCGCAAAGCCCCGACAGCGGTTTTTTTCTCGTTGAAGGAAAGCATTTCGTTTCGGATCTCGACCCGTCGCTCATAAAAGCGGTCCTTATCTGCGGCGAAGAAAAAAACATAAAAGAAAAGGAAGAATTTCTGCGGCTCGGCGTTCCCGTTTACATCATAACCGAACCTATCGCCGAGAAAATTTCTTCGACGAAGAACGCGCAGGAGATTATGGCGTTCACCTCAAAAAAAGGAAGCCCCCGTCCCGACAGGCTCGTTTTGCTCGATAAAATTCAGGATCCGGGAAATATGGGAACGATAATAAGGAGCGCCGCAGCTTTCGGTTTCGGAGTTATCTATTCCGACGGCTCGGCAAACCCGTTTTCCGCAAAATCGGTCAGAAGTTCCGCAGGAACTTTGCAGAAATGCTATATCGAAAAAGCGGATATCGCCGAAAAAACAAAGGAACTCGTTTCGGAGGGCTTTTCGGTTTTCTCGGCTGAACTGCATAAAGAGGCGGTAACTCCCGACGAAATAGAAAACGGCGGAAAGATCGCGTTCATAATCGGAAACGAAAGCACGGGAGTCTCCGCAGAGGCGTCGGACGCCGCCGGAAAGCGCGTTTTTATCCCGATATCGCCCGACGCGGAAAGCCTTAACGCCGCGGCTGCGGCAACGATTTTGATGTATAGATTCGGAAAGCGGGGATAGGAGTGGAAAACAGCACGGTTTACGCGCTCTGGCTTATTCTCCGCTGCGGCGCGGCAAGCGAAACCTCGGTGAAAGCGCTCCGTTTTTTCGGCTCTTTCGAAGAAATATACAAAGCCGAGGAAAAGGATTTCGACAAAGAGACTTTCACTTCGCACGAGATCGAAAAACTGTGCCGAAAAGACCTTTCCGACGCGGAAGCCTTAAACGGGTTCTGCAAAGAAAACAATATTGATATTTACACCTTCTTTTCCTCAAACTACCCGCCGCTTCTGCGGGACGCGGAAGACCCGCCCGTTCTGCTTTTCGGAAAGGGGAAAATGCCCGATTTTTCGGCATTGCCGTCCCTTACGGTCGTCGGAAGCCGCAAATGTTCGCTCGATTACGGAAAGATAGCCTCGAAAATATGTTACGACCTTTCTTTTTCAGACTTCATAATCGTCACGGGCGTTGCGGCGGGAGCCGACACCTTTGCGAAAAAGGGCGCGCTGCTTGCGGGAGGAAAGACAGTCACTATATTACCCTGCGGAACGGAAACGATATATTCCGACGCCGACAGAGAAGCCAGACGGCTCGGGCTCGGAAACGGGATAATTCTTTCGGAATATCTTCCGCACGAAAAGGCTCTCCGTCATCATTTTATAAAGCGGAACAGAATTCTCGCGGCGATTTCCGACGCGACGCTCGTTATCTGCGCCGAAGAAAAAAGCGGAACGCTTATCACCGTCGAACACGCAAGAAAGATGGCAAGACCCGTTTTCGCGCTCCCCGGTTCGCTTTCCGACACTTCGTCGAAAGGCGCGAACGACCTTATAAAAACGGGAGCGACGCTCTGTCGGAGCAGTCTCGACATTTTCGATGAATACTCCGCGATATTCAAAGGAAAACTACCCGAAAGGGAAGAGTTTATAAGACGGCTCAGGGAAAGAATACCCGCGCAGAAACAGGCGGAAAAGCCTCCCGCACCCGTTCCGAAACCGAAAACAAAACCGAAAAAAGCGGCGGTAAAGAAACTTTTCGACCCGGTGCTTGAGGGAACGCAGAAAGAGATCTATTCTCTTCTGAAAACCGGCGCCCTTTCCGCCGACGCCCTTTGTTCAAGGCTTTCTCTTCCGTTTTCGGAAGTGATAACCGAACTTCAGACCATGCAGTTTGACGGGACCGTCGAAGAAGTCCCCGGAGGACTCTGGCATTTGATTCGCTGAAAAAAACCTTTATATACAGGAGAAAAATATGGCAACAACCAAGAAAACGACAGCCGCAAAGAAAACGGCAACCGCGAAAACGCCCGCAACCAAAAGAAAGGTCGGACGTCCCCCCGCAAAAAAGACGGAGAAGATAGAAAATCTGCTCATAGTCGAATCTCCGTCAAAGGCGAAGACCATAAAGAAGTATCTTGACGGTAATTTTGAGGTAATGAGTTCAAAGGGGCATATAAGAGACCTGCCCGCCTCCCGTCTCGGCGTAGACGTCGAACACGGTTTCGAACCGGAATACATCGTTTCCCGCAAAGACGGAAAACCCGCGCTTATAAAAGAACTTACGGCGGCGGCAAAACAGAGCGACAAAGTTTATCTTGCGACCGACCCCGACCGCGAGGGAGAAGCGATAGCGTGGCATCTTGCAAAGGTGCTTGGTATCGACGAAAATTCCGAAACGCGCGTTACCTTTAACGAAATAACGAAAAACGCCGTTAAAAACGGGGTCGCGCACCCCCGCAAAATCGACAGCGACCTTTTCTACGCGCAGCAGACCCGCCGCGTGCTCGACAGAATAGTCGGCTATAAACTTTCTCCTCTTCTCTGGAAGAAGGTCAAGAAAGGACTTTCCGCAGGAAGAGTTCAGTCGGTCGTCACCCGTCTCGTCGTCGATCGCGAAAACGAGATAAAGGCGTTCAAATCCGAAGAATACTGGAATATAGACGCGATTTTCGCAAACGGACAGAAAAGATATTCGGCGAGATTTTACGGAACAGACAAGAAAAAGATAGTTCCCGCAAGCGAAGACGAAGTGAAAAAGATAGTCGAATATCTCGACGGAAAAGAGTATATCGTTTCTTCCGTCAAAAAACAGGAAAAAACCCGCTCTCCGAGACCTCCTTTCACGACCTCCTCGATGCAGCAGGACGCGTCGGCAAGGCTCAATATGCGTCCCGCAACGACGATGAGGGTCGCGCAGGCGCTTTACGAGGGCGTTGAAATAAAGGGAATGGGGCTTGTCGGTCTCATAACCTACATGAGAACAGACTCTTTAAGAATTTCCGCGGAAGCCTCCGCCGCGGCGGAGACCTTTATAAGATCGGAATACGGAAACGAATACGCGCCCGAAAAACCGACTTTTTACAAAACGAAAGCGGGAGCGCAGGACGCGCACGAAGCTATCCGCCCGACCGATATTTTCTTGACCCCGGAAAGAATAAAAGACAGTCTGACGACGGAACAGTATAAACTCTACAAACTTATCTGGTCGCGCTTTACCGCAAGCAGAATGTCGCCCGCGGTCTACGACGTCCAGACAGCGGATATTTCCGCAGGAAAATATATTTTCAAGGGCAGCGATTCGGTCGTCCGTTTCAAAGGCTTTACCTGTCTTTACGACGACGGCGACGCCGAAGAAAAAGGCGGAAAATACCCCGACTTGAACGACGGCGACAAACTGAAGTTCAGACAACTCAAAACCGAGCAGAAATTCACCCAGCCGCCGTCAAGATATACCGAAGCGTCCCTTATCCGCGCAATGGAAGAAAACGGCATAGGCAGACCTTCGACTTACGCTCCGACCGTAAGCACGATTCAGGAACGCCGCTACGTCGAAAAAGAGGGCAAAACGCTCGTCCCGACCGAACTCGGCTATATAACGACCGACATTATGGTCAAAAACTTCAACGACATCGTAGACGTTTCCTTTACCGCCGATATGGAAAAGAAACTTGACGCCATAGAAGAGGGAAAAGACACTTTCCTCAACGTAATGACGGAGTTTTACGCGCCCTTTATGGCTGAACTTTCCGCCGCCGAAAAAAATCTCGAAAAGGTAAAACTTCAGGCAGAGACCGAGGAAAGCGACGAAATATGCGAAAAATGCGGCAGCAAAATGGTCTATAAAGTCAGCCGCTACGGGAAATTCCTTGCCTGCTCGAACTATCCGGCGTGCAAAAACACAAAGTCGATAAACGTCGAAGCGGACGGAGCCTGCCCGAAATGCGGCAAAAAACTGCTCGTCAGAAAGACAAAAAAAGGAAAGACCTATTTCGGCTGCGAAGACTACAAGGGCTGCGGCTTTATGACATGGAACACCCCGACAAAGAAGACCTGCCCGAAATGCGGCTCTACCCTGTTTAAGCACACGGGAAATCTCATCTGCGAAAAAGAGGGCTGCGGATACGAAGAGGCAATAAAGAAAAATGCTGCAAAATAAAGAAATAAACGTTATCGGCGCGGGGCTTGCGGGCTGCGAAGCGGCTTTTGCGGCGGCAAATTCGGGAGCGAAAGTCACCCTTTACGAAATGAAACCCGAAAAGAAGACCCCGGCGCATAAGACCGACGGGTTTGCCGAACTTGTATGTTCGAATTCCCTGCGGGCGGAAGGTCTTAAAAACGCCGTCGGTCTCTTAAAAGAAGAAATGCGCCTGCTCGGTTCCGTAATTATGGAATGCGCCGACAAAACGCGCGTTCCCGCAGGAGGAGCGCTGGCGGTAGACCGCGAAGCGTTTTCCTCGCTCGTCACCGAAAAAATACGTTCGCACCCGAATATCACCGTCGTGTCGAAAGAAATCGACACCCTTTCCTTCGACCGTCCGACGGTCGTTGCGACGGGGCCCCTAACTTCCGACGGTCTCGCCGAAAAAATAAAGGAATTCTTCGGAATGGATTCCCTTTACTTTTTCGACGCGGCAGCCCCGATAGTTTCCGCCGACAGTATTGATATGGAAAAGGCGTTTTTCGCCTCGCGCTACGGAAAAGGCACGGCGGACTATATAAACTGCCCGATGACGAAAGAGGAATACGACCGTTTTTACACCGAACTTATAAACGCCGAGACCGCAGAACTGCACGGTTTTGAAAACGACAACGTTTTCGAGGGGTGTATGCCGGTCGAAGTCATGGCGAAAAGAGGCAGGGACACGCTGCTTTTCGGACCGTTAAAACCCGTCGGGCTTGAAAACCCCGAAACGGGGGAGCGTTATGAAGCGGTCGTCCAGCTTCGCAAAGACAATTCCGCCTCGTCGCTTTACAACATCGTCGGCTTTCAGACCCACCTTAAGTTCGGAGAGCAGAAAAGAGTTTTTTCGCTTATTCCGGGGCTTGAAAACGCGGAATTCGTCAGATACGGCGTAATGCACCGCAACACCTTCATAAATTCGCCGAAATGTCTTACGGAGACTTACGAAACAAGAAAGCAGAAAGGGCTTTTCTTCGCGGGTCAGATGACGGGCGTCGAGGGGTACCTTGAGTCGGCGGCGTCGGGACTTGTCGCGGGGCTCAATGCGGTATCGGACAAGCCTTTGATTTTCGGCAACGAAACGGCGACAGGCGCGCTCGCGAAATACATAAGCGACCCGAATATCGAAAAATTCCAGCCGATGAACGTGAATTTCGGGCTTTTCGCGCCGCTTTCCACACGGACCAAGAAAAAAGAGAAAAAAGAAGCGCTTTCGCAAAGAGCGCTTTCGGTAATAAGAGATATTGCAGAAAAGAGGGAAAACAATGAAGATAATCGTTGACGCGATGAGCGGAGACTTCGCGCCGCTCGAAATTGTCAAGGGCAGCGCGGAGGCGGTAAAGGAACTCGGCGTCGATATTTTGCTTGTCGGCGACGAAAACAAAATAAAAGAAGTTATCAAAAGCGCAAACCTTTCCGAAGAACACCTCGAAATTCACCATTGCGAAAAGGTGATAACGATGGAAGACGACCCGACGAGCATAATAAAAGAGAACAGAGATTCCTCGATGGGAACGGCTCTTACTCTCTTAAAAGAGGGAAAAGGCGACGCGGTCGTTTCTGCGGGAAACACGGGCGCTTTGCTTGCGGGCGGAACGCTTATAGTAAAGAGGATACCGGGAGTTACCCGTGCGGCGCTTGCCCCAATTTTCCCGACAAACGGCGGAAAAACGATGATAGTCGATGCGGGAGCGAACACCGAATGTCGTCCCGAAATGCTTGAACAGTTCGCTGTCATGGGTTCGGCATATATGGAAAACGCCGAGGGAATAAAGAATGCGAGAGTGGGACTTGCGAATAACGGAACCGAAGAAACAAAGGGAACCGAAACGGTCGTTGCGGCGCACGCGCTCCTCAAGGCAAGAAAAGACATCAACTTTATCGGAAACGTCGAGGGCAGAGGCCTTATGCTCGGCGAATGCGACGTTTTCGTTGCGGACGGTTTTGCGGGAAACCTTATCTTAAAGGGCTGCGAGGGGTTCGGCGTTCTCATTATGAAGATGCTCAAAGACCTCTTTACAAGCGGTTTTCTTTCAAAGATAGCGGCGCTTCTTGTTATGAAAAACATCAAAAAGTTAAAGAAGAGCCTCGACTATAAAGAAGTCGGCGGAGCAGTTCTTTTAGGGCTTCAAAAACCGGTTATAAAAGCGCACGGGAACTCCGACGCAAGAGGATTTAAGAGCGCGGTAAGGCAGGCGGTAAACTTCGCAAAAGGAGACGCCATTTCAGTAATCGAAAAGGCTTTGTCAAAGGAAGAGGAGAGCAAATAACACTATGGTATTCGAAAGATTTTGTGATTTTATAGCTGATATTTTTCAGGTCGAAAAGGACACCCTTACAAAAAAGACTTCCTTTTCGGAGGATCTTGAAGCGGAAGAGGAGGACCTGCAGGAATTGCTGATGATAATCGAGGAAGAGTTCGACATCTCACTCACGATGGAGGAAATCTCGGAAATCGACACGATAGGAGAACTTTCCGACCGTATCGAAAATCAGCTTTTCGGCGAATAAAAAAATGGAAAATCTTTATAAGGCTGCCGGGATTTACCGGCTCGAAAACAAAATAGGATATACTTTCAAAGATAAAAAACTTTTAGTGAACGCGCTTCTTCATTCAAGTTACGTTCACGAGCATCCGCACCTCGGGATAGGCAACAACGAACGTCTCGAATTTCTGGGGGACGCCGTGCTTTCCCTTTCCTGCGCCGAGCATCTTTTCAGAACGGTGAACGAGGACGAGGGACACCTGACGCGTTTCAGGGCAAGATTTGTCTGCGAAGAGGCGCTTTACGGCTACGCGAAAAAAATAGATCTCGGCCATTTCATCTTTTTCGGAAAAGGCGAAAAAGAGGCGGGAATGGACAGGCCCTCGACTTTGTCGGACGCGTTTGAAGCGCTTCTCGGAGCGATGTTCCTCGATTCCGACTTCGGGACGGTCAAAAAATTCATTCTCGGCTTTTTCGATAAAAACGAAGTCGAAAAGACCGTGACGGGCGACTACAAAACAAAACTTCAGGAAATAATCCAGAAAAACCGGGGAGAGCGGCTTTCTTACGAGATAGTTTCCGAAAGCGGACCCGACCACGACAAAAATTTTGTCTGCAAGGTGTTCTTAAACACCAACTGCATAGGCGAAGGAGACGGGTCGTCCAAAAAGCACGCCGAACAGATGGCGGCGAAAAAAGCCCTCGCTCTGATGGGTCTTTAAGATGGAAAAACACGCGACCATTCCCGTTTTCGTGCCGCACCTTGCCTGTCCGAACCAATGTATTTTCTGCAATCAGAAAAAAATTTCGGGAGCGAAAACTCCTCCCGAAAACATAACCCCGTTTCTTGCCGAAGCCGTTGAAAATCTCGGAGACAGGTTTTCCTCGGTCGATATCGCCTTTTTCGGCGGCACTTTTACCGCGATCGAAGAAGACAGAATGATATCCTATCTTGAACAGGCGAACTTCTTTCTCAGAAATTCGCCGCGGATAACGGGGATACGTCTTTCGACCCGCCCCGACGCGATCTCGGAGCATATCCTCGATATTCTGGAAAAATACGGCGTTACGGCAATTGAACTCGGCTGTCAGTCGTTTGACGACGGCGTTCTTGAAAAATCGCGGCGAGGACACACCGCAAAAGATACTTTCAACGCCGTTGCGATGATAAAAAACAGGAATTTCGAACTTGTCCTGCAGCTTATGCCGGGTCTTTACGGAGACACCGACGAAACTATTAAAAAAACTTTTGAAACAGCGCTTTTTCTTCACCCCGACGGCGTCCGCATTTACCCCTGCGTGGTAATTTCCGAAACGCCTCTTGAAGACCTTTACAAAAGGGGAGAGTTCGTTCCGCTGACCGTCGACAGGGCGGTCGATATATGCGCAAAATACGTTCCGCAATTTGAAGAAAAGGGCATAAAAATAATAAAAACGGGACTTCACTCCTCCGACCTTTCCCAAAACGGAGGAGTTATCGCGGGGCCTTACCACCCTGCGTTCGGAGAACTCGTAAGTCAGAAAATTTATCTTAAAAAACTGCTTTCGGCGGTTTCGGAAAATGACGGCGGAACGATTTTCGTCCCGCAGGGAGACCTCTCGAAAGCCGTCGGCAACAAAAGAGCAAATCTCGTTTTTCTCGAAAAAGAAACGGGAAGAAAATTCAAAGTAAAGGAAGACTGCGCCCTTAAAAAGGGAGAAATAAGAATAGGAGACTAAAAATGACTGCATGGTTTTTGCTCGGCGTATTTTTCTCGGTATTTTCCTATCGGTATCAGTTTACGCAATCGGTATCCGCCGATATTCTGCCTGCTTTTATCGGACTTCTTATCCTCTGGTATGTCGGCAGTAAACTTGAAAAAAACGGCGGCTGGTTCAAAGAGGCGTCCGTTTCGGCGTCGGTGCTGGCATTTCTCAACTTTATCGGCTACGCTTCGGAATTCAAGGACCTTCTGCCGAAAGCGACGACCTTTGCGGACAGCGACATTTTCCGTTTTATACTCACGGGCGTAAATTACGTCTATGAAAACGGAGCGCTCGTCTTTTCGGGGCTCACGTTCGTGGTTCTCCAGTTTTTCTGCCGCGCCCTGGGAAGCGTTGCGGAAGAAAACAAAAAACATACCGTCGCCGTTATTTTTTACGTTTTCACATGGGTATTTCTCGCCCTCGCGGTTTTCTATACCGTCGCGGCATTTGTTTCTCTGCCGTTCGGCGCATGGATAATAGGTTATCCGATAACCGCCGTTTTCGCGGTATTCGCGGCGATTTTTATGAAAAAAAACGAACTTGACTGACGGAGGAATTATGGAAAACAGAAGAACGGACAAAACGAACTATTATCTCGACATCGCTCAGGCGGTCTGCGAAAGGGGAACGTGTCTCCGCCGTCTTTTCGGCGCGGTCATCGTAAAAAACGATACGATAATCAGCACGGGATACGCGGGAGCGCCGAGAGGAAGAAAAAACTGCTGCGACATCGGCTCGTGTCTCCGCCAGACATATAACATCCCCGCGGGAGAACGCTACGAACTCTGCCGTTCGGTCCACGCCGAGGCAAACGCCATAATCGCGGCGTCAAGGGAAGAAATGCTCGGCTCGACCTTATATCTCGTCGGGGTAACATACGGAACGCACGAACTTATTCCGGGGACGTCCTGCTGCTCGATGTGCAAAAGGCTTGTTATAAACGCGGGGATTTCGACCGTCATCGTAAGAGACACTCCGACGGAATACAGAGTTATCGACGTCCGGAAAGAGTGGGTCGAAAACGACAGACCCGAAGAACTGACAAACGGATATTAAGGAGACGCTATGGATTACAGAAGATTTTCAAAACACGGCATCACCGTCGAAGTCGATGAAAATACGGCGGCAATTTCCGAAATTTACAATTTCCTCGGCGGTTCGACTTTTCCCGAACCCGGCATTAACGGTCTTTGCGTTCTTTCGGATGAAAGCGGGTATTACTGCGGCGAAAATCTCACCGTTTCTTCGTTTAACGAAACGGAAGGCGGCGTAGAGGTCTCTTTCGACACGCCTTACACCCGTTATACCGCGGCGTTTTCTTACGAAGACGGAGTCTGGAGACGCGCGGACAGAATAAAGAATTTAAGAAACAAAGAAAGCAGAATTTTTTCCTGCCTTTCGCGTTTTGTAATTTCTGGCGGAAACTTTGATACCGTTATGCAGGAGGGCGGCTGGTGCGGCGAAAACGAGACCCAGGTCCGTCCGATAAGCGGAAATTTCACCCTTTCGAATAACGGCATACGCACGACGCAGGACGCGCAGCCCTTTATCTGCCTTAAAGAAAAAAATCAGGGTTACGGACTTTCTTTCCATATTTTTCCCGTCGGGCAGTGGAAGATAAGAGGTCTTCGCCGTTTTTCGGGACAGAAAGAAGTTTTGCTGCTTGACATGGGTCTTTGCGACGACGGACTTAACATGACTCTTGCCGCGGGCGAAGAAATTTCGCTCCCCGAGATAGTATTTTACAGAGCCGATCCGTCGGACTGCGGTCAGGAGAAGATCCATAAATATATCCTCGGCAAAAAGACCGACGCGAAAAGAATGCCGCTTTTATATAACACATGGTTTCTCGATTTCGAAAACCTCGACCCCGAAAAACTCAAAAAACAGGTCGATGCCGCGGCAAAACTCGGTCTTGAATATTTCGTCGTCGACTCGGGCTGGTTCGGGGACAAAACCGAGGGCTGGTACAATCAGTGCGGCAACTGGTTCGAAAACGAAAAGACGAATTTCAAAGGCAAAATGAAGGATTTTGCCGACTATGTACGCTCGAAGGGGCTTAAATTCGGACTTTGGTTCGAACCCGAACGGGTTACGAAGTCGTCGGAATTCTATACCTCGTCTCCCGACCTTTTCATATCGCTTGACGATTCGAACGCCCTTTACGATTTTTCGAAAAAGGCGGCGTGCGACAAACTTTTCGACATTATAAAGAAAAATGTGGAAAAGTACGGCGTGGAATTCGTAAAATTCGACTATAACGCGGCGCTTGCCTGCGACCCGACGGGCTCGTCGTTTTACAGATACTATACCGGCTGGTATTCTTTGATGGACAGGCTGAGAAAAGAACTTCCGCAGGTATTTTTCGAATGTTGCTCAAGCGGGGGACTCCGCACCGACCTTTCCTCCCTTTTGCATTACGACAGCGTTTTCACCTCCGATATCGAACAGCCGTTCTTAAACGCAAGAATAATTGACGGCGCGTTTGAGCGCATCCCGCCGCGGTTTATGACAAAATGGCTTGCGCTGTGCGAGGTTTCGGGCGTTGCGAGAAGATACTATAAAAATGAGAAAACGGACGTCCGTCTGCTTTCCGCGACCGACGGCGCGTGGGATACGACCATCGAACTGCCCGTCGAATATCTCGAAGCGTTTTCGATAATGTCGGGGCTCGGATTTACCGCGGACATCGCCTCATTCTCGGAGGAAACTGTCGGAAAACTCAAAAAAATGATAGATTTCTGGAAAGAGACAAGACCTTTCGCCGAAAAAGCGACGCTTGTCTCCCTTACCCCGAAAAGACCTCATTCCGACAGGAAAAGCGATATTGTCTGGCAGCTTAACGGAGAAAACAGATTTCTCATCGCGGCGCTCCACATGGAAAACGGCTGTCACGGGCTTAAAGTCGTTCCGAAAAACATTGACGAAACCGCCGAATACCGCGTAGAGTACGTCGGAGCGTTCCGCACAAACGGTTTTGATAAGGGATATAATATAAGTGGAAAAGAACTTGCCGAAAACGGAATTCTTTTCGCCTTTCCCGACAGTCTTACCGGCAGACTTGCCGAAATTACGAAGCTATAATTCTTTTGCGGCGGCATTATAGGCGTCAAGAACCTTTTCCTCAATCTCGCGACGGAGTTCGCGGGTCACGGGGTGAGCGACGTCGGAAAACCCGCCGTCGGACGTCCGTTTGCTCGGCATTGCGACAAACATTCTGTCAAAGCCTTTTATGACTTTTATATCGTGGACGACGAAAGAATTGTCGAAAGTCACGGAAACGACCGCCGAAAGTTTTTTGTTATCGTACAGTTTTCTTACGTTTATATCGGTGATGATCATATTTTTTCTCCTTTTCGGGTGATAATACGATTATTCTTCGGTTTTTCCTGTTTTATACATTACGGCGCGCCGCTGCCTTATGCGGAGGGAGACAACTTATGGATTTTGATATTTCCGGCGCAAAAAAAATATACTTTATCGGGGTAGGCGGCTCTTCCATGTCGAGCCTTGCCGAAATAATGAAAAACAGAGGGTATGACGTTTCGGGTTCGGATATGCAGGAAAGCCACTATATCGAGCATCTTGAAAAAGCGGGCGTAAGATGTCATATCGGGCAGAAAAAAGAGAATATTTACACAGAAGCCCCCGATATCATAATAAAGACCGACGCCATTGCCGACACCAACCCCGAAATTATCGCGGCGGCGGAAAAGAATATCCCCGTTTTCAGAAGAGCCGTTCTTTTAGGGCATATTCTTGACGGCTACAAAACGACGATAGGCGTTGCGGGCACCCACGGCAAAACAACGACTTCTTCGATGATAACTTCTGTTATGGAAGAGGGGGTCGAAAAACCGTCGGCGATTATCGGCGGACACATGAAGAGGTCCGATTCGAGTTTTCTTGCGGGCGGAGACGAAGTCTGCGTTTTCGAAAGCTGCGAATACAAGGAATCGTATCTGCATTTCCGTCCGACGATCTCGGTTATTACGAATATCGCGGAAGACCACATGGAGTATTTCAAAACGCTTGACAATCTCTTACATTCTTTCAGAAAATATCTCGACAACACCCGTCCCGGCGGCACGGTCATCCTCAATGCCGAAAACGAAAATTCGCAAAAAATGCTTTCTCTTCGCAAATACGACGGCAAAATTTTGACTTTCGGTTTTGACAAGGGAGACTTTCACACCGAAAACCTTTCCTGCGACTGCGGTCTCTATTCTTTCGACGTCGTTTACGGCGAAAACAGAACGCATATCTCGCTTTCAATTCCCGGAAAGCACAACGTCGTCAACGCGACAGCGGCTTTCGCGGCGGCATATACCTACGGAATTTCCGCCGAAAAAATTGCCGCGGGACTCAAAAAGTTTACCGGCGTCGGCAGACGGTTTGAATATTACTGCAAGGTAAACGGCGCCGTTATCGCCGACGACTACGCGCACCACCCCGACGCCTACAAAGTAACTCTCGATACCGCAAGAAGCCTCGGTTTCAAGCGGGTCATCGCAATTCATCAGCCGCACACCTTCTCGAGAACGAAAATGCTTATGAAAGATTTTGTCGAAGTCCTTTCGCAGTTCGATCACGTTATCGTGACGCCTATCTATGCGGCTCGCGAAACGAACGACGACTACCATATCTACGCCGAAGACGTCGTAAAAAATCTGCCGAACGCGGAATATATCCCCGATTACACCTCCGTTGCCCACAGGGTAAAGGAAATGGCGCGCCCCGGCGATATTTTCATCACCCTCTCCTGCGGTGATATCTACCGCTGCGCCGAGGAGATAACCAGACTTTACGGCGAAGAAAAATTCCTTAATTTCTGAAAAAAAAAGCACCCGCGGTCTCTTCGTGGGTGCAATCGTTATCACGATATGTGATATTTAGGAGAAAAAATGAAACGCTTTTTATTATTTATTCTTACCGCGGCAATGCTGCTCTCGGTCTCTGCCTGCGGAAAAGTGCAGAATTCCGATTTTTCCGGAAAAACAGCGGAAGAACAAACAGTCAAAGCGACGCCCGACGAACCGATGACGGGGCTCGAACTGTGGAGTTTCGAGATCGGAAAGGACGGGAATATTTCCGAAATTATCGAACCTTATAAAGATTCAGGACTCGGTTACATAGATTTCGGAATTCTCTGGTCGTCCTTCGAAGTCGAAAAGGGAAAATACAACTGGACGTTTGTCGACAGCGTCGTCGATCAGATAATAAACGCGGGCTTTTCGGTCGGAGCGACCCTTGTTCTCTGGACAAACGGACTTTCTTTCAAAGAAGACCTCGAACTTCAGAAGACCGCAGACGGAGAAATATACGCCTACGACGAATCGCGAAAGGACTTCCCGTCCCTCGCAAATAAGGAAAACCTTGAAACGATATACGATACGATCTCGGCGTTTGCCGTTCATTTCAGGGAAAAATACGCGGACAGTACGGTACATTTCAGAGTCATAACCTCGCCTTTCGGCGATTCGGGATACACTGCGGACTCCGACGTAGACTATTCGGAGAGCGCAATTTCGGCGTTCGTTTCCTACCTTTCGGAAAAATATAAAACGACCGACGCCTTTTCCGAAAATTATCCCTTTTCGCTTTCCTCTTTTGACGATCTGAAAAACGAAGAACCGAAAAAACTCACTTCGACCTGTCTTTACGACTGGAAGACTTTTAAGCAGGAAACGCTTTTCGATTTCTACGGAGAAGCGGTTAAAATTTTCAAAAAAGCAAACCCGGCTTGTCCGACAGAACTTGTTTTCGGAGGAGTAGAGGACACGAAAACCGCAGTATACAGAGGTTTTTACGACCCATACACCGTTTCTGAAAAAGTCGGCGCCGACATATATTCTACGGCATGGGAAAACGACGTTCCTCTTGACTTTTTCGTTTCCTATCTTTCGGATACGACCGAAAGAAAAGTCGGCTTTACCGTTTACGAAGACGACCTGACGGAAGAGAGCAGAAAGACGCTGCCCGCCGAAATTGCGGCAACCCCGAATATTTCGCGCGTCTGTTTTGACTTTTCCGAAACGACCGCCGAAAATCTTTCCCTTATAAAATCGGTTTCCGAAAGCCTTAAAGCCGAAAAAACAGACAGCCGCGAAAAGAACAGCGAAGCGATTTTTGTAAATACCGCGGACATCATTTTGAGAACTCCGGCAAAAAATCTTTACACCTCCCTGAAGACGCAGTACGAAACGGCGACGGCGGACGGCAAGGCGGCAGCCTTTATAACCGACACGAAACTCGGAGAGATTTCTGCGGAAAGCGGAATTACGGCGTTCCGGACGGGAACTTCGGGCAAAATCTGCTGTTTTACGACAGCGGCGGCAAAAAAACTCACCGAACTCCGGTTGCCGATATACTGCGCGGAAAGCGGCGGTTTTGAAATAAAAGCGGAAAACGGCTCGTCCTTTGACGAAGAGACCGCGACCGCCCTGAAATCGCTTTTCAAAAATTAAAGCAATAAAATGTTTCACGTGAAACATTTTATTATTCCGAATGTCGGATTGTTTCACGTGAAACATTTCGGACAGTTCACATCAGCCGAGGTTTTTGCCTCGGCTTTTATTTTTTCAGCTTTTGACAGGAGACTGCAAAAAAACCCTTTCCGGACAGCAGAGCGGCGAAACCACGCGGGGAGGGGCGGAGAAAAACACAGGACAGCTAAAACTGTTCCCGTTGCGGAGTGCGGAAACCCCGCGGCGCGGACAACAAGAACAACTTTCCGTCGGGGCGGTGGAGAGAAGTCTCTGCCGTGACATTGGCGGGAGACGGAAACAGACCCCCTTTCAAAGCAATGAAAGGAACAGTTCCGCTTTCAAAGCAACGGAAGAACAGAAAAAAAGCCTATCCGGTCGGGAATTATGTATCTTCCTTTTCCACCGACTCGAACCCCTCTTCGAGACAGATTTTTTCGCAGATAAGTTCCGTTTCGGGGGAGATGTCCCGACAGCAGACCATTACGGGAAATTCCGAAGAGTATTCGGAGGCGCGGCGCAGAAGTTTTTCGGCATATTCTTCGTTATCGCCGTCGATAAAGACCGTAAGCCAGAGCCCGTCGTCTTTCTCCCTGAGCAGTGCTCTGCGGAGTTCGAAAACGAATTCAAAAACGCCCAAAATAAAGAAAAAAGAGGCTATTATGTGCCAGAAGATCAACATTCCGGATACCTGCTTTCGCAAAATTAAAGACGGGAGCCCCCGACGGGCGGAATAACCGCCGTCAAACGGTCAAAATACGGGTTCGGGGTTCTCTGTCTACTATATAATATGTATAATAAAATTTTTTGTCACGAAACGCTTTTTTGGGCGAAAGCCCCTTGATTTTCTCGGTGTTTGCTGGTATACTGTATATAATAATCGCAGAAATCCGAAAAGAGGAAAATTATGACAAAAATCATTGCCGTCGCAAACCAGAAAGGCGGCGTAGGAAAAACAACGACAGCGGTAAATCTCGCGTCCTGTCTCGGCGCAAAACGGAAAAAAGTTCTTCTCGTGGACCTCGACCCTCAGGGAAACGCGACAAGCGGCTGCGGCGTAAATAAGAAAAATGCGGAAATATCAAGTTATTCGGTGCTTATAAACGGCATCGACGGAAAAACGCCGTATCTCAAAACCGAATTCGACAATCTTTATCTTATCCCGTCAACCATCGACCTTGCGGGCGCGGAAATAGAACTCGTTTCGATAGAAAATCGCGAAAGCTGCCTGAAAAACGCGCTTTCAAAACTGACGGATTTCGATTATATCATAATCGACTGTCCGCCGTCGCTCGGACTTTTAACGCTGAACGCTTTCAACGCGGCGTCTTCAATTTTAATTCCGATACAGTGCGAATTTTACGCGCTCGAAGGACTTTCACAACTGCTGAACACCATAAAAAAGGTGAAAACGCTTTACAATCCGTCGCTTGACATAGAGGGCGTACTGATAACGATGTTCGACAGCCGTCTTAATCTTTCGGTTCAGGTCCTGAACGAAGTCAAAAGACATTTCGCAGGGAAGATGTTCAAAACGACGATCCCGCGAAACGTCAGGATATCCGAGGCGCCGTCGCACGGAATGCCGATAAACTACTACGACAAAACAGCAAAAGGCTCCGACGCATACACGGACCTTGCCGCAGAAGTCATAAAGAACAATAAAAAATAAGGAGAGGCAAAATGAAAAAATCATCTGCTCTCGGAATGGGGCTTGACGCGCTGTTTGAAAAAAACGACGTTTTCGACGACCTTTCCGAAAAAAAAGCGACCGAAAAAATAAAGCTTCTCGACATAGAACCGAATAAGGAACAGCCGAGAAAGGCTTTCAACAAAGAAAGTCTCGAAGAACTCGCGGCGTCTATAAAGGAACACGGACTTCTTCAGCCGATTCTCGTAACCGAGATAAAAGACGGAAAATACCGCATAATTTCGGGCGAAAGGCGCTGGAGAGCGTCAAGGATTGCGGGGCTTACCGAAGTACCCGTAATAGTCAAAGACCTTTCAAAGCAGGAGATAATGGAAATAGCCCTTATCGAAAACCTGCAAAGGGAAGACCTCAACGCCGTCGAAGAGGCGAAAGGCTACGAAACCCTGATGAAAGAGTTCGGACTGACGCAGGAAGCCGTCGCAAAGAGGGTAGGGAAGTCAAGACCCGTCGTTGCAAACGCTTTGCGTATTCTTTCTCTTCCCGAATACGTCCTTTCTCTTCTTGAAAAAGAAGAGATAAACGCGGGACAGGCACGAAGTCTTATCCCGATAAAAGAAAAACTTTCCGACGAAGATTTTAAGAAATTCGTCGATACTGTAAAGGCTAAAAACTTGACAGTCCGCGACATAGAAGCATACGCGAAAAAATTGTCAACCAAGCCGAAAATCGAAATCAAAGAAAATCCTGCCGACATATATTTAAGGGAAATTGAAAAGGATATATCGGATATTTGGGGCAGAAAAATAAAGATCTCGGGCGTCGGAAAAAAAGGAAAGATCGAAATAGAATATTACGACGAGGACGATTTCGAAGCCCTCATTGAAAAAATGAAAGACTGAGGAGAAAAAGATGTTAGATATTAAGTTTTTAAGAGAAAACCCCGACAAAGTAAAAGAAAACATAAAAAAGAAGTTTCAGGATCAGAAACTCGCGATGGTCGACGAAGTTATAGCCCTTGACGAAGAAAACAGAGCCGCAAAAAGCGAAGTCGAAACGCTCCGCGCGAAGAGAAACAAGGCGTCCAAACTCATCGGAAGTCTTATGGCGCAGGGCAAAAAGGAAGAAGCCGCCGCGGCAAAGGAAGAAATTGCAAAAGAGGGAGCCCGGATAGACGAACTCACCGCAAAAGTAAACGAACTTGAAGAAAAAATCAAGAAAATCATGATGGTCATTCCCCAGATGATAGACCCGTCGGTTCCCATCGGAAAAGACGACAGCGAAAACGTCGAAATTCAGAAATACGGAGACCCCGTCGTTCCCGATTTTGAAATCCCCTATCATACCGAAATAATGGAAACCTTTGACGGCATCGACCTCGACGCCGCGCGCAGAGTTGCGGGAAACGGTTTTTACTATCTCATGGGCGACATTGCACGTCTTCATTCCGCAGTCATCGCTTACGCAAGAGACTTTATGATAGACAGAGGCTTTACCTACTGCGTTCCGCCGTTCATGATACGTTCGGACGTCGTAACGGGCGTTATGTCCTTTGCGGAAATGGAATCGATGATGTATAAGATAGAGGGCGAAGACCTTTACCTTATCGGAACTTCCGAACACTCGATGATAGGCAAGTTTATCGACACCATTCTTCCCGAAAACAAACTTCCGCAGACCCTGACGTCCTATTCTCCCTGTTTCAGAAAAGAAAAGGGAGCGCACGGCATTGAAGAACGCGGCGTTTACAGAATTCACCAGTTCGAAAAACAGGAAATGATCGTTATCTGCAAGCCCGAAGAAAGCCCGATGTGGTTCGACAAACTCTGGCAGAACACCGTCGACCTCTTCCGCTCGCTCGATATTCCGGTAAGGACCCTTGAGTGCTGCTCCGGGGATCTCGCCGACCTCAAAGTCAAATCTCTCGACGTCGAAGCATGGTCTCCGAGACAGAAAAAATATTTCGAAGTCGGTTCCTGCTCCAACCTGGGCGACGCGCAGGCAAGACGACTCAAAATCAGAGTCGCCGACGAAAACGGAAACAAGTATCTCGCGCACACCCTCAACAACACCGTCGTCGCACCGCCGAGAATGCTTATCGCGTTCCTCGAAAACAACCTGCAGGCAGACGGAACCGTCCTCATTCCGAAAGCGCTCCAACCCTATATGGGCGGCATGACAAAAATCGAAAAAAAGGTAAAATAGCAAAAGGGAATACGACCCCTTACGGAAAACCGTAAGGGGTCTTTTTTTAACAGCAAAAACCCGCATGGTTGACGCATTTTTTGCCCGCTCTTGTTTTGAGACGATAAATTTCCCGAAAAGATACAAGTCTACGCCGAAAATAAAAATATCGTCTCTGAAAGAGAGGTGAAAACCGACGAAAAAACGCGAAAAGGGGTCGCAAATCACGACCCCTTTATTTGTTTCTCTTTTTAATGTTTGTCTGCCCGAGCAGATAGTCGATACTCGTATCGTAAAAATCCGAGAGTTTTATAAGTATGGCGGTCGGGATATCGTTTTCTCCGGTTTCATATTTCGAATAACCGGTCTGACTCATTCCGAGATATTTTGCAATTTGGGTCTGCGTCAGATCCCGGTCTTCTCTCAAATCTCTTATTCTTCTGTACATTTTTTTTCCTTTCTTCATACGTCACAACATCTTTTCGCAGACAGCTTCCTCTTTTCTTTTTATTAAAATACGGTTTTTTCCGAAAAACACAGTTTTTTTTTCAGATATCGGAACGGAATCCTGCCTTTCGAAACCGACAGGACTTCAGTCTCTTAAGACTCTGTTTTGACATGATTTGTTACTTTATTATAAATTATCTCTCTTTTTCTATTGACTTTTAACCTGAAATAGGTTATACTACAGGTGTAAAAAGAGAAGAATTGCCTTTTTCCCCCGATTCCGTCTCGTTTCGTAACCTTCTTTTTTTCGCCTTGTCGGGGAGGGGCAAAGGGCACCGTACCGAAAGTCTCTGCGGCGGCAGCGGCGGCAAAGGTCACTGTCCCGAACGCTCTGCGGCGGGGCGGCAGTTTTAACGGGGAGGCTTTTCGGAATAAAACAAAGAAACCGAAATAAAGCCTGCCGTATTTGCAGCGTTTCCGAAAAAGCAAGAACGGAAATCAGTTTGTCAAACCCGACAACCGTTCATTTCTTTTCTGTCTTAATTGCATAAGAGCGGACTTCTTTCTGAAAAAACCCGTTTTCTTTTTTTTGTAAAAAAGGGACGGCGGGGACAGGCAGCGTTCACAGCACCGAACGTCTCTGCGGCGGGAGCGGCAGTTTTAACGGGGCGGCGTGGCGGCTATCACGAAAAACTTAAAATAACGGGAGCCGCGCAAAAGGCAATTTTCAGGGCTTGGCGGAAGGCTTTCCCCCGATTTCAAAACCGAAAAAAGCCGTCCGAAAAAAAGAAAAAACCCGGATATCTTCGGCAGGCGGCAGCCTCTTTATCCGCGGCGCTTTCCCGCCTTAAAAGGTCTTTTCGTTTTTTAGCGGCGCCGCAATAAAAATTTGATACGATCCCTTTTCGGATCAGACAAAAGACCGCCGCCCTTATTGCTTCTTATAAAATTCTGCCCGTAAAGATATCTGCGGCAGAGAAAGGTATGTGTTTTGTGGAATTTTTTGATACTACAACAGCAAAAATCATTATTGTCGCGGCACTCTGGATCCTTTTCTTTCTTCTTTACAGAATCGTTTCGGAAATAAGAGAGTTCAGACATGCTCTGAAGTATATAAAAACCGAAATAAGAAGAAACCGCGGATCGGAAAGAAGATATTGGCAGAAGAAAAAAAGAAAACTTTGGCTTAATTTCTTTTTCCCTTTTATAAAGTCGTAGACGGCAGAAAAAGGAGACTGAAAAAAATGCCCCGAAAAGGGCAGCGACAGGGAAAATATCTGTCCGAAGAAGCACACTTAATCCGAGATTGAGGAACGGTCTGTTTTACGAATGACAGCGGCAGCCCGTTCCGGAAAGTCCTTCTATTTTTCGTCGGAAGAAGAGCCTCCGGCGAAAGGGAATAAGAGCCTGCCGCCGACGTCGGACAGTTTTCCGCTTCAGCAGCGGGAATTGCGGTTTTCGAAAGAAAAAAGGCTATTATTTCCAAAAAAAGACAGTCATCAATGATGACTGTCTTTTTTTATCTTCTTTTTTGTTACATTCCGAAAATTCCGTCGGCAATAATTGAGAATTCTTCAAGTCCCAGCGTTTCGCCCCTGACGGTAGGCGCTATTCCGCAAGCCGCAAGGAGTTCGGAAAGCCTGTCTTTCGGAATATGAAATTCGCTTTGCAGGTTGTTTACAAGCGTTTTTCTTCGCATTGCGAACGCCGCGCGCAGAACTCGGAAAAAGATTTTTTCATCTTTCGGCGTTACGGGCGGCGAAATAAGGTCAAGGCGGATAACCGCCGAGTCGACATTCGGCGCCGGAAAGAAATTTCCTCTCGAAACGGGAAAAGAATCGGTGATTTTCGCGTAATAGGAAATTGCCGCGGTTATCGCTCCGTAATTTTTCGTTCCCGGCTTTGCCGAAAAGCGGTCGGCGACTTCTTTCTGAACCATAACGGTTATACTTTTGACGGGAAGTCGGTCTTCGAGCAGTTTCATTATTATCGGGGTCGTTATATAATAAGGAAGATTGCCGCAGATAAAGACGTCCTTTTCGTCGCCGATGACCTTTTTTAAGTCGGTTTTCAGGATATCGCCGTTTATGATTTCGATATTGTCGAATTCCGCGAGCGTTTCGACAAGCACCGGCAAAAGGCGGCTGTCGATTTCGACGGCGACGACCCTTTTACAGCGGAGCGCAAGTTCCTTTGTAAGGCAGCCGACGCCCGTTCCTATCTCGATTGCCAGACTTTCCTTTGAACAAGGCGAAAGTTCGGCGATTTTTTCGGGAATTGCGGCGTTTATAAGGAAATTCTGCCCGAGCCCTTTCGAAAAGGAAAAGCCGTGCCTTTCCATTATCGGGCGGACTTCCTTCATGCTTGTAAGGTTCATTTTACGCCCTTTATATATTTGAGATATTCGTTGATAAATTCTCCGAGATCTCCGTCAAGAACGGCGTTGACGTTTCCGACCTTGCAGCCCGTGCGGTGGTCGTTTACCATGGTGTAGGGCATAAAGACGTAGGAACGTATCTGCGAGCCGAACGCGATCTCTTTCTGATCGCCCTTGATATCGTCGATTTTTTCAAGATGTTCTCTTTCCTTTATCTCAAGGAGTTTTGACTTTAACATCTTCATCGCCATTTCGCGGTTCTGTTTCTGGCTTCTTTCGTTCTGACAGCCGACGACAATACCGGTCGGGATATGCGTTATTCTTATCGCGGAGTCGGTCTTGTTGACGTGCTGTCCGCCCGCGCCCGACGCGCGGTGAGCTTCGACTTTTATGTCTTCGTCCCTTAT
This sequence comes from uncultured Eubacteriales bacterium, assembly GCA_934501435.1. Classification (GTDB taxonomy): domain Bacteria; phylum Bacillota; class Clostridia; order Oscillospirales; family UBA644; genus Geddesella. Next base: position 173,446 of record CAKSTW010000002.1, read on the forward strand.
CTCGATTAAAACGTCGTCGGAAATTTCCGGCATGACCTCGACTGAGGCAAAGGAAGTGTGTCTTCTTCCCGACGCGTCGAAGGGAGACACGCGGACAAGGCGGTGAACGCCCGATTCGCTTTTTAAGTATCCGTAAGCGTTGAGACCTTCTATAAGAATGGTCGCGCTCTTAATACCCGCTTCGTCTCCGTCGAGAATATCCATAACTTTGACTTTGAAATCGTTTTTCTCGGCAAAGCGGACGTACATTCTGTAAAGCATCAAAGCCCAGTCCTGCGCCTCGGTGCCGCCCGCGCCCGCGTGGAAAGTAAGGATCGCGTTGTTTTTGTCGTATTCTCCGTCAAGCAGAGTGTCGAGCCTCTGTTTTTCTATTTCCGCTTCGATTTTTCTGACCGCCTCGACAATTTCTTCGTCAAAACTGTCGTCGTTTTCTTCCATTGCCATTTCGACCATGGTCGCGGCGTCGTCCGCGTCGGAAATCAGTTTTTCGTATTTTTCTATCTTGTCCTTTATCTGTTTTTGCTCGACAAGAATTTTCTGACTGTTTTCCATATCGTCCCAGAAACCGGGCTCTGCCGTTATCTTTTCGATTTCGGCAACGCGGTCGCGGAGAGAAGAGATACCGAGAGCCCTGCCGAGCTCTTCGATATCTTTTTTAAGATTTGCGATTTTTACCTTGTATTCGTCTAAAATTATCACTTAAAAAAACCTTCCTCAGAATTCGAGTCTGTCTTCGATGTAATCTTTAAGATCTGCTATCGGCAAACGAACCTGTTCCATGGTGTCTCTGTCTCTTATCGTCACGCAGCCGTCGTTTTCGGAATCGAAGTCGTAGCAAATGCAGAACGGCGTTCCGATCTCGTCCTGGCGGCGGTATCTCTTGCCGATAGAGCCCGCGTCGTCATATTCGCAGTAGAAATGTTTGGAAAGTTCGGCAAAGACTTTGCCTGCGCCGTCCGCAAGTTTTTTCGAGAGCGGAAGAATTGCCGCCTTGACGGGAGCGAGAGCGGGGTGGAGGTGAAGAACCGTTCTGACGTCTTCCTTTTCGCCCTCTTTTGCGAGATTTTCTTCGTCGTATGCTTCAATAAGGAACGCAAGGGCGACTCTGTCCGCGCCGAGCGACGGTTCGATAACGTAAGGAACGTATTTTTCGTTGCTTTCCTGATCGAAATATTCGAGGTTCTGACCCGAAGTCTTTATATGCTGGGTAAGGTCGAAGTCGGTTCTGTCCGCAATTCCCCAGAGTTCGCCCCAGCCGAACGGGAACATGAATTCGATGTCGGTGGTCGCGTTGGAGTAGTGGGAAAGTTCTTCTTTTTCGTGGTCGCGCAGTCTCATGTTTTCTTCGCTCATACCGAGAGAAAGAAGGAAGTTTTTGCAGTATTCTTTCCAGAACTTGAACCATTCGAGGTCGGTTCCGGGTTTGCAGAAGAATTCAAGTTCCATCTGTTCGAATTCTCTTGTTCTGAAAGTGAAGTTGCCCGGAGTTATCTCGTTTCTGAAAGATTTACCTATCTGACCGATGCCGAACGGGATTTTTCTTCTCGTCGTTCTCTGAACGTTCTTGAAGTTTACGAAAATTCCCTGCGCGGTTTCGGGACGGAGATAAATTTCGTTCTTCGCGTCTTCTGTAACCCCCTGAAAAGTCTTGAACATAAGGTTGAATTTTCTTATGTCGGTAAAGTCGGACGCTCCGCAATCGGGGCAGGTGATATGATGTTCCTTGATATAGTCGCTCATCTGCTCGTTCGTCCAGCCCGCGCACATAACGCCGGTGTCTTCGATGAGTTTATCGGCTCTGTGTCTTGTTTTGCACGCTTTGCAGTCCATAAGGGGGTCGGAAAATCCTCCGACGTGGCCGGAAGCGACCCAGACCTGCGGGTTCATGAGAATTGCGCAGTCGAGACCTACGTTGTAGGGGCTTTCCTGAACGAACTTTTTCCACCAAGCCTTTTTGACGTTGTTTTTATATTCAACGCCGAGGGGACCGTAGTCCCATGTGTTCGAAAGACCGCCGTAAATTTCGGAGCCCTGATAGACAAATCCTCTGTTTTTACAGAAAGAAACGATTTTTTCCATTGTTTTGTCGGTGTTTTTCATCTTTTTCATTCCTTTTTCGTTGGTTTATATATTATTCTGCATCGGATTCTGTTTCTTCTTCCGTTTCGGGTTCGTTTACGGCTTCTTTTGCTTCCGCTTCCGCCGCCGCTTTGTCCTCTTCGGAAATTTCAAGTTCCTCGACTTCTTCGTCGGGGCTTGAAAGCAAGGTCGCGGTATTTACGACAAACGCACCGTCTTCCTTGAATCTCATAATTCTTACGCCGCCCGAAGTTCTTCCGTAAACGGGAACGCTGCCTATGCGGACGCGGATAATTATTCCGTCGGACGAAATGACGATAAGGTCTTCGTCTTCCGAAACAATGCGGAGCGAACAGAGTTTTCCTGTCTTTTCGGAAATTTTATGTCCGCGGACGCCCTTTCCGCCGCGTTTCTGGACGTTATAATCGGAAACGGGAGTGCGTTTTCCGTAGCCGCCCTCGGTGACGGTAAGAACCGTTTTATCCTCGGTCATCGGTATCATTCCGATAACGAAATCGTCGTCGGAAAGTCTTATGACGCGGACTCCGCGGGCGTTTCTTCCCATACTTCTTACGTCGGTTTCCTTATAGCGGATAACCATGCCGTTATGGGTAGCGACCATCATCGTCTGACTGCCGTCGGTAAGTCTTACGGCGATAAGTTCGTCGCCCTCGTCAAGATCGACGGCGTTAAGTCCGGATTTTCTTATGTTCTTAAAAGCGGAAAGTTCGGTTCTCTTCGAAATTCCGCGGAGAGTTACCATATTGAGGTAAAGACCCTCTTCGAAATCTTTAAGGGGAATTACGGCGGTGACTTTTTCGCCCTCGGCAAGCTGCAAAAGGTTTACAAGGTTCATTCCTCTTGCCGAACGCGAACTTTCGGGAATTTCATAGCCCTTTATTCTGTGGACTCTTCCTTTGGAAGTGAAGAAAAGGAACATATCGTGGGTAGACCCGATAATTACCTGTTCGGCAAAGTCCTCTTCGCGGGTCTTCATCGCGGAAATGCCTTTGCCGCCGCGGTTCTGGACTTTATATGCGTCTTCGGGAATTCTCTTGACGTATCCGAAATGAGTTACGGTATAAACGCAGGTCTTTTCCTCGATAAGGTCCTCAATATCTATTTCGTCTTCGACGTCCTGAATCTCGGTAAGTCTGTCGCTGCCGAATTTTTTCTTTATTTCCGAAAGTTCGTCGCGGAGAACGCCGCGGAGCATGCTTTCGGAAGCAAGCAGTTCGTTGTAATACTTGATTTTTTCCTGTAAAGCGTCATATTCGGCGCGGAGTTTTTCTTCTTCGAGTCCCTGCAGCGCTTTAAGTCTCATTTCGAGAATTGCGGACGCCTGAATTTCGGAAAGCGAAAAGCGCGCCATGAGGTTTTCTTTCGCGTCGTCGTAGGAATTTCTGATTATCTTTATGACTTCGTCGATATTTGCCTGCGCGATAAGAAGACCTTCCAGAAGAAGAGACCTTTCCATCGCCTTTTTGAGGTCGTAACGGGTCCTTCTTATGATTATTTCTTCCTGAAACGCGATATATTCGTCGAGAATATTGCGGAGAGAAAGAATTTTAGGCTGAGACTGATTATTTACAAGGGCAAGCATATTGACCGCAAAAGTCGTCTGCATTGCCGTCTGTGTGAAAAGTTTATTGAGGACAACCTGTGCGTTCGCGTCTTTCTTTATCTCGATGACGATACGCATACCGTTTCTGTCCGATTCGTCGCGCAGGTCGGAAATTCCCTCAAGGCGTTTTTCTCTGACCTGCGTCGCGATATTCGCGATAAGCTGGCGCTTGTTTACCTGATAGGGAAGTTCGGTGACGATTATTCTCGTTCTGTCTTTACCGAAATCTTCGAATTCGGTGCGCGCCCTCACGGTTATGTGTCCTCTGCCCGTCGCATAAGCGGCTCTTATCCCTCTTCTTCCCATTATTATGCCTTTTGTCGGGAAGTCGGGTCCGTGGACGTGCTCGAGCAGTTCGTCAAGGGTCGCTTCGGGGTTATCGAGGACGGTTATCGTCGCGTCGATGACTTCCGAAAGGTTGTGCGGCGGGATATTCGTCGCCATACCTACGGCAATACCCGAAGAACCGTTTACCAGAAGGTTCGGGAAACGGCTCGGAAGAACTCTCGGTTCTTTGCGCGTTTCGTCGAAGTTCGGGTCCCAGTCAACAGTATCTTTTTCGATATCGCGGAGCATTTCGTTCGCAATTTTCGACATTCTCGCTTCCGTGTAACGGTAAGCCGCGGCAGGGTCGCCGTCGACCGAACCGAAGTTTCCGTGACCTTCGAGCAAAGGATATCTCATCGAAAAGTCCTGCGCAAGTCTTACGAGAGCGTCGTAAACCGATGCGTCTCCGTGCGGGTGATATCTGCCGAGAACGTCGCCGACCGCCGTCGCGCATTTTCTGAAAGGCTTGTCGGAAGTGAGTCCGTCCTCGTACATCGCGTATAAAATTCTTCTGTGAACGGGTTTTAAGCCGTCGCGGACGTCGGGCAATGCTCTTCCGACGATGACCGACATTGCGTATTCGATATAACTTGTCTTCATTTCGTGGACAAGTTCCGAAGTCGTAATATGCTGATCGGGGAACATTATGTCTTCGGGTTTGTAATCGACGTTTTGTTTTTTAGCCATAATGTTACCTCCTTAATAGTCAAGATTTACCGCATACTGCGCGTTTTCTTCTATATACTGTCTTCTCGGCTCGACCTCTTCGCCCATGAGCAGGGTGAAAATTCTGTCGGCAGCCATTGCGTCTTCGAGTTCTATTCTTCTCAACGTTCTCGTTTCGGGGTTCATTGTCGTTTCCCAGAGTTCGTGCGGGTTCATTTCACCGAGACCCTTGAAACGCGAAATGTCTATTTTGACATTCGGGTTGTCTCCGCGGAGTTCGGCTGAAACTCTGTCTCTTTCTTCGTCGCTGTATGCAACTCTTTCGGTTTTACCTTTTTTGAGTTTATAGAGCGGCGGAACTGCGGAATAGACGTATCCCTGTTCGATAAGCGGGCGCATAAATCTGAAGAAAAAGGTCAGAAGCAGCGTTCTTATATGCGCGCCGTCAACGTCGGCGTCCGCCATTATTACTATTTTATGATAACGCAGTTTTTCGATGTTGAAATCGTCGCCGAGACCCGCGCCGAGCGCAGTTATAACGGGGGAAAGTTTATCGTTTCCGTAAACCTTGTCGGCTCTCGCCTTTTCGACGTTGAGCATTTTTCCCCAAAGCGGAAGAATAGCCTGAAAACGGGAATCGCGTCCTTGGGTCGCAGACCCTCCCGCGCTGTCTCCCTCGACGATGTAAAGTTCGGTAAGGGAAGCGTCTCTTTCGTTGCAGTCGCGGAGTTTATCGGGCATCTGTCCCGAATCGAGCGCGGATTTTCTTCTTGTGTCTTCCCTTGCTTTTCTCGCGGCTTCTCTCGCGCGCTGAGCCATTGTCGCCTTGTTTATGATAACTCTCGCGACAGACGGGTTTTCTTCAAGGAAAGTGGTCAGTTTTTCGGTGATAAGGGAACTTACGACGCCTCTCATTACCGAGTTTCCGAGTTTTGTCTTGGTCTGCCCCTCGAATTCGGCTTCGGTGAGTTTGACGGAGATAACGGCGGTTAAACCTTCTCTTACGTCGTCGCCCGAAAGGTTGGCGTCCTTTTCCTTGAGAATTTTATATTTTCTCGCGTAATCGTTTATAACGCTTGTAAGCGCCGCCTTGAAACCCGCTTCGTGGGTTCCGCCCTCGGTCGTTCTTATGTCGTTTGCAAAGGAAAAAATCGTTTCGGCATAAGAATCGGTATATTGCATTGCAATTTCAGCCGAGTTCGTCTCGTTATCCTGCGAAACGTGGATAACTTCGTGCAGCGGATTGCATTTTCTGTAAGAATTTATATATTCGACGTAGGTTTTGATACCGCCCTCGTAGCAAAGGTCTTCGACGACGGGCTCTTCTCCTCTTTCGTCGGTAAGTATTATTCTTATTCCGGCGTTAAGGAAAGCCTGTTCGCGCATACGGTTAAGTATCACGTCATATTCGAATTCGAGCGTTTCGAATATTTCGGCGTCGGGCAAAAAGGTGACTTTCGTTCCCGTTTTATCGGTAGTTCCTATTTCCTTAACGGGATTTTCAGCCTTACCTCTGTCATATCTCTGTTTATACATCTTTCCCGTGCGGCTATCGTAAACTTCGACTTCGAGCCATTCGGAAAGAGCGTTGACGACCGACGCGCCGACTCCGTGAAGTCCTCCCGAGACCTTATATCCGCCGCCGCCGAATTTACCTCCGGCGTGAAGTATCGTAAAGACGACTTCGAGAGTCGAAATTCCCATTTTCGGGTGTTTTCCGACGGGGATACCTCGTCCGTCGTCTTCAACGGTAACGATGTTTCCTTTGCCGATAGTAACTCTTATATTTTTGCAGTATCCGGCAAGGGCTTCGTCGACCGCGTTATCCACTATCTCGTAGATAAGGTGATTAAGTCCCTTTACGGAAGTTGAGCCGATATACATACCCGGTCTTTTTCTTACCGCTTCAAGACCTTCGAGTACCTGTATCTGACTTTCATCGTAATTACCGGTGATCTTATTATCACTCACTTTGTTTTTCCTCCTGATAATTTTGGAAAAATATTTTTATATGAATATGTTTTCTTTTGATTCGTTTCTTTTTATCAGAGTAGCCGTCGAAAGAGAAGTAAGGTAAACATACTCTTTTTCGCCGTCCCGACAGACGATATAAGACCTCGGCAGGTCGGGAGTTACGGTTATAACCCTGTTTTTCTTCTGCGCTTTCATCAGAAACTGTTTCGTTATAGTCGAACCGGTCGTGGTTTCTATATCGAATATTCCGACGATGTCGCTCTTTTTTATCATATAGTTAAGACCGATATGAAGATACATTACACACTGACCTTTCCCCGTAAAACGCTGAAATATTTCGCGTTTTCGAAAAACTCCGTCTTTTCGCAGGTCGTTACTATTACCTGCCTGTTCTTTATGTTTTCGGTTATATAAGCCTTACGCAAAGAATCGAGTTCCGAAAAAACGTCGTCGAAAAGCATAACGGGATATTCGTCGTTATATTCGTAACAGATATCCGCTTCGGCGAGTTTAAGAGCCATGACAAGAGAGCGCTGCTGTCCCTGCGAACCGTATATCTTTGCTGTGTTTCCGTTTATAAAAAGCGTAAAATCGTCCCTGTGACAGCCCTCTGTCGTGCAGAAAAGCCTTTCGTCCTCCGAAAAGCTTTCTTTCAGTTTTTTATAAAGCGCTTTTTCCTCTTCTTCGGCGGAAGTCGTTTCTTTTCCCGAATAAGACTGATATTCCGCAGTCATTTTTTCTTTGCCTGAAGATATTTCATCGACGGTCTTTTCGGCGAAAACAAGAAGTTTTTCAAGATACGTTTTTCTCGTGTTCGTTATTATTCCGCCGAGTTTCGCAAGTTTTATATCCCAGCTGTCGAGAGTTTCAAGCATATCTTTTCTCTGCGATTTCAAAAGAAAATTACGCTGGGCAAGAACTTTCGAATATTCGCTTAAAACTCTGAAAAAACCGGGTTTTATCTGACATATCGCGGCGTCGAGAGATTTTCTTCTTATCTCCGGTCCGTTTTTTATGAGAGACAGATGTTCAGGATAGAAAAGAACGGTGTTTATCTGCCCGACCATTTCGGCGGCGCTTACTTTTACCCCGTCTTTTATTATTTCCTTTCGTTTGCCGTCGGCAATTTTTATTTCGCCTCTGACTTCTCTGTCGCTCTTTTCAAAAACGCATTTTATATCTGTGAAAAGTTCGCCCTGTTTTATAAAATCGTAATCTTTTGCGCCCCTGAAACTTTTCATTGAAGAAAAGAGCCATATACTTTCGATAATATTGGTTTTCCCTTGGGCGTTGTCTCCGTGAAGAATATTTACTCCGTCGGAAAATTCGATTTTTTCGCTTTTTATGTTTCTGAAATTTTCAAGCGTAAGTTCTTTTAAGTACATATCACAGTCTCATCGGCGAAACGAGATAGAAAAATCTTTCGTCGTCGACGGGGGTTATACACATCGAAGCCAGAGGGTTATTGAGTTTTATCAGAATTTCCTCGTCTTCGATAACCGAGAGAATACTCAGGATATATTTGTTGTTGAAACCTATCTCAAGGCTGTCGCCCTGTTTTTCCATTCCTATTTCGTCGCTGAAAGAATGTCCCTCCGTCTTTCTGTAAGAAATTATCATCGAATCGAATTCGATGCTGAATTTAACGGGAAATCTTACTTTTTCGTCAACAAGAAGACTTGCTCTTTCGACCGCTTTTTTGAGATCCTGCGTCTTTACTTTGCAGACCGTCTTGAAAGACGAAGGAATTATGCTCTGGTAGTTTATGAATTCGCCTTTCAGAAGTTTTGTAACGACCCTTATTCCGCTGAAATCGAAAGAAGCGTAATTGTGGGAAATTCCTATCGAGACTTCATCGTCGTCTTCGCCGTTCATCTTTATTATTTCGGTAAGAGTTTTTCCCGGAACGACAAATTTGAACGCCTCGTCGTAATTGCTCGCAAAATCTTCTTTTCTTATCGAAAGACGGTAGTTGTCGCTGCTTATAAGACGGATCCTTTCTTTTTCGACTTCGAAAAGTATACCTTTCAGGACGGGTTTCGCGTCAAAAATAGAAACGGAGAAAAGAGTCTGTCTTATCATGCTGAAAAGAGGTCCTCTTTTTATTTTTATGCTCTTTTCCTTATCGAAAATGGGAATTGTCGGATACATCTTCGGGTTCATGCACGGAATAGTGTATTTGACGACTCCGCAGGAAATGTGCATATTGAATTTATCGTCGACTTCTATTTTAACGACGTCGTTCGTTAAGTTTCTCAGAATTTCGGAAAACAGTTTACAGTTTACTATAATGCTGCCTTCTTTTTCGACGTCTACGTCGATATACGTTTCTATGCCGACGTCAATATCCGAACCCGTAAGTTTGAGTTTTCCGCCGTTATACGCTTCGAAAAGAATACCCTCGAGCGCAGGTACGGGAGATTTTGCCAAAATCACCTTGCTTACTATATTTACGCCTTCGGATATTACGTTTTTATCACAGGACAGTATCATGACAATTCACCTTTCCGTGTATTTATAATATATATTATTTTTTTATAGAAGTAACAGGGGGTGTAAAAACTTTTGAAAACCCCCTTTAAGCCCGCAGGTAAGGAAAAAAAACGGTTTATTGAAAAATGGAAAACCTGTTGAAAATTTTTTGAAAACCGAAAAAAAGTTTTCGACATTTTTTCAACCGCCGCTTTTTGAAAACTTTGTTGAAAAAAAATCAAATTACGCATTGAAAACTGTTGAAACGGTTTTGATAACTTTTTGAAAAGTCACTGTTCCCTTATGTTTCTTATTATTTCTTCGATATGGACTCTGAAAGTAGAATCGGTATCCATTTTTTCGGCGACGGTGTTATATGCGTGGTGAACCGACGAATGGTCGAGATTCGAAAAGTAAGTTCCTATATCCTTGAGAGAAATGGAAGTCATTTCCCTTATTATGTAAATTGAGACATGGCGGGCGTTTTTAATGTTCATCTGACGCTTTTTGCTTTTTATGTCTTCGGGTTTGACGTTGTAAATGCGGGCGACTTCCGTCACCGTCTTGTCTACGAGAACGGGAAGAGGTTCGTTTTCTTCCGAAATATCCCTTATAATGCTTTTTACCGAAGAAACGGTCGGCGCCGTCCCTTTTATAAACTGATCCGCTTTTGTCTTATTGATAACGCCTTCCAATTTTCTTATATTGGTTTTTATGGTTTCCGCAATGAAATAGGCAACTTCGTCGGAAATGTTGACGTTATAGTATTTCGCCTTGTTTTTGACTATTGCGACCCTCAGTTCGAGTTCGGGAGACTCAATGGACATCAGCGCGCCCGACTCAAATCTTCCGCAAAGTCTTTCTTCGAGAGGGTGAATGTCTTTCGGAGGTCTGTCCGACGCCAAGATTATCTGCTTGTTTCCCTCTTTAAGATAGTTGTATGTATGGAAAAACTCCTCCTGCGTCGATTCTTTTCCGGCAAAAAACTGAACGTCGTCGATAAGAAGAACGTCGGCGTTCCTGTATTTGTTTTTGAATTCGTGAGTCGTTTTTGTACGCAGACTTTCGATGAATTCGGTCGTGTAACTTTCGCTGCTTAAATAATAGCAGGTATAATCGGGGTGATCTTTTTCTATCTGATTTTTTATTGCTTTCAGAAGGTGTGTTTTACCGAGCCCGGTGCTTCCGTGAAGAAAAAGAGGGTTGTATGCGGTTCCGGGGTTTTCGGCGACCGCGCGGCAGACCGTATAGGCGTATTTGTTGCTTTCGCCGACCATAAAATTTTCGAAAGTATAAAAATCCGAATCGGAATTTTTTTTGAAAACGGGTTCTTTCTTTATTTCCGTTTCGGTCTTGTTTTCGTCCTCGCAGACTATGACGAAATCCGCGTCAAAGCCGTATACGTCGGAAAGAGCCTCTTTTATTTCGTTTTTGAATTTTAATTCGAGAAAGTTTTTCTGAACGGAATTCTGGGCCTGCAGGACAAGTTTCATATTTTCGTCTATACGCAGAGGTTTTAAGTCTCTGAAAAATATTTCGTAGGAAGTCGAAGAAACTTTCGTCTTTATTTCAGCCGCCGCCGCTTTCCATATAATATCAATCTGGCCCGACATTTTACTTTCCTTTCACTTATATATAATATATATCTGATATATTATAGCATAAAAACGAAATTTAGGCAAGTGCGGCTCTCAAAGTTTAAAAAAAATTTGATTTTTTCACTTGACACGGGCTTTTTAAGAATGTATAATGTAAAAAGGACTGTTCTCTGTAAAGGAGGGAAAAAAATGCTCAGAACTTATCAGCCTAAGAAAAGACAGCGCAGCAAGGAACACGGCTTCAGAAAGAGAATGAAGACCGCTAACGGAAGAAAGGTTCTTGCGAGAAGACGCGCTAAAGGAAGAAAACAGCTCTCTCTGTAATTCAATATGGGAAAGACTGTTTCACTTTGCGACAATAAAAGGTTTTTGCAGCTTTACAGAAAAGGAAATTGCCGGGTGACCGGCTCTTTTGTGCTGTATTATAAACCGAATAAGTCGGAAGAAAACAGGCTCGGGATTACCGTCGGAAAAAAATCGGTGGGAAACGCGGTAAAAAGAAACCGGGCGAAAAGAATAATCAGGGAAGCGTACAGACTGTGCGAGCCCGATCTGAAAAAAGGTTACGATATCGTCATAGCCGCGAAATCAAAAACGCCTTTTCTCGGAACGGAGGATATCGTCAGGGATATGAAGTATGCTTTCGGCAGGGAAAACCTTATAAAAGAGGATTGAAAAATGAAAAAAGTCGCGATATGGCTTATTCGTTTTTACAAAAAACACATTTCTCCATACAGAAGACCCTGCTGCAAATATGTTCCCACCTGTTCCGAATATGCCCTTGAGGCATACGAAAAATACGGATTTTTCAAAGGTACGCGTCTTGCCGTTTGGCGGATTTTAAGATGCAATCCTTTCAGTAAGGGCGGATACGATCCGTTAAAGTAAAGGAAAAAAAATGAACGGTATTTTCGATATTATAAACGTACCTATCGGTATGCTGCTGAGACTTTGCTACGCTTTGGTGCAGAACTACGGCGTGGCTATACTGCTTTTCGCGCTTGTCACAAAAATCTGCCTTTTGCCTCTCGGTATAAAATCCGAAAAGGGCAGAAGAAAGATGATGAAAGCCCAGCCGCGGATACAGCAGCTTCAGCAGAAATACAAAAACAACACCAGAGATCCGAAATATCAGGAAGAGATGCAGAGGATATATACCGAAGAGGGTTACAGCCCGACTTCAGGCTGTCTTCCGCAGCTTATTCAGCTTCCCCTTATCCTTTCGCTCTGGACAAATATCCGTCAGCCCCTTACCTATCTTCTCGATATGTCGGCGGCAAACATCGAAAAACTCTTCAACGCCGTAACGAACCTCGGAATATCCTACGGCGACAAGATAACCTATCAGACCGTAAACCAACTTACCCTTATAAAGGATATAAACGCACATTCCGACGCTCTGTCGGGCGTTATCGCGGAAACCGGATATAAGGGAATAAACCTTAATTTTCTCGGACTCAACCTCGGCGATACCCCGGAATTTGCATGGACGATAACCGTTATCCTGCCGATACTTGCGGCGCTTTCTTCTCTTGCCGTAACGATAGTTTCCCAGAAAATAAACCAGACGGATTCGGCGGCGAAAGCACCCGGTATGAACGCAATGCTCTACATTATGCCGGTAATCACCCTTTTCCTCGGCTATACGTTCCAGATAGGTATCTGTATTTACTGGATATTCACCAATATTCTCACAATAATCCAGACCGTGCTTCTTGCAAAACTTATCAAGGAAAAAGTTCCCGAAAAGCCGGTAAAAGAAAAGAAACTGAATTATAACCAGATCCAGAAAATGGAAAGACTCAAAAAGGAAGAAGACTCCGCGAAACTCAACGGAGAAGACGTAAACGAAGAAAACAAATAATTGAAATAAAAAAGGATATGGCAAAAATGGAAAAGATTTTCACAGGAAAGACCATTGACGATGCCGTACTCAACGCCTGCGAAGAACTCGGCGTTTCCAAGGACAACCTCTCTTACGAAGTCGTCGAAATGGAAACGAAAGGGCTTTTCGGAAGAATAAAAAAACCCGCTTCCATAAAAGTCACCGAACAGAGCGGCCCCGAAGGTTTTATAAGCAGTTATCTTAAGGACCTCTTTCTTAAAATGGGAGTTTCTCATTACGAAGAAAACATCGAAGTTAACGAAAACGTCGTTAATATACAGCTTAACGGCGACGAAATAGACTGCTATACCAAGAGAAATACGGATATTGTCGAATCGCTTCAGTTCATACTGGCGGTCACCGTCAACAAAGTTCTTGACGGAAATTACAAAATAACGCTTAACATCAACGATTATAAGGAAAAATCGACCGCGCGTCTCGAAGCCCTTGCGGTAAAGACCGCAAAACAGGTTCAGAGAACAAAGAGAAAAGTAACGCTCAAGGCGATGACTCCTTATCAGAGAAGAATTGTTCATTCGAGACTTCACGATTTTGAAAATATAACGACGTTCTCGGTCGGAGCGGAACCCAACAGAAAAGTAGTTATCGCTTACGACGGACCCGACAGACCGTTTGTCAAAAGAGAAGACGGCGGAAGACCTTCCGAAAGAAGAGACGGCGGAAGAAATTCCGAAAGAAGAGGCGGCGGCAGACCGTTCAACTCTTCGGCGCTTGACTCGGGACGTCCGAGAAGAAGAAACGACAACCGCGGAAGAACTCCCGCAGCACCGAAGCCCGTCGAAAAGGTAAAGGTCCTCTTCCCCGGACATATCGTTGAAAACGAAGAAAACAAATCTAATTTTGCAGAGTAATACAAAGGTCAGGTCGTTGGACCTGACCTTCGTTTTTAGGTGACATTATGGAAGATACGATTTTCGCGCCGATGACCCCCGTCGGGGTCTCCGCGGCGGCTCTTATCCGCATTTCCGGAAGCAGGACTTTTGAAATTCTCGGCGAAATTTTTTCAAAACCCATAGAAAACGCGGAAGGCTACACCGCCCATCACGGATATATTGTTGACGGCGACAAAACAAAAGACGACGTTATCGTCACGGTCTACCGAGCGCCGAAAAGTTATACGGGCGAAGACGTCGCCGAGATTTCCTGCCACGGAAGTCCGTTTGTTTCCTCCGAAATTCAGCGGCTTCTCGTTAAAAAGGGCGCGAGACTTGCCCGGCCGGGCGAATTTTCGAAAAGAGCATTTGTGAACGGAAAAATGGATATCGTTCAGGCGGAGGCGGTTATCGACCTTATCGAGTCGGAAAGCGAAAAGGAAGCGGAGATCGCTCTTTTGCAGATAAAAGGCGGTTTTTCGGCAAAGACCGAAGAATTAAGGCAACAGCTCATCTCCCTTTCCGCCGACATTCTGGCGTATATCGACTATCCCGACGACGAAATTATCGACGTGCCCGCCGCCGAACTTCGCAAAAAGATAACTGAATACTGCAAAAAACTCGAAAAATGGGAAAAAAGTTACGGCAGCGGAAAGATAATCAAAGACGGACTGCGCGTCTGTATCACGGGAAAACCGAACGTCGGAAAAAGCAGTCTTATGAACCGCCTTTCGGGTTACGATAAAAGCATCGTCACCGATATAGAGGGCACGACCCGCGACGTTATCGAAGAAACGGTAACGGTCGGAGGGCTTAAACTCCGGCTTTTCGACACCGCGGGAATAAGAGAAAGCGAAGACGCGGTCGAAAAGATAGGCGTTGAGCGCGCCGCGGAAAAAACAGAGACGGCAGACCTCATTCTCTGCCTTTTCGACCTTGCGCGGCAGTTTGACAAAGACGACGAAAAAACGCTTTCGCTCCTTGAAAAAACAAAGGCGAAAAAAATCGCCGTATATAATAAATGCGATAAAGAAAAGGTTTTTGACGGAAAACTTCCGGGCTTTGACGGCGAAGTGACGATAAGCGCGGAAAAGGATATCGGAATTTCCGAACTTGAAAAAATCATTACCGACACCGTTTCGGATAAGACGGCGGCGGACGAGACCGTCATGAACGCAAGACAGTATTCCTGTATTCGGTCGGCGCTTACCGCTCTTCAAAACGCCGTCGAAAATATAGAGCTTACGCCCGACGTTCTGCTGTGCGACGTTGAAGAGGCGATAGAAAGCCTTTCGGTGATGACGGGAAAAACTGTGAGCGAAGAAATCGTCGAAAACATTTTTTCGCGTTTCTGCGTAGGGAAATAGGGGGATAGTATGGAATATTTTGCGGAGGATTTCGAAGTTGCGGTCATAGGCGCGGGTCACGCGGGCATTGAAGCGGCTCTTGCCGCCTCCCGTCTCGGCTGCCGCACGGCTCTTTTTACAATAAGCCTTGACGCCGTCGGAAATATGCCCTGCAACCCGTCGATAGGCGGAACGGCAAAGGGGCATCTTGTCCGCGAACTCGACGCGCTGGGCGGAGAAATGGGAAAAGCCGCCGACAAGGTCTTTTTGCAGAGCAGAATGTTGAACCGCGGCAAAGGTCCCGCCGTCCATTCGCTCCGTATTCAGGCGGACAGACGTAAATATCAGGAAGTGATGAAAGTCACTCTCGAACACGAAAAAAAACTGTTTATGAAACAGGCGGAAATAAAGAAAATAGAGAAAAAAGACGGAAAATTTCTGCTTACGACCCACCTTGGCGCAATTTTTTCGGCAACCGCCGTCGTTATCGCGACGGGAACGTATCTTGAGGGTAAAATTTTCGTCGGGGACGTCTCCTACTCTTCGGGTCCCGACGGAATGTTCGCGTCAAAGGGACTTTCGGAAAGTTTGCAGGCTTTCGGGCTTGAATTCATGCGTTTCAAGACGGGAACGCCCGCAAGAATAAGAAAAAGTTCGGTCGATCTCGAAAAACTGTCGGTTCAGGAGGGCGACGACAAAATAGTGCCGTTTTCCTTTGAAAACGAGGGAAAATTCATCGGCGAAAACAAACTGCCGTGCTATCTTGTCTATACGAACGCCGAAACGCACCGCATAATACGCGAAAACCTCCACCGTTCGCCTTTGTATTCGGGAAATATCCACGGAATAGGACCTCGGTACTGCCCGAGTATCGAAGATAAGGTCGTCCGCTTTGCCGACAAGGAAAGACATCAGCTTTTCCTTGAGCCGATGGGCGAAAAAACCGAAGAAATGTATTTGCAGGGAATGAGTTCCTCTCTTCCCGAAGACGTTCAGATAAAGATGATACGCTCCCTTGTCGGGTTTGAGCATGCCGAGGTCATGCGGAACGCCTACGCTATCGAATACGACTGCATAGACCCTCTCGAACTGCGCCCGACCCTTGAAACGAAAAAAGTTCCGGGGCTTTTCGGCGCGGGTCAGTTCAACGGCACTTCGGGTTACGAAGAAGCCGCCGCCCAGGGGCTTATCGCCGGAATAAACGCCGCAATGCTTTGCAAAAACCGCGAAATGCTCGTCCTTGACCGTTCGACTTCCTATATCGGAACGCTTATCGACGATCTTGTTGTAAAAGGGACGCACGAGCCGTACAGAATGATGACGTCGCGGAGCGAATACCGCCTTATTTTAAGGCAGGATAACGCCGACCGCAGACTTACGCCGACAGGTCACGAAATCGGGCTCATTTCGGAGGAAAGATATCAGAAATTCCTTGAAAAACAGGCAAAAATCGAAGCGGAAAAGGAAAGAATGAAAAAAACTTTCATTCCGCCCTCTCCCGTCCTTTCGGAAATTTTCGAAAAAGCGGAAAGCACGCCTATCGTTACGGGAATTTCGCTTTCCGACCTTGTGAAACGCCCCGAACTTTCGTATGAAATGCTCGCCCCCGTCGATAAAGACCGTCCCGACCTTCCCGATTATATAACCGAAGCCGCCGAGGTCGATATCCGCTACGACGGATATATAAAAAGACAGCTCATGCAGGTCGAACAGTTCAAAAAACTCGAAACAAAAAAACTGCCCGAAGACTTCGACTATTCGCAGATATCGGGTCTGCGGCTCGAAGCAAGGCAGAAATTAAATAAGGTGAAACCGCAGAACGTCGGGCAGGCAAGCCGTATTTCGGGAGTGAGCCCCGCAGACGTTTCGGTACTTTTAATTTATTTCAAAATGGTCTGAAAACACTTGAATTCGACACGTGTTTGTGGTAAAATATACAGACGAAAGAGGATAAAATGAGAGCGAGAAAAAAGAAAAACACCGTTCCGCGCCTTGAAAGATGCGGAGATATGTTTGTGAACGAAGTCGCTGTTCCCGACGGCAAAAAAGCGTGTCTTGAGATCGGCTGCGGTAAGGGAAAATTCATTGCGGGGCTTGCCGAACTGCATCCCGACATTCTGTATTTTGCAATGGAAAAAGTCCCCGACGTCATGGTGATGGCAGCCGAAAAATGCAGGGAAAAAGGTCTTGAAAACGTTAAATTTCTGCTTGAAGACGCGACGAAACTGCCGGAGATATGCAGGGAACACAGCCTCGATGTTATCTATCTCAATTTTTCCGACCCGTGGCCGAAAAAGAGACACATTTCGCGCAGACTTACATACCGAACCTTTCTTGAAATTTATAAAAAACTGCTTAAACCGGGCGGTTTTATAAAGATGAAGACCGATAACGAGGGGCTTTTCAATTTTTCGCTCGAGGAATTTACCGACGCGGGCTTTATCCTTTCGGAAGTCACGACCGACCTCCATTCGACCGAAATCGAAAACGAGGTCATGACCGAATATGAGACCCGTTTTTCGGAGCAGGGAATGAATATATACCACCTGAAGGCGACCCCCGACGGGAAATAAGGAGACATTATGATAAAGGGAAACGCAATCGTGGGGCAGTCCGGCGGACCTACGAGCGCAATCAACGCAACGCTTGCCGGAATTTTGCACGCCGCCGAAAAATCGTCGCATATAAACGAGATTTTCGGAATGAGAAACGGAATAGAAGGTCTTCTGCGCGAAGATGTTTTCAGGATAGATCCGCTTAACGAAGAGGAAAAATATTCGCTTGTCTGCACTCCCGCCGCGGCGCTCGGCTCCTGCCGCAAAAAACTTGCCGATCCGCATGGGGACGACCTTTCCGAATACGAAAAGATATTTTCGTTTTTCAAAAGATACGATATCCGCTACTTTTTCTATATCGGCGGAAACGATTCGATGGATACCGTCGTAAAACTCTCGGAATATTCGAAAGATAAGAATTACGAAACGGTATTTATGGGCGTTCCGAAGACGATTGACAATGACCTTATGGGAACCGACCATACCCCCGGTTTCGGCTCCGCGGCAAAATACGTCGCGACGGTAATGCAGGAAATTGCCTGCGACTGCTCGGTCTATACGACGAAAGCCGTGACGATAGTCGAAGTTATGGGAAGAGACGCGGGGTGGCTCACCGCCGCCGCGGGGCTTCCGAGAATTTTGGGGGAAAACACCGCCGACCTTATTTATCTTCCCGAAGTCGCGTTCGACGAAGAAAAATTTATTGCCGACCTCAGAAAACAGCTTGAAATAAAGCCGAACGTCGTCGTCGCCGTCTCGGAGGGGATAAAAACCGAAAGCGGAGAATATGTCGGCGAGAAAAAACAGAGCGGAGCCGTCGATATTTTCGGACACCGCTATCTTGCGGGCACCGCGAAATATCTCGAAGGGCTTGTTAAGGAAAAGATAGGCTGCAAGGTGCGTTCGGTCGAACTCAACCTGCCGCAGCGCTGCGCGTCGCATATCCTTTCGAAGACCGATATCGAAGAGTCTTTCGAAACGGGAAAAATCTCGGTCGCGTTTTCTACGAGATCCGAATCGAATAACGGATACGTCACGGTGCTTCGCCGCCGGGACGGGGACGGGTACAGAGTCGATTACGACTGCGTCCGCGCCGAAAACATCGCGAACAAAACGAAGACCGTTCCCGTGGAAATGATAACCGACGAAAAAAACAACATAAAGGACGAACTGCTCCTGCAGATATTGCCGCTTATCGGGGGAGAGATTACCGTCCCGACCGAAAGAGGTCTGCCGAAACATTTCAAATTCAAAAAATGACAAAGAAAAACGTTGCGATTTTCCAGATGCTCTGCTGTTCCGTTCTGTGGAGTATAGCGGGAATTTTCATAAAAATGATAGACTGGAACCCTCTTGTCATAGCGGGGTTCCGAAGTCTTTTTGCCGCAATTACGGCGCTTGTTTTTGCGCTTATAACAAAGCAGAAGATTTTTTTCAGTAAAAACATCGCAAAAAGTATGTTTTTTCTTGCCGCGACGTTCCTTTGCTTTGTCGGCGCAAGCAAACTGACGACCTCGGCGAACGCGATAGTTCTTCAGTTCACCGCTCCGATCTTCATAATGCTTTTTTCCGCAATTTTCAGACATCAGAAATTTTCCGCTGCCGATATATTAACCGTTGTCGTAACTCTCGGCGGAATTTCGCTTTTCGCGATCGACGGACTTGAAAGCGGACATACCTTGGGCAATCTTTTGGGGCTTTGCGCGGGACTTTTCATGGCGGGAATGTTCATTTCGGTCGGCGACTGCAAGGGCGCGGAAAAAACGAGCGGGCTTTTCTTCGGACATCTTCTCACCGCCGCAATAGGAATTCCGTTTATGTTTGTTTTCCCGACGCCTCTTTCCGTTTCGGCGATTTCGGGCGTTGTTATTTTAGGCGTCGTGCAGCTCGGAATTCCGTATATCCTGCTTGCAGTGGCCTCCGAAAACTGTCCGCCGCTCGCGTGTTCGCTGCTTTCCGCCGCCGAACCGCTCTTAAACCCTGTCTGGGTCGCTCTCTTCGCAAAGGAATATCCGTCCGTCCTGTCGCTTGTCGGCGGCGCGGTCGTTATCGTAACGGTCACCGTCTGGTGTATAATAGACAATAAAAGAACCGCCTCAATATGAGGCGGATTTTTTATCTTCCGAAAAATATTTTTTTATAAATTCCCTTCAGAAACGAATAAATTCTTCCGGTAAAGACCCTGAAACGTATCTTTGCTTTTTGTCCCGCGGAAAGATCGAGTTTTTCAAAGGCTTCTTTTATCGTTTCCGTCTGATTGTCGTTTGCGCATATCAGAAGAAACGGGACGGTAAACCCGCGGAGACTTTCCCTGTTTTCGATAATGTGCGAAAGCAGCTTTTCTTCGAGTCTTTTCGTTTCCGTTTTGTAAAGATCCGCTTTTTTGACGGAGACCTGTCCGCTGTGAATTCTTGATTTTACCAAGGGTTTGTCTATCCGTTCGAAAGACGCTCCCCCGAAAAAGAGACGGAGCCAATAGTCGAAATCATTGAGATAAACGAAAGTTTCGTCGAAATATCCCGTCCTGTCAATCAGTTTTTTCGGGATAAGGATACTGCACCCGTTGATTCCGTTTTTCCTGCTGAAAGAGGTCATCATCTCTTCCGCGGAAAAATGTCCGACGGGGCTTTTTTTTGCGTAAAAGAGAGGATTTCCGTCGCCGTCGATCAGTTTTTCGCCGCAGATGACCGCCTCGTTTTCGTCGCCCGACCACGCCTTCATAAGTTCTTCTGTTCTTTCGGGAAGGTAAAGGTCGTCGTGTGAGAGCCACGAAAAGAAGTCGCCCGTCATCTTTTTAATACCTTCGTTAAGAGCCGACGAGGAGCCTCCGTTTTCTTTTGAAACGTAAACAATTCTGTCTCCGTAACTTTTTGCGATCTCTTCCGTTCTGTCGGTCGAACCGTCGTTCACGACGATTATCTCCGTGTTTTCGTATGTCTGGGCAAGGGCGCTGTCTATCGCCTCGCGCATATAGTTTTCGCCGTTGTAAACGGGCATTATTATCGAAACTTTTCCGTTCATTTTATTTTCTCGCCTTTTCCATATATCGCAGAAGCAGGTAAACGCCGCCCGCAAATTTCATTTTCGCACAGATAAAAAACGCCTTCCAGTGAAGCGGCATTTCCTTTATTGACAGTTGTTTCAGGGCTTTTGAGTAAGTTTTATTGCAGAGGATATCTTTTAAGTTTTTCTTTATTTCTTTCGGAGATGCCGGCGCCGAAATTTCATTGAGCCCGTCGCCGATAATACTCAGCGCTATGCGGTTCTGCAGCGCCTCATAAAAATCTTCGGATTCGTTTTTCTCCGTGAGTATTTTTTCTATAAGGGAAAACAGCGTAAGCCGTTTACTTATCAGGTCTTTTTTATAAGTTGAAGTAACGGAGGACGAAACAGTCCGTCTGTAATGGTAAAAATACTCGTCTTCGTATACGGCGGAGCGGCAGAAAGAAAAATATCCGATATTGAAAAGGACGTCTTCGGCTGTTCCGAGAACCGACAGGTCGACAAAGGAAAGACCGTTTTCCCTTATAATGTCGGCGCGGTATATTTTACCGCAGGCGCAGCCTATCGAATCGGCGTGTTCCGGGCGCGCGAGATCTTTGCCCGTAAGCCCGACGCATCTTCTGTAAATGAGTTCGCGGGTCTCTTTTTCGTTAAAGACGCGCGTTTCGCTGTCAAATATCCTCTTCGGCTTGCTTTGTTTCCGGAATTCTCTCACATACGGAAAAATAAGGACGTCGGCTTTTTCTTCGCAGATCTTCCGTACGGTTTTTTCGCAGGTCTCGGGGTCTATCCAATCGTCGGAATCAACGAACGTTATGTATTCGCCGGTCGCTTCCGATATCCCTCTGTTGCGCGCTGCGGACAGTCCGCGGTTTTTCTCCTGTCTGATTGCTTTTATGCGGGAGTCTTTTTTTGCGAAACCGTCGAGTATCTTTCCCGAAGAGTCGGTGCTGCCGTCGTCGATGCAGATTATCTCAAGGTTTTTATACGTCTGCGCAACCACGCTTTCAAGGCACGCTGAAAGATATTTTTCAACATTGTATATCGGAATGACAATGCTCAGCAACGGATCGGACATCTGTTTTTTCTCCTCTGCCTGTTTTTCGTATATGTTTTATT
Source organism: uncultured Eubacteriales bacterium (assembly GCA_934501435.1). Taxonomy (GTDB): domain Bacteria; phylum Bacillota; class Clostridia; order Oscillospirales; family UBA644; genus Geddesella. Next base: position 194,987 of record CAKSTW010000002.1, read on the forward strand.
ATAGCACAAAAGCAAAATAAAGTAAAGAGAGGCGGACCGTTTGTCGGTCCGCCGTATGTCATATCAAAATCGGTTGTATCTGAATTCCGTTAAGCGCCGAGGAAAGAGTCTGCGGAATTTTTTCCATTTCGGCGACGAGGGAACGCGGTTTTGCCTCCGCGTCGTCCTGCCCGAACGGGACGAAATAAAAATTTTCGCGGTTTAAGAGCCTGCCGAGATTTTCGGCGTTTGCCGCAAGCGCGTCGTTTGAAGAAACGGCGACGACGACGGGTCTTCCGTTCCGAAGATGCGCTTTTGCGGCGAGGGTGACGCTGCTGTCGGCTATTCCCGACGAAAGTTTCGCGAGGGTGTTTCCGGTGCAGGGTGCGACGACCAACGCGTCGAGAATTTTTTTCGGTCCGATGGGCTCCGCTTCCTTTACGGTATGAATTATTTCTTTTCGGCAGATATTTTTTATACGGGCGCGGAAGTCTTCGCTTTTGCCGAAACGGGTATCGGTCGAAAAGGCGACCTCCGACATTATCGGGTATATATCGTAATCACGGGCGAGTTTTTCGAGAACGGCGACCGTCCGTGTGAAAGTGCAGAAAGAGCCGCATAGAGCAAACCCCACGCGCGGCTTTTCATTCTCCATTTGTTTCTCCTCCTTTCAGTATCCGGAGTACGGTTTCGGCGATAATTTCGCCTGCGGTCTTCGGCGCGGTCTTTCCCGGAAGAGAAAGCAGCCGCAGAACTTTCAGCCCCGTTTTTTTGGCGGCGGAAAAATCTATTCCGCCGGGTTTTGAGGCAAGGTCGATAAAAAGCGTTTCTTTTTGCGCCGCGAGAAGTTCTTTTTCGCCTATCAGCAGTACCGGGACGGTGTTGAAAACGACGTCGGAATTCTTTATGACGGCGCAAAGCCGGTCGCTTCTTGCGGGCGTAAAGCCGAATGCCGAAATTTCCGCAAAGTCCTTTTCTTTTCTTGCGGAGATTGTCACGTCGGCGCCGAGCGCCTTTAAGCGGAAAGCGAGGGCTTTTCCCGTTCTGCCGAAACCGACGACGAGGCATTTCGAGCGCCAGATCGTTTTTTCTGTTTCGTTTATCGCTTCGGCGATCGCTCCCTCGGCTGTCGGAACGGCGTTGAGTATCTGTATGTCGTCGCGGGCAAAAAGGTCGATAAAGACGTGTTTTCCGTCCCCGAAATTTTCGGGGATATTCGCTCCGAAAACTACGGCTTTTTCGGGAATTGCGGGCAGAAGTTCCGAAAGAAAAGTCTCCTTTTCGGAAAAAGGCGCGTTAAGGGTCTTTCTGTCGGCGCTTAACGGCAGCGGCAGAAGCACGAAGTCTGCGTTTTCAAGCGTTTTTACAAGAGAGTCTGCGTTTTTTCCGAGTTTTTCGAAGCCGTAAAGACGGGTCGTAAAAAAGTCGGACAGTATCTTTTCCGCCGCGACGGAGCGCAGGTCTCCGCCGAGGACGGCGAATATTCGGGTTTTCAAAATCATCACTCCGAGAGTCTTTATAACACAGTATATGCTTTCCGTCTTGACTTTGCCCGAAAATAATGGTATCATTACAGAAGAATAAAAAACGGAGAACAAAATGGCAAAATTGCGATATTACGCCGTTAGAAACGGCAGAAAAACAGGAATATTCAGGCATTGGGAAGAATGCAAGGACCAGGTCGTCGGCTTTAAGGACGCGGAATATAAAAGTTTCGATAATATGAAAGACGCCGAGGACTATCTGGCGCAGACTTTTACCGAAAAAGAAAGACCCGCGAAAAAACGCAGGTCGAAAGCGGAAAAAATCGCGGACTACACCGTCGTTGCGGAAAATCTTTCAAACGAAATTCCGCAGGGGAAGATGATAGCGTATATCGACGGGAGTTACGACGCCGAACGACGCAGATATTCCTACGGCTGTATCCTTATAAAAAGCGGAAACGTCACAACTCACCGCGCGTGGGGCATGAGACCGGAGGCTGCGGAGGCAAGAAACGTCGCGGGGGAACTTCAGGCGGCGATGTTTGCCGTCAAGACGACCGCCGCGGACGGAATAAAGGATATAACGATATATCACGACTATTACGGAATTTCCAAATGGTATGAGCATAAGTGGAAAGCGCAGAGTTTCTGCGCAAGGCACTATCTTGAATTTATGGATAAATTCCGTCCTTATATGGATATAAAGTTCGTCAAGGTCGAGGGCCACAGCGGAGTGCCCTTGAATGAATATGCCGATCTGCTTGCCAAAGAAGCGCTTGCCGAAGAATAAAGAAACGCCGCCGGGTCGGTCGAAAAGACTTCGGCGGTTTTTTTGCGCTCTTTTTTCGGCGGAAGAACAGCGTTTTCACACATTATCGAGTATATGAACATTTTTATTCTCCCTTTCCTTTATAATATCGCGCAGTTTTTTCATGGCGTCGCGAAGTCCGCCGACCTCGTTTATAACCCCTTCCTTTACCGCCTCCGCGCCGTCGAGCAGCGTTCCGACGTCTGTCACCATGCCGCCCGTCGCGGTCATGAGTTTTCTGAAACGTTCGGCGGAAATTCCGGAGTTTTCCGAAACGAAATTTATTATTCGGTCCTGCATTTTGTCAAAATACGAAAACGTCTGCGGAACTCCGACGATAAGTCCGTTCATTCTTACGGGGTGGACGGTCATGGTCGCGGTCGGCGCGATAAAGGAATAGTCGGCTGAAACCGCAAGCGGAACTCCTATCGAATGTCCGCCGCCGAGAACGATGGAAACGGTCGGAGTTTCCATTCCCGCGATCATTTCGGCGATGGCAAGCCCCGCTTCGACGTCTCCCCCGACGGTGTTTAAGAGAATAAGCAGCCCTTTGACTTTTTCCGATTCTTCAATAGCGACAAGCGCGGGAAGAACGTGTTCGTATTTCGTTGTTTTCGTTTCCGCGGGCAGGATATAGTGTCCTTCGACCTGACCGATGACGGTAAGGCAGTGGATAGGCATCTCCTCTGTCGGAAGCCCGCTTTCCTTTACGTTTTCTTCGGACATAATTTCTCTCCTTTTTGCGTATTTTGTCCGAAAACGCGGAAAATATCCGCCTGTAACGCGAAAACGACCGTTTATCGAAAAACGGTTGAATTTATTGTCGGGAACATTTATAATATAAATACGAAAGGGGGAAACTTATGAAGATCGAAATAAAAATCGACGAAAACTGCTCCGAACCCCGGGTGGTCGTCGTGACGGACAGAGTGACCGACGAAATAAACGGAATAGTAAAAAAACTTTCGGAAAACACGTCGCAGCTGCTCGCCGGCTTCAGAGACGGAAAGGCGGCTGTTCTTGAGCCGGACAGGATATTCCGCGTTTACGCGTCGGGCGGGAAAGTCTATGCCGAAACGGAAGACGGCGAATACTCTCTCCGTCTGCGGCTTTATGAGGCGGAACAGCGCCTTGCCGACCGTTCTTTTGCGAGAATATCGAACGGAGAGATCATAAATATCAAATAGGTCAAAGGCTTTGACCTGAATTTTACGGGAACAATCCGCGTTTTGCTGACGAACGGGACGGACGCTTACGTCTCGCGGCGGTATGTTTCCGGAATCAAAAAAATGTTGGGATTATGAGGTGGTAAAATGAAAAATAAAATTATAAAACGCGGTCTTCTCGGGTTTCCTCTCGGAATCGCGACAGGTTTCGTTATTACGCTGATCATTTCGGCGTTTATCGGCGACGGTTCGTTTTACCCCGCGGCTCCGCGGTTTATCGAAACGGTCGGAAGCGAACTTTCCGCAGTTGTTTTGCAGACCGTTCTGTGCGGAATTCTGGGCGCCGGTTTTGCCGCAGCGTCGGTTATCTGGGAAATTGATTCCTGGAGCCTTGCAAAGCAAAGCGGAATATATTTTCTCGTCATAAGCGTCATTATGCTCCCGATCGCATACGTTTCCGGGTGGATGGAACATTCTCTCGTCGGTTTTCTTTCTTATGCCGGAATATTTGTCGGAATTTTCGTTGCCGTCTGGCTCTCGCAGTATCTCGCATGGAAATGCAAAATAAAAAAGATGAATTCCTTCATGAACGGGAAGAGATAGTCCGGAAAAAACGGGGGAAACAGACAGTTGCTTGATTTCGGGAGAAAAACTCCGTATAATATTTCCGAGGAGTTGATTTTATGGAAACAAAAGAAATTTTGCTTAATTTAAGAACGCAGAAAGGACTTTCGCAGGAGGAACTTGCCGAAAAGATATTCGTCACGCGTCAGGCGGTCTCCCGCTGGGAAAACGGAGAGACGGTGCCGAATACCGACACATTGAAACTGCTGTCGAAATTTTTCGGCGTTTCGATAAACACGCTTCTGGGGTCGCCGCACACCCTTATCTGCCAGTGCTGCGGAATGCCGCTCGAAGACGACATCATAAGCAGGGAAAAGGACGGTTTTCTTAACGAAAACTATTGCAAATGGTGCTATGCCGACGGCGAATATATGTACGGCGACATGGACGACCTTATCGACGTCTGCGTTAAAAATATGGCGAACGGCGAACATTCGGAAGAGGAAGTGCGCGCGTATCTTTATTCGACCCTGCCGAAACTCGACTATTGGAAAAAATATGACGAACTCGGCGGAAATAAGGCTTTTGAGGAATTTAAGGAAAAACTTATCGGAGAGATAAACGCCCTGAACGTTGAGGGAATGCCGAAAGTCGAAAAATTAAACGCCCTTGTCGGGAAATATATCAATCTTGATTTCAGACTTCCGAACGGAAACACCGTGAAGTTTCTTGAGGACGGCGCGACCTATCTCGGAAACCAGCTTGAATGTGAATTCGGCGGCGACAGGTGTTTCGGCGTTGTCGCGAACGCAGAGTTTCTTCTTGTATGTACTTACGGAAAAGACTGCAAAGACCCCGAACTTGTGATTTATAAGAAAAGATAAAAAAGAGCTGCAAAATTTTTGCAGCTCTTTACTTTTGAAAATTATCAGTCCGAAAGAATGGCTCTGTCGTTTGCGAAAACGGTTCCGCTCGCCTTATTGAATAAGGTTAAGAGGTCTTCGACCGTCAGGTTTTTCTTTTCTTCACCCGAAACGTCGATGATTATTTTTCCCTCGTGAAGCATGATAAGGCGGTTGCCGTAGGCGATGGCGTCTTTCATGTTGTGGGTTATCATGAGGGTCGTGAGGTGATCGTTTTCGACTATTCTCTGCGTTATTTCGAGGACTTTTGCCGCAGTCTTCGGGTCGAGCGCGGCGGTGTGTTCGTCGAGAAGCAGAAGTTTCGGGCGGTTGAGAGACGCCATGAGAAGGGTCAGCGCCTGTCTCTGTCCGCCGGAAAGAAGCCCGACTTTCGCGGTCATGCGGCTTTCAAGTCCGAGGTCGAGTTCGGAAAGCAGTCTTTTGTATTCCTCCCGTTCTCTTTTCGTTATTCCGGAGCGGAGCGTGCGGCGTTTTCCCCTGCGGGAGGCGAGAGCGAGGTTCTCTTCTATCTGCATGTCCGCCGCGGTGCCCATCGAGGGGTCCTGAAAAACTCTGCCGAGATATTTTGCGCGTTTATATTCGGGAAGCGCCGTGACGTCGGTCCCGTCTATTAAAATTTTGCCTTTTTCGGGACGGAAAACACCCGAAATGATATTCTGCATGGTGCTTTTGCCCGCGCCGTTTCCGCCGATGACGGTAACGAAATCCCCGTCGTTCAGCGTGAGACTTAAATCGTCGAGGGCGATCTTTTCATTTACGGTTCCGGGGTAAAATACTTTTGTGATATTCTGCAGTTCAAGCATTTGTTTTCCCCTCCTTTTTGATTCCGCGGCGGGCGGATATCTTCCTTTTGACGTAAGGCATTCCGAGGAAGACGGCAACGACTACCGCCGAGAGCATTTTGAGAAGGTCGGTGTCAAGACCGAGGAAAATGATTACCTGATATACGATATAATAGATGACCGCGCCGATAATAACTCCCGCAAGACGGATTGCGAAATTCGGCGGCAGTTTCGAGATTATCGCTTCGCCGATAACGACGGCGGCAAGCCCGATAACGACGGCGCCTTTACCCATATTTATGTCGGCATATCCCTGATACTGACAGAGAAGAGCACCGGAAAGGGCGACGATGCCGTTTGAAAGGGAAAGACCGATGAGTTTCGTTATGTCGGTGTTTATGCCCTGTGCGCGGCTCATTGCGGGGTTGATGCCCGTCGCGCGGATACCTGCGCCGAGTTCCGTTCCGAAGAAGAGGTAGAGAACTGCGACGAGAAGAACTGCAAAAACGGCAAGGACTATAAGAGCCGAGGGAATATTCATCTGCGAAAGGAGAACTTTATAGTTTCTTGCGGAAAGCGGCTGGTTTGCTTTTCCCATGATCTTGAGGTTTACCGACCACAGAACAAGCTGCGTGAGTATCCCCGAAAGAATGGCGGGGATTCCCAGAAGTATATGCAGCGCTCCCGTTATCGCTCCGGCGAGAAGCCCCGCGACCGTCGCGACGATGAGCGCGAGCCAGACAGGTGCGCCGTTTACCATGAGCATTGCGCAGACGATGGCTCCCGTGCAGATAGAGCCGTCAACCGTAAGATCGGCGATGTCGAGTATTTTGTAAGTGATGTATACGCCGATCGCCATAATTCCCCAGATAAGCCCCTGGGCGACGGCTCCCGGCAAAGCGGAGAGAAGTCCCATATTATTTTCCTTTCGTTGCCTTCAGAAAATTACTGAATGGCGGTGTATCCGTCGGGAACGGTTAATCCGAGTTCGTTGCAGATCTCGGGGTTATACATTTTTGTCGCGGTTGCGTATTCGATGGGCATTTCGGAGATGTTTGCCTCTCCCTTGAGTATTTTTGCAGCCATTTCGCCGGTCTTTACGCCGAGGTCATAGTAAGAAATGGAAAGCGTTGCGACTCCGCAGCCTGCGGCAATACCCTGTTCGCCGGCGACGACGGGGACTTTCTTTTCTCTTACGATGTTGCCTATCGTTTCGGTGCAGGACGCAGCGGTGTTGTCGGTCGGGATATAAATTACGTCGCTGCGGGTCGCAGCGGTGGTCGTAACGGCGGAAATATCGTTCGAGTCGCTGAAGGAGTAGCGGGTGCAGGTAATACCCTTAGCGGTGAGGTATTCTTCGATGACTTTTATCTGATATGCGGAGTTCGGTTCTGCGGAGCAGTAGATAAGTCCGACGTTTTTGGCTTCGGGGAAGAGTTCGAGGATCATATCCGCCTGTTCGGTAAGGGGCGCAAGGTCGGAAGTTCCGGAAACGTTTCCTCCGACGGTCCCGTTAAAGTCGCTTATACCGAGAGCGACGCCGTATTCGGTTATGGAAGTTCCGAGAACGGGGATAGTCTGGGTCGCGTTGAACGCCGCCTGAAGAGCGGCGGTCGCGTTTGCGAGAATGAGATCGACGTTTTTGGAAACGAAGTCGGTCACTATCGTCGAGCAGGCGTTGGTGTCGTTTTGCGCGTTCTGTTCGATAAAGGTCACGTTTTCTTCGCCGAGAGCCTTTGTAAGGGCGTCCTTGAAACCTTTTGTTGCGGCGTCAAGCGCGTCGTGACGGACGAGCTGGCAGATACCTACGGTATATACCTTTTTTTCTCCGCAGGCGGAGAGGGAGAGCACGCAGGCGACAAGAAGCGCCGCGGCGAGAACGATGGATACGATTTTCTTGGTTTTCATTGTTTTTCTTTCCTTTCTTTTTACAAATAAAAAACACACGGTTGTGATACCGTGTGTAACAGCCTATAAAACGGGAAACCCGATAAACCTATTTACGCGCATCACAAATTATATTACTTTTCTTAAAATAAAAGTAATAATAAAAGTATGCAAAGTAAAAATTGCGGTTCATCTTCGTTTTCCTTTCGTTTTAATATGAAACAATTATATACCTCTTTTTTTGCTTTGTCAATACATAAATAAAAACTTTTTTTGTATTTTTATTTTTTTCTGAGGCAGCGGCAGCCCTTTTTTGCATAATTTCACGGTCTTTTCCGAACGTTTCGGCTGTCCGCAATGCGGAATTTCCGCCGAAAAAATGGAAAAGAGCAGGAGAAACGGATCGAAAAACACAAATATTCCTTAAAGCGTTATGGTAAACTCTATCCGGTTTTCTTCGGGGGATGATGCCGAAATTTTGCCGCCGTGCCCTTCCGCGATGCTCTTTGCGAGAGAAAGACCTATCCCGAAACCGCCCGTTTCCGAATTTCGGCTTTCGTCCGCCCGATAAAATCTGTCGAAAAGTTTTGAAAGGTCGCCTTTTATCGGCTCGGCGCAGGCGTTTTCCGTTTTTATTATTATCTTTTTCTTTGATTTTTTAAGAGAAACAAGGATAGGCGACGACGGGTCGGCATATTTTATAGCGTTGTCGATAAGTATTGAAACAAGCTGGCGGACGGCGTATTCGTCGCCGTTATACGTTATGTCGGGTTCGACCGAAATTTCAAGCGTTTTGCCGTTTGACGCGGCGAAATCCGAAAACGATCCGGCGGTCTCGTTTACCGCGTCGCTTATGCTGAATTCCGAAAATTTAAGGGGAGACTTCTCTTCGTCGAGACGCGAAAGAGAAACGAGCGAATTTACAAGTTCGGTAAGTTTCTCGGTCTGGCTTTTGGATTTGTCTATCCACTTCTGTTTTCCCGTTTCCATTTCGAGAACGCGCAGGCTTGTCGCGATGACCGTTATCGGCGTCTTTAATTCATGGCTTGCGTCGGTGATGAAACGCTTCTGCTTTTCGTAACTTTCCGCGACCGGTTCGACAGCTTTTTTCGAGAAGAAAACGACAAGCAGGAAAACGAGCAGCGTACAGCCCACGACCGCGACCGCCGACCATAAAAGCAAAGTTTTCGCAGAACGCATTTCGCGGTAACAGTCAAGGAATATTATCGTTTTTTCACCGTTTTCGGGGTCGGAAACGAAAAATTTATAGTTGCCGTAAAAACCGTATCCGCGTCCTTTTTTCAATGCCGCCGCGAGAAATTCGGAAGTGTCGTTTTCGGTGACCGACGCTATTTTGTCGAAATTTGACGAAACGAGGTTTCCGCTCTCGTCGCACTTCAGAACGAAAAATCTCGTCGAATAGGGCGTTTCGGCGGTGAAAGGACCGTTTCCTCTCTCTTTCTGAGGCTCTTTTTTGTCGGGCGGCGGAGTTCCGACGTCGTCTTTCGGCGGTTCGACCTTGTTTTCGGGAACCGTCCCGTCGTTTTCGTAGATAAGGTTTATCGTTTTGTCAAGGTCGGAAGAGGAGGAATAAAAGGCCGCGGCATTGACCGCGACGGCAAGCAGGAGCATTACCGCCGCGACCGACAAAGTTGCGATTTTAATAAAACGCGAACGCAGTTTTTTTATCATTTTTCAGCCTCCATATAATATCCGAGGCCTCTGTTCGCCTGAATTGAGACTTTTGAGCCTGTCTGTTTTAATTTTTTGCGCAGGTTCGAGATGTGGACCCAGACGACGTTTATCTCGGCGTCGCTTTCCCAGCCCCATATCTTTTCCATTATCCTGTCGGCGGAAAAAACAAAGCCGGGGGAGCGGATAAACATTTCGGCAAGTTGGAATTCCCTACCCGAAAGACGGACGGTCTTATTCCCGCAGGAAAGAAGACCCGACCCCGAATCAAGGGAGATGTCCGCAAAATTAAGGACCGTCGGGCGGTAATCCTCGCTGCGGCGGAGCATTGCCCGAACGCGGCTTATGAGTTCGTCGGGTTCGAACGGTTTCGGAAGATAGTCGTCCGCGCCCGCGTCAAAGCCCGCTATCCTGTCGTAGGTCTGGCCTTTTGCCGTCAGCATCATGACGGGAGTTTTTATCCCCTCGCGGCGTAATTTTCCGAGAACTTCAAGCCCGTTCATCTTCGGCATCATAATGTCGAGGATTATCGCGTCGTAGCCGCCCGAAACGGCGTAGTCATAGGCGTCCTGCCCGTCGTGAACGGCGTCCGCCGAGAAATTATTTTTTTCAAAAAAGACGGTAAGCGCCTCCGCAAGGTCCTTTTCGTCTTCTGCGATAAGCAAACGCATTTTTATCACCTGCCGATAACAGTATACTTAAAATCTGCGGCAAAGTCAATCTATAAAGCCTCTTTTTCGCCCGTTCTGCCGCAGACGATATTCAGGTTTCCGTTCCGACAGCGAATGTCGTCGATAAAACTTTTCGGAACGGCGCCTTTGAGGGTTATTATATATTCGAGGTCGTAAAGCGTTCCCATATTCGAAGTTTTGACTTTTACAAGTTCGTGCGAGAGGGTGTATTTTTCGAAAAGATCGTCGAAAAGCCCTTCGTAGTCGAGATTTTCGGGAATCGTTATCTTCAGCGTTTTCTCGGTCTTTCTGCTGCCGAAGCCTGTTGCGGTAAGAATTATCATGACCGCCGAAACAAGCAGAAACATTATCGCCGCAAGGAAAACGTAGCCCATTCCCGCGGCAAGTCCTACCGCCATCGCAAGGAATATCGCGCCTATCTCCTTTGCCGAACCCGGAGCCGAACGGAAGCGGACAAGGCTGAACGCCCCCGCGACCGCGACCCCCGCGCCGATGTTTCCGTTTACGAGCATTATGATTATCTGAACTGTCGCGGGTAAAATTGCAAGGGTTACCGCAAAACTCTGCGACGACCGCGTTTTATACATACTCACCACCGAGATAAGCACGCCTAAAATAAGAGATGCCAAAGTACAGATTATAAAACTTTTAACGGTGAGTTCCGTTCCTATTATTGAATTAAGCACAGAAAATGCCCTCCTTTTCGGCAGTGTTTTCGCCTTTCATAATTTCTTCGCGCCAGACCGTTCCGTATTTCGAAAAGGACGTCGGGAAAATTCCGTTTTCGGAAAGAAATTCCGAAAGCCACAGGGGACAGGCGGAAGCAAATTTTATTTCGCAGAGATAGTCTCCGTCGAAGAAATATTTTCCGAAATCCCCGTAACGCAGGTCGAGCCTGTCGGCGCGGTAACGCATATTGCAGTCGAAAGTTATCCGCAAAGAGGGGTCGAAAATCCCGGCGTACGCCTCGCAGTCGTATCCTATATAGACTTTCGGTTCGGTCCCGTAAAACTGCCGGAACGCCGAAATTTCTTTTCCTATCTGCCCGAAATGTTCGCCCGGAAGACCGCCCGAAAGCAGGAGCGCCGCCTCCGCGGGCATTGCCGAAATCCTCCGTTTATAGACGATCCCGTCGTATTTTTTCTTTATTTCAACGAAAACTTTTTCGCCGGGACGGGGAACGCCGTAACTTCTCACCCGAAGCTTTTCCTTATATATCGGTTTTTCGAGGGACGCTCTTATAAGTCTCATGTCGGGGGTGTCGTAATATATGTTGCAGAGCGAATATTTTCCGTAATCGTCTTCGCGCATATACTTTTTCATTTCGCAAAGCAAAAGTTCTTTCTGCTTTGCGGTCAGTCTGTATTTCTTTTCATATCTTTTGAAAGAAGTCTGAATCATTTTTCTCTCGCCTCCTGCAAACATGATAGACGGCGAACCTTAACTCAACCTAAAGGTCTTCCTTTAAGTTCGTTTTAGGTTCGGGCGCTATACTTTTCGCAGAAGCCGGGAAAGACCGGCGCGAAAGGAATGATATTTATGAAAAGAACGAAAAAATTACGCCTGTCGGCGATTATCGTCGCGGCGCTGTTCCTATTTACATTGTTCCCCGTCTCTTTTTCTGCGGCGGAATATTCAGCGGAGGGCGCTGCGACCGCCGTCTTTTCCGAAAGCGGCGTTTCGGTCTCGGGGGACGGGTGCTTATCTGACGGCTCAAATATCACAATAACGAAGTCGGGGACCTATATATTATCCGGGAACGGAAAGGGCAGCGTGACCGTCGATAAAGGAACGACGGGAGTAACAATAGTTTTGTCGGGGCTTACCCTTAAATCGGAAGACAGCGCCGTAATACTCTGCAAAAAAGGCACGGAAGTAACGATAATTGCGGCGGAGGGGACCGAAAACTTTCTTTCCGACACCGAAAAAAACAACGACGAAAACTATCCCGATAACGAAAAAGCCGAAAACGCGGTCATTAAATGCAAGGACGGTTCGAAGGTTGTTTTGCGCGGCGGAGGAACGCTTTCGGTTTCGGCAAACGGCAAAAACGGCATAAAATCGGGGCTTTCGGACGACAACGGCGACGCGTCGCTCACAATAAAAGACCTTACCCTGAACATCACTTCAACCGTCAACGACGCAATAAACGCCGAACAGGAACTCAACGTTTTAAGCGGAAATATCACCGTTTCCGCCGCGGATAAAGGACTTCACTGCGATTATGTAATGAATATCGGCGCGGAAAACACCGACGGGCCGACAATAAAAGTTTCCGAAAGCGAAGAGGGACTTGAGGCGGCGGCTGTCAACGTTTATTCGGGAAATATCACGATATATTCCTCCGACGACTGCATAAACGCCGCAAATAAGGAACTTTCCGACTTTTCCTTTGCGATAAATATTTCGGGCGGCAGACTTTGGGCATATTCTTCGGGCGGCGACGGCTTTGACTCGAACGGAACCATTGATATTTCGGGCGGCAGCGTCACTGTCTGGACCGCGAACACCGCCGACGACCAGCCCCTTGACGCGGACGGGAAAATTACGGTTTCGGGAGGCACGGTCCTTGCGGCGGGCGGCAGCAGCGGCACGGGAATGAACCTTTCGTCGTCTCAGGGATATGTTTCTTTCGGAAATTCGGGCGGCAGGGGAGGTTTCGGCGGCGGCATGCAGCAGCCGAACGGCGGAAATATGCAGATCCCTCCCGACATGAGCGGAAAGTCTTCGGACGGCGCGCAGGGCGGAAAGAGCAATACACAGGGCGGTAACGGTACTTCGACCTCTCCCGACATGAACGGAAATTCCTCGAATAATACTTCGGGTGAGAGAAATACGGGCGCGGCGCTTTCCGACGGCGGCTTTGCAGAGACCGCAAAAGGCGGGAATATCAGCACTCTGAACGGAAACAACAATGCGCAAGGCGGCAACGACAATGCGCAGAGCGGAAACAACGGCGTACAGGGCGGCAACGGAGGAATTCAAAGACCCTCCGACGGCAATATGACCTCTCCCGACGGCTCGTCTGACGGAAACGCTCCCTCTCTTCCCGACGGAGCGCCCGACGGCGGCGCCGCGACTTTCCCCGGAGGAAACGGCGGGCAGAGCGCAGGCGTTTCAAAAGGCGAAACAATGTCGGTAACCGACTCTTCGGGCAACACCCTCTTTTCCGAAGAAGCGCCCTGCAATGTAAGTTTTGTCTTCTTTTCCTCTTCCGACATTGCGGAAAACGGCGAATATTCGCTCCTTGCAAACGGCAGTGAAACGCTTACCGCGACAGGTTCGACGGGAGAAACGTCTTCTGCCTTTACTCCGGGCGGCAGCCGCGATTTTCCGCAGAACGGAAAAAGCGGATTTAACGTCCTTTACGTTATAATTCCCGTGGCTGCGTTCCTTGTCGGCGGCGGTATTTCCGCTCTTGTAATTCTTCTTTGCATCAAAAAAGGCAGGAAGAAAAATAAGGCGGCGAAACCCGACGCGACCGAGACAGAGACGGGCGTTGCGGAAGAAAAAACCGAAGAAACCGCGGCAGAGACGGGCTTTGAGAAAGAAAAAACCGCCGGCTCCGCCTCTTCGAAAGAAAAATCCGAAGAAATAAAGGGCGAAGAAAAAACGGCGGAAACCGAGGAAGAACCGACTTCCGACAATAAAGAATAAAACAGAAACCCGACAGGAGAAAAGCTCCTGTCGGGTTGACTTTTTGCCGATATCGAGGGGACATTCGGAAATTCGGGCGTCGGCGGAATAAAAACGCAAAATTGCGGGTGTCGGGGGAGCGGCGTTCCGGTGCCGGGGAGGAAAAACGCGAGCCTTTCGACATCGGGGGAATGCGTAATTTCGGATATTGGCGGCGGGGCGGTAAAAACGCATATTGTCGGATATCGGGGGCGGGTCTCCGGTGTCGGGGAGGAAAACGCGTGACTTTCGACATCGGGAAAAGAGAGGGATTGAATGATGGGGGAAATGCGGGATCGCGGATATTATAGGAAATAAAAATGCGTGATCGCAGGTATTGCGGGAAATGAAAATGAGAAAAGCGGCTGTTGCGGGCGACGGACAGGGGACGAGAGGGAGGAGTGCCGCGGAGGGCTTCCTTTTATAGGGGGAGTGTTGCGGAGAGGGCGGAGGGCTGCGGAGAGTTGAGTACAGAGGGTGTCACGCGTACGGGGCGGAGTGCTGCGGAAGGTTTCCTTTTATAGGGGGAGACTGCGGGGCGATTGCGGATAAGTGAGAATAAAAGCGCGGAAAAAGGAAAAGCGGCTGTCTTTTGACAGCCGCTCATATTTTGTTTGAATTTTGAGGACAGGGAAAGCAAAGGTCGGTTTCCCTTTGCGAAGAAAACCGGGGAAAAGCGAATGTTTTTGGCTTTTTCCTTATTCTTCGTCTTCCTCTTTATCCGCGAGTGGGAGGACCGTTTTGAAGGTCGTGCCGTGGCCCGGTTCGCTTTCGATAAGAATCGTTCCCTTGTGCAGTTTCGCTATCTGCCATGCGATAGCAAGACCGAGACCCGTTCCCGTTTCGCTGCCGCCGCGCGCTTTGTCGACCTTATAAAATCTTTCGAAGATATACGGCTGATCCTCTTTCGGAATTCCGCAGCCGGTATCCTTTACGCAGAGGTAGGCTTTTTTGTTTTTCGCGTATATCGAAACGGTTATCGTGCCTTTTTCGGGCGTGAATTTTATCGCGTTGTCTATAAAGATTATCATAAGCTGACGGAGCCTTGCTTCGTCGCCCCATACGGGCGGGATACTTACGGGCTCGTAGTTTATTTTGATCTTTTTGTTTGCCGCTATCATCTGCATATTGTCGGTTATCGTCTTCGCGAGAGCGTCGAGGTCGACTTCTCTCGGTTCGATCTTTATTTTGCCCGACTTCATACGCGAGGTGTCAAGCAGGTCCTTGACAAGGTTTGTCAGCGCCGCCGATTCGGTGTCTATCTTCTGATAGCACTGTTTTTTTGCTTCTTCGCTGTCGAGAACGTCGTCCATAAGCAGTTCGACAGCCCCTCTGATTATCGTCAGCGGAGTCCGGAATTCGTGCGAAACGTTCGAGACGAATTCGCGCCGCGTCTGTTCAAGACGTTCCCTTTCGGTTATGTCGCTTACGACGGCGATAACTCCGTCGACTTTTTCAAGGCTTTTTATCTGTGTTATCGTGAAAGAAAGTATCTTATTCTTTACTTCTATCGTGACGTTCTGCGCTCTGCCGTCTTCCATAACTTCGAGCATCGCGTTTCTTACGTCGTCCCGCAGGAAATAGTCTTCGTCGCAGATATTTAAGAGTGCGGCGTTGTATTTTACGAGATTCAGGTTCGTGTCGTAGACCGCGAGCCCGTCGGAAATGTTTTCGATTATGTTCGAAAGTTTCGCGGTTTCGTTCGAAATGTCCGAAACGGAATCTTTCGTGGTTCTGGCAAGACTGTTTATGCTGTCGCCTATCATGTTGAGTTCGGGCTGATTTAAGTGTCCGACTCTGACGTCGTAGTTCCCGTGCGACATTTCCGCCGCCGCCGTCGAAATTTCATTAAGCGGTTTTACAAACTGCGAAGAGAAAATGAAACCGACCGAAAACGAGAATATCAGAGAAACGACGATCATTGCGAAAATATACAGCCACGAAGAGTGAATGAACGCCCCGTAACCGCTCTCGGTCGCGTGCAGAATAACCGCTCCCGCAATTTTTCCGCCGGATTTTGCCCCGGAAAGAATAGGAACTCCGACCGAAAGGCTGTCGCTCTTAAGATAGCCGGAAAAATCGTTGCCGATACGGGAATACCCCTGAAGCACTTCTTTTACAAAAGATTCGGCGCTCCCCGAAAGTTCCGCGGTCCTTGAGGGGCTCGTCGCCGAGCCTGTTATGAAAAACGTTCCTGTCGAATGGCAGACCCATATATCATAGCCCGTCGCCTGCGATATATACCCTATCGTCGGGAGTTTGCGGTCGAGGGTCGCAAGCATGTTCTCATTTTTAATAAGCTGTGCAACTTGCGTCGCACAGCTTTCCATTTCTTTTTTCTCCTCTTCCCGCAGATGGTTTCCGTAAAGCGCGGTAAAGGAAAGTCCGGATATAAGGGCTATAAGAACGGCAAGACAGGTAAAGAGCAAAGTCAGTTTGGCTGTAATGCTCTTGAACATATCTTATTTTACCTCGAATTTATAGCCGACGCCCCATACGGTCTTGATATCGAAACCGACGGTGCTGTCAAGGTTGAGTTTCGTACGAATTCTCTTGATGTGAGTGTCTACCGTGCGGGTGTCTCCGAAATATTCGTAGCCCCAGATGTTTTCGAGAAGATGGTCTCTCGTGAAAACTCTGCCGGGGTTGGTGACGAAGAGCCAGAGAATTTCGATTTCTTTTTTGGTAAGTACGATGGGTTTGCCGTTGACGGACGCTTCGTAACTGTTCATGTCGATGCAGAGACCTGCAATCTCTATTCTCTTGCTCTTTTCATCGACGACGTCGTCGGTAACTCTGCGGAGAACCGCCTTGACTCTGGTCATGACTTCTCTCGGGCTGAACGGTTTGATGACATAGTCGTCGGCGCCGTAGTCGAGACCCATTATCTTATCCGCTTCTTCCTGTTTGGCGGTGACCATTATAATAGGAACGTTGGAGGTCTGTCTTATCTGTTTACAGACATCGTATCCGTTCATCTTCGGCATCATTACGTCGAGCAGAATGATACACGGATTGTATTCCTTCCACATTTTGAGAGCCTGTTCGCCGTCGTAGGCACAAACGTATTTGTACCCTTCCTTCTGGGCATAGATCTTCAGAATATCAACTATGTCCTTATTGTCGTCGGCGATTAAGATTGTTTTTTCCATGTCGCGGGACCTCCTGAATTTTTTTATTCCAATATATGGGTTTTTTACATTTATATAAAAATTATAAAACGATAATAAGACGAAAATATGTCATTTATGTTTCTTTTTTGTTAAATTCGAAGTTTTTGAAAAGTTTTTTCTTCGAATGAATATCGGAATGAGATCTTTTCTCCCCGCGAGGGTCAGCGCTTCCCTGACGAGAGGTTCGTTTTTCGGGTTCGTATATTGGAGCAGGGCGCGCTGCATCGCCTTTTCCTTTGCCGTTTTCGGAACGTAGACGGGTTCCATCGTCATCGGGTCGAGTTCGGTATAGAACATCGCGGTCGAAAGCGTTCCGGGGGTCGGGTAGAAGTCCTGGACCTGTTCGGGGTGGTAGTTTATCTTCCGCAGATAAAGGGCGAGGGCTATCGCGTCGTCAAGGGTCGAACCGGGGTGCGAGGACATCAGGTAGGGCACGAGATACTGTTTCATATCGAGTTGTTTATTTATTCTATAGAACTTGTCGTAAAATTTCTCGTAAACGCGGAAAGGCGGCTTGCCCATATATTTCAGAACGCGGTCGGAGCAATGTTCGGGGGCGACCTTTAACTGTCCGCTTATGTGGTATTTCACGAGTTCGTTGAAGAATTCGTCGTTTTTGTCGAGGATAAGATAGTCGAAGCGGATACCCGAACGGACGAAAACTTTTTTGACTTTCGGCAGATTTCGCAGCGTCCGAAGAAGGTCGGTATATTCGCTGTGGTCGACTTTGAGGGCGGGGCAGGGCGTCGGAGCGAGGCATTTGCGGTTTTTGCACATCGACTTTTTGCCGCAGGACGATTGTCTGAAATTCGCGGTAGGACCGCCTACGTCGTGGATATATCCCTTGAACCCGGGGCTTTCGGTTATCTTTTTCGCCTCTTTTACGACCGATTCCTTGCTTCGGGAGGTGACGTACCGACCCTGATGAAAGGTTATCGCGCAGAAGTTGCAGCCGCCGAAACAGCCGCGGTTATGGGCAATCGACTGTCCGACTTCGAGAATTGCGGGAACTCCGCCGTCCTTTTCGTACATCGGGTGATAGCGGCGGGTAAAGGGCAGGTCGTAAACTTCGTCGAGTTCTCTTCTGTCGAGAGGCTCTGCGGGCGGATTCTGCTTTAAGTATTTTAAGGAATGTTTCTGATAAAGCGGTTTTGAGGTGTAAGGATCCTGCGCGTTAAACTGGATTCTCGTCGCGTCCGCATAGGCGCGCTTGTCCTTTTTCACCTTTTCAAAGGACGGACATTCTTCGCCGTCTTCGGGTTTTTCGGAAACGATAATGCAGGTTCCGGCAATATCGGTCATCGTCGAAACGTCTTCGCCCGACGCAAGACGAGTGACTATCTCGGCGGTCTGATGTTCTCCCATTCCGTAGGAAAGGATATCCGCGCCGCTGTCGAAAAGAATAGAGCGCCTGACTTCGTTCTGCCAGTAGTCGTAGTGGGCAAAACGCCGCAGGGACGCTTCAAGGCCTCCGATGACTATGGGAATTTTTCCGTATGCTTCCCTTATTCTGTTGCAGTAGACGATGACCGCCCTGTCGGGACGTTTTCCGTTTTTCCCGCCCGGAGAATAACTGTCCTCCGAACGGCGGTTTTTCGCGACGGTGTAGTTATTGACCATCGAGTCGATATTCCCCGACGAGACCATAAAGCCGTAACGCGGACGGCCGAGCCTGCAGAAATCTGCGGTCGTGTGCCAGTCGGGCTGTGGGATAATTCCTATCGTATAGCCGAGACTTTCGATAAGGCGGCAGATTATCGCGGCGCCGAAAGACGGGTGATCGACGTAAGCGTCGCCCGTGACGTAGACGAAGTCGAGTTCGTCTATTCCTCTCGCTTCCATATCCTCTTTTGAAACGGGAAGAAAGGAAAAGTCCCGGACGCAGTCGTTTTCTGCGCCCGGGTTTATATTTGCGTTTGCGTTGTTTTTCATATTATTCTCCGCGGTTTATCATTTCGAGATACTGGTCTTTTGTCATAAGAACTTCTCTCGGCTTGCTTCCCTGGTAAGGTCCGATGACCCCTCTTTCGTAAAGCTCGTCCATAATTCTTGCCGCGCGGGCATATCCGAGACTCAAACGTCTCTGCAAAACGGAGGTCGAGGCTCTGCCTTCGTTGACGACCACTTCGATCGCGCGGCGGATGACCGCTTCGTCGCCCGATTCTTCGAGCGCCTCGTCCTGCATTGCGCTGCGTTTTACCTTGTTGTCCATATTCGCGGCGTTTTCGTCTATCTGCTTTACGACCGATTCGTCGTAGGTCGCGCCTTCGGAATGTTCCTTTATAAAAGAGATGACTTTTTCGACTTCCTTATCCGAAACGAAACAGCCCTGAACACGGAGTGCCTTCTGGCTGCCTATCGGCATATAGAGCATATCGCCCTTTCCGACAAGTTTTTCCGCTCCGCTCTCGTCGAGGATTATTCGGCTGTTTATCGACGAAGAAACGGAAAACGCAATGCGCGACGGGACGTTCGCCTTTATCGTTCCGGTGATGACGTCCGCCGACGGTCTCTGCGTCGCGATAACGAGGTGCATGCCCGCGGCGCGCGCCATCTGTGCAAGGCGGCAGACCGCGTCTTCGACTTCGTGCGGGGCTGTCATCATAAGGTCCGCCATTTCGTCGATGACTATTACTATCTGCGGCAGTTTTTTATCCTGTTCCTCTTCCGTCAGGCTTTCGTTGTAGCCCCGGAAGTCTCTTACTCCTTTTTCGGTAAAGAGGTTGTAGCGTTTGAGCATTTCGCCCACCGCCCAGCCGAGAGCGCCCGCGGCTTTCTTTGCCTCGGTAACGACCGGGATAAGCAGGTGCGGAAGCCCGTTATATACGTTGAGTTCGACGACTTTCGGGTCGACGAGAATGAGTTTTACTTCATCGGGCCGCGCGTGGAAAAGAATGGACATCAGCATCGAATTCACGCAGACCGATTTACCCGAACCCGTAGCGCCCGCGATCATAAGGTGGGGCATTTTCGCAAGGTCGATAACGATATTTTCGCCCGAAATGTTTTTGCCGAGGGCGACGGAAAGTTTGCTCTTGCTTTCCTTGAATTCGTCGCTGTCGATAAGTTCGCGGAGCTGGACCGTCGCGGTGTCTTTATTCGGGACTTCTATTCCTATCGCGCTTTTTCCGGGGATGGGCGCCTCTATTCTCACGGCGGTCGCCGCGAGCTGCAGAGCGATATCGTCGGCAAGATTGGTTATCTTGCTTACTCTGACGCCTGTCGACGGCTGAAGTTCGTAACGCGTGACCGAAGGCCCTCTCGAAACGTTTATTACCCTTGCCTCAATGTTGAAACTGCGGAGGGTGTCGATGAGTTTTTCGGCGTTCTGTTTTAATTCTTCAAGACCCGAAAGAGTTTCGTTCTGCGGAATATAATTGAGAAGTTCGACGGGCGGGAAGATGTATTCTCCCTCCGTCGGCGTTTCAAGGTTTCTGTCGATATCTTCGGCGACTTCCTTTGCGATCTCGGGGTCGAATTTTTCCCTGTCGGGCTTTTTATCTTCGGAAGGCGTTTCGGGAATATCGGGCGTTTTGTCGCCGCTTGAATACTGCGCCGCTATATCGTCGAAATATTCTTCGAGTTTTTTGCCCGATTCCGCCTCTTTCGCCGCTCCGACAAGGGAAAAACGGTCTCTTCTTTCCTTGGCGGCTTTTTCGTCGAGTTCGGGAATTTCCGCCTTTTCTTTTTTAGCGGCGGCTTTAGCCTCTTTCGCCTTTTCTTTTTCTTCTTTTTTCAGGCGGTGCTTTTCAATTCTTTCTTCGGTCGTCGGTTCTTCTTCGTTTCTGTGTCCGTCGGGTTTCATTGCGGCGAACATCGCCTTGACGTCAATACCCGTCGCGATAATAAAGGTCACGAGCATTATCGCGAAAAGGATTATCCCGGCGCCGACGTTTCCGAAAGCCGCGGAAAGCGGAACGGAGATATATCCGCCGAGAACTCCTCCCGACGAAAGGGAAGCGCTTCCCGTCTCAAAAAGAGAAGTGGTAAGGCTGCTTAAATATTCGGGGAACGGCGTTTCGTTCATTTGGGGCGCGGTGAAGAGAAAAATATTGAAAAACGAGGAAAAAACAAGGATAAAGACCGACCCGAAAACGCCGCGCGAGGTGAGTTTTTTGTTGGTCGCGATAAGCATTATGCCGATATAGACAAAAAATAACGGCAGCAGAAAAGCCCCCGGACCGAGAAGCCCGAAGAACACTTTTTTCAAAAAGCCTCCGACGACGCCGATAAGGTCGGTGGTGAGACTTAAAATAACGAGAACTGCCGCAAGCAAAAGAAGAATACCGTAAACGTCGTCCTTGAGCCTGCTTTGCTTTTTATTTTTGACGTCCGGTCTTTTTGCCTTTGACATAGATGCCTTTTTCTTTTTTGTCTGTGCCATTTTGCTTTCCTTTCGGGTTACATTCCTACGACTGCGAGCGCCGTTACCAATGCGCCGACAATAAGGCAGTATACCGAGAATATAACGAATTTCTTCGATTTAAGAATATACTGAAGAAGTTTTATCGACAAAAATCCGACGACTGCGGCGACGACAAATCCGACGAAATACTGCGGCAGTAAAGCGGTGTTGAGTTCTCCCGCCTTTACGGTATCGACGATATCGAGGAGGACCGCCGCAAGAATGGTGGGTATCGAAAGAATAAAGGAATATCCCGCGGCTTCGCTGCGGCGCACTCCCGTTCCGACCCCTGCGGTTATCGTCGAACCGGAACGCGAGATTCCCGGAATAACGGCTATCGCCTGCGCGATACCTATAATGAGAGCGTCTTTTTTCTTCATGCTGCCCGCGGTCTTTTTACCCTCTTTGAAACGGTCGCAGAAAAAGAGCACGACGCTGTTTACCATAAGGGCGATGCCGACGGCGAGGAGCGAATTGTAGAAAAAGTCGGTTATCGCGTCCTTAAAGGGGAATATTACGAAAAGCGGCAGGAGCGAAATTATAAGGAACCCTATCATTTTCTGCATCGGGGTGGTGTCTTTGAAATGAAATTTTCCCGTGAATATCTGACCTATCGTTTTGAAGAGACAGACTATGAGTTCCCATATCGTTTTGCGGAATACTATGAATACCGCTATAAGCGTTCCGAGATGGAGGAGCATATCGAAAAATACGTCGGCGCTCTGCGTTTCTCCCCAGTTGAAAAGTTTTTCGGTTATGACGAGATGTCCCGACGAGGAGATCGGCAGAAATTCCGCGATTCCCTGAATTATTCCCATTACTATTGCTTCGATAAACGACATAAAGGCTTCCTTTCTTTGTCATTGTTGGTTTTGCACATATTTTGTGCGTGCAAAGACCCCTCTTTTGGGTAAAATGACGGTTGAAATAAATTGAATTTATATTGTATAATAAATATAGCGGAGAGTTTTGTCGAAAATTCCGCGGACAATTCATTACATACATTATTATTAAAGCATATATTTTTCAAAAAGTCAATAGAAGGGCTTGGCTCGGAGGGCGTTTTATGGACAATATCGTAAAGATCCGCATTTTGGGAACGGAGTTTAAGGTCT
Source organism: uncultured Eubacteriales bacterium (assembly GCA_934501435.1). Lineage (GTDB taxonomy): Bacteria > Bacillota > Clostridia > Oscillospirales > UBA644 > Geddesella. Next base: position 217,332 of record CAKSTW010000002.1, read on the forward strand.
ACACCGAAGAGGGCGAAGAACACGCAAAAAGAATAGCGGCGGCGGTGGACGCGAAAACAAGGGAAATTATGGGTGAAGACCAGTACGCGCCCTCGACGAGAGTCGCGCTTATCGCGGCGATGGATTTCTGCGAATCGGAGATAAAATATCACCGCATTGCGACCAAACTCAAAAAACGTCTCGAAAAAGCGACCGAAGAACTCGATAAACTTTCGAAAGGCGCGGGCGACGGGGACTATATCGAAGAGATAACCTCCCTTGAAGAAAAACTTGCCGCTGCCGAAAAGACGGTGAAAGCAAAAGAAGACGAAATAGCGCTCTTAAAAGAGGATCTGACGTCCCTCGAAGAATACCGCCGCGACCTTGCCGCAAAGGAAAAAGAACTCGAGACTGCTCTTAAAATAAACGGCGAACTTGAAGACGCCCTTAAAAAAGCGGAAACGAAAATAGCGGAACTTTCTGCTGACATCGAAGACGACGATTTCGATTTCGACGAAGAACCCGACGAAAAAAGCGACGAACCCGAAGACGAAGAGGATATAATAATCCCCGGTTATCTCGACGAACCCGAATATCAAAGCGAAGACGAAGACAGCCAGATCGAAAATCCGTTCGGTCTTGATTTCGGAAACTGACGAAAGGTTCAAAAATGGAAATTCTTTCTCCTGCGGGCTCTTTTTCCGCTTTGCGCGCGGCGGTCTTTGCGGGCGCCGACGCTGTATATTTCGGCGCAGAAACCTTCAATGCGCGCGAAAACGCCTCGAATTTCTCCGAAAGCGAGATAAGCGAGGCTGTTTTGTTTTGCAGAGAACGGGGAGTGGCGTGCCATGCGGTGCTCAACGTCCTTATAAAAGACAAAGAGTTTGCGGACGTTGAAAAAATTGTCGGAATGTTCGTTCGCGCGGGAGTAGACGCGTTTATCGTTCAGGACCTCGCGCTTGCCGATTATATTATAAAAAACACAAACATTCCCGTTCACGCAAGCACCCAGCTTACCGTTCACAGCCTTGACGGGGCGACCGAACTTTTCGAACGCGGGTTTAAGCGGATAGTCCTTTCGCGGGAACTTTCAAAGGACGACGTTTCCCATATCGTCCGCAATCTTCCCGACGGCGCCGAAACGGAGGTGTTCGTTCACGGGGCTTTATGTATGTGTTACAGCGGGCAGTGCTATATGAGCAGCGTTATCGGCAAAAGAAGCGGCAACCGCGGACTTTGCGCCCAGCCGTGCAGGCTGCCTTACAGGGAGGGCTACACTTTAAGTCTCAAGGATCTCTCTCTGCTCAGGTATGTAAAAGAACTTGAAAATATCGGCGTTACCTCCCTTAAGATAGAGGGGAGAATGAAAAGCCCGGAATATGTTTACGCCGTCACGAAAGAATATGCCGCCGCGAAGTCGGGAATTCCTTTTTCAAAAGAAAACGAAGAAAAACTTGCGTCGGTTTTCAGTCGGAACGGCTTTACGCAGGGGTATTACGAAGACCGCGTCGGCAAAGAGATGTTCGGAACAAAATCGGAGCGTTCCGAAAAGATAACCTTTGAAGAAAAGGAAACAAAACGGTTCGGGGTCGATATCTCGGTCGCGGAAAGCGGAGGAAACGTCCGCGTTACGTTTCTGTCGTCCGACGGGTTTGCCGCCGAAACCGAAATTGCGGCAAGTCCCGCGGAAAACGCCCCGACGACAAAAGAACAGCTTGAAAGATCGCTTTCGAAATTCGGAAACACCTTTTATTATATGAAGAGTTTTTCGGGGGAAATTCCCGACGGAATTTTTATTCCGGTGTCCGAAATGAACGGGGCAAGGCGGCGGCTTTGCGAAAGTCTCGGAAAACAGAGGGTCTTTCGGAACGGATACCTGAAAGACGTTCCCTTTCTTCCCGAAAAAAGCGCGTATCACGCCGAAAAAACAAGGCTTCGCGGATATTTTCTTTATCCCGAAAACCTGCCCGAAAACGCGGGAAAACTCGAAAAAATATGGCTGCCGCTTATGAAATTTTCCGAAAAAGCAACCGAAAACGCCGTTCGGAAATACAAAGACAAAATCGGCTTTTTCCTGCCGAGAATCTTCCACGACAGCGAAAAAAACAAGGTGCTTCCGCTTATAAAGGAAGCCCTTGAGGGCGGCATTTCGGATTTCCTCGTCGGGAACGTCGGGCAGATACGTCTTCTTAAGGACCTTTCGCTTTCGGAGGAAAAGGAAATTCATATCCACGGCGATTTCGGACTCAACGTCTTCAATTCGGTGACGAACCGTCTGCTTCTTTCCGGGGGGCTTTCGTCGACCGTCGCGTCTTTTGAACTTCCGTTCGCCGCGATAAAGGATTTTTCGGGAGAAAACACCGGAATTATCGCCTACGGCAGACTGCCCTTCATGATAATGCGGAACTGCGTCAAAAAACAGTGCAAAAAGCCCGAAATGCTCATCGACCGCCGCGGCAAAAAGATGCTGCTCACCTGCGATCTTTCCTGTCGGAATTCCCTGTGGAACGCCGATATTCTGTGGACCGCGGATAAGGACACCTCCTTTGCGGGCTTTTCAGAGCTTCTGTTTACCGACGAAGACAAAAAGACCGCGGAAGAAGTCATAAACGCCTATATAAACAAAAGACCGCCCGTCGGCGAAATAACGCGGGGGCTTTACTGAATAAAAAGAAACTTTCCGTAAATACTGCAAAAGAGGTGGTATTTACGGAATTTTTTAATATATTTCTTACGTCCCTTGTTTCGGCGGCGGCGCTTTTTATATTGACGAAAATAATGGGAAATAAGCAGATATCACAGCTTAATCTTTTCGATTATATCGTCGGGATAACGATAGGTTCGATCGCGGCGGAGACCGCCATAAATCTCGACGAGGATTTCTTATACAGCCTCGAAGCGATGATAATTTACGGCGCGCTCGCCCTGCTTATAACGGTCCTTTCGGCAAAGAAACCGACCGCACGGAAAATTCTCGTAGGATACCCCGTAATTCTTTTCGACAACGGCGTTTTCTACCGCGAAAATATGAAACGGGCAAAGGTCGATATCTGCGATTTTCTGACTCTTGCCAGAAGTCAGGGTTATTTTGATTTGAAAGATATAAAGACCGCGGTCATCGAATATAACGGAACCGTCAGTTTCCTGCCGACCGCGAAATACGCGCCGCCGTCGGCGGAGGAACTGGGGCTTGAACCGTCGCAGCAGGAACTTGTCGCGAACGTTATCTTCGACGGCGAAATAATGAAAGACGCCCTGAAAGCCGTCGGAAAAGACGAAAAATGGCTCGCGAAAAATATCTCCGCCCAAGGCTATAAAAAAGCCGACGAGATATTTCTCGGCACCTGCGACAGAGACGGCAACCTCGCTTTGTACCCGCTTTCAAAGGAAAAACGCACCGTGAGAATTCTGGAATAGCCTATGGCGAAACAAGTTGGACGGCTCGTTTTGACGATCGGCTGACCGCGTTGACAAAGATCCGTGTGCTTTAATAAGCGGAACGACCTGTTTTGAGTAAGCGGAAAAACCCGTTTTGAAACAATTTGTAATTTCTCCCTCTCCTCAGACGCCGGGGAGAGGGATTTTGCTGTTTTCGGTGCATAATTCTGCCGTTATCGGCAAAAACCCAAGAAAATCCAACGTTTCAAAATTGACTTTTTGCCGATAACGGTACTCTTAAAAATTTTAGTTGACATCCCCGATGTAATAAAGTATAATGACAGCGGAAAACTATGACGGAAAAGAGAGAAACAAATGCCATTGAAAATTGTAAGGAACGACATAACGCAAATGACGACAGACGCCATTGTCAATGCCGCAAACCCGTCTTTGCTCGGCGGCGGAGGCGTCGACGGCTGTATTCACCGCGCTGCGGGGGAAAAGCTTCTCGAAGAATGTAAGACCCTCGGCGGGTGCGAGACGGGGGACGCGAAAATCACAGGAGCATATAACCTGCCGTGCAAATATGTCATTCATACCGTAGGTCCCGTCTGGTACGGCGGCGGAAAAAACGAAAAAGCGCTGCTTGAATCCTGCTATAAAAAATCTTTGCAAATTGCAAAGGAATACAACTGCGAAACCGTTGCCTTTCCTCTTATTTCGTCGGGAATTTACGGCTATCCCAAGGATAAGGCTCTGGCGGTGGCAACCTCCGTCATAAGCGATTTTCTGCGGGAAAACGATATGACGGTTTATATCGTTGTTTTCGACAGGGCGGCGTATAAAATAAGCGAAAACCTGTTTTCCGATATCGCCGAATACATAGACGACAATTATGTCGACGAAAATACATGGCGTTTCCGCGGAGAAAGATCCGTTGCCCTGTCCGAACTTTCGGTCTTTGAAAATCCGACACCCGAGGCAAAACCTGCCGATATCAGCGAAGACCTCGATTCGAAACTGAAGCAACTTGACGAAAGTTTTTCGCAAATGCTTCTGCGGAAAATAGACGAAAAGGGGCTTGACGACGTTCAGGTGTATAAAAGAGCAAATATCGACCGCAAACTGTTTTCAAAGATCCGCAGCGATATACGTTATAAACCGAGCAAGCCGACGGTGATAGCCTTTGCCGTTTCTCTGGAGCTTTCCCTCGAAGAAACGGAGGATATGCTTAAAAAAGCAGGGTTTGCCCTTTCTCACAGCAATAAATTCGATATTATAATCGAATATTTTATAAGTAAAGGCAATTATAATATATTTGAGATCAACGAAGCATTGTTCGCTTTTGACCAGAGTCTGCTCGGCGCATGATATTTGTCGCATGACGGGCGACCGAACCTCTCTTTTTATGACGTATAATACATACATCAAACGAAAGAGAGGTTTTTTATTGTGAAAAGCATTACCGAACTCGTATTTATTCTTGACAGAAGCGGTTCAATGTCGGGGCTTGAAGCCGATACCGTGGGCGGTTTCAATTCAATGATCGAAAAACAGCGAAATCAGGAGGGCGAATGTTATGTTTCGACAGTCCTTTTCGATAATGAAAGCGAGGTCCTTTATGACCGTGTAAAACTCGGAGATGTCAGGAAAATGACCGAAAAGGATTACATCGTCCGCGGCTGTACCGCTCTTATCGACGCTGTCGGCGATGCCGTTCGGCATATCGGCAATATCCATAAGTATGCCCGTCCCGAAGACGTCCCGGAAAAGACCGTGTTTATAATCACGACCGACGGACAGGAGAATGCGAGTTTCCGCTACACAAGCGATCAGGTCAAAAAAATGATTGAGCGGCATAAAGAAGAAGACGGCTGGGAATTTTTGTTTATCGGAGCGAATATCAACGCTGTCGAAACAGCGGCACACTACGGTATCGATAAGGAACGGGCGGTAAATTACAATGCGGATTCCAAAGGCACCCACGTTTTGTACGACACCGTGGCAAAGGCTGTTTGCAGAATCAGGACCCTCACCCCTTTGCGTGCCGATTGGAGTGAAGATATCGACGTTGATTTTCGCCGCCGCAGGAAAAAGACCGATAAATAACCTGTTGTAAACGAATATTTCCCCCAAATCCCTCATAGGCTTTAGTAAAAAGCCGTGGGGGATTTTCAGATGAAAAAAAGACGAGCCGAACCCGTATACGAAGACAGAGAAATGAAAGAGCGCATTTTAACGCTCGCGGCGTTCGTTATAAAAAGCGGTTCGACGGTCAGGCGCGCGGCGGAAGTATACGGCGTTTCGAAAAGTACCGTACATAAAGACCTTTCGCAGCGGCTCGAAACGGTCGATCCCGTTTTGTATGAAAAGGTACGCAGGGTCCTTGATAAAAACAAGGCGGAGCGGCATATAAGGGGAGGGCTTGCCACCCGCAGGAAGTATCTCGGCGGCGAAAATGGGCGCGCGGTGGAAAAGTGAGTGGCCTGCGGGGCGGCGTTTTGCACTTCTTCTGTAAGGGCGGAATACTCCCGTTGGGAATGACCCTTGTGGGGCGCGGCACGCCGTTTTTTACTGTGTTCTGCCCCCCCCATTCGGCGGCGAAAAGGGGGACGGCGCGGAGGGGAGATGAGATGAGAGGCTGGCGTGCGCGGCGGAGAAGTGAGGGCTGGCGTGCGCGGCGGTACAATGCGCTTTCAGCCACGGGTGGACTGCCACTCGTCGGGGGCATACCATTGTAGGGTTCTCGGCGGCGGTACAGTGCGCTTTCAACGACGGACGGGCTGTCTCTTGTCAAGGAAATACCCGTGTAAGGTTCGCGGCGGCGGGCTGTACTTTCTTTTGCGGCGGTCGGCTCCGGTTGAGGGAAGTCGGGAAAGGACGGAAAAGCGCCGATGTCGGGCAGGGCAGTCGGTCGCGCTTTGAGCAGAGACGGTTTTTCGGTTGCGGGCGGTCGGGTTCCGCGGTGCTCTGTACTTTATTTTGTTCTGCCCCCTCACGTTCGGCGGGGTGCTGTGCTTTACTGCGTTTTGCCCCCCCACATTCGGCGGGGTGCTCTGTACTTTATTTTGTTCTGCCCCCCACATTCGGCGGGGTGCTGTGTTTCACGGTTTCCCGACCCGTTCGGCGTGGTTCTGTACCTCTTCTGTGTCCCCACCTCCTCGTTGCGGGGGGTTCGGGCGGAAAACCGTCAAATGTGACAAAAAAACAAAATATCCCGCAGAGGGGTTTACAAATCACGGGCTTTTTGCTATACTACCCGAAGAAACAGATCTTTAATTCGGCACAGAGATGCCGGCAAGGTTGGAATTTCGGAGAAGTGCAGCTGCGCTTATAATACGATATTTATACGATCTTGTCAGGCGACAGGATCTTTTTTTTATGCAAAAAAGGAGGACAATATGGCTGAAGAAGTTCTTTTGATCGACGGTCAGGCGGTGAGCCGCACGATAAGACGTCTTGCTCACGAAATAACCGAGAAGAACGGAGATCTTTCGTCGGTCGTGCTTGTCGGAATTTTAAGAAGAGGCGCAACGATGGCGAAAATACTGTCGGAGGAGATCGAAAAGATCGAAGGCGTTAAAGTCCCCGTCGAATTCCTCGATATAACTTTCTACCGCGACGATCTCGAAAAGAAAAGCGAAATGCCGAAAGTCGAAAAAAGACCGTTTACGACCGACATAAACGGAAAATGCGTCATAATAACCGACGACGTGATCTTTACGGGCAGAACCGTAAGAGCGGCGATCGACGCGGTTATGGATATGGGCAGACCGGGCAGGATCCAGCTTGCGGTCCTTGTCGACAGAGGGCACAGGGAACTTCCTATAAGACCCGATTACGTCGGAAAAAACGTTCCGACCTCTCTCGAAGAAAAGATAACGGTATGTTTCGAAGAATATGACGGCGAACAGAAAGTAGTTCTTTCAAAAAAGTAATAAGGTTTTTCAAAAACTTTATATATAAAAATACGGAGGGAAAAAAATGAAACTTATCTACAATGTAAAAGACAAGCCGAAATTCGGAAGACTTGTCGTATTCGCAATCCAGCAGATGCTTGCGATCCTCGCGGCAACAATAGCCGTTCCCGCAATAATCGGAAACGGAATGACCGCGGCGGCGGCAATGTTCGGCGCAGGCGTCGGAACTATCGTATATCTTCTTTTCACAAAATTCAGAAGCCCTGTATTTCTCGGTTCGTCCTTCGCTTTTATCGGCTCCATGTCGGCGGCGTTCGGCGGCGCGCTTTCGATGCAGGCAGGATATGCGGGCCTTATAATCGGCGCGACCTTCGCAGGTCTTGTTTATGTCGTCATCGCCCTTATCGTTAAGGTCGCAGGCGTAAAATGGATAAACAAACTTATGCCCCCCGTTGTCATAGGACCTACCGTTGCGATAATCGGTCTTTCCCTTGCAGGAAACGCTATCGGAGACTCGATGACGAACGGCAGCGAAGTAACTTCTCCCTATGTCGCTCTTGTCTGCGCTCTCGTAACCTTCTTCGTAGTTGTCCTTTGCTCGACCTACGGAAAGAAAATGGTTAAACTCATACCCTTTATCCTCGGTATCCTCGCAGGATATGCAACCGCTCTTATCTTCACCCTTATCGGAAACGCGGCGGGAATCGACGCTCTCAAAGTTATCGACTTTACACCGTTTGCCGCAATGGTCGACGGCGGCGTAGGTCTCCATACCTTCTTCGCTCTTCCCGAATTCACCTTCGTCACCGCCCTTGAAGGTCTCAAGGATATCGACGGAACGTTTATCGCGACGGTTGCTGTTGCGTATGTCCCGGTCGCGTTCGTTGTCTTTGCGGAACACATCGCTGACCACAAGAACCTTTCTTCAATAATCGAACAGGATCTTCTCGAAGACCCGGGTCTTCACAGAACCCTCCTCGGCGACGGCGTAGGCTCGATCGCAGGCGCTATTTTCGGAGGCTGCCCGAACACTACATACGGCGAATCGGTCGGCTGCGTAGCAATCACCGGAAACGCTTCCGTCTCGACGATATTCGCGGCGGCGATAGGAACAATGATAGCGTCCTTCTTCTCTCCGCTCGTAGCGTTCATCGAATCCATTCCCTCCTGCGTAATGGGCGGCGTCTGCATAACCCTCTACGGATTTATCGCAGTCAGCGGTCTTAAGATGATACAGAAAGTCGACCTCGAAGAAAACCACAATCTCTTTGTTGTCTCCGCTATCCTTATCGCGGGTATCGGCGGACTTACCGTGACATTCGGAAAAGTAACGCTTACTTCCATCGCGTGCGCGCTTATCCTCGGTATAGTAACCAACCTCGTACTCGGCGGCAGAAAACAGAGCAAATAATCAAAATACGGAAAAAAAGCCCGTCTGTATTTACAGGCGGGCTTTGCGTTTATTTCGTTCCTTTCAGGAGCGGCGAAAGTTTCTTATAGATAAGCATACAGAGGAAAACGTTTATCAGTCCCTTTACAAGGGTGAAAGGCAGGTTGAAAATGAGGAGAGCCTGCCAGAGGTTCGAGACCGAAGGCAAGATAGCCTTATACATTCCCATTATCGCGTCCATCGGAATAGACAGGGCGTATATGGGGTAGATCACATAATAGTTTGAAAAAACGCTTGCCCCCGCCATGACGGCGCTTCCCGAAAGGGAACCTATGAGAGCGGCTTTTTTTGTTTTTCTCTTTTTGTAGATTATTGACGCGGGAACGACGAAAAGACAGCCGAGAATGAAGTTTGAGAGTTCGCCTATGCCCATCGTCGTCGTAAACATTACGTTTATCAGGTTTTTGACAAGGCAGACGACCGCGCCCGAAACGGGCCCCAGAGCAAAGCCGGTGAGCAGAGCGGGGAGTTCGGAAAAGTCGAATTTCAGAAACGAGGGGACGAACGGCACCGAGAAACTCAAAAACATAAGTACCGTCGACACTGCCGCCATTATTGCGGTGACAGCGATTTTTCTTGCGCGTGAATTTTTCATTAAAGCCTCCTTTGGGGCAAAAAAAATGCCCCGAAAGCATCGGGGGAAAACGATAAAACGCCGCTTCTTTCATCCGGACTTTTTGCAGATAAGAGTTTGTTTCTTATTTGCTTAACCGTCGGTGAGGGAATTCCACCCTCTCGGCTCCCGTAGGAGTTCGCGGACTGTGTGACCTTTCGGTCAAACCGCCGGTCGGGACTTACACCCTACCCCGAAGCGTATTGTATTTTTGTGCCGTAAGTATATCACCGTTTTTTTTGTTTGTCAAGCGAAAGCCGAAAGTTCACAAAAACTTCACAGGGAACCTCTTGACTTAGAGTCAACTCCATGTTGTAATATGAAGATATGAAAGGAAGGCGAAAGATATGACAATTGCGGAAGTTTCGGAAAAATACGGAATATCGCCGGACACTTTGAGATATTATGAAAAAGAGGGGCTTTTGCCTCCCGTAAAGAGAACCGCCGGAGGAATAAGGGATTACGGAGAAAGCGACTGCGGCTGGGTCGAATTTATAAAATGTATGCGTTCGGCGGGTCTTCCGGTCGAAATTCTGGCGGAATATGTCAACCTGTTCATGCAGGGAGACCATACCGCGGAGCGGAGAAAAGGAATTCTTATCGAACAGCGCGGGAAAATAAGAGAGAAAATAGAGGAACTGAAGACGGTCGAAAAGAGGCTCGACTATAAAATTTCGAATTACGATAAGATAATTTCCCGCTGCGAAGCGGCTCTCCGCGAATCGGTCGGGAAGTCTGAAGTCAAACGGCAGAAATAAGGACGGTCTGCGCTCGGTTTTCAAAAATAAAAAACGACTTGAAAAATACGGAAAAACGATATAATAAAAATTCTTAAAGAAAGTTTGTGATGATATGTACGCTCTTTTAATCAACGGAAGTCCCCATGCCGAAGGCTGCACCTATACTGCTCTTTCCGAGGTCGCGAAAACGCTTGAAGAAAACGGAATCGAAACAGAAATTCTGCATATAGGCAACAGGAATATCAGAGGGTGCGTCGCCTGCGGCTCCTGTCAAAAGACCGGAAAATGCGTGTTCGACGACATAGTAAACGAAACTTCCGCGAAACTCGAAAAGGCGGACGCCGTCGTCGTCGGTTCGCCCGTTTACTACGCCTCTCCCGCGGGAACACTTATTTCTTTTCTCGACAGGCTTTTTTACAGCACCTCCGCCGTTGATAAAAGAATGAAAGTCGGGGCGTCGGTGGTTTCCTGCCGCCGCGGCGGGAACAGTTCGACTTTCGACGTGCTGAATAAATATTTCACGATTTCGAATATGCCCGTCGCCGCAAGCCAGTATTGGAACATGGTCTACGGCACGAACTCCGAAGAAGTCAAAAAAGACCTCGAAGGGCTGCAGACCATGCGTACCCTCGGTCGAAATATCGCCTTTCTCGTAAAGAGCATTGCCGCGGAAAAGGAGAAAAACGGACTTCCCGATACGGAAAAGCATATTTTCACGAATTTTCATCACTGAATGTAAGGAAAAAAGGCTCTTTTCTCCGCCCGGGAAAAACACCTGTTTCAAACCCGGAGAAAGGTCGGGAAAAACCTTTTGACGGAAAATGAAACCGATACAAAAAAAGACCTCCCTGCGGAGGTCTTTTTTATCGTTTTATCCGATCATTTTTGCGGTCCGAACTTTTTTATCTTATCATTTTTGCGGTCTCGGGAGAGATTTCATGAAGAATTGCCTGAAGTTCTTCGTTCGACATCGTGGTGTTTCTGCCGTCGTCGTAAATTTTATCGACCGTTTCTTTCATTTTGACGACGATATCGTCGGTCTTTTTGAATTTGACTTCGCCGAAGCCCGAAAGGCGGAGCATATCGTTGAGCCAGTGGCATATTCCCGCAAGCCCCGAATGAACGTCCACCGCGACCGAAACGGGACGGTTGAGAAGTTTTTCGGTATCGAAAATATTGTAAATTTCTTCGTCTTTGAGAAGTCCGTCGGCGTGAATTCCCGCTCTGGTGACATTGAAATCTCTTCCGACAAAAGGCGTTCTCGGCGGAATTTTATATCCTATCTCATGTTCGAAATATTCGGCGATTTCGGTTATTACGGGAAGATCCATTCCGTCGTTTGTTCCGCGGAGAGAACAGTATTCCATGACCATCGCCTCAAGCGGGCAGTTGCCTGTCCTTTCGCCTATTCCCAGAAGAGAGCAGTTGACGCCCGACGCGCCGTAAAGCCATGCGGTCGAGGAGTTCGTGACGACCTTATAGAAGTCGTTGTGTCCGTGCCATTCGATGTTTTCGGATTTTACGCCCGCATAATGTCCGAAACCGTAGATTATTCCGGGAACGCTTCTCGGGAGCGCCGCGCCGGGATACGAAACGCCGTAGCCCATCGTGTCGCAGGCTCTTATCTTGACGGGAATTCCGTATTCTTCGCCCGCGCGTTCGAGCGCCTCGACAAAGGGGACGACAAAGCCGTAATAGTCGGCTCTCGTTATGTCCTCGAAATGGCAGCGGGGACGGATACCGTATTCCATCGCGCTTTTAACTATCGCGAGATACTTTTCAAGCGCGCTCTTACGGGTGAGCCCCATTTTGTTGTAGATATGGTAGTCGGAGCAGGAAACGAGAATGCCCGTTTCTTTTATTCCGAGAGATTTTACGAGCGCAAAATCCTTTTCGTTTGCTCTTATCCAACTTGTGATCTCGGGGAACTGATAACCGAGTTCCATACATTTTTCAAGCGCTTTTCTGTCTTTTTCGGTATAAACGAAAAACTCGGTCTGGCGGATTATGCCTTTTTCGCCGCCGAGACGGTGCATCATTTTGTAAAGGTCTACTATCTGCTGTACGGTAAAGGGAGAAGTCGACTGCTGACCGTCGCGGAAGGTCGTGTCGGTTATCCAGATATCCTTCGGCATATTCATCGGAACGAAACGGTGGTTGAAGGTTACTTTCGGGACGGTTTCGTAATCGTAAAGATGTCTGTAAAGATTCGGCGTTTCTCTTTCCTGTAATGAGTAGTGATAACTCGACTGCTCGATAAGGTTTGTTTTATCCGAAAGTTCGATTTTTATGTCGTGGTCGTTTATTATCTTTTCGGTATTTTTGTCCATTGAAGTATCCCCCTTTTTCTTTCCTATTATAAATTATAGCGGGACGAAAACGGTTTGTCAATTATCTTTTCGTTCAAAAAGGCGAAGAAAAAGGGACTTTTAAGTGAAAAAAGGGGAGCCGCGGCGTTGCGGCTCCCTTTTGCGAAAACTGTTGAATTATATTTTTTTAAGATTTTTTAGCGACACCCACGTGTTTATTCCGCCTGATGTCTTTCCTGTTTTTTTGTCGGTCTTTTCGCCCAGAAGGACGCATTCGTCGCCGCCCTTATAGACTTTCGAGCCGCGGTACGTGGTCTGGGAAACGGTGTGATAATAATCGTTTTTGACCCATGTCGGAATTTTTATTCCGTTCGGAAAATATCTTTCCGCCGACTTTATTATTTCGACTTTATCGCCTGCCGAAATTGCCGAAGAAACGGGTTTTTCGGTCGGCTTTGCGGGGGACGGGGCGTTTATTCTGTCGGCGTTCACCCAGCCGTAAACGCCCGCCGTGAAGTTTCCCTTTGCGTCGACTGCGCGCAGGTGATAGGGGTGGGCGTTTCCCTTTGCGATAGCCGTTATTTTTGCTTTGCCCGCTTTGGCGTGCGCCGCCGCAGTCTTTGCGTCGGACGAAATAAATACTTCTCCGCCCGCAAAATCGGCGGTCATGCCTATATCGGCGCCCGAAGACGGAGACGTCGGGCTTTTGGGTTCGGTCGGCGCGGGAGTTTTTATCTGTCGGTAAAACTCTTTTATTCTGCCGACAAATTCGTCCCATATCGGAAGAAGAACGGCGGGACAGTATTTCTTCGGATAAAAATAATTGTGATTATAAATATCCGCGTCGGGAGAAAGTCCGTGCTTTGCCAGAAGATATGCCGTCAGAATTTCCGCCGTCTTTTCGGTTTTTTCGTTCCTTTTCGACTGAATGACCTCAATTGCTATGGTGTCGGCGTTTCCTCCGACCGTTTTTCCTGCGGTGTGAGCGGCTCTGCGGCTGCTTCCGTCGGCGGCGTGCCAGCCCCGTTCGCTGTCGGCAAGTATCTGCCATATATCGTTTTCCCAAACGTAATAATGAACTACGACGCCGTTCATATTCCCGTTGGGATAGGTCGCGCGGGCGTACTGTTCCGCGGCGTTCGTTCCCTTGGCGACCGAAATGTCGTTCGTGTTGTGAATGGTTATTCCCCGCGGCTTTCCGCTGCCGTCGTCAAGTTTTTTGTTGGGCTTTACCGGGTCGCCTTTTTTGATATACGACGCTATATCCTTCTGCGCGACGGCGCCGTCGGGAATGATTTTGACGTTTACGGTCCTTTCTTCGTTGCCGATCTTTATTTTATAGGTGCTGTCGGGAACCAGAAATGCCATAATATTCCTCCTTTCCTGCCCTCTTAAAAAGGGGGCTGTATTATAATATGATAAAAAAACAACTCATGACTGAAGTCAAAAAAATTTTTACGGCATAAAATAGAACGGAGGTGTAACAATGACTTTTGTCGGAATGAAAGAGGGCGTTTCGGGCCCTCTTGTCGGATATTTACAGAGTATTTTGTCGAAGATCGGTTTTAATCCGGGGAGAACGGACTGCATTTTCGGTCCGCGGACAAAAGAAGCGGTCGTTCGGTTTCAGAAAAAAACTTCCGTTTTTGCGGACGGACGCGTCGGCAAAGAGACTTTTTCGGCGCTTCTGCCGTATCTTCGGGGCTGGTTTGAGTATTCGCCCGAAGCAAACGAAATTTTTGCGGAGGTCGCGGCAAAATTTTCTTCGCCGACGGCTCTTCTTAACGCGGCAAATCCCGAAAAAACGGACGGGAAAATCACCGTTCCGATTTTTTACAACACCGTGCCCGCCGACGTCCCGTACTGCCACGAAATCCTTGAGTTCAACCTGCAAAATCTCGTGAAACGTTTTCCGTTCGTCTCTCTTTTTTCGATAGGGAAAAGCGTTCTCGGAAAAGAGATATACGCTCTGAAAATAGGGGACGGCGAAAAGGAGATATTCTATAACGGAGCCCACCACGCGAACGAATGGATAACCTCTCTTTTGCTCGCGCGCTTTTCGGAACAGCTCTGCGCCGCGTTCGCTTCGGGGTCGTCCCTTGCGGGCGAAAACGTTTCGGAAATTCTCGAAACGTCGTCTTTATACATAGTTCCCTGCGTAAATCCCGACGGCGTCGATCTCGTAACGGGGGCGTACGGTCCTGCTTCCGCCGTTTTCCGCGACGCGAAGACGATGAGCGACGGGACGGACTTCCCGAAAGAATGGAAAGCCAATATCGTCGGGGTTGACCTCAACTTAAACTATCCTGCGGGGTGGGAGGATGCGAGGGATTACAAATTTTCTCTCGGATATACCGATCCGCGGGCGTTCGGGTATGTCGGCAGATATCCGCTTTCCGAACCCGAAAGCCGGGCGGTCGCCGCCTTTACCGAAAAACATTCTTTTTCGCTCGTTATCGCCTGCCACGCGCAGGGAGGGGAAATTTTCCCCGAATACAAAGGGCTGTCTCCCGAAAAAACGGCGGAGATCGCAGAAGAATTTTCCCGTATTTCGGGCTATGAGGCGAAAAAAACGCCCGACGAAATGGGAAACGCCGGTTATAAGGACTGGTTTATTTCGGAATTTTCAAAGCCGGGGTTCACGGTAGAGGTCGGCAGGGGCAAAAATCCGCTTCCGCTGTCGCAGTTTGCCGAAATTTACAGGGATACCGTCGGGATACTTGCGGCGGCGCCGAGGCTCGCGTAGCGGGCTTCAGGGTTCGAACGCCAAAATCTTTCTGCCGAGTTTTTCGGCGTAGCGGACGGTGTTTTCGGTTCCGCCCGGAGTTCCGTCCCAGACTGCGATGACAATATCGGAATTATCGACCATATAGCGGTTCCTTTTCTGCATACAGCCGTTCGTGTATTTTTTCTGCAGAACGGTCGAAACGTCGCATCTTTCCGCGATACGGCAATATCTTTTTTTGTCGGCGGAACTCCAGAAAGCCGTCTGGTCGGCGCAGGGAATGGCAGCTTCGAGCCTTATTCCGGGATATTCTTCCTTAAGAAAAAGGACCGCCTCCGCGGCGTAGGTATCGACGCCGAGAGCAAGCCCCGAAATAAAACGGGTGACGCCCTCGTCTTCTATAAGTTCCCGTATCTTTGCGCAGAGCGTGTTTTTGAGCCGGATACAGCGTTCGTCGTTTTCGTCAGAGCCGAACGGCAGTTTTCGGGGACGCAGTCCCGTAAAGCAGCAGGTCTTTTCCATTTTATCTTCCTTTCTTCGTGGGGTATCTATTCTACCATACGGGAAAAGAGAAATATGTCGGAATTTGTCGGATGCGGACTTTGTTAAACAAAATCCTCTGCGGAAAGCGGAAAACAACGCTCCGCGGGGAGCTTTTTACCGAATAAAAAAAGAATTGTGAAACTTTTCGGAAATCGGTTGACAACGGGGCAAAAAGTGCTATAATGAAGTCGGTTAGTTAAGGCTAACCGACTTTTAAGGGGATAGGTTAGCACGCGCTAACCGCAATTTGCGGCGCGGCGGTGTCCGGAGCGGAAAACCGAGAGAAAAAAGGAGCGGGAAACCCGGGAAGAACGGGCGGACAACCCGCGGGAAACCCGAGAGCGGACAGACCGTGAGAAAACGGGCGCAAAAAAACCGAAAGTGGCAGACCGCAAGAAAACGGGTGCGGAAAATCCGTGAACGGCAGACTGCAAGAAAGACGGGTGCGGAGGACTGCAACCCGCGGGAAACGGGCGCGGAAAAATCGTCCTGACGGGCAGAACTTCCGGATCTCTTTGAACGGCGGAGCTTTCCGCCCGCCGAGGGACTTGAGATGTTTCCGGCAAAGATTGCGGATATTCCCGTCCGACCGATATTAAAGTGTAAATTTAATTCCGACAGGAGGATCATTATGGCAATAGTTGAATTCAAAGGCGTTTCCCGCGTATACGAAAGCGGAGACCACACGCAAAAGGCGCTCGACAACGTAGACATGACCCTTGACGAAGGGAAATTCGTCGTCATTCTGGGGCCTTCGGGCGCGGGCAAAAGCACTCTTCTCAATCTGCTCGGAGGACTTGACAGCCCGACCGACGGAAAAATTTATGTAATGGGAAAGGACATTTCGAAACTTTCGAACGACGAACTTGCCGAATACCGCGCAGAAACGGTCGGCTTTGTTTTCCAGTTCTATAACCTTGTTCCGACCCTTACCGTTCACGAAAACGTTTCGCTCGTAAAGGAAATTGCGCCCGACGCGTTTTCCGCAACGAAAATGATTGAAGAAGTCGGACTTTCCGACCACTTAAAAAATTTCCCCGCGGAACTTTCGGGCGGCGAACAGCAGAGGGTATCTATCGCCCGCGCGCTTGCGAAAAACCCGAAAATCCTGCTTTGCGACGAACCGACGGGGGCTCTTGACTCCGAAACGGGCGTTCTCGTGCTTAAACTTCTTCTCAAAATGGCGAGAGACTACAAAAAGACGATAGTAATAGTCACCCATAACCAGAATATTGCCAAAATGGCGGACGTCGTTATCCGCGTAAAGAACGGAAAGATAGTTTCAAAAGAAGAACAGCCGTCCCCCGCTTCCGCCGACGAAATAGAATGGTAAAGAGGTGACTGCGGTGTTATTCAAAAAACTGTGGAGGACCATGGGTCTTTATAAAGCCCAGTTTATCTCGATGATAATAATGACGGCGCTCGGAGTCGGCGTTTTCGTCGGTTTCAATATGGAATGGGTGACCCTTGACGTAAACACCTCCGACTTCTTTAAGGAAACGGGCTTTGCCGATTTCCGCATAGTTTCGGAAAACGGCTTTACCGAAGAGGATAAAGATAAAATCGCCGGAATTCCGGGCGTTGACGCTGCCGCGCTTTTCGTTTCGGTAAACGCCGAAGTCGGGGGACAGGACGGCGACAGCGTCGCTCTTACCGTCACCTGCGACGAAAACGTTTCGGGAACGTATCTCGAAGAGGGCGAAAAATACGACCCGGAAAGCGAAGACGGCGTATGGCTCTCGAAAAAATACGCCGACGCGAACGGAATAAAAACGGGCGACGAAATTTCCTTTACATATAAAAATCTCGAAATAAAAGGCAAGGTCAGAGGGCTTGTCCGTTCGGGCGAATACCTTATCTGCGTAAGAGACGAAACGCAGATTATGCCCGACTACAATACCTACGGTTTTGCGTACGTTTCCCCGAAACTTTACGAAAAAACGCTCGGTTTCGCGTACTATCCGCAGATAAACGCGATTTCGTCCCTTTCGACGAAAGATTTCACCGCCGCGGCGGACGAAAAACTCGGAAACACGGCGCTCATTCTCGATAAAGATATGAATATATCCTATTCCGGCTCTTCCGGTGAAAAAGAAGAAGGGCAGACCATGGGTTCCGTCCTTCCCGTGCTTTTCCTACTTATAGCGGTGCTCACCATGGTTTCGACCATGCACCGTCTCACGGCAAAGGAAAAAACGCAGATAGGAACTCTCAAAGCCCTCGGCTTCAAGGATAAGAGAATTCTCCGCCACTACACTTCCTATGCGTTTATGATAGGAATTATCGGAGAGGCGGCAGGTCTTCTCCTCGGATGCGGCATTGCCCGGATGATAATGAACCCGTCGGGAATGATGGGGACGTATCTCGATATGCCCGTCTGGAATCTTGTGGTTCCGTGGTTCGTATGGGTAATTCTTGTTCTGCTCCTTGTTCTCATGACTTTTATCGGCTTTTTGTCGGTAAAACAGATGCTCCGCGGGACTGCCGCCGACGCTCTGCGTCCCTATACTCCGAAAAAAGTAAAGCCGCTGCTTATAGAAAAAACGAAATTCTTCCATAAACTTTCTTTCGGAACGAGATGGAACCTCCGCGACATAATGAGACATAAATCGCGTACCGCAATGAGCCTTATCGGAACGGCGGGCTGCATTATTCTGATAGTAGGCTCTTTCGGAATGAAAGATACGATGAATTCCTTCCTCGACCTTTACTATAACGGCGCGACGAACTATACGACAAGAATTTATCTTTCGGAAGACGCGACAAAGGAAGAGCGCGACGCCGTTATCGAAAAATACGACGGCGATTACGGTTCGACCGTAAGCGTTCAGATAGGCGATAAAGCGGTCGCTCTCAATATTTACGGAATTACGCATGACAAAGTCCGTATCCCTGATGAAAACAACGATTTCGTCACTCTTCCCGACGACGGCGCTTACGTCTGCGTGAGGATTTCCGAAGAATTCGGACTGAAAGCGGGGGATACTTTTACGGTAAGTCCATACGGCACCGACGATAAATACACTCTGAAAGTCGCGGGAATTTGCCGCGGCGTTGCGGAAAGTATCGTAATGTCCGAAAAATACGCCGAAAAACTCGGAATACCGCACACCGTCGACTCGGTCTATACCGACGCCGGAAAGGACGGAATAGAAACCTCCTCCGCGATAAAGAGCCTTCAGTCAAAACAGCAGATAGTCGATTCTTTCGATTCGTTTTTGCAGATGATGGATCTGATGGTATATATTCTCGTCTTCGGCGCGATGCTCCTCGGAGTCGTCGTCCTCTATAACCTCGGCGTCATGAGTTATTCGGAGCGTTACCGCGAGATGGCGACTCTGAAAGTCGTCGGCTTCAAGGACGGAAAAATAGGCAGACTTCTGATAGGTCAGAACCTTTGGGTGAGTATCGTCGGCGTTCTTATCGGAATTCCCGCGGGAATGGGAGTGCTTGATTATCTTCTGCACGAACTTGCGGGCGAATACGAAATGAAGATGAGTGTGTCGCCGCTTTCGATAATTCTCGGAGTCGTCCTTACGCTCGGCGTTTCGGTCATCGTAAGCCTCATGGTCGCGCGCAAAAATAAGAAAATAGATATGGTCGAAGCGCTCAAAGGCGCGGAATAATAATGTTTTTCCTCCGTTACATACCTTTCGCGAGCCTCCCCGGAACATAAGTTCCGAGGGGGCATGCTCTTACATTTTTGTAACTTTCTTCCCGTCTATTGCATTTTTGCGCCGTATGGTGTATAATAGACAGTGTACGAACAATAAGAACAGCCATGAAAGGAAATTTATGACTGAAAAAAAAGATTTTCCCGAACAGGAAAAAGAAACAGTGACCGAAGCGGCGGAAAAAGAAACCGCTCCCGTTCCCGAAGAAACGCCGAAAATGTTCAGAGGGAAAAAAGAGTTCTCCGAAAAGAAAACGAAATTTATAAAAAACTTTCTCAAATACTCCTCCATTGTCGGACTTATCGCGACGGTCGCCCTCATTATATGGGGCGTAAAAGCCGGGATATTCACCGATCAGCAGGTGCTTGCCGATTTCCTTGCGAAATGCGGAATATGGGCGCCCCTCGTCTTTACCTTTATCCAGGCGGTGCAGGTCGTGATCCCGATAATTCCGGGGTCGATAGGCTGCGTTGCCGCGGTTCTTATTTTCGGCGACGTGATGGGTTTTGTCTATAATTTCGTCGGAATAATAGCAGGCTCCGTCGTCGCGTTTCTGCTGTCGAAAAAATACGGCTATCCGCTCGTCCGCGCGATCGCCTCGAAGAGGGACTGGGATAAATACATCAAGTTCCTCGACGACCCGAAAAAGTTCGACAGGATTTTTATAATCACCTCCGCCGTTCCTTTTACCCCGGCGGATTTCCTGTGCTACCTTGCGGGGCTTTCGAGCATGAGTTTTCTCAAGTATTTCATTATAATCTGTCTTGCAAAACCCGCAACTATCCTTATATATACTTACAGTCTTGATTTCATCATTCAGTTCGTCATAAGGCTGTTTACCTGAGGAGAAGATCAAAATGAAGGTACTTCTGCATACGAGCCACCAGAGCTGGGTGGAAGGCAGCGGCGTCGGCCGCGCTATCTATCACCAGAAAAAAGCGCTCGAAAAAAACGGAATAAAATATACGTTAAACCCGAAAGACGACTACGACGTCTGTCATATAAACACGATTTTCCTTACTTCTTTTATAATGAGCCTGCGTGCGAAAGCGAGGGGCAAAAAAGTCGTTTATCACGCACATTCCACAAAGGAGGATTTCTGCCGTTCCTTTATCGGCTCAAATCTTCTGGCGCCTCTTTTCAAGTTCTGGATATCCCGCTGCTACAACCGCGGCGATATAATTTTAACGCCGACCGAATATTCGAAATCCCTGCTTGAAAAATATCATCTCAAAAGAGAAATTTTTTCCGTTTCGAACGGAATAGACCTCGATTATTTCAGGCGTGACGAAGAAGCGGGGAAGCGTTTCAGGGAAAAATACGGCATAAAAGACGGCGAAAAGGTCATAATTTCGGCAGGTCTTTACATAGAGCGAAAGGGAATAACCGATTTCGTCGAACTCGCGAAAAGACTTCCGCAGTATAAATTTATCTGGTTCGGCTACACTAATCTCCGCGCCGTTCCGAAAAAAATAAGGGACGCCGTAAGAACGGAACTTCCTAACCTCTCTTTCCCCGGGTATATTTCCCGCGACGAAATGAAAGAGGCGTACAGCGGAGCCGATCTGTTCTTATTTATGAGCCACGAAGAGACCGAAGGCATCGTTCTTCTCGAAAGTTTCGCGATGAAAACGCCCGTTCTGATAAGGGATATCCCCATTTACGAAAAATGGCTCACCGAAGGCAAAAACGTCTATAAGGCGAAAACGAACGGCGAATTCGAAGAAAAAATAACGGCGATCCTTGAGGGAAAAGCCGAAAACCTTACGGAAACGGCGTATCTCGAGGCGGAGGCGCGCTCGATAGAAAACGTCGGAAAACGGCTCGTTTCCTGTTACGAATACGCTCTCGGAAAGGGTCCCGCGCCGAAGGCGGAGGCGGAGACCGTTGCCGATTTTGTTAAATAAATTTCGTTATTTGTTTGATAAAATGCCATTGCATAATTTGTAATGTTGTTATACAATATAAATTGTAAAAATATGCTATTGCATATAAAGTTTAGGAGGAATTCAAAATGGCAGTAAAAGTAGCTATTAACGGCTTCGGCCGTATCGGACGTCTCGCATTCCGTCAGATGTTCGGAGCAGAGGGGTATGAAGTTGTTGCGATCAACGACCTTACCAAACCCTCCATGCTTGCAAATCTTCTCAAATACGACACCGCTCAGGGCGGCTATTGCGGCAAAATAGGCGAAAACCTTCACACCGTATCCGCCGACGACGAAGCGAACACAATAACCGTAGACGGCAAGACCCTCAAAATCTATGCCGAAAAAGACGCCGTAAATTGCCCGTGGGGCGCTCTCGGCGTTGACGTTGTTCTCGAATGCACGGGTTTCTACTGCTCCAAAGAGAAATCCATGGCTCATATCAATGCAGGCGCTAAGAAAGTTGTTATCTCCGCTCCGGCAGGAAACGACCTCAAAACTATCGTTTTCTCCGTCAACGAGAAGACTCTTACCGCAGACGATCAGATAATCTCCGCTGCATCCTGCACCACCAACTGCCTTGCTCCCATGGCAAAGGCTCTTAACGATTACGCTCCCATTCAGAGCGGTATCATGTCCACAATTCACGCTTACACCGGCGACCAGATGATCCTCGACGGTCCTCACAGAAAGGGCGACATGAGAAGAGCAAGAGCGGGCGCCGCAAACATCGTTCCGAACTCTACCGGCGCTGCAAAAGCAATCGGTCTTGTTATCCCCGAACTCAACGGAAAACTCATCGGTTCCGCACAGCGTGTTCCCGTTCCCACCGGTTCGACCACTATCCTTACCGCAGTCGTTAAGGGCGCGGACGTAACCAAGGAAGGCATCAACGCCGCGATGAAAGCCGCAGCTTCCGCTTCCTTCGGATACAATGAAGATCCCATCGTTTCTTCCGACGTTATCGGCATGAGATACGGTTCGCTCTTCGACGCTACCCAGACCATGGTCTCCAAGATCGCAGACGACCTTTACGAAGTACAGGTTGTTTCTTGGTACGACAACGAAAACTCCTACACCAGCCAGATGGTCAGAACCATCAAATACTTCGCTGAACTCAACTAATCGGTTCAACAAAGAAAAAATAAGCCGGGAAGTCAAACTTCCCGGTTTTTTGTTATATATGGAAAGAACCGCAGTCGAACTATCGGTTTTGCCTTATATTCCATTCGGAAACTTAAAAAACGGCGATGTTAAAACGCGTTGCTTGCGGCAACGGGCGTTTCGGAGTATAATACGGTCGAAAGAGAGGGGTTTTGATGCTTAACGAAAATATTAAAACAATCAGAAAATCAAAAGGACTTTCGCAGGAAGAACTTGCCGTCAGACTGAACGTCGTGCGGCAGACCGTTTCAAAATGGGAGCAGGGAATCTCGGTTCCCGACGCCGATATGCTTATTTCCATATCGGAAGTTCTTGATACTCCCGTAAGTGTTCTTTTCGGAGAAACCGTCGCCGAAAAGGAATCCGACGAGCTGAAAGCAATTTCCGAAAAATTAGAAGTGATAAACTTACAGCTCGCACGCAATAAAGCCGCTCGGCGAAAGGTTTTTCATTGGCTGTTTATCGCATTATTTGCACTTACGGTTGCGGGCTTTGCCGTGCTTTTCTTTCTCGGCAGCCCTTATCTTGATTGGCACTTCGGCGACCCCGAAACCGCGGTTCTCGGAACGGCGTTCCATGTTTTTGAGTGGCTGTTTGCGCGGATTGCCCCGATATTCCTTGTCGGCTCTCTTGTCGGCGCGGTTCTGACAAGGGCAAAAAGGTCGTAGAACAACTGTTTGGTGCAAAAACTGTTTTGCGGCAGCGACCGCGTTTCCCGTGTCTGTTTGCATCAAAACTTCTTGTTGCGGCGACTTCACTTTCCGTATCTTTCAAAACTTCCCGATAATATTGAACAGCCCTGCACGTCGTGCAGGGCTGCATTTGTCTGTGCGGTCGGGAGGCTTTGGACAGTTCAAGGGAGCAGGAACTGTCTTTGTCCGCCCTTTGGGGGCAGTCTTTTCCCGCTTTTTCGGGGCAGTCTTTGTCCGCCCTTTGGGGGCAGTCTTTTCCCGCTTTTTCGGGGCAGTCTTTGTCCGCCCCTTCCGTTTGTCATCGTCATTCTTTTCACGGTCGACTTGTAAGCCGGGTTCTGTGCGCCCGCGGGCGCCGCGATCATCTATCTGTGACTGCCGTTGCCGACAGCCTCTCAGCTACCTCGGAGGATTCTGACGGACAGCCGAGAGTTTCCTCTCTCCTCACTGCGGTATTGCTCCCGATAGGGTTTACACTGACGGACTTCGTCTCCGAAGCCCCGGTGGGCTCTTACCCCGCCTTTTCACCTTTGCATTTCTGCCGTTGTTTTCTGTTGCACTTTCCCTGAAGTTGCCTTCGGCGGACGTTATCCGCTATCGTCGTCCGTTGGAGCCCGGACTTTCCTCAGACAGCGCCTTTCGGCGTTTGCCCGCGACCGCGCCGTCGGCCGGGAAAAGAATGACGGTGACTTTGCCGCGTTCGGAAAATCGCGGCAAATTATGAAATTTTTATGAACTTTATCGTTCGGACGCCCTTTTGAGCGGCGTTTCGGAGGTGGCGGCTTTCCCGACCCCCTGAATTGTAAACGTTTTTTTACATTTTTCCGAAAAATGGGCGATCTTTCCTTAAAACAGGAATTCGCCCTTGACAACGCTTGCGATATTTGATATAATCTGTTACTGTACCGCAATCGGCGAAAAAATGTGTTTCAACCCCTTAAAAACGCGATAAACTTCGATAAAATCGGTCGTTTTTCTGTGTTTTTGAAGTACGGTTATTTGTTACGAATTTGTGACAAAACGCTTTTTGCAAACGTCTTAAAGGCGCGCCGAAAAAATTTTTCTCCGCGGAAAAAGCGCCGCGGCTGAAAAACAGCAATGAAAGTATATCACATTAAACGCAAAAAATCAAGAGGTTAAATTATAAAGAAACGGAGATGGTATCAGAATGACTGTTAAAGTAGATCCGAAACAGGTCGGTGCACACTTTACAACCCTCGGCGACACCGAGAGAGTCAACTTCGCCAAAATCAAACAGATCCAGGACGTTCCCAACATGATAGGAATTCAGCTTGATTCCTATAAGTGGTTCGTCGAAGAGGGAATGAAAGCCGTACTCAGGGATTCCTCCGGGATTTCCGACCACACCGGCTCGATAACTCTCGACTATGTCGATTATTCGATAGACAAAGAGCCGAAATATTCCGTTGCGGAATGTAAGGAAAGAGACGCCACCTTTGCGGCTGCTCTCCGCGTTACCTGCAGACTCACGAACCATATAACTAACGAAATACAGGAGCAGAACATCTTTTTCGGCGATCTGCCGCTGATGACCGATACCGGTACTTTCGTAATAAACGGAGCCGAACGCGTCGTCGTCTCCCAGCTCGTCCGTTCTCCCGGCGTTTATTTCTCTTTTGAAAGAGATAAGGCGGGAAACAAACTTTTCACCGGCACCGTCATGCCGAACAGAGGTCCGTGGATAGAATACGAAAGCGACGCCAACGACGTGCTTTACGTCAGGGTCGATAAAGGAAAGAAATTCCCGCTTACCACCCTTATCCGCGCGTTCGGAATAGAGACCGACGAACAGATAAAGGAAGTTTTCGGCGAAAGTTCCTATGTTCTCGCGACCCTTGAAAAGGACAATTCCACAAGCAGAAATACCGCTCTCCTTGATCTTTATAAAAAACTCAGACCGGGCGAACCCGCGACCGTCGAAGGGGCGATCGCGCACGTTGACAACCTGTTTTTCAACGAAAGGACCTACGACCTTACCCGTCCCGGCAGATATAAATACAATAAGAAACTTGCCATAAGCTACCGTCTTAACGGAAAGACTCTCGCGCGTCCGATAGCGGACCCCCTCACCGGCGAAATAATTGCCGAAGCGGGCGAAACTCTCAATATGGACAGAGCGCTTGAGATCGAAGCAAAGGGCGTTTCCGAAGCGTATATCGTTCTCGACGGCGGAAAAGAATTCAGAATATTCTCCAACGGAATGGCGGATATGAAAAATTTCGTTTCCTTCGACCCGAAAGAAGTCGGAATAAACGAATGGGTCAAATTCTCCGTTCTTACCGAGATACTGTCTCAGGCAAAGGACGAAGAGGAGATAAAGACCCTCGCAAGAGAAAGACACAGCGAACTTCTTCCGATGACGATATGCAACGACGATATCTTCGCGTCGATAAACTATCTTATCGGTCTTTTCCATAACATCGGCGTCCACGACGATATCGACCATCTCGGAAACAGAAGAATACGTTCGGTCGGCGAACTTCTCCAGAACCAGATGCGTATAGGTTTCACGAGAATGGAAAGAAGCGTCAAGGAAAGAATGAACATGCAGAACCTTGACGTCGTAACTCCGCAGAACCTTATCAACACCCGCCTTGTAATTGCGGCGATAAGAGAATTCTTCGGCTCGTCTCCGCTTTCCCAGTTCATGGATCAGCCGAACCCCCTCGCGGGTCTTACCCACAAGAGAAGACTTTCCGCTCTCGGTCCGGGCGGTCTTACCAGAGACAGAGCCGGATTTGACGTCCGTGACGTTCACTATACCCACTACGGAAGAATGTGTCCGGTCGAGACCCCCGAAGGTCCGAACATCGGTCTTATCTCCTACCTTGCAAGTTATGCTCGCATAAACGAGTACGGCTTTATCGAAGCGCCGTACCGCAAGATAAATAAGGAAACCGGCGTTGTCGAAGACGATATCATCTATATGACCGCCGATACCGAAGACAATTTCAT
Organism: uncultured Eubacteriales bacterium; assembly: GCA_934501435.1. GTDB lineage: Bacteria > Bacillota > Clostridia > Oscillospirales > UBA644 > Geddesella. The sequence continues at coordinate 243,422 of CAKSTW010000002.1, forward strand.
TGTCGCGCAGGCAAACGAACCTCTCGACGAAGAGGGAAGACTCAAGAACAAGATAGTTGCTGCAAGATACCGCGACCTTATCCTTGAGACCGAAAGAAAAAATATCGACTATATAGATATTTCTCCGAGAATGATAGTTTCCGTCGCGACCTCCCTTATCCCGTTCCTTGAAAACGACGACGCTATCCGCGCCCTCATGGGTTCGAACATGCAGAGACAGGCGGTTCCTCTTATAAAGACCGAAGCGCCGTTTGTCGGCACCGGTATGGAATACCGCGCGGCGGTCGATTCGGGAGTCTGCGTCATCGCGAAAAACGACGGAGTCGTAACGGGTCTTGACGGAGACGAAATAGTCGTCAAAACCGACGACGGAGAGACCGACACCTATAAACTCATCAAGTTCCTGCGTTCGAATCAGGGCACCTGCTTCAATCAGAAGTCCATCGTCAACGTAGGCGACAGAGTGAGAAAAGGTCAGGTCATTGCCGACGGTCCCGCGACCGACCACGGCGAACTTTCCCTCGGACGCAACGCCCTTATCGGCTTTATGACATGGGAAGGTTACAACTACGAGGACGCCGTTCTTCTTAACGAACGCCTTGTAAAAGAGGATATGTATACCTCTATCCATATAGAAGAATACGAGACCGACGCGAAAGAAACGAAACTCGGGCCCGAAGAGATAACGAACGATATTCCGGGCGTCTCCAAAGACCTTCTTGCCGACCTCGACGAAAGAGGTATCATAAGAATCGGCGCGGAAGTCCATTCGGGAGATATTCTCGTCGGAAGAGTTTCTCCGAAAGGGGATACCGAGCAGACCTCCGAAGAGCGTCTTCTCCGCGCGATCTTCGGCGAAAAGAGCCGTGAAGTAAGGGATACCTCCCTTAAAGTTCCCCACGGCGAATACGGTATCGTCGTCGACGTTAAAGTATTCACCAGAGAAAACAGCAACGAACTTTCCCCCTCGACCAACATGGTCGTCAGAGTCTATATAGCGCAGAAGAGAAAGATCTCCGTCGGAGACAAAATGGCGGGCCGTCACGGTAACAAAGGTGTCGTTTCCCGTATTCTGCCGCAGGAGGATATGCCGTTCTTACCTGACGGAACTCCTCTCGACATAGTTCTTAACCCCCTCGGCGTTCCTTCCCGTATGAATATCGGTCAGGTCCTCGAAGTTCACCTCGGATATGCGGCGAAGTCTCTCGGCTGGAAAGTCATGACCCCCGTCTTCGACGGCGCAAAAGAAGAAGACATCACAAAGTGTCTCGAACTTGCGGGTTATGCAAAAGACGGCAAAACCGTCCTTTACGACGGACGTACCGGTCTTCCGTTCGATAACAGAGTTACCGTCGGATATATGTACTACCTCAAACTGCATCACCTTGTCGACGATAAGATCCACGCGCGTTCGACAGGTCCTTACTCCCTCGTTACGCAGCAGCCTCTCGGCGGTAAAGCCCAGTTCGGCGGCCAGCGTTTCGGAGAAATGGAAGTCTGGGCTCTCGAAGCGTACGGTGCTGCATACACCCTGCAGGAAATGCTCACCGTCAAGTCGGACGACGTCGTCGGCCGTGTAAAGACTTTCGAAGCGATAGTCAAGGGCGAAAACATTCCGAAACCGAGAATTCCGGAATCCTTCAAGGTCCTTGTAAAAGAACTCCAGGCTCTCTGTCTCGACGTTCAGGTCCTTTCGAAAGACAACGTGGAAATAGATATTTCCACTTCTCTCGATCCCGACGCGGACGATATGGGCTTCAACAGAAAGCGTGAAGACTACCGCGACGAGATGGGCGACGATCATTCCTATGTCCCCGACTTTGAAAAAGAAGGTTTCTTCGAAGAGGATAAGGAAGAGGATTACGCAAACGAAAAAGATTTTGTTGACGCCGTTTTCGACGATGAAGATCCGGACGAAGACGACGAAAATATGGATTATTAAGGAGGTAACGACAGATGGATTACGAAAACAATATTGAAAATGTCGGCAGCGAAGCCGCTCAGTCGGAACCCAAGAAGGAATTCGAAACATTCGGTTCTATCCGCATAAGCCTTGCCTCCCCCGAAAAAATCCGTTCATGGTCTCACGGCGAAGTCAAAAAGCCCGAAACCATAAACTACCGTACCTTAAAGCCCGAAAGCGACGGTCTTTTCTGCGAAAAGATCTTCGGGCCGATGAAAGACTGGGAATGTCATTGCGGAAAATACAAGCGTTTCCGCTATAAGGGAAAGGTCTGCGAACGCTGCGGCGTTGAGATAACCAAGGCAAAAGTCAGAAGAGAGAGAATGGGACATATCGAACTTGCCGCTCCCGTTTCCCATATCTGGTATTTCAAGGGTATCCCCTCCCGTCTCGGTCAGGTTCTGGATATCCCTCCCAGACAGCTTGAAGGCGTTCTCTACTTCGGTCTTTATATCGTAACAGACCCCGGAGAAGACTGCGGCGAACTCAAGAAAAAGCAGACTCTTTCCGAAAAGGAATATCAGGAATACAGAGAAAAATACGGCGACGGCTTCAAAGCGGGCATGGGAGCCGAGGCGATAAAGGAACTCCTTCTTGAGATCGACCTCGATACCCTTTCCGAAGAGCTCAAAGCCGAACTCGTTGACGCCACGGGACAGAAGAGGACCAAAATTCTCAAGAGACTCGACGTCGTCGAATCGCTCCGTCTTTCCGGCAACCGTCCCGAATGGATGATCCTCGACGTTATCCCCGTTCTTCCGCCGGATATCCGTCCGATGGTCCAGCTTGACGGCGGACGTTTCGCGACTTCCGACCTCAACGACCTTTACAGACGCGTTATCAACAGAAACAACCGTCTCCGCAAACTTCTCGAGCTGCACGCTCCCGAGATCATTATAAGAAACGAAAAGCGTATGCTTCAGGAATCCGTCGACGCCCTTATAGATAACGGCCGCCGCGGAAAACCCGTAAACGGTCCGTCAAACAGACCTCTCAAATCGCTTTCCGAAATTCTCAAAGGCAAGCAGGGACGTTTCAGACAGAACCTTCTCGGTAAACGTGTCGACTACTCCGGACGTTCCGTTATCGTCGTCGGACCCGAACTGAAGATATATCAGTGCGGTCTTCCGAAAGAAATGGCTCTCGAACTTTTCAAGCCGTTCGTAATGAAGAGACTTACCGAACTCGGAATAGTCCAGAATATAAAATCCGCGAAGAAAATGGTCGAAAGAGCCGAAACTCCCGTCTGGGACGCTCTCGAAACGGTTATCAAGGACGCTCCCGTTCTTCTTAACCGCGCGCCGACCCTTCACCGTCTCGGAATTCAGGCTTTCGAACCCGTACTTGTCGAGGGCAGAGCGATAAAACTCCACCCGCTCGTATGTACCGCGTTCAACGCCGACTTCGACGGAGACCAGATGGCTGTCCACGTTCCCCTTTCCGCAGAGGCGCAGGCGGAAGCCCGTTTCCTCATGCTTTCCGCAAACAACCTGCTCCGTCCTCAGGACGGTAAACCCGTTACCGTTCCTACGCAGGATATGATACTCGGTTCGTATTATCTTACGATAACCGATCCGAACGAAAAGGGCGCGGGAAAAATATTCAGGGATTTCGACGAGGCAATGCGCGCTTACGACGCAGGCGAAGTGGGACTTCACGCTCCCGTTAAGGTCAGAGTCGAAAAAGTCGTTGACGGCATAAAAGAAAGCCGCCTTATCGACGCTACGGTCGGAAGAATTATCTTCAACAGACCTATTCCGCAGGATCTTAAGTTCGTTGACAGAAGCAATCCCGACAGCCTGCTGAACCTTGAAATTTCTTTCGTCGTTACAAAAAAGGAACTCGGAAAGATAATCAACAGATGTATAAGAGTTCACGGAATTACAAAAACTTCCGTTGTCCTTGACAATATCAAGGCGCAGGGTTACAAATATTCGACTCTCGGCGCCATAACCATTTCCGTCGCGGACATGAAGATCCCCGAAGAGAAATATACCCTTATCGAAAAGGCAAATGCCGAAGTCGAAAAGATATCCAGACATTTCCGCCACGGACTTATCTCCGAAGATGAAAGATATACCCAGGTCGTCAATATCTGGAACGACACCACAAACAAGGTTACCGAAGTTCTCAAATCGCATCTTGAAGAGTTCAACCCGATAAAGATGATGCAGGTCTCCGGTGCCCGTGGTTCTATCGACCAGATCCGTCAGCTCTGCGGTATGCGCGGACTTATGGCCAATACTTCCGGTAAGACCATCGACGTTCCTATCAGAGCGAACTTCCGTGAGGGGCTTAACGTCCTTGAATACTTCATTTCTTCGAGAGGCGCCCGTAAAGGACAGGCGGACACGGCTCTCCGTACCGCCGACTCGGGTTATCTTACCCGCCGTCTCGTCGACGTTTCGCAGGACGTTATTATCCGCGAAGACGACTGCGGTTCTACCGACGGTATCTGGGTAAGAGAAATTTCCGAGGGCGACGAAATGATCGAAGATCTCGCAACCAGACTTGTCGGAAGATACCCCGTCGAGGACGTTGTCGATCCGGCGACAGGCGAAATCATCGTTACCAAAGACGAATATATCAAAGAGACCGAAGCTGAAAAGATCGTTGCCGCAGGCATAAAGGAAGTCAAACTCCGTTCCGTTCTCACCTGCCACTGCCGTTACGGCGTCTGCGCAAAGTGTTACGGCGAAAACCTCGCGACGAGAGAAACGGTCAACGTCGGCGAATCGGTCGGTATCATCGCGGCTCAGTCCATCGGAGAACCCGGTACGCAGCTTACGATGAGAACGTTCCATACCGGAGGCGTCGCTTCCGCATCCGACATCACACAGGGTCTTCCGCGTGTTCAGGAACTTTTCGAGGCAAGACGCCCGAAAGTCCTTGCAATTCTTGCGGAGATCGACGGCGAAGTCCGTTTCGAAGAGATAAAGCACGCGCGTTACGCCGTTATCTTCAATAAAGAAACGAACGAAGAAAGAAGTTATCTCATTCCTTATTCCGCAAAACTCCGCGTCAGGGAGGGAGACTTCGTTCACCGCGGAGACGAACTCACCAACGGTGCGTCCGATCCTCAGGATATCCTCCGCGTCAAAGACGAGGCTGCCGTTCAGGATTATATCATCTCCGAAATCCAGAAGACTTACCACCGTCAGGGCGTTGATATCAACGACAAACACGTCGAAATCATCGTCCGTCAGATGCTCCGCAAGGTCAGGGTCATAACAAAAGGCTCCACCGATTACCTTGAGGGCAGCGTTATAGACAAGATAGAGGCGATGAGAACCAACAGGGCTCTTCAGGACAGAATAGACGCAGGAGAAGAGGGTGTTGTTCTTATGGAATACGTCCCCGTTCTTCTGGGTATCACGAAGGCGGCTCTTGCAACCGAATCCTTCATGAGCGCCGCGTCCTTCCAGGAGACCACCAAAATTCTTACCGAAGCCGCTATCAAAGGCAAGTCGGATAAACTTATCGGTCTTAAAGAAAACGTTATTATCGGTAACCTTATTCCCGCGGGAACAGGGCTTGAAAGATACAGAAACGTCGAAATTACCGAGAAGTGATAAAATAAAACAGAGTGCCGGTTTCTTCGGAAATCGGCACGGTTTTGTCTTTGCGGGCGGATTTTCCGCATTGTAAAGCAAGATTTCGGTTAAAATACAAAAAAAGTTCATTTTTTCAAAAGATGAACGCCTTGAATTATCCGCTGAATTGTGGTATAATTCGTGATGGAATAATATGCAAAGGAGGTGCAGTATGCCTACATTTAACCAATTGGTAAGAAAAGGAAGACAGACTTCTACCGTCAAATCGGTCGCTCCGGCTCTTCTCAAGAGTCTCAACACTCTTACAAAGAAGACTACCGATCAGAATTCTCCTCAGAAAAGAGGCGTTTGTACGACCGTTAAAACTCAGACCCCGAAGAAGCCTAACTCGGCTTTGCGTAAGGTCGCGAGAGTTCGTCTGACCAACCTTGCGGAGGTCACGGCGTATATCCCCGGTATAGGTCACAATCTTCAGGAACACAGCGTCGTTCTCATCAGAGGCGGACGTGTAAGAGACCTGCCTGGTGTTCGTTACCACATCATCAGAGGAACTTTGGACGCGCAGGGCGTTGCAAACAGAATGCAGAGCCGTTCGAAGTACGGTGCAAAGAAGCCTAAGGCGAAGAAGTAATTTGCACAAAAAACTAATAGGTTAAAGAACTAAAAAGAAAAATTCGTTTTATGCTGAAAGCATATTTTATATATATTATCAGCATTGACGGGAGTTTCACTTTCGAGTACCTATGAAATCATCAGCATTCGCAAGAATGTAATAATGAAGGAGGGAAGTATAATGCCAAGAAGAGGTTTTGTACCTAAGAGAGATGTTTTGCCCGATCCTATCTACAACAGCAAAATGGTTTCCAAACTTATCAACAGCGTTATGTACGACGGCAAGAAGGGCGTTGCCCAGAAGATCGTTTACTCCGCGTTTGATATAATCAAAGAGAAATCCGGAAAAGATCCGCTGGAAGTATACGAGCAGGCAATGGAAAACATCATGCCCGTTCTTGAAGTCAAGGCGCGCCGTGTAGGCGGTTCCAACTATCAGGTTCCTATCGAAGTTAGACCTGAAAGAAGAACGGCACTCGGTCTTCGTTGGTTGACCGGTTACGCAAGAAAGAGAAGCGAGAAGACCATGAAAGAAAGACTCGCTAACGAAATTCTTGACGCAGTCAACGGACAGGGCGGAGCTGTTAAAAAGAGAGAAGACACTCATAAGATGGCTGAAGCCAACAAGGCTTTCGCACACTTTAAGTGGTAAGTCTCCATACGCCTATTTATTAAGGAAGGATAAAGAAATATATGCCAAGACAATACCCGCTTGAAAAATACAGAAATATAGGTATAATGGCACATATAGACGCCGGTAAAACAACGACTACCGAAAGAATCCTCTACTACACCGGAGTAAACCATAAGATCGGAGAGACCCACGACGGCACCGCTACTATGGACTGGATGGAGCAGGAGCAGGAGAGAGGTATCACAATTACCTCCGCTGCAACAACGGCAGTATGGAAAGACCACTGTATCCACATCATCGACACCCCGGGCCACGTTGACTTCACCGTTGAAGTTGAAAGATCCCTGCGTGTCCTTGACGGATCCGTAACCGTCCTTTGTGCTAAGGGCGGCGTTGAACCTCAGTCCGAGACCGTTTGGCGTCAGGCGGATAAATATCACGTTCCCAGAATGGTATACGTTAACAAAATGGATATCATGGGAGCTGACTTTTATCGCGTCGTCAGAATGATGAAGGACAGACTCAAATGTAACGCCGTTCCCGTTCAGCTTCCAATCGGGGCTGAATCTACCTTCAAAGGTATAATCGACCTTCTCGATATGAAGGCTTACGTTTACTACGACGATCTGGGCAAAGATATCAGAGCGGAAGAGATTCCCGACGATATGAAGGAACTTGCCGAGAAATACAGATCGGAAATGATCGAACACGTTGTCGAACAGGACGACGACCTGATGGAAAAATATTTCGCAGGCGAAGAGATCACCGTTGAAGAACTCAAAAAAGGAATCCGCGCAGGCACTATCGCAAACAAGATAGTCCCCGTTTTCTGCGGAACCTCCTATAAAAACAAGGGCGTTCAGAAACTGCTCGACGGAATCGTCGACTATATGCCGTCGCCTCTCGATATTCCCCCGATCCAGGGTCACGAACCCGGAGATCCGGACGAAGTTATGGAGAGAAAGCCCGACGACAACGAACCGTTCTCCGCTCTTGCTTTCAAAATAGCGACCGACCCCTATGTCGGAAAACTCTGCTATTTCCGCGTATACTCCGGAAAACTCACCGCGGGAACCACCGTTGTCAACGCAACGAAAGGCTCCAGAGAGAGATTCGGACGTATCCTTAAAATGCACGCGAACCACAGAGAAGATATCAACGAGGTCTATACCGGCGATATCTGCGCTGCTGTCGGTCTTAAAAACGTAACTACCGGAGACTCCCTCTGCGACGAGAACGCTCCTATCATTCTCGAATCGATGGAATTCCCCGAACCGGTTATCCGCGTTGCAATCGAACCGAAAACCAAAGCAGGTCAGGAAAAAATGGGCATCGCCCTTTCCAAACTTGCCGAAGAGGACCCGACCTTCAAGACCTATACCGATCAGGAAACAGGTCAGACGATCATCGCCGGAATGGGCGAACTTCACCTTGAAATCATCGTAGACAGACTTCTCCGTGAGTTCAAAGTCGAAGCAAACGTCGGTAAACCTCAGGTTGCCTATAAAGAAACAGTCAGAAAGACCGTCGACCACGAATGTAAATACAAACGTCAGTCGGGCGGTTCCGGTCAGTACGGTCACGTCAAGATCATTCTTGAACCGAACGAATCCGGAAAAGGCTATGAATTTATCAACAAAGTCACCGGAGGAGCAATTCCGAAGGAATTTATCGAACCTGTCAATCAGGGTATCCAGGGCGCTATGCGCAGCGGCGTTTTGGCGGGCTATCCCGTCGTCGACGTAAAGGTAACTCTTTACGACGGTTCTTATCACGAAGTCGACTCTTCCGAAATGGCATTCAAGATCGCCGGTTCTATGGCGTTCAAGGAAGCCATGAAGAAAGCAGACCCCGTCATAATGGAACCGATAATGAAAGTCGTCGTTACAGCACCCGATGAATACCTCGGAGCGGTCATCGGAGACCTCACCTCCCGCCGCGGACAGGTACAGGGACAGGAATCGGACGGCGGCACTCAGACCGTCACCGCATTCGTTCCGCTTTCCGAAATGTTCGGATACGCAACCGACCTTCGTTCCAAAACACAGGGTCGCGGCGCGTACGTTATGGAACCGAGCCACTACACCGAAGTTCCGAAGTCCATTCAGGAAGGCATTATCGGCGGCAGAGCCAAAAACTGATTTTGATTGGTAAAAGCATCGGCTTTTAACGATACAAACAAATAAACAAAATAAAACAAAACAAAAACAAAAACATTGACAAGGAGGATAATTCCTATGGCAAAAGCTAAATTCGAAAGAACAAAACCCCATGTTAATATCGGTACTATCGGTCACGTTGACCATGGTAAGACCACTCTTACCGCCGCTATTACCAAGGTTCTCGCTCTCAAAGGCCAGGCTAAATTCGAAGCATACGACATGATCGATAAAGCCCCCGAAGAAAGAGAGAGAGGTATTACTATCAACACCGCTCACGTTGAGTATGAGACCGACGCTCGTCACTATGCTCACGTTGACTGCCCGGGCCACGCCGACTATATCAAGAACATGATCACCGGTGCTGCTCAGATGGACGGCGCTATCCTCGTCGTTGCGGCTTCCGACGGAGTTATGGCTCAGACCAGCGAGCACATTCTTCTCGCCCGTCAGGTCGGCGTTCCTGCAATCGTTGTCTTCATGAACAAGATCGACCAGGTTGACGACCCCGAACTTCTCGAGATCGTTGAAATGGATATCCAGGAACTTCTTACCAAGTATGACTTCTCCGAAGATACCCCGATAATCAAGGGCTCTGCTCTTAAAGTTCTCGAAAGCACTTCCACCGATCCCAACGCTCCCGAATATGCTTGCATCAACGAACTTATGAACGCTGTTGACACTCATATTCCTACTCCCGAAAGAAACGACAACCTTCCCTTCCTTATGCCTGTTGAAGACGTATTCACCATCACCGGCCGTGGCACCGTTGCTACCGGTAGAGTTGAACGTGGCGTTCTTAAACTTTCCGAGGAAGTTGAAATCGTCGGTATCAAAGAAGAAGTTAAGAAGACTGTTGTTACCGGTATCGAAATGTTCAGAAAGCTCCTCGACTTCGCAGAAGCAGGCGACAACATCGGCTGCCTCCTCCGCGGAATCCAGAGAAACGAAATCGAAAGAGGACAGGTTCTTGCAAAACCCGGAACCATTCACCCGCACACCAAGTTCAAGGGCGAAGTTTACGTTCTTACCGCTAAAGAAGGCGGACGTCATAAGCCGTTCGTTTCCAATTACAGACCGCAGTTCTACTTCAGAACTACCGACGTTACCGGCGTTATCCACCTTCCCGAAGGCGTTGATATGTGTATGCCCGGCGATAACGTTACCATCAATGTCGAACTCATTTGCCCGATCGCTATCGAGCAGGGACTTCGTTTTGCTATCCGTGAGGGTGGTAAGACCGTCGGTTCCGGCGTTGTTGCTTCCATCGCTGAATAATTTCAGACAAATCAAAAGCGGAGAGTTTTCTCTCCGCTTTTTTTGTTACCTAAAATCGCCGCTGACAGAAAAAAGTTTCGCCTTGTGAGAATTTTGGGGAAAGATATGCGGATTGCGGAAATCAACACTTCTTCCTCCGTTCTCAGCCTCTCTCCGCTTTTTTGTTTTATAAAACTGCCGCCCCATGCTCTGCCTGAACCTTGCGGCGGCAATGTGCGTTTCCGACCTCTGCGCTGCAATTTTTTTCCGCCCGCCCGTCCCGTTCTTCGTTCCTCCGCCCCCCCCGCTGCGGCAAAAACCGGAGCCGAACGTTCAGTGCGGTACCCGTATTCAGCCCCCTGTTTTCCCCGCGCGCTCCGGCAGACACAGAACCGGGATTTTCCGCCCTGCCCGATGTCTCCTATCGACTCTGCCCACCTTGCCCCTCGCTATGTCTGCCCTCCGCGGGGGAAACGACGGAATTCGCCGTTTTTCGACTTGCTTTTTTCTTAAGTCTGTGTTATTATAATGTATATAAAGAATTGCGCGGAGATTTTCCGCGGCACGGGAGAGGTAAAATGAAAAAGTTTTTTTCGGAATTCAAAACATTCGCGCTCCGCGGCAATATGATAGACCTTGCCGTAGGCGTGATCATCGGCGGCGCATTTCAGGGAATAGTCAAAAGCCTTGTCGACGACGTCATCAATCCGCTTTTGGGGCTTCTTTTTCAGGCGGATCTTTCGAATTTGTCGGTTACGATAAACTCGGTCGAACTGAAATACGGTTCGTTCATAAGCGCGGTCATAAACTTCCTTATTATGGCGTTCGTTATTTTCAGCTTTATCAAGGCGCTTAATACCATCGCAGAGAAAACAAAAAAGAAAAAGGAAGAAGAGCCTCCTGCCCCGACGACGAAAAAGTGTCCCTTCTGCATGAGCGAAATCTCAATAGAGGCGACCAGATGTCCGCACTGCACTTCGGTTCTCCCCGAAGAAAAAGCCGAAGACGCGGAATAGTTTTCGGACAGTTTCAAAAAATAAAGGCTGTAAAATAAAAATTTTTACAGCCTTTTTGTCACCTTTGCCGTTTTTACCGCATCTTATTTACAGAACATATTAAGGGGGCGGCGGTATGGTTTTCAGCAGTACGGAATTTTTGTTTTGGTTTTTACCGTGTTTTCTCGTCGCCTATTTTTTAGTCCCGAACCGTCTGAAAAACGGCTGTATGCTTCTGTTCAGCCTGTTTTTCTATATCTGCGGCGTTATCGGAAACCCTGTTTATATCCCGCTTTTGCCGATTTTTATTCTTATCAACTACGGCGCGGCGCGGCTTATCGAAAAGGGCGGAAAGCATAAAAAACTCCGGCTCGTACTTACGCTTATAATAAATTTCGGAAACCTCGCCGTCTTCAAATACGTGGATTTTATAACCGAAAATTTAAACGCGGCGTTTTCTCTTTCTCTTCCCGTTCTCGACCTTGTTCTTCCCGTCGGCATAAGTTTTTACACTTTTCAGAATTCGGCGTATATCGTCGACGTGTATAAGGGAAAAATTCCCGCCGAAAAGAATATAGTAAATTTCGCCGCGCATACCCTGATGTTTTCGCATCTCGTCTCCGGACCCATCGTCCGTTATCCCGATATTCAGCCGGAACTCCGCACGAAAAAGAAGATCTCATGGGAGACCTTTTACGGCGGGATCACAACATTTATTACGGGGCTTGCGTACAAGGTAATAATCGCGAACCGTCTCGGCGGACTGTGGACGGCGGTCGGAAAGATAGGCTATGAGTCGGTCTCGACTCCGATGATGTGGCTCGGAATTATCGCATATTCCCTGCAGCTTTATTTCGATTTCTGCGGATATTCCCTGATGGCTGTCGGCCTCGGAAAAATGACGGGATATACCCTGCCCGAAAATTTCAACCTGCCGTATATTTCAAAATCCATGACCGAATTCTGGCGGCGCTGGCATATAACGCTCGGCGCGTGGTTCAGGGACTACGTCTATATCCCGCTCGGCGGAAACCGCTGCGGAAAGGCAAGGACGTATTTCAATCTACTGGTCGTCTGGCTCTTTACGGCGCTCTGGCACGGCGCAAACTGGAACTTCGTTCTGTGGGGGCTGCTGCTGTTTGTCTGCATCTCGATCGAAAAGGCGGGACTGTATAAAGTTCTCGACCGTTCGAAAATCGCCGGTCATATTTATATGGCGATCTTAATTCCCGTCCAGTGGCTTATTTTTGCCGTTCCCGACCTCGAAAAACTCGGCACGGCGTTCGGGCGGCTCGTCGGTATCGGCGGAGTTAACGTCTATGCCGGAGATTTTGCAAAATATCTGTCGCAATACGGCGTTTACGTTTTTGCGGGTCTTCTTTTCGCGACCGGTCTCCCCGCGTTTTTCTATAAAAAGATAAAGACGCGGATCTTTGAATATCTCCTGCTCGCCGTCACTTTTGCATATTCCGTTTACTGCATATTCAAGGGAATGAACGACCCGTTCATGTATTTTAATTTCTGAAGGTGTAAAAATGAAAAAAAAGATAATATGTCTTGCCGCCGCCTGCGCGGTGTTTGCGGTCTTTGTCGTCGCCGGACTTTGGCTCTACGGATTTATCACTGTCGATAACGGCAAGATCGAAATAATCACGAACGGGGCAAATTCAATAAAAACAGTCGGCGTTGCCGGACTGAAAAACGAAGAAAAAGAGCCTGAAAAACCCGATATTACTGATAAGAACGGGACGGACGACCCGTCAAAAAACACGGAAACTCCGTCAAAAGATAACGAAAAACCCGTGAAACCCGAAAAACCCGCGCCCGACGTCAGCACGGCGGAGGGATTTGTTTCGGCTCCCGACGGCTATTTCGACGACGCGCTGATAATCGGCGACAGCCGCGCCGAGGATCTCAAGTATTACGGCAAGATAGACGGCGCCGACTTTTTCACCGTCGTCGGTCTGAGTATTTACAACGTCTGGAAAAAAACGGCGACGGTCGGCGGCGTCGAAACGAACATAACAGATCTCCTGTCAAGCAAAAAATACGGGAAAATATACATTATAACAGGGGTAAACGAATGCGGATACAACATAAAGCAGACCGTGAAAAAATACGGTGCATTTATTGATAAAGTTAAAGAAATGCAGCCGAACGCGATAATTTACGCAAACGCGAATATCCATATTACAAAAAAAGAGTCGGACAAGAATATTTACGACTGCAACAACGGAAGCCTGAACGCCTTAAATGAGGGAATAAAGGGGCTTGCCGACAACAAAACCGTTTACTATCTTGACGTAAATCCGATATTCGACGATGAAAACGGAAATCTGCGCGCCGATTATACGGGAGACGGAACTCATCTTTACGCAAAATATACGATCAAATGGGCGGACTGGCTGAAAAGTAACGTTATCGTAAAATAGCAGTCTGCGGGGGACGAAATGACGGAAAAAATCAGAACGGAACGGTTCTGTTCCGCGGTTTTTGAGATGAAGGGCGATATGTACGCCGTCGCGGTGAGCCTTCTGAAGAATAAAGAAGACGCCGAAGACGTCGTTCAGCAGACGCTCTATAAGGCTTATGAGCGGCTTGACACCCTTCGGTTCTCCGAAAAATTCAGACCGTGGATAATGAAGATACTTACGAACGAATGCTACGCCGTCATCCGGGGCAGAAAGCAGACGTTGCCTTCGGAGAATATAGAAGAACTCCCCGACAGAGACTCGGGGACCGAAGAAAAGATAACTCTCTGGGAAACGGTTTCCCGTCTTAAAATAGAACAAAGAACGGTCGTTTTGCTGTTTTACTATCAGGATCTGCCGATAAAAGAGATATCAAAAGTGCTCGGAATTTCCGAAGATACCGTAAAAAAGAGACTTTCAAGAGCGCGCGAAACTCTGAGACAAAGCCTTGAGGAGGTGTAACCGTGAACAAATTTGACCGAAAACTGAAAAATATTATCAAAAAGGAAGCGCCCGAACTTCCCGAAGACGTTTCCGAAAGAATAGACCGCACGGTCGAAAATCTCTGCGCACCGAAAAAGAAAAAAAATAAAGTATGGCCCGTTCTCGGCAGGATAGCCGTCATTGCCGTTCTTGTCATGATAATTCTGCCGAATGTCAGCCGCGACGTCGCTTACGCGATGCTCGACGTTCCCGTTCTTGGGGACATCGTGAAAGTCGTCACCGTCTGGGAACTTCACGAGAACAGCGACCGCGTCCATGAAAACGTAAGACTTCCCGAAATTTCGGGGACTGTCGGAATAAAGGAACTTATAAGCGGGATAAATAAGGATATACAGAACAAGGCGTCGGAAAAGATGCAGATATTCGAAAAGGACAGTTCCGAACTTACCGAAGCGCATTTTTCGCTTTTCGTAGACTATGACGTTGTGACCGATACCGACGAATGGTTCACGCTCAAATTTATGATAAGCGAGGCTTCCGGCAGCAGTAATCTCGAACAGACTTTTTATCATATTGATAAAAAACACTGCCGCATGGTAACGCTGTCAAATCTTTTCAGAAAAGATTTCGATTACGTTACGGTATTTTCCGATTATATATACGGGCGGATAAAGGAAGAAATGGCGGAAAGTTCCGAGGTCATGTACTGGACGAAGGAAGATTCCTCCTATTTCAAATACGAAGGCATAAACGCCGATCAGAATTTTTACTTCAACGCGGACGGGGATCTTGTTATCGTTTTCGACAAATACCAAATAGCGCCGGGGTCAATGGGCTGTCCGGAATTTGTCATTCCGAAGTCTCTTTACGGAGGAAAACTTCTTTACGATCAGACAGAGGGAGCTACCGACTCCTAAAAAACGACGGCAAAAGTTTTGTATTCCGCATAATCTTTTGCTTCTGTGACAATCTTTAGGTTTTATGACAAAAAGGTGACGGCGAAGTGCGAAATATGAGGTTTTTATTTCTTAAAAACTATAATTTTTATATTTCCCGCACGATTTTAACATCGTTTTTTTGTTGATATTATAATATATTTCTGACTTTTAGCGAACTTTGTAAAAGTTTCACCTAATTTTCTCAAAATGACACACTTTCGACACCGTAGTCCTTATATTTACAATCGGAATCTGTTATTATAGAAGAGAAGAATGTGGACTTTCTCGGCCGGAAAGACAATCTTAAACTACACTAAAAGGAAGAAAATCCAATGACAGAAAAACACAATCTTAAAATTTTAATTCTTGACGAACAGGACGGGTTCAAAGCGTCCTGTAAAGAAAAATTTTTGGAGTTTGGGTACAGAAATATCGAAACTACCTGCGATGTGTCTCTTGCTCTTGACCAGATCAAAAGAGAAATGGTAAATATCGTCATTTTTGATGTCATTCTTTCAAAGACGGACGGCCTTGAGTTTATGCGTCGCGTTTCGCAGATGTCTCTTCACAGGAAGCCGATTTTCATTGTATGTTCCTCTATTGCGGTCGATTCGGTCGTTTCCGAAATGATGTCGCTCGGAGTCGATTACTATATGATGAAGCCCGTATCTTTCGACGTACTTAACGAAAGGCTCGATATGCTTTTCCCGGAAGATACCGAAGAAAAGAAAGGCAGGATATTCTCGAAAAAACCGCCGAGGAGCCGCGAAGATCTCGAATTCGAGCTTGAACGCCGAGTGACTTCGGTCATTTCCGAAATAGGGATCCCGGCGCATATCAAGGGATACCAGTATCTCCGCAACGCGATAATGATGTCGATAAAAACGCCCGACGCGATAAACGCCGTCACGAAAATAATCTATCCGACCATAGCGAAAATGTACGAAACATCTCCTTCCCGCGTCGAACGGGCGATAAGACATGCAATAGAAGTGGCATGGTCGAGAGGAAATATCGACACTCTCGACAGTCTTTTCGGTTATTCGGTCGACGATAACCGCGGCAAACCGACGAATTCGGAATTTATCGCGATAGTCGCCGACTTCATACGCCTTGAAAGCATGGAATTCAAAAGCCTTGCAACAGCGCAGATGGCGTCATAGAAAAGTTCTCCGAAACCGGGAAAGAGCCGTAAAAACGTTTGTTTTTGCGGCTCTTTCCTTTTTGCGGCGGCGAATATTCAAACTTTCTATACAGGTTCTTTACTTTTTTTCTTTGTTATGTTATACTTAAAAACAGAAAAAGTGAGGTAAATTTATGATAGAGAAATTAAAACAGCTTGCCGAAAAATATGACGGAATAAAAGAAAATCTTTCCGACCCAGCGGTCGTTTCCGATATGGAAAAATATACTTCTTTGATGAAAGAATATAAAAATCTTACGCCGATAGTCGAAAAGTTCAGGGAATACGAAGACGTTTCCCTTGCCGTGACCGAAGCGGAGGAACTTCTGGAAACGCCTCTCGACAAGGATTTCAAGGAGATGGTCGAGGAGGAGTATTTTTCCGGAAAAGAAAAACTCGTAAAACTTGAAGAAGAACTTAAAATTTTGCTTTTGCCGAAAGACCCGAACGACGAAAAGAACGTTATTATGGAAATAAGAAGCGGCGCGGGCGGGGAGGAAGCGGCGCTTTTCGCGGCATCTCTTTACAGAATGTATTCGATGTACGCCGAAAAGAAAGGCTATAAGACCGAAGTCCTTTCCATCAACGAAACGGAACTCGGCGGCATTAAGGAAATAAGTTTCTCGGTCATGGGCGAAGGGGCTTACAGCCGCCTCAAATTCGAAAGCGGCGTCCACCGCGTTCAGCGCGTGCCGGAAACCGAATCCCAGGGCAGGATACACACCTCGACCGTCACCGTCGCGGTTCTTCCCGAAGTCGACGAGGTCGAATTCGAAATAAATCCCGCCGACCTTCAGATAGAGACTCACCGTTCCGGCGGCGCGGGCGGACAGCACGTCAACAAGACCGAATCGGCGATAAGGATAATCCATATCCCGACGGGCACGGTAGTTGACTGTCAGGACGAACGCAGCCAGTATAAAAACAAGGAAAAAGCGATGAAAATTCTCCGTTCGAGAATTTATGAGAATATGTGCAGGGAACAGAACGAGAAAATTGCGGGCGAGAGGCGAAGTCAGGTCGGAACGGGCGACAGGAGCGAGAGGATCCGCACCTACAACTTTCCGCAGGGAAGAGTTACCGACCACCGCATAGGGCTTACGCTTTACAAACTCCTGCAGTTTATGGACGGAGACCTCGACGAAGTCATAGACGCTCTGATAACGACGGCGCAGGCGGAAAAACTGCGTGCCGGAGAATGATATGAAAAAAGAAAAACACACACTTTTCGGGATAATCGTAAGGCTTCTGATAAGCCTTGTTTCGGCGTGCGCCGCAGCGGGCGCGTGCCTGTGTATTCCCTTTAACGCGGCAAACCCGGCGTCTCTCGAAAGTATGACTTTCGGGTGGCCTTTCAAATCTCTTTTTATGACTTCTAACGCGGTCGTCAGCGAATATTTCTTTCCGCTGAAAATTTTTCCGTGGGCGAAAGGCGCGGCGCTTGTCAGTTTCAACGTCGTCGAATTTCTTCTTTCCGCAGCGTTTTTCTTCGTTATTTTCGCGGCGGTCCTTATTGCGGTATTTTTGATAAAGGGGCGTAAGAAATGAAGAAAATCGTTTCCTTTTTACTGTTGCTCACGCTTCTTCCGTCGCTTTTTACGGGATGTTCGGCGGGAAAAACCGCGGGCGGAAAAATTGTCTGCACCGCTTTTCCGCAGTATGACATCATAAAGAATATCACGAGCTCCGACGGGGACGTTTTGCTGCTTGCCGACAACGGCGCCGACCTGCACAGTTACGAAATGACGCCCGAAGATATCGCCGCCATATCAAACGGGGATATCCTTATAACGGTCGGCGGAGAATCTGATAAATGGGCGTACGACGCCGTTTCATCTCTCGGAAAAGAGGGGTTCGAAGTCGTCGATATCTGTTCTTTCTGCCCGCTTATAAAGGAAAAGGAAGAACACGAGGGGCACGACCATGAAGAAGAGTTTGACGAACACGTCTGGCTCTCTCCCGTGAACGCCGTTAAAATCACCGAGGGACTTTGCGAAGCGCTTTCGCGGAAATATCCCGAAAACGCCGAAAAATATAAGAAAAACGCAGAAAACTACATTGAGAAATTAAAAGAACTCGATAAAAAATTCCGAACCTTAAGTAAGGGTGAAATGATAGTCGCCGACAGGTTCCCGTTTGCGTATTTCGTCGAGGAATACGGCTTTCCGTACGTCGCGGCGTTCGAGGGCTGCTCCGCCGAGGCGGAGGCGTCTTTTGAAAAGATGGCGGAACTTGTGACGGCGGCAAGAGAAAAGAACGTAAAATATATTTTCAAAACCGACAATTCGACTTTCGGTCTTGCCGAAAAGGTCGCGGAAACGGTTGAGGGCGAGGTCTTAACGCTCCGTTCGATGCAGTCGGCGACCGAAGAGGAGATAAAAAACGGATTTTCCTACCTCTCGGCAAGCGAGGAAAACTACGAAACTCTTAAAAAAGCGTTCGGGCTTGCAAAATAGAAATTTGCGTCAAGGCGGGGAGATATTCAATGGAAAAGACCTTCATAAGACCGTATCGGATAATACCGTTTGATATAGGCGGAGATATTTCTTACGAAGAGATCAAAAGCATTATCGGAAAATTAAATAAAACGGGAGATAATAAAGCGGAGGTTCTTCCGATCGACGGATTTCGGCGAAAATTATCTTCGAGGATCCTTTGCGGATATAAAATAACGGAAAAGATATCTCTTTTCATTTATTCTTTCGGCGTCGGAGTCTTTGAAGTCTGCGACAAAGACTTTGAAATCGACGGCATGGAATCGAAATACGCTCCGGACTATTGCCGCAGCAGAAAAACGGCGCATAAAAATATCCTTGCTTTTCGGGCGGAGTATTCGGGTATTATCAGGACCGTTACGGATTTTATATGCACCGAATATGCAAAACAGCGTTCGTCGGTCCGTCTTTCCGCGGCTTCGGATTGGGAAAACGGCAGACTTTCTTATGTCATGACCGTTTCTTATATAAACAGCGGACTTGAGGACAATAACTATTCCGCCATGTCCGATACGCAAAAACTGTCGCTTCAAATTCTGCTGACTCCGAGCCTTGCGCACGAAGAAGATTCGGAATTCATTCATCTGCCGAATGAAAAGGAGGACGCCGATCCGTATTCTATAAATACGGATTTTCTGAAAGTCCCCTGCGATTTTCTTAAAAGAACAGGCGCGAGCATTTATATAAGCTGGGCTGCCGTTATTGTTATGCAGAAAGAAATCCTGCAGGCATATACGGATTTTATGAACAGTCTGGAAGTCGATCTTCAGGCGATGTGGTTTTATACTTACTGCCTGTACGGGAATTCGAGAAACATATTTGCCGGAAAGGGAATTCTCGCGTCCGATCTCAAACACGCCGAGACCGAATTTGAGATATTATACAATGAATTTCTGAGCAACGACGACTCAAGCTGTCCGCAATATGTAATTGATATCCGCTCCGAACTGATAGAGACGAGCGGAATAAAAAAAGAACACGATAAGTTTGTAAAATATATCGGGTATTGCACCGAAGAAATCGAGGCGCTCGAAAGGGAGCATCAGCGAAAATATTCATGGCTCAACGAAATTTTGCTTTTTATCATCGCTTTCGCCGATATCGTTACGACTCTGACTGTAAATTTCGTTGTAACTTTCCCGCTTTTCTGGCAGATCGCGTATACCGTTTTTTCCGCTTCCGTATTTGTCTTCGGAATACTTTTTATTGTAAAGAAAGGATAAAAATATGGCTGACTGTCTGGTTATAATAGACGTTCAAAAGGGGTTTATGAACGACTCTGTTACTGCGGGAATTCCCGATAAAATAACAAAACTTCTGAAGAAAAAACATTTTGACCGTATTGTGGCTACCCGGTTTTACAATCAGAGCGGAAGTCCGTACGACAGACTGATGGGTTGGAAGGACTTTATGGATGCGGATTCTCAGACGGTCGCGCCGTCTGTCGAAGCGGTCAGCGAAAAAATCATCCGAAAACCCGTATATACCTGTTTCGTCCCCGAATTTGAAGAATATATCAGGGAAAATAAAATAGACAAGCTGTATTTTGTCGGAATTGATACCGATTGCTGTGTGCTGAAAAGCAGTATAGATTGTTTTGAACGCAATATTCCGTTTGAGGTCCTGATAAACTACTGCGCAAGCAACGGCGGAGAAAAGAGCCAGCAGGCGGCGATAACCGTTCTGGAAAGAAATATAGGTAAAAATAATATAAATTTTGATATATAATGAAAAACGGACTTGAATCGGCTGAAGGCTGATAAGGAAGCATCGGTTTCTCGCAAGATTTTCGAGTGCAAGAAAAGGCAAAAACCCCGGATAATGCTGTCGCATATCCGGGGTTTTTAACGCATTATTGTGCCGAAAGGCGAAGTTTTGAAGCAATACTTCCTTACGGCACCTCATCATTGCCGTCCTGTTTTATGTTATTCAGTTCAGTTCAAAATGGTCGGGGCGGATCTTCTTATCCTTGAAGAAAAATTCTTTGTCCTTTTCTCCGACTTCGCGGAGAATTCTGCACGGGTTTCCGACCGCGACGACGTTTGAGGGGATATCCTTTGTCACGACGCTTCCCGCGCCGATAACTGCGTTGTCTCCTATCGTCACGCCCGGAACGATGACCGCACCCGCGCCTATCCAGCAGTTTTTGCCGATCTTTACGGGGGCGTTATACTGAAGTCCCTTTTGCCGCAGTTCGGGATTTACGGGGTGACCTGCGGTCGCGACGGTCACATTCGGTCCGAACATCGTATAGTCGCCGACATAAATATGGGTGTCGTCCACAAGGGTCAGATTGAAATTTGCGTAAACAAATTTTCCGAAATGAATATGTTTTCCGCCCCAATTTGCGTGAAACGGCGGCTCGATATAACAGCCCTCGCCGATTTCGGCAAAGAGATTTTTAAGAATTTCTTCGCGTTTTTTTGCCTCTGTCGGACGTGTCGCGTTATAATCGTAAAGCATATCGAGTCTTTCTGTCTGCAACGGGACAAGGTTGGGGTCGCCCGGATAGTAAAGGTCGCCGTTGTGCATTCTTTCCGTAAGTTCTTTAATTTCCATTTTCAGTCCTCCGTTATTATGTTATCCGCGAGTATTTCGGGAAAATTTCTCATGCTGTCTTTTTCGGAAAGCGTCCTTATGACGCGGCAGGGGACCCCTGCCGCAAAACTCATGTCGGGAATATCGCGGGTAACGACGCTCCCCGCGCCGATAACGCACCCGTCGCCTACTGTCACTCCGGGGCAGACCGTGACCGACGCGCCGAGCCAGCAGTCGTTACCGATATGCACGGGTCTTGCATAACAAAGATGTTTTTTTTCGCCGTCCGCCGTCATGATTTCGCGCCTTTCTTTCGGGAGCATCGGGTGGACGGGCGTCACAATGGTCACATTCGGCCCGAAATTGCAGTTGTCGCCTATCGTCACTTCGGCGTCGTCCTGAATTGTCAGGTTGAAATTCCCGAAAAAGTTTTTTCCGATCTTCGTGTGTTTTCCGTAGTGGAAAGCGACAGGCCCCTGAATAAAGCCGCCCTCTCCGAATTCTCCGATTATCTCGGAAAGAATTTCGGCGCGCTTTTCCGTTTCGTCTTCATGCGTGCTGTTGTAATCGACATTGAGATTGTGCGTTTTGAGTTTTATTGCTTTCAGTTCCGGGTCGGCGGGGTTAAACAGGATACCCGCCCCGATTTTTTCTTCTTCTCTCATTTTTTCTCCTCCGTCTGAATTATACCCGTTTTTTGCGGCAGTGTCAAGAAAAAAATAAAAAAAAATACGCCCCTGTCGGGCGAAAATATCGGGATTTTTTAACGGACGAAAAGAGCGATAAAAAGAAGTCCCGCAACTGCAAGTCCTGCGGTTATCGCGGCGATTATTTTCGAATGCGCGGGTTCGTCCGTTTGTTTTTCGGGTTCGGGGAAAATTCCGCAGCGGTCAAGCATTTCAACGTAATATTCCATATATGACCCTCCTTTTTACAACCGTATTTTACTCCGCCGCGGAAAGGAAAACTATCATACGGGAGTAAATATATTGTAAAATGGAGGTAAATTGGCTGACGGACGCGCGGGCGGCAGCGCGGCATGCCGCGAAGAGAGAGGGACCCGTAAATTATTTACGGGTCCCTCTCTCTTTTTCCGCGTCGCGGAAATTGCCGCCCGAAAGCATAAGATATGCTTTTCGGAAAACCGGACGATTTCACCGTCTGCCCGTTTTTAACAGGCAGTTTGCCGTATCAGCCGGTTTTATTTCAGCGGTTTTTTTGCGGGAACGCCGTTTCTTCTCGGATATTTTTCGGGAGTTGCGGCGACTTTTCTTATTATAACGATATTCCGCTCTTCGTCTCCGAAAATATTTTCGACTTTTCCGCCGAGCGTTTTTATCGCTGTTTCCGCGTCTTTTATTTCGTTTTTCGCCTCTTTTGATTTATAGGCGGCAAAAATTCCGCCGATTTTTACAAACGGCAGGCAAAGTTCCGAGAGGGGCGCGAGATTTGCGACCGCGCGCGAAACGACGACGTCAAACGTTTCCCTTTTTTCGCTCCTTGCATATTCTTCCGCGCGGACGGTCAGAATATCGGTGTTTTCAAGGCGCAGTCTTTCTTTTACGGACCTTGTGAACGCAAGTTTTTTGTCGAGGGAATCTATTAAAGTAAAGGAAATTTCAGGGAGAAAAATTGCGAGCGGAAGCCCCGGGAAACCTGCTCCCGTTCCGACGTCGAGACACTTTTGCCCCGCAGAGAAAACGTCGGTGCGGAGCGGAAGAAGGCTGTCCGCAAAATGTTTTTTTGCAGAAAGCGCGGGGTCGGTCACCGCCGTGAGGTTGACATTTTTATTATAGTCGCAGAGCATTTCGTAAACGACCGAAAGCGACTCTGCTTTTTCTTCGGTAAAAGGGATATTTTCTTTTTTCAGCTCTTCTGAAAGCGCAGTCTTGAAATCAGCCATAAACGCACTCTTTTCAACGGTTTTTACTAATTATACAGTAATTTTTACGGCAAGTCAAGATATTGACAAAAGTGTGAAAAAATGGTACAATCAAGAAAAAAGCAAGGTGTGATCTTATGTATAAAAACGAATATATAACGCTCCCCGACGGGAAGATCTGCTTTTACGCGTGGGAAGCGGAAAATCCTTTCTGCGTTCTGCAGCTTTGCCACGGAATGAGCGAGCATCTCGGCAGGTATGACGAATTCGCGTCGACGCTTGCGGCGGCGGGGATAACCGTCTGCGGAACCGACCATCCCGGACACGGCAGAAGCGACGGCGTCCGCGGCCATTTTTCCGATAAAAACGGCTGGGATTATCTTATTTCGGCAAACCTTGCCTGCGCAAAGAAAATCAGTGAGGATTACCCCGACCTTCCGAAAGCCCTGATGGGGCATTCGATGGGCTCTTTTATCGCAAGATATATCGCGGCGTATTTCCCCGACACGGCGTCCGCCTATATTTTTATGGGAACGGCAGGCAGAAATCCCGTGCTTTTCGCGGGCAAGACCCTCGCCGCCGTCAGGAGCGTTTTCGGTCACCGCCGCCGTCCCGATAACGTGATAAACAACCTATGTTTCGGGGCGTACGCAAAAGGCGTTAAAAAGTCGAGGACTTCTTTCGACTGGCTTTCAGCCGACGAAAAGGAGGTCGATAAATATATCGAAGACGAGAACTGCGGATTTCCCTTTACCGCCGCGGGCTTTGCCGCCCTTTTCCACGGTCTCGGCAAGGTCTCGGGCAAAAAATGGGCGAAAAAACTCGATAAAAACAAGCCGTATCTTCTGCTTGCGGGAACCGACGACCCTGTCGGCAACTATTCGAAGGGCGTTGTCGAGGTCTACGGCAATATGTGCTTTGCGGGCGTTAAAGACGTCGACATAAAACTTTATGAGGGCGGCAGACACGAGACCTTGAACGACGTTATGAGAAAAGAAGTCACCGCCGACGTAATTGAATTTCTCGGCAAAAAAATGAGGTAGAATATGAAAAAATACGTGATCGCCCTCGACCAGGGAACGACTTCGTCGCGCGCCGTTGTTTTCGACGCGGATATGGAGATAATCGGCAAGGCTCAAAGGGAATTCAGACAGATATATCCGAAAGCGGGCTATGTCGAACACGACCCCGAAGAAATTTACTTTACCCAGAAGAGCGTTCTTGAAGAAGTCGTTATGAAAACGGGCATTTCCGCCGATGAAATTTCAGCGATAGGAATTACAAATCAGCGCGAAACGACGGTCGTCTGGGATAAAAACACCGGAAAACCCGTCTATAACGCGATAGTGTGGCAGTGCAGACGGACAAGCGACCTTTGCGACGAAATAAAGAAGTCGGAGATGAATTTTTACATAAGGGAAAATACCGGGCTTGTCACCGACGCGTATTTTTCCGCGACTAAAATCAAATGGATACTTGATAACGTCCCCGACGCGAGACGGCGCGCCGAGGCGGGCGAACTGCTGTTCGGAACGATCGACTGCTGGCTTCTGTGGCGCTTTTCGAAAAGAAAAGTCCATGCGACCGACGAAACGAACGCTTCGCGGACAATGCTTTACAATATAAAAACGCACGAATGGGACGAAACTTTGCTCTCCTATTTCGATATCCCGAAAGCGATGCTTCCGGAAGTAAAACAGTCGGGCGACTTTTTCGGAGAGGCGCTCGTCGACGGAAAAACGGTTCCGATAACGGGAATTGCGGGAGACCAGCAGGCGTCGCTTTTCGGGCAGAGCTGCTTTGAAGAGGGAGACGTCAAAAACACTTACGGAACGGGCTGTTTTCTTTTAATGAACGTCGGGGAAAAATTCAGGATCCCCGGTAACGGGCTCATAACGACCGTTGCGGCGGAAATGAAAGGCAGACACTCTTACGCCGTCGAAGGCAGCGTTTTTACGGGCGGCGCGGTCGTCCAGTGGCTCAGAGACGAAATGCAGCTTATCTTAAACGCCTCCGACAGCGAGGACGCGGCTTTGTCCGTAAAGGATACGGGCGGCGTGGTTCTTGTCCCCGCTTTTACGGGGCTCGGCGCGCCTTATTGGGATATGTATTCGCGCGGAACGGTCGTCGGAATTACGAGAGGAACGAATAAAAACCATATTGTCAGAGCGGCGCTTGAGGCGATAGCATATCAGTCGCAGGACGTCCTTGCCTGCCTTTCCGCCGAAACCGGAAAACGCGCCGGAAAACTCAAAGTTGACGGGGGCGCGGCGGCAAACGGATTTCTGATGCAGTTTCAGGCGGATATTTCGGGGGTCGATATAGTCCGTCCGAAGATAATAGAGACGACGGCGCTCGGAGCGGCGACCCTTGCGGGGCTTACCGTCGGGTTTTATCCCGACAAGTCGGAAATAGCCGAAATGCAGAAGACCGACCGTATTTTCAAGCCGCAAATGTCGAAAAAAGAGGCAGCCGAAAAACTCGGGACGTGGCATAAAGCCGTGAAAAGAGCGTCAGGCTGGCTTTCTGAATAGGTTTTTGCCCGTGGAAACACGGGCATTGTTTTTGCAGCGGAAATCCGTATCGAAAAAAAATTCAAATATGCCGAAAAAACTATTGCAATCGGCAGAAAAATAATGTATAATGTGAATGTAATCACAATTACATTCCGAGAAGAGGAAAAAAATGGCAAAAAGAGGAATTCAGCCGAGCGGTATACAGACGAGAAAGAAAATGCTCCATGCCGCGGTCATATCGTTTCTTGAGAAAGGGTATCAGAATACGACGATAGCGGAAATATCAAGAGCCGCGGGAATGGCGACGAGCGCGTTTTTCAGGGCGTATTCCGACAAGGAAGCGGTGCTTCTGGAACTTGTCAAAATAATGTTCGGAAGTCAGTTCTCGCTTGCCGAAAAACTGATAAACACCGAAGACCCCGTAATGCTTTACGCGGCGGAAACTTCTTTGCAGGTCTGCATTGCCGAAACGAGCGAGGCGCTGCGGGACCTTTACGTCACGGCGTATTCTCTGCCGTCGACGTCGGAATTTATCTACCGCAGCACGGCGATGAAACTTGAAAAAATATTTGCGGAATATCTTCCCGACGCGGTATCGAAGGATTTTTACGAACTCGATATCGCGACTTCGGGGATAGTCCGCGGCTATATGCAGAGAAAAAGCGATTTTTATTTTACCGTCGAAAACAAAATTTCAAGACTGCTCAATTGCTGTCTGAAAATCTACAACGTCCCCGAATCCAAAGTAAAGGAAGCGCTGGAACTTGTGCGAGCCCTCGATCTTGAAACTATCGCAAAGGAAATAGTCGCGGAAACGGTCAGGGCGTCCGAAGAAGGAACTTTGCTCTGAAAAGAGCGGCTTTTCATATAAAAACAAAAATTTCGGAGGTAATTCAATGAAAAAACTGGCGACTGCAACAGCGATAATTCTTATTCTGTCTCTCGTCCTCACTTCCCTTACGGCTTTTGCCGCACCCGCGACATATTCCGATTATTCGGATATCATAAACGCGGCTGCCGCGGCGGCGGAGGGGGATACCGTTGAGATAGTATGCTCCGGCAACTTGATTTACGAATATGAATCTATTGTAATTCCCGAGGGCGTGACCCTCAAACTTTCGGCGGCTGCCGAGGGCTCGACTTTCGACACTTTGACTGTCGACGGAAAAGGAAAACTCGAACTTGATACGGCAAATCTTACCGTCACCGAAACAGTCATTATCGGCGGCGAACTTGATGCGACGATAAACGGCGATGTCGGCAACCTCAACGTTATTGGCGAAGCGAAAGTGACCGTAAACGGAAATGTCAAACCCGGAGTGAGAAACATTGATTTTAACAGCGGCGAAATGACATATTTCGGAACAGAACCGGGTCTTTTCGCTGCCGATTCTGCGAAAGTCACCGTCAACGGCGACGTTTTCGGAACCGATATCACTCTTACGGTAAGCGGCGAACCGCAATCATATATGACTTTCACCGGCAGCGACGGCATTTCGACCGAAAAGAAGGCAATTATAAATATTACGGGAAATGTTTCGGGCGGAATGTTGACCGTCAGATATGCGGACGGCTTTGTTCTTCCCGAGAATCTCGGTTTTTATATCATGGCCGGCGACGGAATATCGGCAAACCTTATCGGCGGTAAACTTACCGTAGGCGGAAACGTTACCGGAGGAAAGGCGGTCTCCGTCTGTGCGGCGTACGGCGGCGCGGGTCTTTATGCAGGGTCTTCCTCCGTTATTAAAATTGCCGGCGACCTTTTCGGCGGCGACAGCGTAAGCGAAGACGGCGAAGGAGGCGCGGGCTTTACTCTTGTCAATGCGATAAACGGTGACGAAATTTCCGACGGCGATGAAGCGCCGGGACTCCCGAAAGGAGATATTTACGTTGCGGGAACCGTAACGAGCGGAAAATGCGCAAACGGAAAAGACGGAGCGGTCTTTCTTCCCGAGGGATTTTTCTTCGGCAGGATAGACGATAACGTTGCGGCGGAAATGACCGACGACGAATTCCTTTCTCTGTATGCGATGTCTTTCTTTATTTTCATGTCCGCCGGAATGAAGACCGAACTCGGAATATCTTTCTCCGATTATATGAACAAACTTTCCGTAATGCTTGACGATGTTTGGGCTATTATGGTCGAACACCTCGGCGAAGAGATAAATTACAGTTCCGACGAACTTACCAGGGCTATGAGAGAAGCGACGGAAGAAACCAAGACGGAAATGAAACGCAAAGTTGCTGCCCGTATGAATCTCTTTACCGAAACCTATCTTGCAAACCTGAACGCCGAAACCGACGTGAACTGCCTTGTCTCCGTATGGGCGCTTTCGAAAAACGGTCAGATGTTCTCTCCCTCTTATATGAAGGAAACCGGCAGAAAGATAGTTTATTATATAAACAGAATCGCGGCCTGCGAAAACGGCTCTCTTGCGGTCGACGTCCCTGCGGCAAGAGCGGGCGAAACCGTTACCGTTACCCCCGCAGCGGCGAACGGCTATAAAGTTTCGAAAGTCTTCCTCGGCGAAGGCGAGATAATCCCCGAAAACGGAAAATACTCCTTTGTCGTTGAGGACGGCGGCGCAATTCTCCTTTCGGCGGAATTCGTTACCGAAACTTCGGGCGGCGGAACTTCAGGCGGCGGAACTTCGGGCGGAAACACAACGCCGTCGAACCCGAACACCGCGGACGGCATGACCGCCGTATGGGCAACTTTGCTTGCGGTCTCCGCAGCGGCTCTTCTCTTTATGAGAAAGAAAATAACCGGATAATTCGTTTTTACTTTTGTCCTTTGTTTGAGTAAAAGGCGGCATTTAATGCCGCCTTTTATCTGTCTGAAACGGGGGGGTGGAATTTCCCGTATTTTTATGCTATACTTATTTAAGAGGTGGAAAGAATGGATTATTTCGAATGTATAAAAAACGCAAGGGACAAAGTGGGTAAATACTGCAAAGCGTGCGAAGAATGTAACGGCAGAGCCTGCAGAAACAGACTTCCCGGACCGGGCGCCAAAGGCGTCGGGGACGTCGCAATAAGAAATTACGACAAATGGAAAGAAATACGGCTTCTTATGGACACGGTCGCAAAAGAGGAAGAAATCGACACTTCGACGGAACTTTTCGGAAAAACTTTTGCTTATCCGTTTTTCGCGGGACCCGTCGGCGCGGTAAAACTGCACTACGGAGACTGTCTCGACGATATTATGTATAACGATATTTTAGTTCCGGCGTGCGCCGAAAAGGGGATCGTCGCTTTTACGGGCGACGGGGTCGATCCTGCGGTAATGACGGCGGCGACCGAAGCGATAAGGAAAAACGGCGGTGTGGGAATTCCGACCGTAAAACCGTGGGATAAAGAAACGCTTTGCAAAAAACTTGCCGAAGTGAAAAAGTCGGGCGCTTTCGCCGTCGCAATGGACGTAGACGCCGCGGGGCTTCCGTTTTTGCAGGGCAGAATTCCGCCCGCAGGCAGAAAAACGGTCGAAGAACTCCGGGAAATCGCAAAAGCGGCGGAAGTGCCGTTTATCATAAAGGGCGTTATGTCGGTAAAAGGCGCGCTTAAAGCAAAAGAGGCTGGCGCTGCCGCGATCGTCGTTTCAAATCACGGCGGAAGAGTGCTTGACGGCTGCGCGGCGACCGCCGAAGTCCTTGAGGATATTGTTTCGGCTGTCGGCAGTTCGATGAAAATTCTCGTCGACGGCGGACTCCGCAGCGGAACGGACGTCTTTAAGGCGCTTGCCTTGGGGGCTGACGGCGTGCTTATCGCGCGTCCGTTCGTTACGGTCGTTTACGGCGGCGGCAAAGAGGGCGTTGCCGCTTATATTGATAAAATAGGCGCGGAGCTGCGCGACGCGATGAAGATGTGCGGAGTTTCGAAAGTGTCGGAAATCACCCGCGACTGCGTTCTTGCTCCGAAAAGGTGATGTGGGACAGACTAATTCAATTATAAACGGGGGCTGTAATTTTACAGCCCCCGTTTTGCGGTTAAAATATTCGTGTTAAAGAAAATGTCGGCGTTTGTATCAGAGGAAAGAAAAAATAAATTTTTTCTTTTCTCAATATGCGAACCGCCCCAAAAAAGACCCTATGTCCCCGGACAAAACGGCCCGGTGTTCAGGGTTTTGCCGCAGGAAAGCAGGCGATCATTTCGGCAGTTTGACGGTGAAGGTCGACCCCTGTTTTTCTTTGCTGTCGACCGCTATCGAGCCGCCGCAGAGGGTAACTATCGTCAGACAGAGGGTAAGCCCAAGACCGTTGCCTCCCGATCGGTGAGAAGTGTCTCCCTGATAGAATTTATCGAAAATACGGTATTTCGTCTCTTCGCTCATGCCTATGCCGTCGTCGGTGATTTTTACCGTAACGAAATTGAGCGTTTCCTCCGCCGAAACGGAGACGTTTCCTCCCTCCGAAACGAATTTCACGGCGTTTCCTATGATGTTCGTCCATACCTGTAAGAGCAGCGGTTCGGCGCCGTTATAGGTTATTTCGGGTAGATTTTCAAGATCGAAATTTACGTTTTTCGCGCTCCATTTAGGCTCGAGCATCAAAATTGCTTCGCGGAGCTGTTCGTCGAGCCTGAAAGTCGTTTTTTCGGGCGGAGTTTTTCTGTTTTCGAGTTTTGAAAGCATTAAAATATTGCTTGTAAGATCGGAAAGACGGCGGGTGTTGAAAAGAATTTTCGAGGCGTATTCCCGTCTGTCCTTTTCGGAAAGCGTTTCTTCCTGCAAGAGCGCGGCGTAGCCCTCTATTGCCGCAAGCGGCGTTTTGAATTCGTGGGAAACGTTTGCGACAAAATCGTCGCGGAGCGTTTCTATCGCCGAAAGCCCCTCGACCATTTCGTTGAAATTCGTAAAGGTCGTAAAGGTCTCTTCGGAGGTCCTGTCAACGGGAAGTCTGACGGAAAAATCGCCCTTCGCCACTTTTTTTGAGGCTTCCGAAAGTTTTTCGACGGGGGAAAGAATTTTCCTGTCGACATAAAACGCCAGAAGAGACGCTATCGCAAAACTTATAATGAAAACGAGAAGAACGACGAACATTGGGTTCGAAAATATCGGCATAAAGAGGTTGCGGCGATATAAAATTCCGATAAAAACGCCCGAAAGGGCAAGGAAAATAAGCAAAAACAGAAACGTGACGGAAAGAAAGCGGCTGCGCAGTTTTATATACGGTTTGACTATCCGTTCGTTTTCAACGGGTACCCTGCTCACTTTTTCACCGCCTTATATCCGAGCCCGCGGACGGTCACAATCTCAAAATCGGGGTTGTCGCGGAACCTGTCGCGAAGCCTGTTTATATGTACGTCGACGGTGTGCGCGTCGGTGAAACTGTCAAGCCCCCAAACGTCGTCCATTATCTGCTGGCGGGTGAAAATGCGGTTCGGGTAAGATATAAGTTTGTAAAGCAGCATAAACTCTTTCTGGGGAAGAGTCTGCGAAGAATTTTCGGAATATACGGTCAGGGTGTCGTATTCGAGAGTGGTTTTCCCGACCGTCTGTTTTCTTTCGCTGACGCTCTTTGCGCGTCGGAGAAGCGCCCCTACCCGCAGGACCATTTCGTTTACGTCGACGGGTTTTACCATATAGTCGTCGACTCCCGAAAGAAAGCCTATCTGCTTGTCCCTGAAACTGTCCTTTGCCGTAATTACAAGCACGGGAAGGGTGCAGTCGCCGTCGCGGAGCGTTTTGACGAATTCAAAACCGTCCATTCCCGGCATCATGACGTCGGTTATGATAAGGTCGATATATTCATGTTCCATTATATCGAGCGCTTCCTTTGCAAAAGCCGCTCCGAACGGAAGATAACCGTTGCGGGAAAGCACTCTGCAATAAAGCTGCTGAAGTTCGGCGTCGTCTTCGACTACAAGTATTTTGAACATTCGGCTCCCTCCTTTTTACATCATTATACTATCATATTATCAACCGAAAATCAACCGAAAATCACCGAAGTTTGATTTTGCGGATATTTTTCTTCCGAAAATGCGTGGTAGAATATAAACATAAACTGAAATTCGGACGGTGAAGAAAATGTCAAAAGTCATAGGAATAGATCTCGGAACGACGAACTCCTGCGTTGCCGTAATGGAGCAGGGGCAGAGCGTTATAATCCCCAACGAAGTCGGTGAAAGAACGACCCCGTCGGTCGTAGCGTTTACAAAGGACGGTCAGAGGCTCGTCGGCAAAACCGCGAAAAGACAGGCGGTAATAAACCCCGACAGAACCGTTTCTTCTATAAAAAGAGATATGGGAACCGACCGCAGAATTACAATAGATTCGAAAAAATATACTCCGCAGGAAATTTCTGCAATGATTTTGCGTAAACTCAAAGCCGACGCGGAAAACTATCTCGGCGAACCCGTTTTTGACGCGGTCATAACCGTCCCCGCCTATTTCACCGACGCCCAGCGACAGGCGACAAAGGACGCGGGAACCATCGCGGGACTTAACGTAAAGAGAATAATCAACGAACCGACGGCGGCGGCGCTCGCGTACGGGGTCGATAAGGAAGAAGCGCAGAAAATCCTTGTCTACGATCTCGGCGGCGGCACTTTCGACGTGTCGGTGCTCGATATAAACGGCGGCGTTATCGAAGTTTTGGCGACCGCGGGAAACAACAGGCTCGGCGGCGACGATTTCGACAACGTTTTAACCGATTATATTTGCGAAGAATTCAAAAAGCAGACAGGCTGCGACGCGAAAAAGGATATCACCGCGCTCTCAAGAATAAAGGAAGCCGCGGAAAAGGCGAAAATAGAACTTTCGTCGATGACGCAGACCGAGATAAACCTCCCGTTCTTAATGCAGAAAAAAGACGGACCCGCCCACCTCGAAATGACAATAACGCGGGCAAAATTCAATCAGCTGACCTCATATCTCGTCGATGCGACGATGGGACCCGTCAACAGAGCGCTTTCCGACGCGGGACTTATCCCCGCAAACATCTCGAAAGTGCTGCTTGTCGGCGGCTCTTCGAGAATTCCGGCGGTTCAGGAGGCGGTAAGAAACCTTATCGGCAAAGAGCCGTTCAAAGGAATAAACCCCGACGAATGCGTCGCTATGGGAGCGTCTTTGCAGGCGGGAGTTCTGTCGGGAGACATCAAAGGACTTCTGCTTCTTGACGTAACGCCCCTTTCGCTCGGAATCGAAACGATGGGCGGGATTTTTTCAAAGATAATCGAAAGAAACACGACCATTCCGATAAAGAAAAGCGATATTTACACCACCGCCGCAAACTTCCAGACCTCGGTCGACGTAAAGGTTTTCCAAGGGGAGCGGCAGATGACCGCCGACAATAAACTGCTCGGGGAATTTCACTTAAACGGCATAAAAAGAGCGATGCGCGGCGTTCCGCAGATAGAGGTCACTTTTGAAATCGACGCGAACGGTATAGTCCACGTCACCGCAAGAGATTTGGGAACGGGCAAAAGTCAGGATATCACGATAACCGCTTCGTCCAACCTTTCAAAGGACGAAATAGACCGCGCGATAAAAGATTCGCAGGTCTATGCCGACGAAGACAGAAAGAGAAAAGAAGCGGCGAACGCCGAAAACGAGATAGACCAACTTCTTTTCAGGGCGGCAAACGTCTCGAAAAAACTCGATAAGGAAGACAGAAAACGGCTCGACGAAGCCTGCAAAAAGGCAAGCAGGGCAAAGAAATCGAAGAACCCCTCCGAAAAATCGGAGGCGATAGAGGAACTCGAAAGAATAGTTTCTCAGGCGGAAAATTCGGCAGGCTCGCAGCCGTCGTCCGATAATTCCTATACCGAGCCCGAAACCCCGTCGCAGGACTACTACGACGCCGACTTCAAGGATTAAAATGTTCGGATATATTCTCGCCGATTCGTCTCTTCTTTCAAAGGAAGACTCGAAAAAATACAGGGCGTATTACTGCGGACTCTGCCGCTCGCTCAGAGACAACTGCGGAAAAATTTCAAGGATAACTTTAAGTTACGACTTGACTTTTCTTTCGGTCGTGCTGTCGGCTCTTTATAAAAAGACCGATACCGAAAAAACGCGCAGATGCTTTCTGCACCCGTTTCCGTCTTTTTTGTCGGTGGAAAACGAATTTTCGGAATACTCCGCGTATATGAACGTCATGCTTTCGTATTATAAGTTTCTCGACGACTGGCACGACGACAAAAACCGGATCGCGCTCGCGGAAGCGAAAATTTTCGAAAAAGCGGTGAAAAAAGCCGAAGAAAAGTTCCCGCGGCAGTGCAAAGTGACAAGAGACCGCCTTGCCGAAATTTCCGCCGCCGAAAACGCCGATTGCTTAAACCCCGATATCCCGTCGGGACTTTTCGGGGATATCATGGGCGAAATTTTCGCGATGAAAGAAGACGAAAACCGCGAAAAACTCTTCCGTTTCGGTTCGGCTCTCGGAAAATATGTTTACACCGTCGACGCGATATGCGACTTAAAAAGCGACATAAAAAAACAGCGCTATAACCCGCTTCGTCTCTGCGACAGCGGCAGTTTCGACGACACCGTTTCCCTTTTGATGGCGGACGTCGTTTCGGCTTACGCCGCTTTGGGTATAAAAGAAGAAAAAAACATAATCGAAAACGTTCTGTTTTCGGGAATTTTATTAAAATACAAAGCTTTCGGGAGGAAGAAAAATGGCACAGGACCCTTATAAGGTACTCGGTGTTCCGTACGGGGCAAGCGACGAGGAAGTCACAAAGGCATACCGCCGCCTTGCGAAAAAATATCACCCCGACTTAAATCCGAACGACCCGGAAGCCGCAAAGAAAATGAGCGAGATAAACGCTGCTTACGAACAGATAAAAAGCGGAAAAGCAACGCAGCAGACGTTTTACGGAAATCCGTACGGCAACCCCTACGGTTCTTACGGTGGCTCGACCGGCGGTCGGACCTACGGAAACGGACAGGATGACCCGTTCGGCGGATTTGATTTCGGAGGGTTCGGACCGTTCGGCGGCTATTATACGACTTACACGAACCGCGAACGCTCTCCTTTTGACACCGTAAGACACTATATAAGAAACGGGGCTTACGCCGAGGCTCTCAACGTCCTTGCGGGAATAACCGACAGGACGGCGGAATGGTATTATTATTCGGCGATAGCAAACTATAATACGGGAAACAAAGTAACCGCCCTTTCCCACGCGAAGACCGCAGTTCAGATGGAGCCGACAAACGCCGAATACAAACGTGTTCTCGACCTTATTTCGTCGGGCGGCAGGGTTTACGGTCAGGACAGCCGCAGTTACGGCGGACGCTCCCGCGGATTTAACCTTACGACCTGCTGTCTTTTCTGGTTTATCGCGCAGATGATCTGTTCCTGCTTCTGCCGAAGCCCGTTCGGGTTCTTCTTTATCAAAAACGATACTCCCGACACGAAGACCGTAAGCGTTTCGTCCGAACAGAAATACGAAAGTCCGGCAAAAATAGATTTAGGTGAAGATTATGTATAAATTCAAAATGTGGCTCATGCGTTTCATGTCGGGAAGATACGGCGGCGATAACTTAAATAAAGCCCTCTTCTGGCTCTATTTTATTCTGCTCGTTCTCAATCTTTTTTTGAGAAGCATGACAGTGATGGCTCTCGAACTTATCGTCATTTTCCTTTACTTTTTCCGTATGCTTTCGCGGAATATCGCAAAACGCCAGAGCGAAAACTATAAATATTCGGTCGTGAAAGGAAAGGTCGTTTCTTTCTTTTCGGGAATAAAAAACCGTTTCCGCGACAGAAAGACCCACGTTTATCGTAAATGCCCGAATTGCAAAGCGAAACTGCGCCTGCCGAGAAGAAAAGGCACGCATACCTGCTGCTGTCCGCGCTGCAAAAAGGACTTTACCGTCAAAATCTGATTACTCCCTCCATATTTTTTCCATAAAATCCTCTCCTGAGGAAAAAACAGCCGTTCAAAAGAACGGCTGTTTTGTTTATTTGATTTTCGGCACAAAGTCCGGGCGTTTTTACATTCTCTTTTACATATTCTCAACCGAATCTATCGCCAGAACGTCAAGATGTTTCAATATCATTCTGCGGGTCATAAGGCAGAGGGAAAGCCACGATTTTTTCTTTTCTTCGTCCTTTTCGTCGATTATGCGGTTATCGTGGTAGAATTTCGAAAAGGCGGCGGCTATCTGATAAACGCTGTCGCAGATATAGTTCGGGGCTTTTTCTCTTAATGCGACGGAGAAAGCCTCTCCCGCAAGCATGATTTTCAGGGCAAGCGCTCTTTCGCTTTCGGAATAAAGCGTCACGGGCGAAATTTCGCCGTCGAGGGAAAGTCCCGATTTTTTCAGAATTGAATTTATACGGGTGACGGTGTAAAGAATATAAGTACCCGTTTTTCCTTCAAACGCAAGGAATTTATCAAGGTCAAAAATATAATTTTTCGTTCTCTGGTTTATAAGGTCGCCGAATTTGACGGCGGCAATGCCTACGGCGGCGGCGGTCTTTTCCTTTTCTTCGTCCGACGCTTCTTTGAGATACGCCGACTCTTCGAGTTTTTCTTTTGCCGCCTGTTTTGCGGTCGAAAGCAGATCCTCGAGTTTCATAACGCCGCCTTCGCGGGTCTTATAGGGTTTGCCGTCCTTGCCGTTCATCGTTCCGAAACCGAGAAATTCGAGTTCCGCGTCGGTAAGCCCCGCCTTTTTGGCGCAGCGGAAGACCTGCGTGAAATGCAGTTCCTGACGGGTGTCGACAACATACCATATCTTGTCGGGCGCAAAGTCCTTTTCACGCTGGATTATCGTCGCAAGGTCGGTCGTCGAATAAAGGTTTGAGTTGTCCGATTTCTTGATTATGATAGGAGCAACGGGAGCCTTGTCGGTCTCTTCTTCGAGGTCGACTATCATCGCGCCTTCGCTTTCGTGCATGAGGTGTTTTTCGTTAAGGCGACTGACAAGTTCGTCGACGTATTTATCGGCGTCGCTTTCGCCGTACCAATATTCGAAACCGACGTTCAGTTTTTCGTAGTTTTTCTTTAAGTCTGCGACCGAAACGCGCATTATCTCTTTCCAGAGGGCGATATATCCGGGTCTGCCGTTCTGCAGGTCAAAAGTCGCTTTCTGAGCCTCTTTTTTATATTCTTCGTCCTCTTTGCTTCTTTTGCTTGCAAAGGGATATACTTCGCTCAAAAGTTCGGGAGTAAGGGTCGGAACGGGGTCTCCGTCCTTAAAATCTTCCGAAAAACATTTTTCTTCGGGCAGACGTTTTGAAAGTTCGGTGATGACAAGACCTATCTGCAAACCCCAGTCGCCGAGGTGGATATCTCCGAGAGCATTGTATCCCGACGCTTTTGCGAGCCTTTTTATGCTTTCGCCGATTATCGCGGAGCGGAGATGCCCTATATGCAGGGGTTTTGCGACGTTCGGTCCGCCGTAGTCGATAACGACGGTCTTTCCTTTTCCGACCTGCGAGACCGACAGGTTTTCGTCGGCATAAATTTCTCCGAGAAGTCCGGACATATATTCCGATGTCAAAGTCAAGTTTATAAAGCCGGGGTTTGCGACTTCGGCTTTTTCAAAGCGGCTGTCCGCAGAAAGGATTTCCGCGACTTCTCCCGCTATCTTAAAGGGGGCTTTTCTGTAAAGTTTAGCTCCGTCGAAAGCGCCGTTGCACTGGAACTGACAGAGGTCTTCCCTGTCTGAAACGGTCACTCTTCCGAGGTTTTTGTCGTATCCGCATTTTTCGAACGCCGCGGCGACGATCTGCCCTAACTTTTCTGTAATGGTATTCATTAAAACTTCCCCTTTATATAATATATCCTTGTAATTATAGCAAAATAACGGGCGTTTGTCAATTGACAC
Source organism: uncultured Eubacteriales bacterium (assembly GCA_934501435.1). Classification (GTDB taxonomy): domain Bacteria; phylum Bacillota; class Clostridia; order Oscillospirales; family UBA644; genus Geddesella. Next base: position 280,848 of record CAKSTW010000002.1, read on the forward strand.
GATACCAAGTTTTATGATATTATAATAGGCAGAGAAAAAAGCCTGTATCGGGCGATAAAAGTCCGATTTTTCTCTGCCGAAGATAAGGAGAGACACAAATGATAAACAGATTTTCAAGAACCGAAATGCTTTTGGGCGACGCGGTAAAAGATTTCAGAAACCGCCACGTCGCGGTCTTCGGCGTCGGCGGCGTCGGCGGACATCTTATCCTGTCGCTCGTCCGCTGCGGAATAGGCAAAATCACCGTCGTCGATAACGACGTCGTTTCGGTAACGAACATAAACCGTCAGGCGGTCGCCTTTACTTCGACCGTCGGGCAAAAAAAGGTCGACGTCATCGAAAAAATCGCCAAGGATATAAACCCCGACGTCGAAATTATAAAAAAGGGGATATTTTTCTCGGAAGAAACGCTCGGAGAATTTGATTTCGACAGTTACGATTACGTCGCCGACGCAATCGACAGCGTGACGTCGAAACTGCTGCTTGCAAAGGTCTGCTGCGAAAAGGGTATCCCCGAAATTTCTTCGATGGGAACGGGAAACAAACTCGACCCCGAACGTTTTACGATTTCGGATATTTCAAAGACGTCGGTCTGTCCTTTGGCAAAGGTCATGCGGCGGGAACTGAAAAAACGCGGAATAAAAAAACTGCAGGTCCTCTGGTCGGACGAAGAACCGATAAAACCGCGCCCGTCGGAAGAAAAGACCGAAAAAAGGCAGACGCCCGGAAGCATTGCGTTCTGCCCCGCGACGGCAGGGCTTCTGATTTCGGGAAAAATCATAAGAGACCTCGCAAAAAAGGCTGCCGAAACGCCGTTTTTGCAGAATGACGGAGGAGAGACTTTTATATGAAAGAAAACAGAAAATTATTAAAAGAAGTATTAAAAGACATCAAACACGACATGACCGACGAAGAGGTTTTGGCGCTTCTTGCGGACAGTAAAATTTCGGCGCGCCCCGAAAATCCGAAACCGACTTTCGGACAGAAAGCCGCCGACGCCATTGCGAAGTTCGCGGGGAGCTGGGCGTTCATTTTTTCCTTTACCGGCGTACTTATTCTGTGGATGGCTGCAAACGCTCTGCTTGCGTCAAAAGCGTTCGACCCGTATCCTTTCATACTTCTCAATCTTGTTCTTTCCTGCATTGCGGCAATTCAGGCGCCTCTTATCATGATGAGCCAGAACAGGCAGGAGGAAAAAGACCGCCGCCGCGCCGAAAACGATTATAAAGTCAATCTGAAGACCGAAATCATGATAGAGGATCTTTATGACAAAGTCAATATAATACTTGCAAAGCAGACGGAACTTGAGAAAAAGATAAAAGATGATGAACGGTCGCGTTCTTCTGCGGAATAATACGAAAAAGCGCAGGAGATCCTGCGCTTTTAATATATTATTTTTTGAGTCTGTGCTTGAAATCCACCGTTATTTTCCCGAAATATTCCCTGCTTTCGACGGTCATCGGAAAGAGGCGCGCGTCATAGAGTTTATCCTGAGTTTCTTCTCTTGAACCCGCGACGAAAAACGGTTCTCCGAACGCTTTGAGAATTTTACCGATGTCCTTTGAAAAGACCGATTTTTCCGAACCGAAATCCTTTTCCCTCGTCTTTTTCATCGGAAAGGTGATCTCGATTTTTCCGTTGCGGTTAAACACCCGTATCGGCGACTGTTTTTCGGTGTCCAGCAGGGCGAGCGCCGAGAAATACGCGTGCGAGAAAATAAAGAAAAAGTCTTTCTGTCTGCGGCATTCGGGGCTGTCTTTTACTGTCTCGTAGTATATCTTTTCTCTTTGCGAAAACAGGTTTACGTTTTCGAAAGAGACGGTTTTCAGTTTTTCTCTTTTCGGTCCGTAAAGGGAATATACCGCCCCGACATAGGGGCAAAGGTCGTGTACGGCGTCTTCTTTACCGAAGAGCCGGACGCCCCACGCTGTCGGCAAAAGACGTTCCCCGTCATATTTTACCGCGCCGAGAACCGCGCAGACGACGTCTTCGCCGAAACGGTCGATATCCCCGTATTTTCGTCTTGCGGCAAGTTTTACCGCGACTTTTTCAACGGTCTTTTTGTCGAAAGTAACGGAAAAATCTTCGTCCACGGTTATTTCTGCGTCTTCGCTTTTTACGGTCATAGCGGGAAAGAGCCTTGTCGGAGCGCCGTCCTTTCCTATCCCGAAAGCAATTCCACGCAGCGTTGCGGAATGTATATCCGCCGCGGGCACGGTGAATTTGAGGTGCGTTTCGGGAAAGAGAACGTCCGAAAGCATAAAAACGGGCGGGTTTGAATTTTCGGCGACGTAATTCGATATTTCGCGCCGCAGTTCTCCGTCGGCAAGACATTCACCCTCGGCAAAGATAACTCCGCCGCCCGAATTCGAAATTGCGATCGCCGCGGTGAGTATCTCCTTTTTGAAAAAGGGGGACTCGTCGCAGTTTATCATTACGACGTGCGCCTTTCTTCTCATTTCGTTTTCTCCGTATTGAAAAACCGGGTTCCGAAAAGCCCCGTTTTCTTTTCGAGAAGTTTGCAGAGGAAATATGCGATAAGGGCGATTGTTGTGCCGAATATCATTCCGGCGAAAACGTCGGTGGGGTAGTGTACGGTAAAATATATCCTCGAAAAAGCGGTCAGGGCGGCGACAATATACGCGGGAACAGCCCATTTTTTATTCGTGAGCGAAAGGAAGAGCGCTCCGCAGAAAGAAACGGTCGCATGCCCCGACGGGAACGAAAATTCGCCCGGACGGCGTATCAAAAGAGAAAATTCGTCTATCGCGAAAGGCCGCGGACGCGCGACGACGTTTTTTACCGTCAGATTTACGATCAAAAGGCAGAGGATAAGGGCTGTCGCCGCGAAAAAGCCCTGTTTTCTGTATTTTTTCGAAATAAGAAGCAGGAGCGCGAACACTATCCATATAATTCCCGCTTCCGAGGCATAGGTGAAAATTTTGAAGAAAAAAGTCAGAAACGGATTCTGAAAATTGTTCTCGACGAAATGAAGGACCGAGAGGTCCCATGCGGTTATCGCGTCCATAATATCACTCCTTTTCAATATAATATCATCGGGCGAAATTTTTGTCAACATAATTATGTTAAAAAAAAGAACAAACGGAAAAACTATTGATTTTTCGGATATTATTATGTATAATGAAATTAACAATTTTCCGAAAGGGGCAAATTATGAATACTGTTGATTTTGCTAAAAAAATGCGTCGGCTCATTCTCGACGAAATTTATTACGCTCAAAGCGGACATCCGGGCGGCTCTCTTTCCGTTACGGATATCCTCGCATATCTTTATAACGAAGAAATGAACGTTTCCGCGGATAAGGCGGACGACCCCGACCGCGACCGTCTCGTCCTTTCGAAAGGACACGCCTGCCCCGCTCTTTACGCGGCGCTTGCCCTCAAGGGATATATCCCCGAAAAGGATCTCAAAACGTTCAGAAGTATTGACAGTTACCTTGAAGGACACCCCGACATGAAAAAGATAAAGGGCGTCGATATGTCCTCCGGGTCTCTCGGACAGGGCATTTCCGCCGCCTGCGGAATGGCTCTTGTCGGCAAGAAAGAAAACAGACCTTACAGAGTTTTTGCTATCCTCGGCGACGGTGAACTCGAAGAGGGTCAGGTCTGGGAAGCGCTCATGTTTGCGGGACATTACGGACTTGACAACCTCGTCGTTATCGTAGACCACAACGACCTGCAGATAGACGGCAAGATCGACGACGTTATGAACCCGAAGCCGTTCAACAAAAAGTTTGAGGATTTCGGCTTCGACGTTATCGAGACAGACGGCGAAAATCAGTATTTCATAAAGAAAGCCTTCGATTGGGTAAGGGAACACAAAGACGGCAGACCTTCCGTCATCATTTCCCATTCCACCAAGGGAAGCGGTATTTCTTTCATGGAGGGAGATCCGTCGTGGCACGGAAAAGCGCCCAACAAAGAAGAATACGAAAAGGCAATAAAGGAGGTAGAATAAGATGTCGGAAATGAAAGCATTAAGAGACGCTTACGGCGAAACTCTTGCCGAACTCGGCGAAAAATACGATAACCTTTATGTTCTGGACGCAGACCTTTCAAAATCGACAAAGACCGAAATATTCGCGAAGAAATTCCCCGAAAGATTTATCGAATGCGGAATTGCCGAGGCGAATATGATGTCCGTCGCTTCGGGTATGGCGACCTGCGGAAAGATAGTTTTCGCTTCTACTTTCGCGATGTTTGCCGCGGGCAGAGCCTACGAACAGATAAGAAATTCGATAGCGTATCCTCATACGAACGTTAAAATAGTTGCGACCCACGCAGGGCTCACCGTCGGAGAAGACGGTGCGACGCATCAGTGCCTCGAAGACCTTGCTTTGATGAGAGCGATCCCCGGAATGGTCGTTATTTCCCCGTCCGACGCTTATCAGATGAAAGCGGCGGTCAGATTCGCGTGCGAATATGAAGGACCCGTTTATATCAGAGCGGGAAGGCTTGCGGTCCCCGTTGTTTACGACGACAGCTTCGTCTTTACTCCGGGCTGCTATAACAAGGTTGCCGACGGCGAAAACATCACTCTTATGTATACCGGTGCTTTTTATGAAACCGCAATGAAAGTAAGAGAAATGCTCGCAAAATTCAACATAAACCTCAAAGTTATAGACGTTCCGTCGATAAAGCCGTTTGCGGTTGACGCCGTAAAAGAAGCCGCAAAAGACGCTTCCCTTATCGTAACTCTTGAAGACCACAACAATATCGGCGGCTTCGGTTCCGCGGTCTGCGAAACCCTCACTTCGATCGATATTCCCGAAAAAGTCAAGGTTCTTCGTCTCGGTTCGGGCGACAGATTCGGAAAATCAGGAAAGGCTGCCGATGTTCTCGCAAGATACGGTCTTGACGCAAAGGGCGTTGCAAAATCCATTGTTGCGGAAAAATATCCCGAATTCCTCGATTCCATCGACGCCGAATTTTAAGGAAAATTATGAAAAAGTACAGACCTACGCGATATAAGGAAGGAACACCGGAAGTTCCGGTCAAAAAGAAAAACGGCTGGATATATACCGTTCTTATCGTCTTTTTTGCACTGATATTCGCCGTTTCTCTGTTCTTTATAGTTAAAGACCTGCTTGCGGAAAATGAAACCTCCGAAACGATAAACGGAGTTCTTTCCTTAAAGCCCGTCGATAAAAACGGGAACGGAACGAACGACGGCAAAACGGAGGAAAACGACCCGAAAGCAATATATTCGCTCGGCGACTTCTCGGCGTTCACTTCGGTGAATTCCGATACCGTCGGCTGGTTCTATATGCCCTGCAACACCTCGTCGAGGGGACTTCCGATAGAGCTTCCGCTTCTTTGGAAAGACCTTTCGGATAAAAATGAGCAGAATTTTTATCTTTCTCACGATTTTTACGGCAGAGAAAGCGATAACGGCTGGGTTTATATTTCCGACGCCTGCGAGGGCAGGGATATAACGAAAAACCGCAATCTGCTTATCTACGGTCACGCACGAAGCTATAAAATGTTCGGCGGACTTAAAAACCTCAATACCGACAAGGCATGGCAGGCGGACGCCGACAGCCACTATATCAAGATAAGCACGCCGTATGAAGATTCGGTCTGGGAGATTTTCTCCTGGCACGAAACGACCGTCTACGACAGCTATTGGCAGACGGAATTCAAGGACGACGCCGAATTCCTCGAATATGCAAACAGGGTTCAGAGTCAGGATCAGCTCAAGTGTTTTACGAAATTCAATTTCACAAAGGACGACAGAATTATGACCCTGTCGACCTGCAAATCGCTCAACGAAGACGTCCGAGTTGCGGTTCACGCGAAACTGATAACTTCGGTCAAACGCGAAACGACAACAGAATAAAGAAAGCACCCACTTTTGTGGGGGCTTCCTTGTTTCAATTACGGCTTTATTCTGATATAGTATATATATAAATATCCGAAAGGAGAAATTATGAAACGGACGGCTGTTATTCTTTTGGCTTTTTGCATAGTTCTTCTTTTTTCGGGCTGCACCGAAAAACATAATGAAAAGCTTCCTGCGGCTTCGGTAAAATATCTGATAAAGCCTGCGGCTGCAAGCGAAGAAACGGATATCGATGATGTTATCGCGGCTTTTTCGGCTCTTTGCAGAAGCAAGGAGTGTTCCGATTACCGCATAGACGGCGACGCTGTTGAAAAACTCGGAAAAGCGGGAAGTCGCTATGAATTATACAAAATTGTTCCGCCCGACGCGACAGGGGCTGCCGTTATGACATACGGCACATTTCAGGGCTTTGAGATTGTTTCGGGAATGAAACACAGCCCGTCCGAATTCGCCTTGTATCTGTTTGACACGCAGGATAAAGTTATGTATACAATAGAAGACGGCGAGGGATTTGTAGACTTTTCGGAAGTATACCGACTGCTGCCGCAGAATATGAAAAGATAAAAAGGGAAGCACTTTTCGGGTGCTTCCCTTAAATTCAGCAAATAACGCCGCCGCCGAGGACGGTGTCTCCGTCGTAGAAGACCGCCGCCTGACCTTTTGTCGCGGCTCGCTGCGGTTCGTCAAAGACTATTTTCACGCTGTCGTCGCCCGTAACAAACACGGTCGCGGGCGTTTCGGGCTGGCGGTATCTTATCTTAACCTTTGCCCTGAAAGTTTCGGGCGGATTTTCAAACGCGATAAAATTCACGTCGCGAACGGAGATTTCCTTTGTGAAAAGGTCTTCGTTTCGTCCGAGAACGATTCTGTTTTCGTCGGGCAGAATGTCGCAGACATAAAGAGGGAAGTCGGAAGAAATCCCGAGCCCTTTTCTCTGACCTTTCGTGTAGCCGATTATCCCCTTGTGCTTTCCGAGAATTTTTCCGTCTTTATCGGTAAAATCGCCCGACGGATAGCCTTTTCCGGTATAGTTCCTGATAAATTTCGCATAATCGCCGTCGGGAACGAAACAGATATCCTGGCTGTCGGGCTTCTGTGCGTTATAAAACCCGTTTTCTTCGGCAATTTTCCGTGTTTCGTCTTTGTTCATTTTTCCGAGCGGAAAAGCGGTGTGGGCAAGTTCGTCCTGCGTCAGCGAATACAAAACATAGCTCTGGTCTTTTTTCGGGTCGGCGGCTTTTTTTAAGAGATAGCGGCCGCCCTCTTTTTCTATATTCGCGTAATGCCCCGTGACGATTTTTTCGCAGCCGAGTTCCTTTGCACGCAGATAAAGCTTTTCGAATTTCAGATATCTGTTGCAGTCGATACAGGGGTTCGGCGTTCTTCCGTTTTCATAGTCGGAAATGAATTTCGAAATGACTTTTTCTTTGAAACCGTCGGTGAAATTGAAAACATAATATTTCATTCCGAGTCTGTACGCGACCTGACGGGCGTCTTCGACGTCGTCAAGCGAACAGCAGGATTTTTCCCTCGGAATACCTGCGTCTTCATTCGAAAAAAGCCGCATTGTAACGCCTATACATTCATACCCCGATTTCTGCATGAGATAAGCGGCGACGGAAGAATCCACGCCGCCGCTCATGGCGATAAGTGCCTTTTTCATTATTCGTTAAAGAGGGCTGTCGACAGATATCTGTCGCCGGTGTCGGGAAGAAGAGCAACAATGGTTTTGCCCTCGTTTTCGGGACGCTTTGCAATTTCTATTGCCGCGTGGAGAGCGGCTCCGGAAGAAATTCCGACAAGAACGCCTTCCTTTTTGCCGATAAGTCTGCCTGCCGCAAATGCTTCTTCGTTTTCGACGGGGAAAATTTCGTCGTAAACTTTGGTGTCGAGAACATCGGGAACAAAGCCTGCACCGATTCCCTGAATTTTATGTGCTCCGGCAACGCCTTTCGAAAGAACGGGGGAGGAAGCGGGTTCGACGGCTACGACTTTGATGTCGGGGTTCTTTTCTTTGAGATATTTGCCGACTCCGGTAACGGTTCCGCCGGTGCCGACGCCCGCGATAAAGAAGTCGACTTTTCCGTCGGTATCTTCGTAAATTTCGGGACCTGTCGTTTCATAATGAGCCTTGGGGTTTGCCGGGTTTACGAACTGACCGGGGATAAAGGAATTCGGAGTTTCAGCTGCAAGTTCTGCGGCTTTCGCGATAGCACCTTTCATTCCCTTTGCACCTTCGGTGAGGACGAGTTCGGCACCGTAGGCTTTCATCAACTGACGGCGTTCTACCGACATCGTTTCGGGCATTACTATTATTATACGGTAACCTCTTGCCGCAGCGACCGCCGCAAGTCCTATTCCGGTGTTTCCGGAGGTCGGTTCGATAATTACCGAACCGGGAACGAGTTTGCCTGCTTTTTCGGCGTCGTCTATCATCGCTTTTGCGATTCTGTCTTTAACCGAGCCTGCCGGATTGAAATATTCGAGCTTTGCCAATATCTTTGCTTTGAGTGAAAATTCTTTTTCGATGTGTGTGAGTTCGAGAAGGGGGGTCTTTCCTATAAGTTCGTCTGCGGATTTATAAATGCGTGCCATAATTATTATCTCCTTTATATATATGTTGTCGGTTCGGTTCTTTTCAGCCCCGACATCGGAAGCCCGACATGTATTTTTTCATTTTTACACCCTCTTAAATAAAAAACGGAGAACCGAAGTCCTCCGAAATTTCTTTCTTTACGGACTTATGTATGTATGACAAAGCAAGCGCCGCAGGGGCACATACAGCTGTTTGTCATACATACGGTTCTTTTCATTTCCAATATCTCCTTTTAATTCCCTACCTGTTTGGTAGGTGTTTACAGTATAGCACGCTTTTTTGCGGCTGTCAAGAGGAAAAATCGTAAAAAACTGTGAACTTGAACGGCAAATAAAAATTTTCAAAAACCGCAAAAAAGTGAGAAATAATGCGAAAAACAAAGAAAATCGAAGAAAACACATTGTGAAAAGCAATTTTCTGACTAAATCTGACTTTTACGGGACTTGCGTTTGGTGCGTCCCGGATATATAATGTACGCAGATAAAAGGTCAAAGAAAGTCAAAGACAGAACGGAGAGAGAAAAATGAAATCAAGCGATATCATAACAGAGTTTATAATGAATATGCTCGAAGACGAGGGCGGAGAACTTGAACTTAAAAGAAACGAACTTGCTCAACGGTTCAACGTTGTTCCGAGCCAGATAAATTATGTTATATCGTCCCGATTCACCCCCGAAATGGGATATCTTATCGAGAGCAAAAGGGGCGGCGGCGGATATATAAGAATAAGAAGAGTCGTCCGCAGTCCGGCTGTCGGAATAATGCATATCGTGAACAATATCGGGGAAAAACTCAATGCGTTCGACGCGCAGGCGCTTCTCCGCAGTATGGAGGACAACGGATATATCGACGGGAAGGAACGGTGCGTGATGAGCGCCGCCGCAAGCGACAGCGCATATCAGTCGGTGCCGCCGCTTGCCCGAGATAAACTCCGGGCGTCCCTTGTGAAAAATATGCTTTTATCTTTAATAGTAAAATAAGGAGTGATATATATGCTTTGTCAGAAATGTAATAAACGTGAAGCGACAACTCACCTTTCGGAAAATATAAACGGAGTCAAAAAAGAAAGACATCTTTGCAGCGAATGTGCCGCCGAAGAGGGGATAGATATGAGTTTCCCGACCTTTGATTTCGGAAACTTCGATTTCGGTTTCGGTTCTCTGCTTTCTTCGTTTTTCGGAAACGAGGAAAGAGGGCTTCCGGGCGAAAAGAAATGCCCGACCTGCGGCAGAACTCTTTCGGAAATTTCGCGAACGGGCAACGTCGGCTGTCCCGACTGTTACAAAACGTTTGAAAAAGAACTTCGCCCGATGCTCCTTAAAGTCCACAGGGGCGAAAATCACAAGGGCTCGGTTCCCCGTTCGTCCCCCGAAAAGAAAGTTTCGACCGACGCCTTAAAGGAGGAACTCAAAGCGGCGATCGAACGCGAAGACTTTGAAAAAGCCGCGGTGCTCCGTGATAAGATAAGAGAGGAGGAAGGTAAAAATGAGTAATTCTATTCTTATTTCTTCCAGAGTACGTCTTGCAAGAAACCTTGCGGACGCAAAATTCGTTACTATGCTTTCCAAAAAAGAAAAAGAGGAAGTAAAAGAGCGTATCCACGAGCATATAAAAAAGGATAACCCCTTTATGCTCGACTATATAGATATGGAAAGTCTCGACCCGGCGCATACGGGCGCTCTTATCGAAGACCACACCATAAGCCCCGAATTTGCCGAAAACAAAGAGGGCGAAGCGCTGCTTGTCAATCATTCCGAAAGAATTTCGGTAATGATAAACGAGGAGGACCACCTCCGTATTCAGGCTTTGTCTTCCGACGGCGACCTTGAGGCGCTTTACGAAAAAGCCAAAAAAGTCGACGACTGGTTCGACGGCGCGTTCCCTTACGCTTTTTCCGAAAAATTCGGATACCTGACCTGCTGTCCGACAAACCTCGGAACGGCGCTCCGCGTTTCGGTCATGGTCCATCTTCCCGCGCTCACCGAGAGCGGAAAAATAGGCGAAGTTTCTTCGTCCCTTTCGAAGATAGGCGTAACTTTCCGCGGACTTTACGGAGAGGGTTCGAAAGCGTACGGAAACATCTATCAGATTTCGAACAGCGTGTCGCTCGGCGTTTCCGAAAAAGAAATAATCGGGCTTATAAAGAGAACTCTTTCGCAGCTCGAAAAGAGCGAAAAGGAAATGCGGAAAAAACTGCTTGAAGATCCTTCGGTAGAAGACAGGATATTCCGCAGCTACGGAATTTTAACAAACGCAAGAATGATATCGTCGAAAGAAGCGACGGCTCTTCTTTCCGATCTGAGAATGGGCGCGGCTGAAGGTCTTTTCGATATTTCAACCGAAAAGATCGACAGTCTTGAGACCCGTATCCAGCCGTACAATATGTCGCTTACCGCCGACAGCGGGGATGAAAGGACCCGTGACGCGGCAAGAGCGGAGACTTTGAGAAAAGAGATCTCCGCACGATAAGGAGGAATTATTATGATGATATTCAGCAATTTTTCGGCAAAAGCAAACGCCGTGGTTGAAGAGGCGGTCTCCGCCGCCGCAGAACTCGGTCACGGTTATGTCGGAACGGAACATTTGTTGCTTGGTCTTTGCAGAGCAGACGACACCGCCGCGAAATACGCGCTCGATAAGTCGGGGATAACCGCCGACGCAGTCGAAGAACAGATAGTCGAAGACATCGGCAGGGGCATAAAAGGCAACGTTTCCGTTCAGGATATGACTCCGAGAACGAAAAGAGTTTTGCAGAACGCCGTAAACGAAGCGTATTCGATGGGCAGCAAAATCGTCGGAACGGAACATCTTCTCATTTCCGTTCTGAGGGAAAGCGACTCGAAAGCGATGGATATAATCCTTTCGGAGGGCGCGGAACCCAACGAAATAGTCGCGGATATGCTTGAAAAGATGGGAGTTGCAAGACCCGAGGGCGAAAGAGGGGAAAAACGCGCGAAAGGCAGCGCGAAAGACGGAAAGACCCCGACGCTTGACAGTTTCGGCAGAGACCTTACCGCTCTTGCAAAGGCGGGAAAAGTCGACCCGGTTATAGGCAGAAACGAAGAAATACAGAGAGTTATCCAGATTCTTTCCCGCCGTTCGAAAAACAATCCCTGTCTGATAGGCGAACCGGGCGTCGGAAAAACCGCGATAGCCGAGGGGCTTGCCCAGCATATAGTCAACGGAGTCGTCCCCGAAACGCTTAAAAACAAGAGAGTAGTCACCCTTGATATCGCGTCGATGATAGCGGGCGCGAAATACAGAGGCGATTTCGAAGAGAGAATGAAGACCGTCCTTGACGAAGTTATCAAAGCGGGCAACATTATCCTCTTTATCGACGAAATTCACGTCCTTGTCGGTGCGGGAAGCGCCGAAGGTGCGGTCGACGCGGCAAATATCTTAAAGCCGTCGCTTGCAAGAGGCGAAATTCAACTTATCGGCGCGACCACGATAAACGAATACCGTAAATATATCGAAAAGGACCCCGCGCTCGAAAGAAGATTTCAGCCGATAATCGTTTCGGAACCGAGCGAGGAGGACGCGGTCGAAATCCTCAAAGGCATAAGGGATAAATACGAGGCTCACCACAAGGTAAAGATTACCGACGAAGCTATTGAGGCGGCGGTTTCCCTTTCGAAGAGATATATTCAGGACAGATTTCTCCCCGATAAGGCGATCGACCTTATGGACGAGGCTGCCTCCAAGATAAGGATAAAGAACCTTACGTCTCCTCCCGACCTTAAGGAAAAGGAAACGGAAATAGCCAAAATTGCCGCCGAAAAGGAAGGCGCGGTAAGAGCGCAGGAATTTGAAAAAGCGGCAAGCCTCCGTGACGAAGAAAAGAAACTTTCTTCCGAACTTGAAGAAATGAAGAAGAAATGGTCCGATAAAGTCACGGGCGAAAAACTCGAACTTACAAAAGGCGATATCGAAGACGTCGTTTCTCTCATGACGGGTATTCCCGTAAGGAAACTTGCCGAAGAAGAGGGCGAAAAACTTCTTAAAATGGAAGAAATTCTCCACAAGAGAGTAGTCGGTCAGGACGCCGCCGTCAAAGCGGTATCCCGCGCGATAAGAAGAGGAAGAGTGGGCTTAAAAGACCCGAAACGTCCGATAGGTTCGTTCCTGTTTTTGGGACCCACCGGCGTCGGCAAAACGGAACTTTCAAAAGCCCTTGCGGAGGTGCTTTTCGGCGACGAAAACGCAATGATAAGGGTCGATATGTCGGAGTATATGGAAAAGCATACCGTCTCGAAACTTATCGGTTCGCCTCCGGGCTATGTCGGATTTGAAGAGGGCGGTCAGCTTACCGAAAAGGTAAGAAGAAAACCCTATTCGGTTATCCTCTTTGATGAGATCGAAAAGGCTCACCCCGACGTTTTCAACATAATGCTCCAGATACTTGACGACGGTATTCTGACCGACAGCCAAGGCAGAAAAGTCGATTTCAAGAACACCGTTATCATTATGACCTCGAATATCGGTGCAAAGCTTATAACCAACGGTAAAAAGAGCCTCGGCTTTACCGAGTCCGCCGACGATTTCGAAAAAGATCAGGAAAAAATCAAGGAAAGCGTTATGGGCGAACTCAAAAACGCGTTCCGTCCCGAATTTCTTAACAGAATCGACGATATCATCGTTTTCGAGCAACTCTCAAAGGACGACATCAAAGAAATCGCAAGAAGACTTCTTTCGTCCGTCGAAAAGAGACTTGAAAAAATGAATATCAAAGTAACCGTCGACGACAGCGTTATCGACGCGGTTTCCGATAAAGGTTTCGACCCCGTTTACGGAGCAAGACCTCTTAAAAGAGCCATTCAGTCGACTGTCGAAGATAAGATCGCCGAAGCGATGCTCGAAGGCGTCTGCAAGGAAGGAGACAGCGTGACCGTTTCTTATAAAGACGGAAAAACCGTTATCACTCCCGACAAAGCAGAAACCGAAAAAGCAGATACCGACAAGGCAGAATAATAAAAAGCCGCAGATTTCAATCTGCGGCTTTTGTATAAAATGGGGAAACGGGAACCGAAGATCGGTTCCCGTTTCCTTAAAGAAGATATTGGAAAGAAAAAGAATTAATCATTTTTGGAAAACTCTATCGGGAACGTTATGTTCGTTCCGACAAAGCTGCTTTCTCCCGAAAGACTTCTGAAGGTGAGTTTGTCTCCCGAGACGGAATATTCAAGGTAGGAAGTCCAGTTTCCGTCGGAAGAAAGATACAATTTCGAACCCTCGGTCTTATACTGCCCCGAAAGCTCGTTTTTTCCGAACGTGTCGTTTCCTACCGACATGTCGAAAGTTCCGTCGTCTTTGAAATCAAGAGTCCAGTCCATCGAAAGGAGCCCGTCTGCTATTCCGAGGGACTTTAACAGCGCGAGATTTTCTTCCGAAAGAGATTTCGCCGCGTTTATCGAAGTCTTCCAGTTTCCGACAACAGAGCCGGAGGAACAGGCAACGACTGCGAAAAGCATCGCCGCAGAGAGCATTAAAGCAAAGATTTTTACGGTTTTTTTCATAAGATCACCGGTTTTTTTTCGTTTTATTCGGCGAAACATGGGCTTCTTTCCGCGGATATACATTATATCACCTTTTTCCGGAAAAGTCAAGCCCTGTTTGCAAAAATATTTTTTTTCTTACAATAAGAACACAATTATCAGAAATTTGTGCCGTTAAATCCCCAGTTGTCGGTTTCGGAGTATTTTACATATATCCTGTCAGACGGGATACCGGTGTTTTCCGAAATTATACGGCATACTTCGGCGGTGAGTTTTTCGTAATATTCGGGCTTTGCTTTTCCGAATACCGAAATTTCCGCGATAGCCGACGGAGAAGACGAACCCGCAAAGAACATTTCGTCCTGACCGTCAAAGGAGACCATGAGCCAGCGTTCGGTTTTCCCCGGGAGAAGTTCTATTGCTTTTCCGAATTCCGTTTTCATCTTTTCCGCCGCCTGTTTTTCAGTGCGAAACGGCGTTTTTACCGATATATAGGGCATAATATATCCTCCGACATTGTTTGTATCTATATTTTACCATATATGACGGCCGGTGTCAATAAAAACTTGATATTTTCCCGATTTTGTGATATACTTTTCGTGATATATTCTGCCCAAGGAGGAAAACGGCATGGAATATTCGGAATGGCATCTCAGGCGGTTTGCGAGGGGCGCGTCGCCCCTCTTTTCGGGCGCGGACGAAGACCTTTCGGCGGCTCACCGTTTTCTTTCGGGAATAATTTCCCTTCCCGACGGAGAATACGCTTTGCTTCTCCTGAAATGTATATATTTTTTCGTCTTTTTTTCGACCGTCGATAAAAAGGGCAGAGCGACCGTCTCTTTTTCGGACATCAGAAACGCCGCAGGGTACGGACTTTCCGTAAAAAATCCGTACCCCGTCTTTCTGCGCGCCGAAAATCTCGGAATAAAGACCGAAATGCTGAAACCCGACGGGAACCCGACCGTCAGACGGCGGGAGGCGGAATACGTCACCCTTTCTTTTTCCGACAGAAAAGTCCGGCGCGGGCTTTCGAAATTCGAAGAGGGCGCGGAAAAAAGATTTTCGCTTTCCTCAAGACAGCTTTACAAAAAAATGTTTCCGTATTTTGCCGCCGCGGATTTTTCCTTTATAAAGGAAGCCGACGGTTTGTTTATAAAGGAATATTTTCTTGCGGGCTACGAAGAATATTTTTACGGAGCGTCCGCCGGAATAAACGAATTGCTTGCTTTTTCGGAATTTTTCGCCGATTTCGAGACCGTTTACAGGGAGAATTTCGTGCAGGAACGGATAGCGAGAAAAAGAGGGACAAAGACCTTTCTTTTTTCGGTCGAATTCGGAAAGAGAAAAGACGGTCCCGTGTTCCGCTTTTGTCTGACAAGCCGCGCGGCGTTCAAAGTTTTGCGTAAAATAAAAGAGTTTTCTCCCGCGTTCGTCCGTCGTTTTCTTCACGCCGGGGACTGCGCCTGCGACGACTGCCGCAGGGGAGCGGGGAAAGTGATATATAAAAATAAGGTATATTCAGCGCCTTTTTCCGAGGGAAATTTTTCTTTTCCTCTGAAAACAGAGGACGATTTCGGCGACGCCGTTGCCGTGATAGGGGAAATAATTTCGACTCTGCCCGCATACGCCCGTCTTTTGCGGGCGCTCGCGGCATATAAAGACGGAGGGGAAATAAATTGAAACTGATACAGAAAGAACTCGAGACCGAAAGGCTCATTCTTTCAAGACCGTATATGACCGACGTCGAAGACTTCTTCGCGGCGCTTTCCGACGGCGAAATTTTCCGCTACAACGCGTGGAACAAACACGAAAACGCCCTTGAAACGCTGGCGTTTCTCAATAATCTTATGATACGCTGGGATAACGGAGCGACGGAATGGACCGTCCGCAAAAAGGACGGGGACAAAGCGATAGGCATTGTATGCGTGCGGTATTATCCGAAAGAAGAAGCCGCCGCGGAAATAGGTTTCTGGCTTGCCGCCGCCGAACATGAAAAAGGTTACGGGCGGGAGTCGGTTGAAACAGCCGTCAGATATGTTTTCGAAAAATGCGGCGTGAAAAAACTCGTCGCGTTCTGCCACCCGAAAAACATCGCGTCACTGAAAATCCTTGAAAAATGCGGTTTTTTTGTCGAGGGAAAGATCGAAAACGACTTCTCCGGCGCGGATTTCGAGCCGACCGACGTAATACTTAAACTTTCCGCTTTTAACTAAATTCCGCCGAAATTGCGTAATTGTGCTAACAAAAATTGCGGATATAATCTTCTTGTAAAAAACCGAAAGGGGCAATTTATATGACCGACATCTATGAAAACGGAAACGAAAACGTTACCGAAAATATCGAAGTGAATTCCGACGAATATTCGGTTGAGGAGGAAAAAGTCTCCGCCGAACCCGTCGAAGAAAAGATTCCCGAACCGCAGAAGCCCGATAATAAAAAGCGTAAAAAGGAAAGACACGGCGGGTATGCGGCTTTGTGGGTCGTCACCGCTCTTTGTCTTGCGATAAGCATTGTTTCCTTCTCTTTCACAGCATATCTTGCTTTGCAGAAAGAAAAGGCGGCGGCAACTTCTCCGACGACCGAAAACAGGAATTACGAAACCGAAATTTCGCAGACCACCGACAAACTCACGGTCGCGGGCGTCGTTGAAAAAGTCAAACCCAGCACCGTCATGATAGTCACCCAGGTCAGAAGCTCGACGGCGACGGGAACGGGTATGGGCAGCGGATTTTTCATCACCTCCGACGGCTATATAGTAACGAATTACCACGTTATCGAAAATGCGTATAAAATTACGGTAACGACCGACGACGGCAAAGAATACGACGCATCGCTCGTCGGCGGAGACGCTTCCTCCGATACCGCGGTCTTAAAGGTGAACGGCGAAGGCTTTACTCCCGTGACGCTCGGCGATTCGACCAAGACCAAGGTCGGCGATCAGGTCGTCGCGATAGGAACGCCTTACGATACTTCTTTGCAGAACACCGTAACGTCGGGTTATGTTTCCGCGGTAAGAGACAACTACCGTTTCTCGAACCTCGGCAGAGTTCTGAGCGTTTTCCAGCATGACGCGGCGATAAACTCCGGAAACTCCGGCGGACCGCTCTGCAATATGTACGGCGAAGTAATAGGCATAAACTCCGCAAAAATAGCGTCTACGAACTATGAAAACATCAGTTTTGCCATTCAGATATCAAGCGTTCTCGATATCATAAACGAACTCAAGGATACGGGAGTCGTCGACCGCCCGATGATAGGAATTACCGCTTCCACCGATTCGAATATCGGCGGCGCTCTTATCCAGAAAGTCACAAAAGGCAGCCCTGCCGAAAAAGCGGGAATTCAGGCGGGAGACCTCATAACAAAGGTCGACGGTCAGAGAGTGACTTCGACGGAAGAAGTTATAAATTATTTCTCGAAGAAAAAAGTCGGCGACAGCGTCGTCGTTACTCTTCTTCGCGACGCGGACAGCATGGACGTTACCGTAACGCTCTTTTCGACCAAGGAATACAAGACCCTTGAACCCGACACCGATTCGTCGGATCAGAACGGAAACAGTCAGAACGGAAATAACGGTTGGTACGGAGACGGCAACGGGCAGAACGGAAACAACAGTCAGAATAATCAAAACGGCAACAACGGAAACTACGGCGGAAATATCCGCGACTACTTCAACAATTTCATAAACGGACTTTTTGAATAATACACATCTTTTCATAAAACCGATCGCGAAAAAAATTCGCGGTCGGTTTTTCTTGACTTTTGAGGGTCGGTATGTTAAAATTAAACAGATAAAACTCTTTGAAAAGGAGCATTACCATGGCGGATATTGTAATAATCGGCTGCGGCGTCATAGGCGCGGCGACGGCTTTCTATCTTTCAAGATACGACCTTGATATCGTCGTCGTCGAAAAGGAAAACGACGTCGCGATGGGGACGAGCCGTGCGAACAGCGCGATAATCCACGCGGGCTACGACCCCGAACCGGGGACCCTTGCGGCAAAACTCAACGTTGAGGGCAGCAGACTTGCCGAACATCTCGCGCCCGAACTTTCCGTACCTTATATCCGCAACGGTTCTCTTGTCCTTGCGTTTGACGGCGAAGACGAAAAAACGCTTCAGCGGCTGAAAAACAACGCCGATAAAAACGGGGTCGAGGGCGCGCGTATCATTTCAAAAGAGGAACTTCGTGAAAAAGAACCGAATGTGTCCCCCGACGCCGTTTCCGCGCTTTACGCTCCGACGGGCGCGATAATAAACCCGTGGGAATATACTCTTGCGTTTATCGAAGTCGCGGTAAAAAACGGCGTGAAACTCGAAAGGCGGACCGAAGTTTTCGGCATTGAAAAGGATACCGACGGATATCTTGTAAAAACGAATAACGGCGAACTGAGAACAAAATATATCATAAACTGCGCGGGGACCCACGCCGACGAAATTCATGCGTTTGTCGCTCCCGCGACATTTAAGATGACCCCCGCAAAGGGCGAATATTATCTTTTGGATAAAAGCGCGGGCGCTACTGTTTCCCATACGGTATTCCAGTGTCCGAAAGCGGAGGGGAAAGGAGTTCTTGTTACCCCGACCGTCCACGGAAACCTGCTTGTCGGACCCGACGCTCTGCCGTCCGGAAAGGACGATACTTCAACGGTTGCGGAGGGGCTTCTGTCGGTTAAGGAAAGGGCGAAAAAAAGCGTTCCGTCGGTCGATTTCCGAAGTTCGATAAGGAACTTTGCTGGCGTTCGGGCAAACACCGACAAAAACGATTTTATAATAGATTTTGCAGCCGAAAATTTCCTCGATATCGCGGGGATACGCTCTCCGGGGCTTTCCGCCGCGCCCGCCGTCGCGCTTTATGCGATAAAAAAACTGCGTAAAAACGGACTTGTGCTTTACGAAAAGGAAAAGTTTGCGTCAACGCGCAGAGTATTCCGGTTTTCGGAACTTTCCGCCGAGGAAAAGAACGAAAAAATAAAGGAAGATCCGCTTTACGGAAAGATCGTCTGCCGCTGCGAAAAAATCACCGAGGGAGAGATAAGGGACTGCTTCTGCTCGAAAGTTCCGCCCGTGAGCGTGGACGGCGTAAAGCGCAGAGTAAACGCGGGAATGGGCAGATGTCAGGGCGGTTTCTGTTCTCCGAGAGTAGTTGCGATCATCGCCGAAGAACTCGGAATTAAGACCGAAGACGTCGTAAAAGACCGCGACGGAAGTTATATCCTTGCGAAAGGGGGCGGAAATCTGTGATCTACGATCTTATAGTCGTCGGAGGAGGTCCCGCGGGGCTTGCCGCCGCCGTTTCCGCAAAAAACGAGGGGCTTGAAAACGTTCTTGTCATAGAACGCGACAGCGAGGCGGGAGGAATACTCAATCAGTGTATCCATAACGGTTTCGGGCTTCACTATTTCGGCGAAGAACTCACCGGCCCCGAATATGCGGGCAGATTTATAAAGAAGGCTGAGGAGGCGGGCGTTGAAATTTCGACCGACTCAATGGTTCTCGACATTACAAAAGATAAAGAAGTGCATTATATAAGTCCGCAGGGCTATACGGTCGCGGAGGCAAAGTCGATAGTTCTTGCGATGGGCTGCAGAGAGCGGACAAGAGGGGCTATCGGTATTGCGGGAACGCGTCCCTCTGGCGTGTTTACCGCCGGAACGGCGCAGCGTTACCTTAATATCGACGGCTATCTTTGCGGTAAAAAGGTAGTGATTTTAGGGAGCGGAGACATAGGGCTTATCATGGCGAGACGAATGACCCTTGAGGGGGCGAAAGTGCTTGCCTGCGTCGAGGTCATGCCTTATTCGGGAGGCCTTACAAGAAATATCGTCCAGTGCCTTGAAGATTACGGAATTCCGCTTTATCTGTCGCATACCGTGACCGAAATAAGAGGGGAAAACAGGGTCGAAGGGGTCGTCATTTCCGAAGTCGACGAAAACCGCCGTCCGATAAAGGGGACGGAAAGATATACCGAATGCGACACCGTTTTGCTGTCGGTCGGTCTTATCCCCGAAAACGAACTTACGCGCTCCGCGGGAATTTCCGTTGACAGACGTACAAACGGAGCGTTCGTCCATGAAAATATGGAGACGGAGGCTGAAGGAATTTTTGCCTGCGGAAACGTCGTCCACGTTCACGACCTTGTCGATTTCGTGACCGAAGAAAGTATCAGAGCGGGCAAGGGAGCCGCCGAATATGTAAAAAACAGTTTTTCGGAAAAAGGAAGAGTTTTCACTCTCGAAAACGGCGACGGTATTTCCTATACCGTGCCGCAGAAGATAAGAACGGCAAACGCGGGAAAGAAGACCGACGTATTTTTCAGGGTGAACCGCATTTTCAAAAAAAGCAGGATAACCGTAAAATCACTCGGTAAAGAGATAGCGGCGTTTTCGCGCGAAAGAATGGCTCCGGGCGAAATGGAAAAAATATCGCTTCCCGCGGTTCTTCTCGAAAAAGCGGGTAACAACGTCATAACGGTCGGAGCGGAGGAGATAAAATGAAAGAACTTGTTTGTATCGTCTGCCCCAAGGGGTGCAGGCTTTCGGTCGATGAGGAAAACGGTTATGCCGTAACCGGAAACAGTTGTCCGAGAGGCGAGGAATACGGAAAAAACGAACTTCGCGATCCGCACAGAGCCGTGACTTCGACCGTCCATATTTCGGGAGCCATGCACCCGCGGCTTCCCGTCAAGACCGACGGGGAAATAAAAAAAGCGGATATGTTCAGAGTTATGCAGGTCATAAAGACCGTGAGGACCGAAGCTCCCGTCGAAACGGGCGAAATTCTGGTTCGCGATATAGCGGGAACGGGCGTAAACCTCGTGAGCACGAAAACCGTCGCGAAAATAAAAAAATAAAAAGAGAGCGGAGAACAAAATTTGTTTTCCGCTCTTTTATTATCTTTCTTCGGTTTTCTTGCCAGTGATATGTTCGCAGACAAGTTCAAGGCATAAAACTCTGTCCTTGCCGCCCGCCGTCTCCTTTTCGGCGTAATCGCTGTCGTCGGTGAATTTTTTGCTCAGTTTACGGCATATCTCAATAGTTTTGTCCGGGTCTTCGACCTTGTGAATTCTTCCGAAAGCGACTGCTTTTTTCGTCTCGTTTCTCCGAACGCTGCGCGTTATCACCATGAGTCGGGGTTGTAGGGATCGTCGAGAATATCCGAGTCTCCGATAAGTTCTGCTATCTTTTCGTCTATCTTTTCTTTCTTTTCGAAAAGATTTTTTATTTTCGCGGCGGCTTCTCCGCTTGTCGGAACCTTATAAGCGGTCGCAACGCCGTAGCCCTCATCTTCTTCGGTGACCGTTTCGGAGGCGGGAACTATAAGCAAAGAGTCGTTGCTCTTTATTAAGGTGCAATAGGCTTCGCTGAACAGTTCGTCTTCCGTATAACGGTGGATCTCCGCGCCGAGATAAGAATATCTGTCGGAGGAAACCTGAACGGTGTCGTTCAGGGCTATGACTTCCTCTATCGCCGCGACTGCTGCGTCCGTAAGAGGAATGCTGTCGGGCATGTCAGTTTCTCCGTACAGATAACCGAGCCACGAGGTGTCGAGTTTCATCACATATTTTGTATATATCGGATTTTTTATTTCCTCAAGCAGCGTATCGTACAGATCTTCGCGGCAGAATGTGAGACTGTTCGAGGAACCGTCCGTAAGATAGTCGGCGAAAATTATCTTTTTGTCCTTATCGGTGAAAGCAGCCTCTCCGATAAATGCCGAGAGAAGCACGGGGACGTCCCTGTCGGTCAGAAAGACCATATTCCCGCGGTCGGAGGCAAGAGCATAGGACAGCGCCGAAAGTTCGGGACTGTCGGGCAGCGCCTTATATATTTTCCCGTCGTACAGAACGGTACCGTCGTCGTTTTTGAAAGCCTGCGCTTTTTTGGTTTCGTCAAGGGCGTGGCAGGCGGAAAGGGAAAAGCAGAGAACGGTAAGAGCGAAAATGAGGACTGCGGTCCTTATAAATTTTTTCATTTTGCTTTCTCCTTTATTCAAGATTGAGTTTCTTTTTGATAACGAAGTTTGTTATTGCGTAATAGATGATCCCGAATATTACGGTGAAAATGATAATCAGGCAGAACATTATATGTACCGAAGTATAGGGATTTTTTTCGATAAAATTCAATATCGGGTCGAGACTTCCGGCAAGCGCCGCCACGGAAACCGCGGTCGTTATCGCGGTAGTGATTATCTGGCAGACTATATAATATCCGAAGAATATTCCCACCGCCAGAAGTCCGCGGTTCTTTTTCGATAACTGGCCGAGCGCCGCGCATGCGTAGAGCAGCAGTATCTCCGTTATCATCGAAAGCAGGGCTGCGACAATGAACTCAACAAGATAAAGCGCGAAGTTTCCGGAAGTCCATTCTATAAATCTGTTCAGGAGATAGCCCCCCGCTTTTATTACTTCGACAAGCACTTCGCCCGCCATCGCGATGACCATCGAAATAACGGTCGCCGCCGCGGTGACAAAAAATACTCCGACCGCAACCGCGAGTTTTGCGAAAATATGCTGACCTGTCGTTACGGGAAGCGTAAAGGAAAGGTATCCCTCGCGTTTGAACAGATTGGTGTAAAAACGGGAGACCACAAACCAGAGCGTCATAAAATAGAGGAAGATGCAGGATATCACATACATAAATACCGAGGAGGAAAGCACTATGTCATAAACTTCGGTGTCCGCCTCGAAAAACTGGATTATCCTCGTGAGAACGCCTATTCCGATTATTATAAGCTGAAAGGGGAAAAGTTTGCGGAAATACGACTGAATTTCGTATTTCATCAGTTTTCCTACCATTTGAATACCTCCCTGAACATTTCGTCGACGCTCTTTCCGTTTTCTTCTCTTATCTCATCGACGGTCTTCGTAAGCGTTATTTCGCCGTTCTGAAGGAAAATAACGTCGTCGAGCACCTGCTCTATATCGGAAATGAGGTGGGTCGAAATGACGACCGACGCTTCCGGATTATAGTTGTTGATTATCGTTCTTATTACATAGTCCCTTGTAGCGGGGTCAACGCCCGCTATCGGTTCGTCGAGAATATAAAGAAGTGCGTTTCTGCTCATTACGAGAATAAGACAGACCTTTTCCTTGTTGCCTTTCGAAAGGGTCTTTAATCTTGCGGACGTCTCTATGCCGAGATTTTCGAGCATTTTATACGCAAGTTCGGTTCTGAAATCGGCATAGAAGTCGGAAAACATCTTCACTATCTGTTCCACCGTCATCCAGCTGTTCAGAAAACTTTCGTCGGGAAGATACGAAACTATCTTTTTCGTCTCGACTCCCGGCGCCATTCCGTTTATCAGGATCCTGCCCGAAGAGGGAGTCAAAAGACCGTTCGCCGTTTTGATAAGAGTCGTTTTTCCCGAACCGTTGGGTCCCAAAAGACCTACGATGCGCCCGCTCTGAATTTCGAGATTTACGTTTTTTAAGGCAGGTTTGCCGCCGTAATTCTTCGAAAGGTTTTCGCATACGAGCAATCTACTCATACATTGTTCTCCTTTATATAATTATAAATTTCGTCGGCTGTCATTCCGAGTTTCTTCATTTCGGAAACATATTCCGCAGTCTTGTTTTCGGCAATTCTGCAGACGGTCTCTTTGGCAAGCGCGGTGTTTTCGCCGACAAACCAGCCTGTTCCTCTGACCGAATAAATAAGCCCGAGCCTCTCAAGTTCGGTGAACGATTTCTGGACGGTGTTCGGGTTTATCCCCGCGACGACCGCAAGATCCCTTACCGATAAAAGCCGGGACCCCGGCGGAAATTCGCCGTTCGATATCCCGACACAGACAAGTTCGCAAAGCTGCGGACATATCGGGCGCTCTTTGTCCATGTTCCAATTCATGGCAATTTTTCCTCCTTATTATCTTCTGTTCTACTGTAATAATACACAAAGCAGGGTGATTTGTCAAGGGGTTTCCGAAAAAAAATGTCCGCAGTCTTGCGGACATTCTTACCGTATTTCCGTTATCAGGCAGGTTGCCAGAGCCTTGACACCGAGTTTTTTTCCTGTAAAACCAAGCCCCTCTTCGGTCTTTCCCTTGACGTTTACCGCGTCGGGCGGAAGGGCGCAGGCTTTTGCGATATTTTCGCGCATCTGTTCTTTGTACGGGGATATCTTCGGTTCTTCGGCAACTACCGTACAGTCGATATTGACCGCTCTGAACCCGTTTTCCGAAAGCAGACGGACCGTTTCTTTCAGCAGAAGAAGACTGTCGGCTCCCTTGTATTTCGGGTCGCTGTCGGGAAAGTGCGAGCCGATGTCTCCGAGTCCCGCGGCTCCCAGAAGCGCGTCGGTCACCGCGTGGAGAAGCGCGTCGGCGTCGGAATGACCGAGAAGTCCCTTTTCATAAGGAATTTCGACTCCGCCGAGGATCAGTTTTCTTCCTTTTTCAAATCTGTGAACGTCGTAGCCTATGCCTGTTCTCATTTTATCCTCCGTAAAAAAATAAGGGAAGCGATCGTCGCCTCCCTTGTCTTTTTTGATTAAATTAGTCGGCAGAGTAGGGAAGCAGAGCGATCTGTCTTGCTCTTTTTATCGCTTCGGTGAGTTCTCTCTGGTGCATGGCGCAGGTGCAGGTTACGCGGCGGGGAAGGATCTTTCCTCTTTCGCTTACGTACTTCCTGAGTTTTGCAACGTCTTTATAATCTATCGAAGTCGCTTTGTCAGCGCAGAACTGGCAAACTCTCTTCTTGGGTCTTCTTTTGAAGTTGTTTTCTCTTTCCATTTCAGTTTTGCTCCTTTCGTAAATTCTTTTCGCAAAGATCAGAACGGGAGATCTTCTTCGATATCTCTTATATCGGCGAAGAAATCGTTCTCGGGAATATTGGAATAAGCTTCCTGATCCTTTTCGGGAGCTGCGGCTGCAGGTGCTTTTGCGGCGGCGGACGACGAAGAAGCGTTTTTGCTTTCACCGAACATGACTTCATCGACAACAACGCGGGGAGAACGCTGGTTTTTGCCTTCCTTGTCCTTCCATGTGTTGATCTGAAGGCTTCCGAAAACAATGATGACGGAGCCTTTTTTGAAGTATTTCGAAACGAATTCCGCAGTCTTGTAGAACGCGACGCAGTCGATAAAATCGGCGGTCGGTCTTCCGTCGTCTCTCTGAGCGTTTGTCACTCTGCGGTTTACGGCTACCGTAAAACGGAGGACGGGGACGTTCGACGCGGACATCTGAAGTTCGGGGTCTGCCGTGAGTCTTCCCATAAGGATTATCTTGTTGATATTCATATCTTATCCACTCCCTTTTCTTTTTCGGCGGGTCTTATTTCTTTACGGTCATCAAACGCATAACGCCGTCGGTTATGTTGGCTATACGGTCAAGCTCTTTCACAAGAGAACCTTCAGCCTCGAAACTGATGACTGCGTAGTAACCCTCCGTCTCGTAGTTTATAGCGTAAGCAAGACGCTTTTTACCCCAGACGTCAACGTTTTCGACTGTTCCGCCGTTCTCTGCGATAAGGGTCTTGAACTTTTCAACGGTCGCTTCAAGAGCCGCGTCGTCGAAAGTTTTTGTGCTGAGAACAAGAACTGATTCGTATTTGTTTCTGATTACCATTTTGTTTTACCTCCTTTTGGACATAAGGCCTGCGGCATGCCGTAGGCAAGGACCGCTTTTGCGGGCATCGGCGGAACGCTGAACGGACCGTGCCGATACAGTTTCAAGTATACAGTAAAAACGAGTGTTTGTCAAGACTGAAACGGAGGATTTTTTTACATTTTTCCGAAATTCGCCGTTTTGCCCGAAAATCCTTGCTTTTTTCAATAATTTATATTATACTGTAATATAATAGGCAGAGTTTTGCCTTTTGAATATCCGTCCCGAAAGGAAATGAAAATATGAAACTCGGAATAGTGGGACTTCCGAACGTCGGAAAAAGTACCCTTTTCAACGCCATAACCAACACGAAAGCGGACGCCGCGAACTATCCGTTCTGCACGATAGAACCGAATGTCGGCGTCGTCTGCGTTCCCGATGAAAGACTTGACGTCCTTGCGAAGATGTACGACCCCGACAAGTATACGCCCGCGATAATCGAATTCGTCGATATAGCGGGACTTGTCAAAGGCGCGTCGAGAGGCGAAGGGCTCGGAAACAAATTTCTTTCGCATATAAGGGAGGTCGACGCGATAGTCCATGTCGTGAGATGCTTCGCGGACGAAAACATCGTCCACGTCGAGGGCTCAATAGACCCTATCCGCGATATTGAAATAATCGACACCGAACTTGTTTTTGCGGATATGGAGACCGCCGAAAAACGTCTCGACCGCGCAAGAAAACAGGCAAAGGGCGACAAAAAAGCGCTTGCGGACGTTTCTCTTTTCGAAAAAGTCCTCAAATGTCTCGAAGAGGGAAAATGTATCCGGACTCTCGAACTTACCGAAGACGAAAAGAAGACCGTTGACGAATCGAACTTCCTTACCGACAAACCCGTTATCTACGCCGCGAATATGAGCGAAAAGGATTTCTCGGAAGATAACCCGTACTACATAAAAGTAAAGGAATTCGCCGCCGCCGAAGGCTCGGAAGTCATTCCGATATGCGGAAAGACCGAAGAGGAGATCTCGGAACTCGACGACGATGAAAAAGCGCTTTTCCTCGAAGACCTCGGTCTTAAGGAAAGCGGACTCGCAAGACTTATAAAAGCCTCCTATTCGCTTCTCGGTCTGATAAGCTATCTTACCGCCGGAAAGCAGGAAGTAAGGGCGTGGACCATAAAAAAGGGAACGAAAGCGCCTCAGGCGGCGGGAAAGATACATTCCGATTTCGAAAAGGGCTTTATCCGCGCCGAAGTCGTTTCGTTCGACGACCTCGTCGAGTGCGGCTCGATTGCCGCCGCCAAGGAAAAAGGACTTGTACGGAGCGAGGGAAAGGATTATGTCGTCAAGGACGGCGACGTCGTTCTTTTCCGGTTCAACGTTTAATACGGAGATTTATTTATGAAAAGAAAATTTTTTGCCGCGTTTCTTTCGTTAGTGATTTGTTTTTCGGCATTCTCTTTTTCGTCGGGAGCGGTCTCCGTTTCCGACGCCGACCGCGCAAAGATCGACGGCGCGGTTTACGAAGCCGATATTTCGGAACTTCACGCCATGCTCGTTTCGGGGCTTATCACGAGCCGCCGTCTGACAGAGATATATACCGAAAGAATAAACGAATATAACGGCGCCTTCAACTGCTTTATCACTCTTTGCGGGAACGCTCTTTCGGAGGCGGACAGCCGCGATAAAACGCTTTCGGAGAAAAAGGACGTCCCGCGTCTCTTCGGTATCCCCGTCGTCATAGGCGACGATATAGACCTTGCGGGCGAAGTTTCGACAAAAGGGGAGAGCCGCA
The DNA here is from genome assembly GCA_934501435.1 of uncultured Eubacteriales bacterium. Classification (GTDB taxonomy): domain Bacteria; phylum Bacillota; class Clostridia; order Oscillospirales; family UBA644; genus Geddesella. Next base: position 308,138 of record CAKSTW010000002.1, read on the forward strand.
AGAAGACCGCGGCGGAAACAGACGCCGACGTCGTAAAATATCTTAAGGAAAACGGCGCTGTAATTGTCGGAAAAACAAATATCAGCACTTACGCAAAAGCGCTCAACTATACGATAAGCGCGGTCGCGGGAGAAACGAAAAACGCCTATTCGAAAAACCTTTCTTCGGGAGGTTCTTCGGGCGGCGCCGCTTCTGCGGTCTCCCTTAACATGGCAGCCGCCGGCATAGGCGGCGATTCGGGCGGCGGATTGCTTTTCCCCGCGGCTCTGAACGGCTGTTTTGCGCTGAGGACCACCCGCGGGACGGTTTCGGAAAGCGGCGTTTATTTTTCGAATCCTTCGGAGGGAACGGTCGGCGGGGTCGCGCGTTCGGTTTCCGATCTTGCGACGATTACCGACAGCCTTACGGGAGGGAAGACTTCTTATTTTGAAAATCTGAATCCCGACAGTCTCGTAGGTCTTCGCGTAGGTATTCTTTCCGAACTTTCGAAAACGACTTCGTTTTCGACATGGCCCGTGAGCGCCGTCGATATCGAAACGAAAGAACTGTTTTATGCCGCCGTTGCGGAACTTGAAAAATGCGGGGTCGAGGTAGTCGAAGTCTCCGTCCCGAAACTGTTCATTCTTTATTCGAACTGCGTGTCCGCCACGGGCGACGCGAAAACGGTCGCGTACGAAAGATATTACTCCGCTTTCAAAGAAACGCTTGAAAAAAACTCTCTTTCCGCTTTTATTTTTCCGACTTTCCTTTCCGAACCGAATTCGTCGGGAAGAAACGCCGAGGGGTATCCGAAAGCGGATTATGAAAATTTCGTTCTGACATCGGGATATATTTCCCAGATTCTCGGAACTCCCGAAATAACCGTACCGATAGGAAGACATTCTTCGGGCGCGTCGGTCGGAATGGAAATTTCGGCAAGCCGCGGCGAAGAGCAGAAACTTCTGAATATCGCATACTCTTTCGAAAAACGCGTCGAAACGCGGGAAGCCGTCAACAGCGCTCCGAACCTTTACGAGAGCGGAGACGAAACGGTCGTACGGCTTATGTTCAAATACAAAACGGGTCCGTTTGAATTCCTGAACGCTTTTTATTCGGGACTCGGACTGTCACAATAAAAGGAGAAGATAAAATGGGACTTAACATCGCGCAGAAACTTATAAAAAGTCACCTTGTTTCGGGGGAGATGATCCCCGGCAGGGAAATTTCGATAAAGATCGACCAGACTTTGACGCAGGACGCCACCGGAACCATGGCGTACCTTCAGTTCGAGGCTATGGGAATAGACAGGGTAAAGACCGAACTTTCCCTTTCGTATATAGATCACAATACTTTGCAGTCGGGTTTTGAAAACGCGGACGACCACAAATATATCCAGACCGTATGCAAAAAGCACGGCGTTTACTTCTCGAAACCCGGAAACGGTATCTGCCACCAGCTTCACCTCGAACGTTTCGGCGTTCCCGGCAAAAGCCTTGTCGGAAGCGATTCCCACACCCCGACCTGCGGCGGTATCGGAATGCTCGCGATAGGCGTCGGAGGTCTTGACGTTGCCGTGGCAATGGGCGGCGGAGCGTTTTACCTCAATATGCCGTACGTCGTAAAGGTAAATCTTACGGGTCGCCTCCGTCCGATGGTCTCCGCAAAAGACGTGATCTTAAAACTTCTCGAAATAATGTCCGTCAAGGGCGGCGTCGGGAAAATAATCGAATATTCGGGCGAAGGAGTAAAAACCCTTACCGTTCCCGAAAGAGCGACGATAACGAATATGGGAGCCGAACTGGGAGCAACGACCAGCGTTTTCCCGTCGGACGAAATGACGAGAGAATTCCTCAAAGCGCAGGACAGGGAAAAGGATTATACTCCCCTTGCGGCGGATCCCGACGCGGAGTATGACGAAGTTATAAATATCGACCTTTCCGAACTTGTTCCTCTTGCGGCGTGCCCCCACAGCCCCGATAACGTCGTTCCCGTCGCAAACCTTGCGGGCGGAAATATCGACCAGGTATGTATAGGCTCCTGCACCAACTCTTCCTATACCGATATGATGAAAGTCGCCGCAATTCTTCGCGGCAGGACCGTTGCCGACAACGTTTCTCTGGTCATCGCTCCGGGTTCGCGTCAGGTGCTTACGATGCTTGCCGAAAACGGCGCGCTTGCGGATATAGTCGCCGCCGGAGCAAGAGTCGTCGAATGTGCGTGCGGACCTTGTATCGGAATGGGTCAGTCCCCGAAATCGAAGGGTATTTCCCTCCGTACTTTTAACAGAAACTTCGAGGGCAGAAGCGGAACCAAAGACGGGCAGGTCTATCTCGTTTCTCCCGAAACCGCCGCGGCAAGCGCCGTTGCTGGCGTTTTCTGCGACCCGACGACCCTCAAAGGCGTCGACGTTTCGGTAAAAATGCCTTCTCACTTTAAGATAAACGACAATATGATAATCCCCCCCGCAAAAGAGGGCGAAGAGGTCGAAGTCGTCAGAGGTCCCAATATCAAACCGTTCCCCCTCAACACCGAACTCGACGAAACGCTTGAAAGAAAAGCGGTCCTCAAAGTCGGGGACAATATCACGACCGACCACATCATGCCCGCGGGCGCGAAAATTCTTCCCTACCGTTCGAATATTCCGTATCTTTCGAAATTCTGCTTTGCCGTCTGCGACGAAGGCTTTTCCGAAAGAGCAAAGGAATGGGGCGGCGGATTTATCATCGGCGGTGTAAACTACGGTCAGGGTTCGAGCAGAGAACACGCCGCGCTCGTTCCGCTTTATCTCGGCGTAAAAGCGGTCATCACCAAGAGTTTTGCGAGAATTCATAAGGCAAACCTTATAAATTCCGGAATTTTGCCGCTCACCTTTGAAAACGAAGCGGATTACGATAAGATAGACCTCGGCGACGACCTCGTTCTCGAAAATATAAGAGACGCCGTCGAAAACGGAGGAAAAGTCATTCTCAAAAACAAGACCAAAGGCGTTGAAATTCCTCTTGTTTCGGACTATTCCGAAAGACAGAGAAAACTTCTTCTTGCCGGCGGACTTCTCAACTATACCGGCAAAAACGTCAGGAAATAATAAAAGGAGGGCGTTATGAAAATAATTGCCCAGAACAAAAAGGCATATTTCGACTATTTCGTGGAAGAAAAGTACGAAGCGGGTATCGAACTGTTCGGCACGGAGGTCAAGTCCGTCCGTCTGGGGCAGATAAACTTAAAGGACAGTTACTGTTCGATAGATAACGGTCAGATATTCGCTCTCGGCGTGCATATTTCTCCTTACGAAAAGGGAAATATCTTCAATAAAGACCCCCTGCGCCCGAAAAGACTTCTCCTGCACAAAAAGGAGATACTGAAACTTTTCGGCAAAGTCAAACAGGCGGGCTATTCGGTCATTCCTCTTTCGGTCTATCTCAAAGGACCTCTCATGAAAATGGAGATAGGTCTCTGTAAAGGTAAAAAACTTTACGACAAGCGCGAGAGCATTGCGAAAAAAGACGCCGAAAGAGAAATAAACAGAAGAATGAGGGACAGAACTTGATTATTTTGGGAGTTGACCCCGGAATTGCGACCGTCGGTTACGGAATGGTCGAATATGTTGGGAATAAATTCGTGTCGTCCGATTACGGAGCGATATTGACCCCGGCAAAAACCGACCTTGAGGACAGGCTTAATATCATTTTCGACGAACTCTGCCGCCTCATCTCATTTTATAAGGCGGAAAATCTGGCGGTCGAGGAACTGTTTTTCAACACGAACGTCAAAACGGGGATCGCCGTCGCTCACGGCAGGGGAGTAATTCTTCTTGCAGGCAAAAAATCGGGCGTCCCCATATACGAATATACGCCGCTTCAGGTAAAACAGGCGGTAGTCGGCTACGGCAGAGCCGAAAAACAGCAGGTCATGGCAATGGTCAAAATGCTCCTGAATTTACAGAAGATACCGCGTCCCGACGACGCCGCGGACGCTCTTGCGATGGCTATCTGCCACGCCCATACCATAAGATAACGGAGGAATACCCGTGTATTACTACTTAAAAGGAAAACTTGCCCTTGCGTCTCCGTCCCTTGCGGTCGTCGACTGCGGAGGGGTCGGGTATAGATGCGCGATAACGGGAACGACCTATTCGCAGATATGCAGGGAAACGGAAGTAAAACTCTATACCTATCTTAATGTAAGGGAAGACGCGATGGATCTTTTCGGCTTTGCGACCGAAGAGGAAAAGGACTTCTTTATAATGCTTCTTTCGGTAAGCGGAGTGGGTCCGAAAGCCGCCTTGTCGGTGCTTTCCGAACTGTCGCCGTCGGCGCTGGCAACCGCCATTCTTTCGTCCGACGTCAGAAAAATAACGGCGGCTCAGGGGGTAGGCCCCAAAATGGCGCAGCGTATCTGTCTCGAACTCAAAGATAAAATTGCGAAATCGGGCTTTGAATCTGCCGCCGAAACGCCGTCACAGGGCTTTGCTTCCGCCGGCGTAAGAGACGAAGCGATAGCGGTTTTAACCGAACTCGGCTATTCGAAATCGGACGCCGACGCTGCGGTCAGAAAATGTTCCGCCGAAAACACCGAAGACCTTGTCCGGCAGGCGCTCCGCTATTTAAGCAGACTTATATAGGAGGTATTGAATGGAATTCGACGACGAAAGACTTCTTTCCGCCCACGCGATGAACCGCGCGGAAGAGGATACCGAACAGTCTTTAAGACCTCACACGCTTGATGAATACGTCGGGCAGGACACCGTCAAGGAAAACCTTAAAATTTTTATAGAAGCCGCGAAAAAAAGAGAAGACAGCCTCGACCACGTTCTTTTATACGGACCTCCGGGTCTCGGCAAAACGACCCTTGCGAATATCATCGCCTCCGAAATGGGCGTTTCGATAAGAGTTACGAGCGGCCCCGCCCTTGAAAGAACGGGCGATATAGTCGCTCTGCTCACGAATTTGCAGGACGGCGACATTCTCTTTATCGACGAGATACACCGCCTGTCAAGAACCGTCGAAGAGGTTCTTTACCCCGCAATGGAGGATTACGAATTCGATATAATCCTCGGAAAAGGCCCGTCGGCAAGGTCGATACGTTTCAATCTGCCGAAGTTCACCCTTATAGGCGCGACGACCCGTTCTGGGCAGCTTGCCGCTCCTTTCCGCGACAGATTCGGCGTAATTTCAAGGCTCGAACTCTATTCGAACGCCGACTTGACGAAGATAGTCAAGCGTTCGGCGGGAATCCTCGGAATAAAAATAGACGACGAGGGGGCTTACGAAATCGCTTCCCGTTCGAGAGGAACTCCGCGAATAGCGAACCGGCTTCTCAAAAGGGTGAGAGACTTTGCGCAGGTCCTCGGCGACGGGATAATTCATAAGGAAATTGCCGATAAGGCTCTCGATAAACTCGAAATAGACAGGCTCGGTCTTGACAACGTGGACAGAACGATGCTCGAAGCGATAATCAGAAGTTTCAAGGGAGGACCCGTCGGGCTTGAAACGCTCGCGGCGCTTGTCGGCGAAGAACCCGTAACGATAGAAGACGTTTACGAACCGTATCTCATGCAGCTCGGTTTTCTTGCGAGAACTCCGAGAGGCAGATGCGCGACCCCTGCGGCGTACGAGCATCTCGGTTTTAAGTATGAAGCAAAATAACAGAAGGTGAAAATATGAAATTTGCAAACAGAGCGGAGGGAATGAAACCGTCCGCAATAAGGGAAATCCTCAAGGCGATGAGCGATCCGACGCTCATATCTCTTGCGGGAGGAAACCCCGACCCCGAAAGTTTTCCCGTAAAGGAAATGGCTGAAATTTCCCGGGATCTTTTCCTTAACAGTTCCGCAAAGGCGCTGCAGTACGGCATTACCGAAGGCTACACTCCTTTAAGGGAACAGATGAAAGAAAGGCTCGAAAAGAAATTCAATATAAATAAGGAAGACAACGAACTTATAATTACCACGGGCGGTCAGCAGGGGCTCGACCTTACCTGCCGCGTTCTCTGCAACGAGGGAGACGTCGTCGTCTGCGAAAATCCGTCTTTCCTCGGCGCGCTCAATTCTTTCCGTTCTTTCGGCGCCGACCTTGTCGGAGTTTCGGTCGAAGACGACGGAATGAACGTTGAAGAACTCGAAAACGTTCTTAAAAATACGAAAAACGTCAAAATGATATATACCATTCCGACGTTCCAGAACCCGATGGGCGTTACGATGTCCCTTGAAAAAAGGAAAAAGATGCTCGCTCTTGCGGAGAAATACGACGTTATAATCCTTGAGGACAACCCCTACGGAGAACTCCGTTTCAAAGGGGACGATATCCCGACGGTTAAAAGTCTCGATACAAAGGGACAGGTCGTCTACTGTTCGTCCTTTTCGAAGATATTCTCTCCGGGTATCCGCATAGGCTATCTCTGCGGACGCCCCGATATAATCGCAAAGACCGTCGTCGCAAAACAGGTAAGCGACGTTCACACAAACCTCTTTTTCCAGATGCTCATTTCGGAATTCATCGAAAAATACGACCTTGACGGTCACATAGACAAGATACGCGGCATCTACCGCGAAAAAGCGGCGGCGATGCAGGCGGCAATAAAGAAATATCTTCCCGAAAACGTAAAATGCACCGACCCCGACGGCGGACTCTTCTTATGGTGCACTCTTCCCGACGGCAGGGATTCGGTTGAGTTTGCCGCCGAACTTATGAAGAAAAAAGTCGCGGTAATACCCGGAAACGCGTTCTATGTCGATACCGAAAAACCGAGCGACGGTCTCCGTCTCAACTATTCGATGCCGTCTTTTGAAAATATCGACAAAGCAATAAAAGCAATGGGGGAATGTCTCAATGGATAACGAAAAGAAAGTAATTTTAAGCGCGATAAAGCCGACGGGGACCCTTAATCTCGGCGGATATCTCGGCGCGATGAAAAACTGGGTCGAATTGCAGGACGAATACAACTGTCTTTACTGTATCGCCGATCTGCACGCCTTAACGATAAAAATCGACCCCGCAATTCTCCGCAAAAATTCCCTCGACCTCTTTGCTTTGTATATAGCCTGCGGAATAGACCCCGAAAAGTCGATACTTTTCTATCAGAGCCATGTTTCGCAGCACGCCGAACTCGGCTGGATACTCGACTGCTACACTATGTTCGGCGAACTTTCGAGAATGACCCAGTTCAAGGATAAGGCTGCCAAAAACGCCGATAACGTAAACGCGGGACTCTTTACCTACCCGTCGCTTATGGCTGCGGATATCCTGCTTTATCAGGCGGACCTCGTGCCCGTCGGCGAAGACCAGAGACAGCACCTTGAAATATGCCGCGATATCGCGACCCGTTTCAACGGCAGATACAGCGAAACTTTCAAACTTCCCGAGGCGTACACCCCGAAAGTCGGAGCAAGGGTAAAATCCCTTTCAAATCCCGAAAACAAAATGTCGAAAAGCGAGAGCGACGCGAACGGGACGGTCGATCTGCTCGATCCGAGAGACGTCGTTATCCGTAAATTCAAAAAAGCCGTCACCGACAGCGAGGCGGTCGTAAGATACGCCGACGGAAAAGACGGAATAAACAACCTTATGAATATCTATTCCGCAATAACCGGCAAAACTTTTGCCGAGATCGAAAGAGAATTCGACGGAAAAGGCTACGGCGATTTCAAACTTGCGGTGGGCGAAACGGTCGCCGACCTGCTTTCTCCCATTCAGGAAAGATTCAACGCTATCCGCTCCGATAAGGCGGAAATGGAAAGAATTTACCGCGAGGGCGCGGAAAAAGCAAGATATATCGCGAACAAAACGCTTCGCAAAGTATATAAAAAGGTCGGACTTATCGAAAAATAACAGAAAGGAATTTTTTCAGTATGAAAGACAATAATCTTGTTGCAAATCCCAACAAAATTCACTGTCTTCTCGACGCTCTGATTTTCTGCGCTGCGGAAGCGGCGGGCGTTCTGGTTTATTTTCTTCTGAAAATCGACTCTCCCGCAACAAACCTCGAAAAAGGGCTTCAGACCGCGCTTGTCTGCGGGCTTATAGTCCTCACTCTCTTTATGGGAACGGGAATTATCTTTTCTCTGCGTTCTCTTTATCCGAGAGCCATTCTTACCGTCACCGACGAAAAGGTGCTTCTGGAAAAGAAAAAGGAGATAATGCTTTCGGATATCGAAAGCGTTTCTTCGAACGGCGGGAAAAAACTTGTGATAAAAGCGAAAAACGGAGACGTTATCTCCATTCGCAAAACCGACGTGAACGTTCCTTTGGAAACTCTTGAATACGCAATAAACCTGCGTATCGGAAAGGTTGAAAAATGAAAGTCCTGAAAAAAATACTCAAGATAGTTCTTATAATCGTATTGGTTCTCCTCGTTCTGTGGGGCGTCGCAAACCTTGCGAAATTCATTATCTATCCCGATTATATGCAGCAGAGACAGAACGTCTGCGCTATCCCCGACCTAAATAACGGCTTTATCCCGCAGGGAATAACCTACGACGCCGAAAGCGGGTCTTACATCATGAGCGGATATACGGGCGACCGCGTCGCTTTGTACGTCGTTTCCTCTTCGGGCTATAAGGAAGTCAGACTTCTTAACGCGGACGGGCAAATTTTCGAAGGTCACGGCGGCGGAGTTACCGCCGCGGGCAAATACGTCTACGTTGCCGACGGCGGCTGTCTTACCGCTTTTAATATCGCCGATATCAGAGAAAACGACACCGCGACCGCCGTAAAGAAAATAAAGGTCGACAACAGCGCGTCCTACGTTTCGTCCGACGGAAATTACGTTTATGTCGGCGAATTCTACCGTGCGGGAAACTATGAGACCGAAGAAAGCCATTACTTCACGACCCCCGAAGGCGAAGAAAACAAGGCTATCGTTTCGGCATACAAAGTCGAGGCGGACGGTGAGATAAACGCCGCCACCCCCGAATTCTCCGTTTCGCTCCCGTCCCTCGTTCAGGGCTTTGCAATGAAAGACGGAGGTGTAATTCTTTCCCGCTCGTGGGGACTTTCCTCGTCGAAGATAGAATTCTACGGCGAACCTGAAAACTCGGGCAAAACGATTTCCGCGTCGGGAAAAGAAGTCCCGCTTTACTATGTCGGAAGTAAAAACCTTATAAAATCGGTTGACGCGCCTTTCTTCAGCGAAGATATAACGGTCGTCGGCGACAGAGTCGTCATCAACTTCGAATCGGCTACAAACAAATATATCATCGGTAAACTCTTCTTCGCAACTCACGCGACGTCCTACCCGATTCCGAGCCTGAATAAATAGTTATGAAAAAAGTTCCTGAACTGATAGTTATGCTCACCCATAACGATATGACGGCAGACAATGCTCATGTACGGTAAAGAAGCAAGCAACCGAAAACAATAGATAGACCGCCAGCACTACACTATTCCGAACCAAA
>CAKSTW010000003.1 GCA_934501435.1 uncultured Eubacteriales bacterium
GTGGTTATTGTTTTGTCTTCAAGGACGTCTGTTGCCGTAGTATTGTCAAGGTAGTTGATTATCGCCTGTGTTGCGGAAATAACCGACTCTTTGATGGTTACTTCGTAAGGATCTTTAGGAACGATAGTCGCTCTGTAATCGTTGATTGCATCGGATATTTCTTTTGCAAAATTAACAAATCTCGGATTATAATCCTTATTTACGTCTTCAACAAAACTGTCCGCCTGTCCTGCGGGTCTGTACTGAACAAAACCTGCGTTCGGATATTTAATAAATCCGTACTGGTCTTTGGCCGCAAGTTCTTCGGGAATAATTTCATTGACATAAAGCTGAAGAGTTTCAAGTGCTTCCGCATTTCCGGAAGTATCTTTTACGAGTTCAGTTGCCTCTGCTATTACAGCATAAAGATTCTGAGCAGATAAAAGCATACAGTTTGCATTAAGAGTGTCGATAAGACCTGTGAATGCGGTGTTTGCCGCAGCCGCAGTATCAGCCGCTTCCATAGCCGCCATAGCGGAATCTATTTCAGCAGTAAAGTCAGCGGGAGCTTTACCTGCAACATAAGCATCAGTTCCTACCGCAAGGATATGAGCCTTAAGCTGAACGGTAGTTCTCTTTGCCCAGTAAGTAGGTCTTTCGAATACAAGAGTGCCGGATGCGTCGCAAACATTATTAGTTGCTACGTAAGTAATAATAGCGTCGATCGCGTTGAAAAGTTTATTGGTGAAGAAAACTTTGGAAGCGTCCTGTCCGCCGACAGCCCATTTTTCAAGAGCCTGGATAAGGGATACGAGGTTTTCATCGGTTGCGCTTGCCTGATAAGCGGCAAGTCTCTCGGTAAGGAGAGTGGTTACATTTTTACCGTCGATAACATCATCGGCAGCGCTTGCTCCGACGTAGTTGATTATAGCGGTAATGTTGTCAACGATTTCCGCTGCGGGTTCAGCCGCGGGAGCAGAAGGTTCGTTTATATATTTGGTAGCAATGATTTCGTTGCAGTCTTTGCAGACTCTTCTTGCTTCGCCGGAACCCTCGGTTGCGGAGAATTCTTTATTTACTACCCATTCGGTGTTTGCATGAACACAGCTGAGAGCGTCAACGAGTTTAAGAGCAAAACCGAGATACTGATTTCCTGATTGGGTCAGAAGATTTACACTTCCGCCTTCATTATATATACCGGCACCTGCCTGTATACCGCAGGAAGTAGCGGGAGCTGCAGCAGCATTGTTGAAGTTGACTGCTACATTGAAAGGAATGGAAGCGTTTGCCGCTGCGGTGATGCCGAAGCCTTTGGACCAGCCGAGAGTAAGTTCGTAAACATAACCGGTCTCGGTCACATAGAGTCCGCCTTCGGGATTACCGCCGGTTGTCGTGCCGTAAGTTTTTCTTGCCGCAACAGCGGAAAGTCCGGCTGTAATTCCGGGATAAACCTGGAGAGCTCCCTGAACCTGAGAGAAAACGAATTTTGTGGCTGCGGTTCTTGAAGCGTTGTATGCAGCGACTTCCATATCGTCGCCCGCCCAGGAATCTGCACTTGCGGGGTTATCGTTTATCTGATGCGGAGTTGTTACAACAACGCAGAGATAAAGATTGGTTGCATCCCAGGAAGCATAACCCTCAAGTCTCGAATTGTACCATTCGGACGAAGTGCGTTCGGGATTGGTTGCCGCATCGTAACGTCCGGATTCACTGTTGAAGTCAACAGGTGCGTGGTTGTCTCTTGCCCAAACAAGATTTCCTTCGCCGTCCGGTTTAAGATACCAAGTATCAGAACCGGAGATGTCGAAGATCTTTGTGTAAGAATCGTCAACCTGGCCGTCCATCGTAGGTGCGGTCGTTACTTTTGCGATCTCGATGTCTTTCATAGTACCGTCAGTGGGTACGTACACCTGTTCAGCCGTTGTATTCAACGAAAAACAGGTGGCGAAAGAAATGACCATCGCTATCGCAAGGATAAATGACAGCGTTCTTTTCATCAAAAGTCCTCCTTAATTATTTCGGGGTGTTGTCCCCATAATTTGATGATGAAAACAAAGGGCGCAAAGACCCCCTTTTATCACATATCAATTATAGCAACAGTACATTAAAAAGTCAACAAAAAACAATAAAAAATTGTACTTTTTGTATAGATCACTAAAAAAAATATATGTTTTTTGTGCAGTATCCACAAAAATCAAATATGTAAGTCCCTATACGGTCTCACAGCCGTATTTTATATGCTTCCGACAGGGGTAAAAATTAAAAAGTTCACAATTTCAGACTTGCAGGACAAAAGCTCATTAGTAAACACTTGTTTACCCTACAAAGAGAGATCATAAAAAATCATTCGCAACGGATGTTCGCTGCGAATGATGAATTTTTCAGGCGATAAGTTTTCCCGATTCGTCAAACCGATACCTGCCTGCGGGTAAAAGGCCGTTTGAATGTTTTTCGCTGAATGCATACCATGTGTTTCTGACCGCTTTAAGGGAACTGTTAATAAAATAGAAGTTACCGTCTTCGTCCCGAACAAGTCCCTTCGCTGAGGGTACGCCGTTTTCATAATAGCGGATGTCCCCGTCGGAGTCAAACGTAAGACCGTTTTTGATCATCAGTTTTCCCGTTTCGTCAAACTGATACCTGCCTGCGGGTAAAAGGCCGTTTGCTTTTGCGGCGCTGAACGCATACCAAGTGTTTTTGACCGCTTTAAGGGAACTGTTTATAAAATAGAAGTTGCCGTCTTCGTCACGAACAAGCCCTTTCGCTACGGGATTGTTGTTTTCGTAATAGCGGAGGTTTCCGTCGTTATCTGCAATCAGTCCGCTGATTTCACGGAGAATTCCGTTTTCGTCAAAACGGTATGTTCCCGCAGGGACAATGCCCTTCGCCTCTTTTTCGGAAACGGTAAACAACTGTTCTCTTATTGCTCTTCTGTCTTTTCCGAAATAATAGATATTTCCTTCGAGGTCTCTTGCTATTCCCTTTTTTGCGAAAAATTTGTTTTCCATATATCCGATATCGCCGTTTTCAAAGAACCAGAAAGTTCCCTCTTTTTCTTTTGCGGGTTTGGAAGTGATCCCCGTGATAAAACCGTTTTCGTCGATATTGAAGTATCCGGGAAGAACAAGGTCGTTTGCGTAGTCTTCATAGATATAAATTCTGCAGTTTTTCTTTGAAACGCCCGACCAGTCAAAATAGCGGAAGTTTCCGTCGTCGTCCTTGACAACGCCCTCGGCGTTCGCTTCGCCCCAACGATAGAAACGATATTCGCCGTCCTCGTCGTGACATATCCCGTTTTTGAGGGTCGTATCGGTGATCTTTCCCGTTTCGTCGAAATTATATTTTCCTGCGGGAAGAAGACCGTTTCCGCTCATTTTGCTTATCCGGAAATTACGGTTTTTCACCGCAGTATTGTCGATTCCTATAAAATAGAGGTTTCCGTCGTTATCGGAGACAAGACCTTTTGCAACGGGTATTCCGTTTTTATAATAACGGATATTTCCGTCGGTTTCGGTAACAAGCCCGCGGAGATTTCCCGTAACGGAAGTCCTCTCGACGGTCGCCGTCCCCTTTGTCTCTTCGGAAAGAGGATATTTCAGAAAATGTCTTGCGTCTTCGTCCTTATATCCGAGGCTGTCGTTAAGTCTGCCGTAAAAGCCCTTGAGATTATATTCGCCCTTGGCGCCGATATGGGTTTTTCCGGAAGTGTTGTATCTCGAAAGTTCAATTCTGTCTTTATAGATATTGACAACAGAGACCGTAACTTCTCCGCAGGAAGAAGATTCGGCGTTATAGCCCATAAATCCTGCGTTCATATAAGTAAAGTTAAGAGTTCTCAGTTTGAAATTGTTCGTATACGGAACGGTTTCATAACCCTCGGTAACGGGGACTGCAAGGGTCGAACCCACTCCGCGGTAAACGCAGCTTCCTCCGAAGTAACTGTCGTAGCCGTTGGCATGGTTGTGCCCGTACATATAAATAATATCGAGATCTTTTCCCGCGTCGTTCAGCACGTCGAAAAGATACGCATTGTATTTATTGTCGCCGGTGCGGGAGTCTTCCATTTTGGAGGTGCGCGGTGACATGTGAAGAGGAACGTGGGTCGCGATAATTACGGGACGGGTCTCCCCTTTTTCAATAAGCGAAGTAAGATACTCTTTCAATGCTGCGGCAGCCGCTTTTACGATATCTTCGGAACCCGGTTTTATTCCCTGGCACCAAGGGTTTGCGGTCTCGGTGTTCATTACGTAAATTATATAATTTTCATTTTCGACGGGCCCGTTCGCCGCCATGATTTCGGAATCATACAGGTCGTGATTGCCCTGCAGGAACATCGTCGCCGTCGAAGAATACAGATAACGCGAAAGAAAGTTTTTCAGGCTTCTGATTGACGACGAAGCGTCCGCATCGTAGTTATACCGACCCGCTATCGAAGTATAGTCGCCGCAAAAAACAGCAAGGTCGACTTTCGGGAAATCGGCTTTGACCGCCGTAAACAGTTTTTTAGAGGTCGAAAGCATCGTTCCCGGACTGTATTTGGGTTCATACTGATAATCAGAACCGAAAAGAAGAGTTGAAAGAGGTTCTTCGCCGGAAGTCTCGGCAAATACCGAAAGGGGTGCGGCAAATGAAAAAATCATCGTTAAAACGAGGATAAACGACAAAAGTCTGCGCAGTTTCACATTTTTCGTCATGGCAATTCTCCTTTATTGATTATACATTCCCATTTTATCATTTTTTTACAATCCTGTCAAGTATTTGCCACAAATAATATAAAAGATAAGCCCCGAATTATCGGGGCTCATATCTTAATCCACAGTGACGGTGCCGTCTTCCGACATCGTTATTTTCATTCCGTCTTTTGCGTAGGACAGAAACTCATCGCCGAGGCTGTCGACAACAGGCAGAGGATTTCCCTCAAGCCATACGTCGGAAAGTATTGCTCCCGCGGCGGCAAGAGAATCTATCGGTTCGGAAAAGAGGAGGCATGCGGGCTGACGTCCCATAGCGCAGGCGCAATAGAGAACAAGGCCTCCGGTCGTCGAACCTATCGTCTGCGGAAGACAAAGCGCTTTACCGAGCATTTGTTTTCCGTAAAGATCGGGGTTGTTCTGATCCCCGCAGGTTGCCTTTTTATCGCCGAACTGCAATGCTTTCTGAAAAGAAGCAAGAGTGTTGAGTCCGCCGTGTGAAACAAGCGCCTCGGCGGTAACGTTTCCTGCGGAAACGACTCTTCCTTTGAATGTTTTCATATTATTTGCCCCCTTTCGTTATCTGCTCCAGAATTTCGTCGTCGGTATAATATCTCGCGCTCGTATATGTACGGAGTTTGTTGCTTGATGTGATTACCGGCATTTTTGTGCTTAACGGATTGTTCATATACATGAGCGGACAGATATAACTTGTGATAACGCCCGTTTTCCTTAATCTTTCGGCATAAGGCGTTTTTTCGAATTCGGCAAGAACTCCGGGAGCGGCGGTAAAGACGGTCGGGACGACAACTTTGACGTTTCCTGCCTTTTTAAGCCCCTCTTCCACCCTGTCGGTCCATGTTTTGAGTTGCTGAAGGCTCATGTGCGGGCAACCCATAAAGCAGAGTTTCGGTTTTGCGTCTTTATTTTTCCATATTACGGGATAACTGTCGTAAACCCGCTGAAGTTCGGCGTCGTCGATAACGTAAGTCTTCGCGTTTTCTTTAACGAGCGACGAACCGAGTTCGACGGCTTCGGGAGTGATGTTTTCGACATGGTAAAGACCGACGGCTCCGTTTGACGCGGTTGCCGCGCCGAAGTCCTTAAGGTAGGTCTTTGCCTCGTCGTCGAGAGTTCCGAGCCATTTATCAAGTCCCTTTATATAAGGCACATCTTCCATGACTTTCATTCCGACGGCAGAACCGAGAAGCTGGGCTTCGGGCTTTTTCGAAGTCTTTATCTCGATTATCCAATCGGCTTTTCTGCCTTCGTCGGTCAGCAGTCCGAAAGACGGAACGTAGCCGACAATTGAGCCCATAAGGTCTATTATTCCCGAATTTCTGTTACAGCGCGCGCCGAGGACAGAGTTTGCGTAAACGACGGCGGAAGATTCGGACCATGAAAGAATATCTCCCTTTTCGGGCGTATTTCCGACCTCGCTCATATAGCAGGTGCAGGTAAACGCGTCTTTATCCATAAGTCCGAGTTTTTCAAGCTGGTCTTCGTAGAAATCCTGTTTTGTATACATGAATTTCTTAAAAACGAAATTCTGCAGGAAATTCGAGGGAACGTTGTCATCGAGAGGACGGGGGTCGGCAGAAAACTTCTGAGACGATACCGCGCCCGTTTCGATAAGTTTATCCATAAGGGAATAAACGGGAGCGAGAGCCTTTAAGCCGAACGATGTTACAAGGTGATTGTATTTGCTTGTGACGGGAACCATTTTATCCGCGCCGAAAAGTTCGCCGTAACGGACGAGAGTCTCCATGACTTTCGCCATTGTGTCGCCATTTGAACCGTTAAGTATTGCGGACTGTTCTTCCGTAAGTTTCATTTTATATTCCATAACGTATCCGCCTTTCTATATTTTCATCGCGACTTCGTAAGCGCGCCATACGACCGAACGGAGATTTCCGACCGCAAGGCAGTCGCCGACAAGATATACGCCGCATTTTTTCTCCGATACCGGAGCGGGGATATATCCTGCGCAGCTTATGACCGAATCGCAGGCAATTTCGATGTCGCCGTCTTTCGTCGTGCATACTATCGAACCGTCTTTAACTTCTTTAAGCGAGGTTTCGAGATATACGGGAACTTTATTCAATGCAAACCATTCGCGCAGATACGAGGAGTTCGCAAGACAAACGCCTTTCTGGCTTACAAGGTCGTCCTTCATTTCTACAATGATCGGCTTTTTGCCTTTAAGGGCAAGTTCGTAAGCGATTTCCGAACCCGTAAGTCCGCCGCCGATAACGGCAACGGTTTCCCCGACTTCTTTTCCGTTTAAGAAGTCGCAGGCTTCAATCATTTTTTCGTAGCCAGAAACCCTGCGGAGCTGTCTCGGCGCGGCGCCTGTCGCGACGATCACGGGGGCTTTTCCGAAAACGGAAACGTCGGTTACTTCGTCGTTATATTTAACTTCGATACCGAGAATTTCCATTTGACGGATATACCATTTGAGCAGGTCGCGCAGTTTACCTTTATACGATTCGGCGCTTGCCGGAATGAACGTTCCGCCGAGTCTGTCGCTCTTCTCGTGGATAACGGGGTTATGTCCGCGGAGTTTTAAGACTCTTGCGGCTTCCATACCGCCGATACCGCCGCCGATTATATGAACAGTTTTGGGATTTGCCGTCTTCTTTATGTAATGTTTGTTCCACTGCATCATTTCGGCGTTGACCGCGCATCTTGCAAGATGCAGGCTGTCGGAAAGATCCTGGTCGTTCGGGACTCCTTTATAGTGGCACATATTGAAACAGCCGTTATGACAAAGGATACAGGGACGGATATCGTCGTCTCTGCCGTCGCACATTTTGGTGACCCATTCGGGGTCGGCAAGGAACTGACGGGCAAAGCCTGCGCCGTCTATCTTCCCTTCCGCAACGGACTTTGCCGCGACTTTCGGATCGAGACGTCCCGCGCAGATAACGGGGATATCTACAAAATTCTTTATATGTTCAACATCTGCAAGGTTGCAGTTTTCGGGCATATAGACCGGCGGGTGCGCCCAGTACCACGCGTCGTAAGTTCCGTTGTCGCAGTTGAGGCAGTCATATCCCGCTTCTTCGAGATATTTCGCCGCCTTTTCCGATTCTTCCATATCTCTTCCGACTTCGGTATATTCTTCTCCGGGAAGAGCGCCCTGCCTGAACCCCTTGGTTTTGGATATAACGCTGTATCTTAAAGATACGGGGAAATCGTCGCCGCACGCTTCTTTTATAGCCTTTACTATTTCAACGGGGAAACGGTAACGATTTTCAAAAGAGCCGCCGTATTCGTCGGTACGGCTGTTTACATATTTGAGAGTGAACTGATCGAGCAGATACCCTTCGTGAACGGCGTGGACTTCAACGCCGTCGACGCCCGCGTCCTTTAACATCTTCGCGCATTTCGCAAACGCTTCGACGAATTCTTTTATTTCGTCGACGGTCATTGCTCTCGACGGAACTTTATCCGACCAGCGGTTCGGCGTCGGGGACGCGGTGGCGGTTATTTTGTCGAGATCCATAAACGGTTTGCTTACCGCGCGGAGAAACTTATTTGTATAAAGTTTTTCCATCATTTCGCTTATCGTAAACGATCTGCCGAAGCCTGCGGTAAGCTGTACGAAGAGTTTTGCGCCCGTTTTATGTAATTCGGGAATCCATTTTTTCAGATCTTCGTACATTTTTTTGTTTTTATAAAGCCACTGACCGAACATCGGGTTATATACCGGCTGACAGCCAGGCATTACAAGTCCGACGTTGTTTTTCGCGATCTCGTAAATAAAGCGCGCCCCGTCCTTATCGAAATGGTTTTTTTCCATCCAGCCGAAAAGGTCGGTGCCGCCCATACTTGTAAGAACTATGCGGTTCTTGATTTCGCAGTTACCGATTTTCCACGGTGTAAACAACGGTTCAAGGTTCTTATCCATTTTCTCTCCTCCATACACTGTTATGTACTTTAATTATATCACATAAATTTCAGAATTACAAGCATTTTCGAACATTTTTCAACAAAAAAACAAGCCCGCGATCACGGGCTCAGATAAAAACTCATCTCAGTTTTTTATAAATTGCCAAAACGGGTTTGGTCAAAAAATACAAATTGCGCGTAACGATACGGAACATTCTGTTCTCCCCTTTTTCCGGCGGGATATACGATTTTTTCAGTTTTTTAACCTCTTTAATGCACTGTTTTTCAATATTTTTTACACCCTTTGCATTTTTTTCATGGCAACAGGTCAGATATGCAAGATCGGCTTTGATCTTTATGTTTTCGGCAAGTTTGCCGAGCTGAGGATATTCCGAATTTACAATTCTTCTTTTTTCTTCTGCAAAGCGCAGGATATCAAGGAGTCTGTCGCTGTACGCCGCATGGCTCGCGCTGTTTTCAAGAAAGTAGCAGGAATATACAGCCGTATCCTTTACAGCAACGACAGGTTGTTTCAAAAACAATTTGAACAGAAAAAAAGAATCTTCGTGAATCTTTTGTCCGACTTCAAACCGTGTGTCCCCCACAAATTCCTTTGAATAAAGTTTTGCGCAGGAAGAATACGTTGCGGGGTCGTCCTTTACAGCCCCCTCCAACGCAGAAGTTCCCGTCCATAAATAAAAATCCCTGAAGAAATGCTGATCCGAAATTTTATCTCCGCATACATTCCTTTTACTGCAGACAGAAATATCGGCGTCGGTCTCTGACATCAGGACAGACATTTTTTCGATCGCGTCGACGTCCAGAGTATCGTCAGAGTCAAGAAATGTAAAAAAAGAACCGTTACAGTTTTCAATACCCAGATTTCTTGCGCTGCTGACCCCCCTGTTTTCACTCTGTATCAGAACTATACGTTTATCACCGCAATACTCTTCCCTTACGAGGTCGGCAGTCCCGTCGGACGAGCCGTCGTCGACAACTATCGTTTCTATATTCGGATATGTTTGCGCAAGACAGGAGTCGACACATCTCTTTATTGTTCTTTCGGCATTATAAGCCGGAATAATAACAGAAACAAGTTCATTTCGTTGCATTGTTCTCCTCCTAATGATAAAACTGTAATCAGTTTATCACATAAAGAAGAAAAATGCAAGTTTTTACTTTTTCACGAAATCGCCGTGCGCCCTGCCGATTATTTCCGAAAGGTCATTTATTCCGAGTTTTTCCATTACTGCGGGCAGGTCTTTTATTATTTTTTCCGAGACGTAAGGGTCGATAAGATTTGCAGAACCGACCCCCACCGCCGTTGCCCCCGCGAGCATCATTTCGATAACGTCGTAAGCCGTCGAGACGCCGCCTATCCCGATTATCGGGATTTTGACGGTTTCATAAACCCTGTAAACCATGCCGAGAGCCAGAGGAAAAAGCGCTTTTCCCGCATATCCCGCAAGCCTGTTCGCAATTATCGGCTTTTTTCTTTTAAGGTCTATTCTCATTCCGACAAGCGTGTTTATCATACTAAGACCGTCGGCGCCGCCCTCTTCGCACGCCTTTGCGACGGAAACGATGTCGGTAACGTTCGGCGAAAGTTTCATAAAAACAGGTTTATCGGCGACTGCTTTTACGGCTTTTGTCACTTCGAAGGCGCTTTCCGGGTCTGTGCCGAAAGAAAGTCCGTTTTTCACATTCGGACAACTGATATTGATTTCAAAAATGCCTATCTGCTCTTTTCCGCGAAATTTTTCAACAACGCTTACATATTCGGGAATTTCAAACCCGCTGACGTTTGCGATCACTTTTTTATTGAAATATTTTTTCATTTCGGGAAGTTCGCAGGACAGCACATGGTCGACCCCGGGATTCTGAAGCCCTATCGAAAGCAAAATTCCCGTATTGCCGTCCGCAATTCTCGGGGTCGGATTTCCGAACCGCGCTTTTGCGGTCGTAGTCTTGAAAGAAAAGGAGCCGAGGATATTTATATCGTAAAGTTCGGCAAATTCCCTGCCGTAGCCGAAAGTTCCGCTTGTCGGAATAATCGGATTATCAAGGGTAAGCCCCGCAAGACAGACTTTTGTATTCACCATATTATCTCCTCCCTTTTGAAGACGGGACCTTCCCTGCAGACTCTTTTACCTCCCGACTTCGTCATAACGGAACACCCCATACATGCTCCGAAACCGCACCCCATCTTCTCTTCAAAACTGTATTCTCCCGAAGCAGAAACAATTTTTTCCATTGCCCGGAACATGGCTTTCGGTCCGCAGGCATAGAAATATGAGTACGGAATATCCCGAAGTTTATCGGTAACAAGTCCCCTTTCGCCGGTCGTCCCGTCGGCGGTCATTATATAGACTTTTGCGCCCGTTTCTTCGAATTTTTCTTTATAAAAAACGTCTTTTGCCGAGTTAAAACCAAGGATCGCGGTCGGCGTTTTCCTCTCTTTTATCAGTTCTTTACAGAGTTTATACAGCGGCGGAACGCCCACTCCCCCGCCGACAAGCACGGGGGTTTGCCCCGACGCCGAAAGGTCAAAACCGTTTCCGAGTCCCGCAAGTATATCAAGACTGTTTCCCGACGGAACCCCCGACAGCGTTTCCGTACCCTTGCCGACGACCTTATAAACAACGGTAAGAGAATTGCCGTCGCTGTCACAGACGGATATCGGGCGGCGGAGATAGCAGCCGTCGACCTTAATATTTACAAATTGTCCCGACCTCATATCGGGAACATTTCCCGAAAGCCGCATTTCATAAATTCCGTCGGCTATATTTTCATTGCTTTCGATCTTAAGAAATACCTGTTCCATAGTCGCCTCCGTTTTTATCTATTATCTCCGTAAAGGCAAAAAAAATTCCCCTTCCGCATTGCTGCGGAAAGGGAAATAATTCAGGGCTTATTTTATAAGTCCGCTTTCTTTTAAGAGGATTTCGATATCCGTTCCTTTGACTTTTTTCATCAGAATTTTCAACGCTTCCTTTTCGCCGAAGGAAAGTTTGATGTCGGTTATCGGTTTTTTGTCTATTGCATAGTAGCAGGCGCGGAGAAGTTCTCTGACGTCATATTTGCTTCCCCAGACTTCGGGAACGCCGCGGTCGACATTAAGAAGGGTGTAAACGGCTTCCATACCGGTTCTGATGGAATATTCGGTGGTGAATATCGTGTCTCTCGGAGTTTCGGCAAACTGACCGAGGAACGCGAAGTTTACGGAGCCTTCGGGAACGACGAGAGGTCTGTCCTCTTTCTTTCTCGGCTGGAAGAACGCGTTGATATAAGGCATAAAGCAGGTCGTCGTGTTGCAGGCGGTCGCCGCGAGATTATCAATTTCGGAAACGGGAACGCCGATATGATAGAGCCATTCGCGGCAGACTTCTTCGCCGGTGCAGTCTCTCATCGCTTTCTTTACATAGTTGCCTTCTTTATTCGTATTGAGAGCATAGACCCAGATAAGGACGTCGTTTTTATTCTGGGACTTAAACTGCGGCTGACGGTTTATCGTCCAGGAAAGATACCAGTTATCGACGCTGTCCTTTACGGTGACGATACCGCCGGTGGTCACTTTTCCCGCTCTCGGGTCTCTCTTGCAGATATTCATTATATGCTTTATGATATTTTCGTCAGACGTCTGAACGGTCGCGCTCATCCAGTTCGTCGCTTCGGTGTCACCGCAGAATTTATCGGGGTTTCCGAATTCTCCGTTTTCAGCCTGAGCCGCGATATTCTTCCAGAGATCCCATGATTCGCCTTTTCCGTTTTCAACTTTCGAAAGGTCGGGAGCGTGAGTCTGGTCGCCGTAGCAGGAAGTATCGGTGCAGCAGCCGTTTGTAATAAATACAAGGTCGTTTTCGGTAAGATTTATTTCCTTTTTCTCACCGTTTTGCAGATATTCTATCTTTTCGGCAACCTTTTTGCCGTCTTTATGAGAAATTACGACATTCTTAACGTCGATTCCGTATTCGACGGTAACGCCGTGAGCCTCAAGATATTTGACGAGCGGCAGAATCATGCTTTCGTACTGATTGTATTTTGTAAAACGAAGAGCGCTGAAATCAGGAAGTCCGTCTATATGATGAACGTATCTGCAAAGATAACGTTTCATTTCAAGAGCGCTCGACCAACGCTGGAAAGCGAACATCGTCTGCCAATAGAGCCAGAAGTTTGTCTCCCAGAAGCTGTCGGGAAGAACATCTGAAATTTTCTTATCTTCAAGGTCTTTTTCAGGGGTTATAAAGAGTTTGGAAAGAGCGAGCGCCGATTCTTTGTCAAGAGTGAATTTCTTATCGGTATGAGCGTCCTTGCCGCAATCTACGGACGCGCGGCAGAGCGAATAGTTCGGGTCGTGCTTGTTGAGCCAATAATATTCGTCGAGAACGGAAACTCCCGGTGTTTCTATTGACGGAACATCTCTGAACATATCCCACATAACTTCGAAATGGTTGTCCATTTCTCTGCCGCCTCTCATATAGAAGCCTTTGGTTATGTCTTTTCTTCCGTCGCAGCTGCCGCCCGCAAGGTCGAGTTTTTCGAGAAGATGTATTCTGTCGCCTTTCATCTGACCGTCGCGGACAAGATAGAACGCTGCGGAAAGTCCCGCAAGACCGGTACCTATAATGTACGCCGATTTGTTATCTACGCCCTCGGGTTTTTCCGGATGAGCGAAAGCCTCATAAGTTCCTGCCGAATAATACATACAGATTACCTCCGTTTTTTTGTTTTTTTCTTTTTCTGTCTGTATTATAACCCGCAAAAACAAAAACATCAACAGACAAAAAAAGCCCGACGACCGAAATTCGGACACCGGACTTTTTATGCATAAATTTCTGACACTTGCAGCCGTTTGCACAAAATCAAAGTTTTCGGCTCTCGTGGCAGGTAAGGTATATTATCTGAAACGTCTCCGACAGTTTATTAAGAAGTTTCTTTACTCTCTCAAAACGCGTCCCGTCGAGCGCGACGAAAGGATCGTCAAGAATTATAAACGGTTTTTCATCGGGATACATATTGTCGATAAGCGCCATTCTGAAACAAAAAGCACAGAGACTTTTTTCTCCCGAACTCAGATATTTTTCGCTCCGCATAAGCCCCTCTTTTTCGAAAGAAATATCGAAATCTTCGGAGATCATTATATTTTCTCCGACAACTTCCCCGAAAGTTCCGGAATACTCCGTAAAATTGTTTTTGACCGGCAAAATATATCTGTTTTTCAGTGCTTTATCCGCTTTTATAAGCATTTTTGCCGTTGTTTCTATCAGAGAAAACTCTCTGCAATATTTTTCGAGAGTTTCCTCCGCCGCTTCTTTTTCGGCTGTTATTCCGTCGTTTTCCTCAAGATAAGTTTCGGCTCCCGCAACGGTGCTTTCGAGACTGCTTCTGTTTTTTCGCAGTTCGGAAAGCGTTGTTTCGACGGAAGTCTTTTCCTCTTCCGAAAAGACGGGCTCTGTCTCCGTAAGGTTTTCCGCTTTTCTGTACGCCTCGGCTTTTTTCGCCTGCTCCTCCGCGGTTTTAAGCGCGTTTGCGAACTTTTCGCAGTCTTTTCTGAAATCGGGAAGAGACGTTTCGGCGTTTTCAAAATCAAGTCCGTATTTCCGACAGAATGAAAGAAGAAACTCTTTTTTCGCGGAGATATCCGCGCGGAGAGAAATGTCGCGGCGTTCGTTTCCCTCTTTTGCCTTTGACAAAGCCCCGTATTCCGCGATATCGGAACGGAGTTTCGCCATTGACAGAGACGGTTTAGCCTCGGTAATTCCGTATTTTTCAAAGAAACCGAAAACTGCCGCTTTTTCTTTTGACAGCGTTTTTTCCGCAGCGGCGACCGCCTTTTTGTTTCTTTCGTTTTCTTCGATTTCCGAAAGGAACGCTTCCGTCGAATATTCGACTCCCCTTTCGGCGCTTTTTCCGTATACCGCAAGTATTTTTCCTATTTTTATTTCGGTGTCGTCAAGTTTTTTTCTTTTTTGTTCCTTTTCGGGGTTTTTTATCTCCGAGCCGGACATATCCGTTTTTTTGCTTAAATATAAAAAGCCCGTAAGCAGAATTCCGACACCGCCGACAATCGACAGCCCGACGCCGACGGGAACGGAAAAGAAGAAAGAAAAAACGCCCGAAAGTAAGATAACAAGCGAAATTATCGCCGCAATAACAAACTTCGTTTTCGGAAGTTTTTTGCCGACAGACAGATATTCCGCGGTGTTTTCATATTCTTTTTTTGCGGTCTCATATTCTTTTTTCGCCGAAGAAATTTCGGGAAGTGCGGTTTCGGGTATTTCCGTGATCTTCGCTTTTTTCTCTTTTAATTCGGCGGAAAGCAACGCGTCGGAAGTGATTTTTTCCTGCATTTCGTCCAGTTTTTCCGCTGTCGGAACGCCGTCCGAAAACTCTTTTGAAAGTTCGGAAAATCTCAGGTTTTCTTCTTCGGTAAGTATAACCGTCTTACCGGAAAGAAGAGCTTTATATTCGGAAAAAGTATTCTCCGCAATGCGGCAGTCGTCAGGTGTCGGCAGCAAAATTCCGTTATATTTCGCGCTGACGCTCTCCGCCGCTTTCTTTTCCGAAAGAGCGCTTTCTTCAAGCATACGGAAAGTTTTCCACGCCTTGAGCCTGACTTCGCTTTTCTGCAGTTCGCCGAGCCGCTTTTCCCGGGCGGATATCTCTTTATTTATTGCTTCAAGTTCGGAATATCTATCGGGCAATGCATCTCTTAACCTGTTTATTCCGTCCTCTTTTTGGGAAAGAACGTCGATTTTTCTCTTTTGCTCCGCAATAAGCCCTTCGTTTCCTCTTTTTTTATATTTTTTTGCTTTGTCGTCAAGTCTTTTAAGTGCTGCTGAAACTCCGCTTTCATCCGTTCCCGAAACAAAATTTCCGAGTTTCGATTTTATGCTGTCGTTCGGTTTTATCTCCGTTTCTTCCGAACCGATGAACGCCGTCCGCTCGAAAGCCGCCCTGTCGACGCCGAGGAAAAACTCGCCTATCTTATCTGCGGGAAAAGGAAATTCGTTTTCGTTTTTATATACGCAGACAAAGTCCCCTTTTTCGCTTTTTTCGTCGAAAGTCCGCTCTATTTTATACGTATCGCCGTTCTTTTCAAAAACGATATTTCCGCCGAACCGTCCGCCGTCAAACGGAAAGAAATGCTTTCTGTCGACAAAATCGACGGTATTGACCCTATAAGCGTCAAGCCCGTAGAACATCGCCTTTATAAAAGACGCGAGAGTCGTTTTCCCGAAGCCGTTTTTTTCGAAAATGACAGTCGTGTCTTTTCCGAAATCAATCTGTTTTTTTCTTGCGGCGCCGTAACCGTCCATATAGCACGAGATAAGTCTCAAAATTCTATCTCCTTTCCGAAAGAGCGGCAAGTCCGCACCTGATTATTTCCGCTTTTTCTTCGTCACTAAGGTCGCTTGCCGTTACGGTTCGGACGAATTCCCCGCGGACCGAAATATCGTTTTCAAAGGCTTTTATGTCTATTTTTTTCGAGGTCTTATCCTTTACCGAGACAAAAAAACAGCAGTCGGCAAGATATGTTTCGACGGAGGAGACGGAAAGTCCCGTTTCGAAGGAGACTTCGCCGACAAGATTTATGCGGTAGATGTTATTTTTGTCGAAAGAGACCTGTTCCCCGACTTTTTTATATGCCTCGTAATGGTTTGAAACACCCGAAACATCGACGTTTTCTTCGACTATTTTTCTCTTTGCGAAAGGAACGAACTCTGTCTTAAGTCCGTTTTCGGTATCTATCAGAATAAAACCGTGTTCCCCCGGTTCGTCGAAACCTCTCCCCTCAAGACAGCCGCAATAGGCGTAAAAGCCGCGTCCGTCGAGTTTTCCCGCCTGAGGTTTGTGGACGTGTCCGAGCGCCAGATAATCTATATTTTTTTCGCGGAGACGCCTCAGGTTTATATCGGAGGCGCCATCCCCGACCTGTCCGTGCAGAGTCACGATATTTATACCGTCCGACGGCAGAGAAAGGGCGGCATAAAGAGAAACAATGTTGCTCTGCGTTATCTCCGCTCCCGTTATATTCACGTTCCCGTAGGAATAGGTCGTCCAGCCGTCGGAAAACGTCTTCAGATTTTCCGGAGTTTCCCCGCCGAAAGAGTTTATATCGTGGTTTCCGCGGAGATACAGAAAATCTATATCGGGATTATCCGCAACGACGCCGAAGAAAAAGTCCTTGTCTTTTCTGAAAGGTCTGTCCGAATCGAAAAGATCTCCCGCGATAATGATTGCGGAAACGCCGTTTTCCTTTGCGTATTCCGTCATTTTTAAGAATGTGTTCCTGATTTCATTTTTTCTCTCGTCGGCAAGGCTTTTCGGGTGCAGCGAGTCAATTTTTGAGCCGAGATGAATGTCGGCAGTATGAATTATCTTCATTTTCCACCTCAGAATTGTTACTGTTCAGGCAAAACAGAATCAATAAGAGTTCGATTCCGCTCTGCTTACAGTATATCACAACATACAGGAAAAATCAATTATCGCCGCGCATAAAATACGCGGCGACTTTCTTACAGAAATTTATCAAGTTCGGCTTCGACCGTTTTGTTTATTTTCACTTTCGGGTTTTTATATATTTTTCCGCGGGAAACGACAGTCTCGACACAGCGCAGCGCCCGAAGATCTTCGAGCGGATTTTCGGCAGTCACTATCATATCGGCGGATTTTCCCTTTTCGATGCTTCCCGTCTCGTTTCCTATTCCCGCGACTTCGGCGCTTTTGAGGGTTGCCGTGTGCAGGGCAAAGGAATTGGAAACTCCGACATACTTTACAAAATAACAGAGTTCGCGCCAGAAATCATACTGTGTTATCCACGGACAGCCGACATCGTTGCCGAGAGCTACGGGTATCCCGTTTTTGACCGCGGCTTTCGAACATTCGATGATACCCTCGAAAACGACGTTGCCGTTATACTGTTCGACTTCGGAAGCGTTGGTGATACTTCTGTCGAACAAAGCGTACGGAAGCGCCGGCGAAAGAGTCGTACACAAAAACGCGTTCTTTTCCGCGAAAAGGCGGAGAACTTCATCGTCGGGCTTTGCTCCGTGTTCTATGGAATCGACTCCGTTTTCAAGCGCAAGCCTTACGCCATCGTAAGACTCGACGTGCGCCGCGACCTTATACCCGTTTTCATGGGCTTTGTCGCAGACCGCCTTTATCATTTCGGCGGACATCTTGACTTCGCCCGGAACGCCTTTTTCCTTTGCATCAAGAACGCCGCCCGTGATCATAAGTTTTATGAGATCGACTTTTTCCTTTTCATTCTGTTCGAGACATTCAAGGGCTTCATCAACGCTGCGCGCCGCCACCGCAACCGACCCCGCCATGTGTCCTCCGGGAACGGATATCCCCTGATTTGCCGCAAGGATACGCGGTCCGTCCTTTTTTCCTGCGTTGATTTCATCGCGGAGCCTTGTGTCGAAATCGCCGAGACCTCCGACCGTTCTTATCGTCGTAACGCCGCTCATAAGTTCGGTTTTCGCGAAAGACGCGACAAGTTTATACGCGACGGCGCGGGTAAGCCCCGAACTCATTATTTTTTTTACGAGTTTTTCGTTGTCGCGCTGTTTTTTCTGCGGTTTGCCGTTCCCCGCAAGGTGAACGTGCATATTTATAAGACCGGGCATTATGTATTTCCCGCCAAGATCGAATTTTTCCGCGTCGGCAGGCTCGTTTCCCGCAGGGACGATATCCGATATCTTTCCGTTTTCAACTATTACGGAAAGCCCCTCTTTTATTTGCATATCAAGGCTTCCGTCAAGAATTTTTCCGTTTATAAAAGCTGTTTTCATTTTCTCTACCCACTTTCCGAAAGCATTATAGCAGACTTTATGCAAAATTTCAAGAGTGAGA
The DNA here is from genome assembly GCA_934501435.1 of uncultured Eubacteriales bacterium. GTDB lineage: Bacteria > Bacillota > Clostridia > Oscillospirales > UBA644 > Geddesella. The sequence continues at coordinate 18,426 of CAKSTW010000003.1, forward strand.
CCGAAACCGACAAAGCAAAAGGCGGCGTACTGAAGTACGCCGCCTTTTGCCGGTAGATTTATAATATTCCTGATTCGGAAATCACGGTGGAATATATCTTTCTCAGATCGGGTTCCTTTAACTGAACCGGATTGTTTTTGAGCCTTACGGGATTTACGGAAGAAGTGAGAGTTTCGAGGTCTTCCGCCTTTACCGAAACTTTTCTGTCTTCGAAAAGTTTGTCGTAAAGCTGTTTCAGAAAACTTATCGCCTCTTCGGTCCTTTCAAAGCCGAGTGCATGGGAAATGTCCGAAAAAGTCTTTTCGAGTTTATCGTCGGAAACTTTGAAATTCATAAATTCCCATACATAAGGCAGGCAGGTGAATGCCGCTCTTCCGTGGGGAATTCCGTAAAGAGAGGTGAGTTTGTAGCTCATCGCGTGCGCCGCGGTGGTCTGGGTTATATTTATTGCTCTGCCCGCATAATTCGCGGCAATCATCATTTTTTCGTTGCCGTCGTCGGTGTTCGCAAGATATGCGTCAAGGTTTTCTTTTATCATTTCGACCGCTTTTTCGGAAAGTTTGCGGCTTTCGTCGTCGGCATTAACCGACCACCATGATTCAATTCCCTGACACAGCGCGTCCATTGCGGTGCACTTCTTCTGATACAAAGGCAGCGTCGAAAGAACTCTGCTGTCGAGAATAGCGTAATCGGGGATAGCGTCAACGTTTGAGACCGACTGCTTTTTGCCGTTATAATAAATTACGGCGTAGCGCGTCGATTCGCTTCCCGTACCGGAAGTTGTGGGAACGGCGATAAGCAGAACATTGTTTTTTACATATTCCTGTTCGAGATAGTTTACCGACGGATCCATTTTCGAATAAAGTTTTATACATTTTGCAACGTCCATGCTGCTTCCGCCGCCGACGGCGATAATGCTGTCGCAGTTTTCCTTATTGAAAAGGTCTACCCCTTTGCAGACATCTTCGTATTTCGGGTTGGGGGTAAAATCCGAGAAACGGACAAGGGAAATATCGGAAAACGAAATCTCGTCGTGAAGAACTATTTTATCAAAAGCGGGGTCGCAGACCAGAAGCGCCTTCTTTTTGCCGTGACTTTCAAGGATTTCGTGAATTTTTTTACCTGTTTCGTGAGATACCGTAACCATACTTTTTACCTCACTTTGAAAGGACTATGTCGCAGAGTCCTCTGATATCGTTTATTATGTAATCGGCGCCGCAGTCTTTATAGACTTTGAAAACTCTGTCTCTTTCCCTCGCCTTTTCCTCTTCGGTAAGAGCGTCGAACTCCTCTTCGGAAAGAGCCATAAGAGAACTCCCCTCAATAATACCGACCGTCTTCATCCCCGCATTTTTGCCTTCGAGGATATCGGCGACGGTGTCCCCTACTTTGAGCGCTGCGGAAACCGACGAAACTTTAAGGGTTTGGAGATTGTTGAATATCATAAAAGGATAAGGTCTTCCGACAAAACCGGTGGAGTTCGGAGAAAACCAGCAGTCGGGAGCATAGCCCTGTTCCGCTGCTTTTTCGGTTACTATCGCCATCATTTCGTCGTTATAACCTGTTGTCGAACCTATTTTTATTCCCGCGTCACGAAGTTTCTGAACGGTTTCGCAGACATACGGTTTCGGAGCGGAATATTCGGGAAGAACTTCGAAAATAAGTTCCTCGCTTCTTTCGTAAATCGCGCCAACGTCTTTTTCTTCGACGGGTCTTCCGTAAATTTTTTCCCATTCGGCGGCAATACGGGGCATTTCGAGCATTGCCTTTACATGGTCTCTTTTCGCTATTCCCATCGGTTTTCTTACTTCCTCGACCGTGGGTTCGATTTTATACTCATTAAACGCAGAGATGAACGCTTTGACCGGTGCAAAACAGCCGTAATCGACGGTAGTTCCCGCCCAGTCGAAAATTATTGCTTCTGTCTTCTTCATCATACAGAACCTCCATTATCTTTTTTACAATTAAAGTTTACATCTTCAATGTAAAATCCGATATCGGAGAAATGTAAAATCCAGATAAAATAAAAAAAGGGTCGGCATTGCCGACCCTGACAAACATATTTACTATTCGGAGAGCATTTCGGAAATTCCGAGAACGATTATTCCGGCGACTATTACCGCGATCGAAATATAATGCTTCCACGATAACTTTTCCTTTAAGAATATTCTTCCCCAAAGCATCGAGACGGCGCAATACGCCGAGATCATCGGGATACCCGCGCGGAATTCCGATCCGACGACGAATATATAGCAGAACTGTCCTATCGTTTCGCAGATACCTCCTGCAAGTTTGGGCGCGTCCCTCCTGATTTTAAGCGGCGATTTTTTGATTATAACGACATAAATAAACGCGGCGATCCCCATAAAAAGGAATGTAAGTTCGTAAGCGACGTTCGCGACTTCTTCCCCAAGCCAGTTGTCGAGAATAAGAGTATCGGTAAACGTTCCCGCGGCGTCAAGGATACAGTAAAGTATCGGCAGGGCTATCGCAAGCGGGCTGAAAGCGTATTTGACGTTCGCCTTTTTCTGCCTCAGTTCTCTCGCCTCGTCATTTTCGCGGTATTCGACTATTCCGAGAACGATAACTCCGGCGCAAACAAGAATTACGCCCGAAACGTTAAGAAGTCCGGTATCGGTTCCGGGGATAAAGATAAGACAGAGGATCCATGCTATCGCTCCCGAAGAATTGCAGACGGGCGAGGATATCGAAAGTTCGATATAGCGAAGACCGACATATCCGAGAATCATTGAAAATATGTAGAAAAACGACGCCGGCAGATATTTCAGTATATCGATAAACGTTACGGAAACTCCGCCGATGAATATTTCGTACATCGCGTGAAGTCCCATAATCAGACCGACTGCCATGACCATTTCCCAGTGGCTGTACTTATCGTCGGGCTTCGAACCTATTTTACTGAAAAGATCGGAGCCGCTCCAGAAAAGAAGCGCAAGAAGCGCAAGAAAAAAATAAAGCATATAAAGTCCCCTTTTTTATAAATAACACATTGATGATTATATCAGATTTTCAACGCTTTTGCAAGTCTTTTCCGATATTTTTCGAAATCAGGTAAAATTTTGAAAAAATTGCCGTTTTATCCCGCAAAAATCAATATTTCTTCTCACTCTCCGTCATTTTCCGCCGTTTGCATTTTGCATTTTTTTAACGAAATATCGCAAATCTGTTGACTGTCGTGCCGATATATGTTAAAATATATTATATATTTTAATTTTAGCGGTGATAAAAGTGCTGAAACGTGAATTTCTTATAAAAATACTAAATCACTATTGCGATTCGGTATGGGAATACGACAGGAAAAGTTGCCGTTTTTTCATACACTACGACAAGCTCGCGACGGATTATGTCGAAAAATATTGGACCGTCGACGAACTTTGCGAAGTTTTCAAGAAAAAGATATTGCCCGGCTCGGATCTCGCGGTTTACGAAAAATTTCTCTCCAAAGAATATCTTCAGAGTTTTTTCGACAACGACGTGAAAAACGACAGTTTCTTCCTGCGTTTCAGACGTTCTTCGGGCGAAATGAAATGGTACGATATCTGCGTCGAGCGTGAAAACGACGAAAAACTGCTTATCACGGGCAGAGACGTCCGAAAAATAATTCCGAAACAGGGGCTCGTCGGAGGAATCGACGCCGCCTGCGACAGCATACTGAACATTGACGTCGAAACAAAGAATTATGTTATAAGTTACCCCGCCGGCACGGAATTCTCAGGCGATACTTTCATGAATTACGACAACGCCGCGGAAGAGTTGGTTGAAAAATATTGCGCCGCTTCCGAAAAAAAAGCGACCGCGGAAAAGATACGTCTTTCGACCGTCATAAAGGAACTTTCAAAGAAAAACGAATACGTCGTTTTCTTGACCTCTCTTGACAGAAACGGAAAGAGAGCCTACAAAAAACTTTCCTATTCCTATCTCGACGAAGCGAAAAGAATAATCTCTCTCACGCAGGTCGATATAAGCAGAATGGTCAAAAGTTACGAAAACCAACTTGAAACGGCGAAAAAAGACGGAGACAAAGACCTTCTGACCGGCGCATACAACAGAAATTTCTACGAAACCAACATAAAAAATCAGACGCTCTCCGCGGGCGTTGCGATGATAGATATTGACGATTTCAAACTCTGCAACGATATTTACGGACATGCCTCGGGCGACGCCGCCCTTGAAGCGCTCGGCAAAATTCTGAGAAAGAATATCCGCAGCCGCGATATGATCATACGCTACGGCGGCGACGAATTTCTGCTTATTATTTCAAAAACCGATCCGGCGAAGTTCGGGACGGTGCTCGAAAACATCAGAAAAGAAGCCGAAGAAACGGTCATTCCGGGTTATCCGAAACTCAGACTTTCGGTAAGCATCGGCGGAGTTACAGCCGAAAATGAAGCGATAAGCGACGCGATAGAGCGTGCCGACAGGTATATGTACCACGCGAAAAACCGCAAGAATTCGGTCGTTACGGAAGCCGCAGAAGAAGAACCGGGCAAGGAGGAACCGAAGCCGATTGTCCTCATAGTCGACGATTCCGAACTCAACAGACTCATTCTTTCCGAAATGCTTTCCGAAAATTTCAGTATTCTCGAAGCCGAAAACGGAAAAGAATGTATTGAAAAAATAAATCAGTACGGAACGGGGATCTCGCTCGTTCTTCTCGATATCGTAATGCCCGAAATGGACGGGTTCGAAGTCCTTTCGTACATGAACGACTCCCAAATGACGGAAGACATTCCCGTAATCATGATATCGAGCGACGATTCCGACTCGAACATAAAAAAAGCATACGAACTGAACGTTTCCGAATACATAAGGCGCCCGTTCGATACCGATATTGTCCGCAGAAGAGTAACAAACACGATACGTCTTTACTCAAAGCAGAGAAGACTTATATCCATGATAAAACAGCAGTCGGGCGAAAAAGAAAAACACGACCGCATGATGATAGATATTTTAAGCAATATCGTCGGTTACAGAAACCGTGAAAGCGGTCCGCACTTCCTGCACATAACCGCCGTCACCCGCCTGCTCGTCGAAAAACTTGCGGAAAGGACTGACAAATATCATATCACAAGGCAGGAATGTTCCCTTATTGAAGCCGCAACCCCCCTGCACGATATAGGAAAGATAGGAATTGACGAGAAAATACTCAACAAAAAAGGGGTACTCACGCCCGAAGAATCCGAAATAATGAAAACGCATACCGTTCTCGGAGAGCGGATTCTTTCAAACCTCGGAATATACGAAAACGAACCTCTCGTAAAGACCGCCGCCGAAATATGCCGTTCACATCACGAAAGATTTGACGGAAAAGGTTATCCCGACGGGCTTATCGGAGACGAAATACCGCTCTCCGCTCAGGTCGTTTCGATTGCCGACGCTTACGACTCTCTCACAGCCCCGCACAGAAAAGACGGGGTTTCCCACGAAAAAGCGATGGAAATGATCCTGAACGGCGAATGCGGAATGTTTAATCCCGTGATAACAGAATGTTTAAGCGAACTCGGAGATAAGATCAGAGAAATATATTCCGGCAAAGACGGAGGAGCGATATGAAAAGAAAAATAAAAGCCGCTTTTCTCGCATTTTGTATTGCCGTCTCTCTTTTTTCCGTTTCCGCCTGCAATACGGCGACTCCCGAAGAAGAAAAAATGCCGTCTCTCATTGTAGGCAGCGACAATTACGAACCTTTCAACTACACCGACAGTTCCGGGAAACCCGCTGGCATAGACGTCGAAATAGCGACGGAGGCTTGCCGCAGACTCGGTTACAGAGCCGTTTTCAGGCAGATACAGTGGGACAGCAAAGACGAATCGCTTGAAAGCGGCGAGGTCGACTGTCTGTGGGGAAGTTTTTCGATGAACGGAAGAGAAAACGCATATAAATGGGCGGGACCGTATATGCAGAGCCGCCAGGTCGTCGCCGTCCGGGCGCGGAGAAACATAAACAGTCTTTCGGATCTTGAAAATATGAACGTTTCCGCGCAGTACGGTTCAAAACCCGCGGAAATACTCTCCGACGGAAGTCTCGGTTTTTCGGTAAAGAACGTTTACTGTTTTCCGTCGATATCGGAAGTATTTATAGCAATGAAAAACGGATACACCGACGCCTGCGCAGGTCACGAAACGGCGATTTCGGCGCTTATCGGAAACGATTTGTCCGAATACAGAATTCTTGACGAACCGTTGCTTATCGCCGACCTCGGAGTCGCGTTTTCAAAAGACGAAAATGACTTTCCCGTCGAAAGGCTTTCGGAAGTCATCGGCGAGATGAAAAAAGACGGAACGATAAAGAATATCATTAAAAAATACGGGCTTGACCCCGAAAAAGTTTTGGGATAGGCAGAGGAGATGATTCCGACGAAAAAAACCGAAAAAAAAGCAAATAATGCAGGATTTGCCGCAACAATGATCATCGTCGGGGCAGCCGTTATCGTCTTATCGTTTTTTATCGGAAGATATATCAGCCTTCAAAATGCCGAAAAAACCTTTACCCGAACAGTGGAATATCTTAAGGATCAGTGCGTCAGTTACGACGAGATAATACTTTCCGACAAAGTAAAAAGTCTGGTGCGTCTTACCGAAAAAGCATCGGAAGTCGCGTTTCATTTTACCAAAGATCCGGAAGAGTACCCGAAAGACTGGCTTAACGAGTTTGCGGTCAATCAGAGAATATCGGCAATCAAGGTCGTCGATAAAGACCTTCGGACGGTGTTTTCCTATTCCGAAACGCCCGACGACGGCAGCTGGGATACTCTTACCGGCGACACGGTAAGATCGGTAATCGAAAAACCGAAAACCGTCTATGCGGAAAGAGTCAAAAAAAACGATCTGTATTACGATATCGCAGTCGTTTCGCGACAGGACGCCGAAGGCGCTGTGCTTTGCTGTTTTCAGCAGGACGAAGAAATTTTAGATACAAAGCAATCGACGGTCGAAAATCTGCTTGCAAGCCATGAACTCGTGCTTAGCGGAAAAATTTTCATAACCGAAGATGACAGGATAATAGGTACGAATATAACCGATGCGAACAATACGTCAATCGACAGTTTTCCTCTTATAAAAGAACTTGAAAAGCAGCACGTTTCCGAAAAACTCATTCGGCTCACCCAGGAAAACGGTTATGCGTGGTATGCGGGGAAAGCCGCCTGCAGGAATTACGGTATTTACATTTTCTACCCCGCGAAAAACGTTTTTTCTGAATGTTTTGTCATCATGTCCGCCGCCGTCATAGTTTATATTATTTTCGTAATATCGGCTATTGCGCTGAGGATAAGAAACAATCAGGTCCACCTCAAAGAGATAAGAGACAAATACGAAATAATCAGCGCGATAAGCAACATTTTCGTTTCAAGCGTTCTGATAGACATTAAAAACAGCAGTTACTATTTAATCGAGAGCAAAAACAGTACAGGCAAGCGCGCGGGAACCGATACCGCAGCCGAATTCGTAACCGGGTTATGTCTCGAACACGTCGGCGAAGAATACCGGAAAGAATATGCAGAATTTATCGACCTTGAAACTCTCGGAGACAGGCTCGCCGGCAAAAACTATATTTATTATGTCTATCAGAATCCAGACGGGATATGGTTCCAGGATATTCTCGTGGAAAAAGAACGCGACAAAGACGGAAAACTCTGTTCCGCGCTTCTGATAGTAAGAAATATCAACGAGTTCAAGCAAAAGGAAGTTTTATATCAGAAACAACTTGAACAGGCGGTCGAAAAGGAAAGACAGGCAAACAACGCCAAGACCGAGTTCCTGCGCAGAATGAGCCACGACATCAGAACCCCGATAAACGTAATAATCGGAATGGCAACTATTGCGCGCAAAAATCGCGAAGATATCGAAGCGCGCGACTACTGCAACGACAAAACTCTCGGAGCCGCGGCTTTTTTGCTCGAACTTGTCGATGACGTTCTGACCATAAACAAGCTTGATTCGGGAGAAACCGAACTCAAAGAGGAAAAGTTCGTCTTAAACGACGTCGTTTCCGACATTGTTTCGATGATTTCGGCACAGGCGCCTTTCAAACACATAACCGTCACCCCGCCCGAAATAACAGCCGAACATTCGGCGTTTATCGGCGACGCCCTTTCTTTCAGGCAGATAATCCTGAATATAATGTCAAACGCCGTTAAATACAACAAAGACGGCGGAAAAATAATGACGTCCTTCACCGAGATACAGAGGGACGGAAAGACCTTTATACGGTTCGTCTGCGAAGACACGGGAATAGGAATGAGTCCCGAATATCAGAAACACATGTTCGAACCGTTTTCCCAGGAAAACAGCACCGTCAAAAACGCATTCGGGGGGATAGGTCTCGGACTTCCGGTCGTCAGCAAAATGACGGAGGCGATGGGCGGCGAGATCGAGGTTGAAAGCGAAAAAGACGTCGGAACGAAATTTACCGTAACTCTCCCCTTTACCCCCACGGTCGCCGAAGAAGGAAAAACGACGGAGGACGAGCCGAAGAGGCTTGACGGAATAAACGTTCTGATGGCGGAGGACAACGAACTGAACGCGGAGATCGCCGAATTCTTTCTTAAAGACAGCGGAGCCGAAGTCACCTGCGTTTCAAACGGAAAAGAAGCCGTCGAAGCGTTTGAAAGGTCCGCTCCCGGAGAATTCGACATCATTTTGCTCGATATGATGATGCCCATAATGAACGGAACAAATGCGGCGGAAGTCATACGAAAACTCGAAAGACCCGACGCCGAAACCATCCCGATATTTGCAATGACGGCAAACCTTTTCGAAAACGACATTGAAGAATGTAAAAAAGCCGGCATGGACGAACATATCGCAAAACCGCTGAACGCGGCGAAACTTACGGAAACGATATTCAAATACGTCCACAAAAAAAGAGGTGCAAAATGAGCCTTGAACAGTTTTACGCAGACGTCGGAGGTTCTTATCCCGAAGTAAAAAAACATCTGATGAACGGCTCGGTGATCCTGCGTTTCCTGATGAAATTTTCCGAAGACAAAACTTTTTCGGCGCTTGAAAATTCCCTTGCAAACGGGAATATCGAAGAGGCTTTCAGGGCGGCTCACACCCTGAAGGGCTTATGCCTGAACCTCGGTTTTAACGACCTGTATACCCCGCTCTCAGAACTCACCGAAATTCTGAGAGCGGGAAAATCCGACGGAGCGGGCGAACTTTTCGAAAAAGTAAAAGAAAAATACGGAACGGTTATTAACGGAATAAAAAACCTTGACTGATTTTAAGAGAGGATTGCCTTGGCTGATGGCTGATAAGGCGATCCTCTTTTTTTGACCGCCGATGTTTCACGGAAAGTTCACCTTCTGCCTCTTGACTCGTAGCGAACTCCATATAAAGAACGCATAAAAAACGTGCTGCCGCCCGTCAAAACGAAAAGAGCCGCTGTCGGGTGATAAGAAATTGATTCTGCTTTGCCCTGCACTTCAAAACAGGATTTTCGAGCGCAGGAAAAGGAAAAACCTCCGGATAATGCTGTCGCATATCCGGAGGTTTTAACGCATTATTGCGCCAAAGGCGAAGGTTTGAAGCAATGCTTCCCTATCAGCCCTCAGCCGATCATTCCTCGGTTTTTTTGCTTTTTATTTCCATAAGTTCGAAACGGTATTTCTGTTTGCAGTCGGGATATTTTTCCCTGTCGACTTCTTCCGCGAACATTTCAAGAGGTCTTACCCAAAGACCGCCGTCGCCGTAAAGTTTGCGGTAGACCGCATAGTCCTCGCCCGTTTCGGAATGTTTCGCGATGTCTTCAAGAAGATAAAAGTCGCCCTTAAAATGTCTGTAAACGCGTTTCAGAGGAAGATCTCTCATTTCACGAATTCCTCAAGTTCGTCTTTGGTGCAGAAGCCGACGGTAGTCGCCGCAACTTCCCCGTTTTTGAAAAGAAGAAGCGCGGGAATACTGCTTATCCCGTATTTTATCGCAAGTTCGGGTTCGTTGTCGACGTTCACCTTGCAGACCTTTATTTCGGGGTGTTCTTCGGCAAATTCCGCAACTACCGGAGAAAGCATCTGGCAGGGCGCGCACCATGTTGCCCAAAAGTCTACAAGAACCGCTTTATCGGCCGTCAAAACTTCCTTTTCGAAAATTTCCTTTGTGAGATTTGTTTCCATAATCATTCTCCTTTATCTTATATCAATGGTTTCCTCTTCCGACCGTTCGGGTCTGGTCATAAGAGACAGAGCCGCCTGCAGCGGCGGAGTATTTTTATATAAAATATCGTAACACTGTTCGCTTATCGGCATTGAAACTCCGTATTTTTCTGAAAGTTCGCAGACGGCGGCGACGGCATAATATCCCTCGACCGTCCCGACTTTTTCAAGCGCTTCGGGGACGGGAACTCCACTGCCGACAAGGTTTCCGAAACGGTTGTTCCGGCTGTGTTCCGACATACAGGTAACGACAAGGTCTCCGAGCGCCGCAAGCCCCATAAAGGTCTTCACATCAGCGCCCATCGCAACTCCGAGACGGGACATTTCGGTAAGTCCCCTTGTTATAAGAGCAGCGCGGGTGTTATCGCCGAGCGACAGTCCGTGTTCGATACCTGCGGCGACCGCAATGACGTTTTTTACGGCGCCTCCGACTTCAACGCCTATTATATCCCTGTTTGTATATACCCTGAAATTTTCGCCCGTAAACGCCGCCTGAACGGTTTTTGCGGCGGTCTCTTTTTCGGAGGCTGCGACTATTGCCGTAGGGACGTTTCTCGAAACTTCTTCTGCGTGCGACGGTCCGGAAAGGACGACGACGTCTGACTTCGGAAGTTCGCTTTTAATGACCTCGGAAAGCCTTAACATACTTCCCTTTTCAAAGCCTTTCGCGACGTTTACGACAATTCCGCAATTTATGTTTTTGAGCCTTGCGGCAGTCTCTCTGACGGCAAAGGACGGGGTCGCGATAACCGTTATATCGGCGTTTTCACAGACCGAAATATCGGAGGTTATTTTTATTTCTTCGGGAATTTTTACGCCCGGCAGAAGTCTTTCGCTTTCTCTTTTTTCATTGAGAGACGAGACTTCTTTTTCAAAAGGCGACCAGATATAAGTTTCATTTCCCTTAAAAAAGGATTTTAAGGCAAGGGCGATTCCCCAGCCTCCGGCGCCCAGAATAACAATTTTCATATCGGTCTCCGTTCAGTTCTGTCTTAAAATATCTTCACCCGTAATCATAGGATAACGGATAAGTTCATTTTTGTCAAGGTCTTCGCGGTGCATATCGACCGCGGTGATCCTGCGGTTTTTGTAAGTCGTATAATAGTAAATCCCTTTATCGGCGTTGCAGCACGAAGTGTAGATCGTAATTTCGTATTTTCCCTCTCCGACTTCGCAGCAGCCTCTCTGCTGATCGACGGAGCCGAGGATATGGAAAAACTGCCCGACGCTTTCGTCTTCTCCGTCTCCCGATACGGAATTCATTTTGGTAAACGCGACCCTTGCAAAGCGGGACATCGACGAAAGGTCTCCGGGCAGCCCCAATGCGCCCATTCCGCGGCTGTAAGTTTTCAGCGGAAGGTCTTTTGAAAAGCCGTTTTCCGGCTGACGGGGAGACAGCCCCATATAGTTATTCAGAACCGACATCTGAATGTCGAAAGGCGGATTATTGGTAAGCACGCCGACGGGATTATCGTAAATTTTAACGCCGTCCGCAACCGATTCAAGAGTTATCGCCCCCGTTTTATCGGCGATTATCCAGTGAAGGGATGCGGGAGGGAAAGCCCCGAAAGCGTCGTTCGTTATATTCAGATTTTCAAGAGCCTTTTTCGCTTCCGCAAGGCTTTCAAACGAAGAAAGCAGCCACAGGATAAATTCGTACTGCGCGACGTTTATTTTACCCTTACGTTCTTCTTTATAAACGGCGTTCCCGACAAAATTAAGACCTGCGACGCAGAGCCCTTTTTCGTTTACTGCGTCGTAAAAAAGCGGATAGCCGTCCGCCGTGTGAGCAGTTCCGATCACAGCAAAATGCTCGTGTTTTGCAGGCAGATATTTGAAATCAAGAGGAAAATTTCGGGGAACGACGACGATTTCCTCGCCGTATGAAAACTCATAATCAAGCGTTCGCCCGAAATAAAAGTCCTTTGTTTTATAGGTCGCGGCAGTACACATGCCGATCCCTCCTTATATATTGAAATGGTTTTTCAGTCTTTTTACCGCTTCGTCGCAGGTCTTATTGCGTATTTCGGCTCTCGACCCCGAAAGCGAAAGAAGATACGCGGGATTTTCGTCCGTTTTCGCAAAATAAAAAGAAAGCCAGACCGTGCCTACGGGTTTTTTTATTGTTCCGCCGCCCGGACCCGCAATCCCCGTTATTCCGACGCCGATATCGGCATCGGCTTTTTTTGCAGCGCCTTTTGACATTTCCTTTGCGACGGCTTCCGACACCGCGCCGTATTTTTCGAGATCTTCGCTTTTAACGCCGAGAAATTCGTTTTTTATGCGGTTCGAATAGGAAACTATTCCCATTTCGAAAACCTCCGAAACGCCCGGAATATCGGTAAGACGGGAGGCAAGAAGTCCGCCCGTGCAGCTTTCCGCAGTCGCAATCTTCAGTTTATTTTCAATAAGATACGAAACAAGTTTTTCCATATTATATCTCCGGAAAAATTTCTTCGGTATTGATAACGATGTCGCGGAGAAGTTCGTCAAGTCCGAGTTTTTCCTCTTCCCTTTCGACCTCTTCGATTTTCGGAGAAGTCTTCGGGTGGCGGGGCGTGAAGACGGTACAGCAGTCTTCGTAAGGCTCTATCGACGTTTCGTAGGTGTCGATACGGGCGGAAATATCTATTATCTCCTGTTTATCGTCGCCGATAAGCGGTCTGAAAACGGGAAGACGGCTCACCTTGTCGGTGCAGATTATCGCGTTCATGGTCTGAGAGGCGACCTGACCGAGGCTTTCACCCGTGATTATCGCTCCCGCGCCGCATTTTTCCGCAACGTTGTTTGCTATCCGCAGCATTACTCTTCGCATAATGACGGTAAACAGATCTTCGCGGCAGAGGTCTCTTATCTTTTCCTGAATTTCGGTAAATTCAACGACATAAAGTTTTATTTCGGACGAATAGACCGCAAGTTTTTTCGCAAGTTTTTCGACTTTCATCTTTGCCCTGTCGGAAGTATACGGCGGACTTTCGAAATGGATAGCAGAAAGTCTCATTCCGCGGCGTGCCATTTTATAGCCCGCGACGGGGCTGTCTATTCCCCCGGAAAGCATCAAAAGTCCGTGTCCCGATGTGCCCGACGGCAGTCCGCCCGCACCTTTTTCGGGGTTTGCGTGAACATAGAGGTTCCCCTCTCTCACTTCGACATACACGGTTATTTCGGGGTTATGCAGATCGACCGAAAGATTTGAAAAGCAGTCAAGCAGGTATTCTCCCATCAAAGCGCCTATCTGCATTGAATTATAGGGATAGTGCTTGTCCGCTCTTTTCGCGACGACTTTGAAAGTTTTTTTCGACATCAGGTCGAATTTAAGATATTCCGCAGTCTCTTCCTTTGCCTTTTCGAAATCGTAATCTGCGCGGTATGCGCGGCAGAGAGAGGAAAATCCGAAGACTTTTTTAAGAATTCCGACAGCCGCCGAAATATCCGCGTCCTCGCTTAAAAAATCGACGTAGACCGTCGACTGCGCGGCAAAAACCTTTACCTTTCCGAAGGAACGCAGAGCCGTTTTGACGTTTTTTATAAGCATATCTTCAAAGCGGTAACGGTTCTGTCCTTTGAGTATTATTTCCCCGTATTTGAGCATTATAAGTTCTTTCATAAAAACTCCTTATGAATGGATTATTTCGCCGAGCGCGTTTTTTAATTCGCGCGCAAATATTTCGACGTCCTCTTCGCTGTTATACGAAGAAAAACTTATGCGGAGCGTGTTTTTCGAATATTCCGAAAGTCCGAGAGACTCCATGACGTGGCTTCCCTTTTTTGAGGAACACGCCGAACCAGTAGACACGAATATATCTTTTCTCGAAAGATAATGCAGGATATTTTCGGCGATATATCCCTTAAACGCCGCCGAAACGATATAGTCGGACGCATTTTCGGGAGAAACGATAATTCCTCCGAGTTTTTCTATTTCGGATTTCGTTCTGTCGGCAAGGATTTTGACCTTTTGCATATTTTTTTCAAGGTTTTCAGCCTCTTCCTTTACCGCTGCGGCAAACGCGGCTATCCCCTGCGTGTTTACCGTCCCCGAATGAATGTTTCTTTCCTGTCCGCCGCCGAAAATTACGGGTCTTGCCTTGATATCCTTTGCGATATACAAAGCCCCGACACCTTTCGGACCGTGGACTTTATGTCCGCTTACCGACGCCATTCCGACTTTGTAATATCTGAACGGCGTTTTAAGGAACGCCTGCACGGCGTCGGTATGAAAAGGAACTCCGAGCCTTTTGGTATATTCGGCAATTTCTTCTATTTCGTTAATTGCCCCCGTTTCGTTGTTTATGTGCATGATGCTTACAAGAGCGGTGTCGGGAGTTATTTTTTCAAGCACGCTTTCGGCTGAAATTTTCCCGCTTTTATCGGGAGAAACATAAACGACGTCAAACGTTTTTTCAAGGCTCTTAAAACATTCAAGGACTGCGGGGTGTTCAAATGCCGAAGTTATAATTCTGCCGCCCCTTTTCCCGGAAAGAAAGCCTCTTATCGCGATATTGTCGGACATCGTGCCGCCCGACGTGAAATAAAGGCAGTCGGCGGGAACTCCCATTGCCAAAGCAACGGTCTTTCTTGCTTCTTCGACCTTTTTTTCGGCGGAAATACCGAAATCGTGAAGAGAATGGGGGTTTGCGTAGCACTCCCGCATTATTTCGTCCCCTGCCGCTATCGCCGCGTCCGACGGCTTTGTCGTTGCGGCATTGTCAAGATATACCATCGGAAATTACTCCTTTATTTCAAGTTTTGCATAGTTTGACATCAGTTTTTTTGTTCCGACTTTTTCGAATTCGACTTCGAGCATGGCGTCGGACGACATCTGAATGACGGACGTTACCGTTCCATCGCCGAAGATTTTATGAGATACTCTCATTCCCGGCTTATATTTCGTCTGCTGTTTTTCGGTATGCGCGACAGCGGAAAATCCTCCGCCCATTACCGCCGCGGTCTTTTTCTTTGCGGCGTTTCTCGCTCTTCTTTCCGCCTCGAATTCGTCCCTGCGGCGCATATCTTCCGAGACGGTCTGCTTATCTATGAACTCGTCGGGTATCTCATCAAGAAAACGGGACGGCATATTCATCGTTACTCTGCCGTATAACATTCTGTTTTTCGCAGAAGTTATATACAGTTTGCGTTTCGCTCTCGTTATCGCAACATAGCAGAGACGTCTTTCCTCTTCAAGTCCGCCCTCTTCGAAAACGGACCTTTCCGACGGGAAGAGCCCCTCTTCAAAGCCGGAAATAAAGACGGTGTCAAATTCAAGCCCCTTTGCGCAGTGCATGGTCATCAGTGTGACGTATTCGGGGCTGTCCTCCATTTCGTCGACCGACGAAATAAGGGCGCTCTGTTCGAGATATCCCATAAGGGTGGGCGTTTCAGCCTCGTCTTCAAACTGTCTTATCGAAGAAAGAAGTTCAAGGACGTTTTCGCGTCTTGCCTGATATTCGGGCTGTGTAAAATTCTTGCGGAGCATTTCGTCGTAGCCGACTATCGTATAGATATATTCGAAAAGCTCGGAAATGCTTTTCGTTTCGCCGAGTTGTCTGAACGACATTATCATTTCGTAGAAACCGTACAGTTTTTCCGCGGCGGACGAAATTTCGGGGAAAGCCTTTGCTTTTCCCATTACTTCGAAAAGCGAAAGTCCCTCTCTCGCGGAAATTGCCGAAACTTTGTCAAGGGTCGTCTGACCTATTCCCCTTTTCGGCTCGTTTATTATCCGCAGAAGTCTGGTTTCGTCGTTCGGATTGTTGACGACGTTTAAGTACGCCATCATATCCTGGACTTCCTTGCGTTTGTAAAACGCCTGTCCTCCGAAGACCTTATACGGTATTCCGTTTCCTTTCAGCGCCGTTTCTATGCTGTTGCTTTGCGAACGGGTCCTGTAAAGCACGCAGAAATCGCTGTACTTTTTGCCGCGGTAAAGTCCGTCGAGAACGGTTTTGCAGATAAAGTTGCCCTCCTCCTGCTGATTATAGAAGGTATGGTAACTTATCTTTTCGCCGTCTTCTCTGTCGGTCCACAGATTTTTGCCCTTGCGGTTCTTATTGTTTGCGATAACGGCGTTTGCGGCGGACAGAATGGGTTGAGTTGAGCGGTAGTTCTGTTCAAGTCTGACAACTTTCGCGCCCGGAAAATCCTTTTCGAAATTGAGGATATTTTCGACAAACGCGCCCATAAAACGATAGATACTCTGGTCGTCGTCGCCGACAACGCATATCTCGGCGCCCTTTGAAAGCAGGGCGACAAGCCTGTACTGAAGCGGGTTCGTATCCTGATATTCGTCGACCATAACGTATCTGAAACGACGGTTTATCTTTTCTGCGACGTCGGGATTTTCCGAAAGCAGTTTTACGGTCATGAAAATGAGATCGTCGAAGTCGAGCGCGTTCGAGTTTTTGAGTTCCGCCTGGTAAAGTCTGTAAATTTCTGGCATTTTCCCGAACATCGGCTCGTTAAAGGTCTTTGCGAATTCCGAAGGGTCTTCATAGGCGCATTTTGCCTTTGAGATAAAGGACGCCGCGACCTTGGCGGAATATCTTTCGCCGAGACCGAGTTTTTTTATTATATTGTCGAGCAGTTTATGGCTGTCGGCGTCGTCGTAAATGGAAAACGACGGGTCGTAGCCGAGTTTCGAGATGAAAGCGCGGAGAATTCTTACGCAGGTGGAATGGAAAGTCTGCGCCCACAGAGTTTTCGTATCGACCGAATAACGCGCCTCTATTCTTTCGCGCATTTCCGCCGCCGCCTTATTGGTAAAGGTTATCGCGAGGATATTGTAAGGGCGAACGGGGTTTTCCGCCATAAGCGAAAAATATCTTTCTCCGGTGCGGAGATTTTTGTCTTTTAATGCGTTTTCGAGGAATTCAAGGTCTCCGTCGTCCGCGTTTTCGGGAACGTGTTCCGAAAGATACGCATTTCCGTATTTCATCAGATAGCCTATCTTGCTTACGACGACGGTCGTCTTTCCGCTTCCCGCTCCCGCTAAGATAAGCAGCGGAGATCCGCAGTAAAAAACGCCCTTTTTCTGTTCGGGGTTAAGATATGAAAATTCGTCGCTTAAAATCGCACGACGAAGCGTTAAAAATCTGTTTTTGTCCATAGTACTTCCTTTGCCGCCCGGCAATATGCTGAACCTGTATTTTATATATCTATTATATCTTACGGAAGATCAAATTGCAAGAGAAAAATTGTGACACTTTGAATATAAAAAGTGCTTGCGGAAAAGATATCCGTAAGGAGTGTGATTTTTTTGAAAAAAGGGATAATCACGGTAGTTGCGGTCCTGTTTTTTTTCGTCGCCCTTTATAATGTATCGGTAATACTTCCCGACAGTACCGGCGACGCGGCGGTCGCAACGCTGTCTAAATACGGCTCGCGCGGAGAGGAAGTAAAGAAAATACAGCAAAAGCTCAAAAGCTGGGGCTATTACAGCGGTTCCGTCGACGGAATTTACGGCACGCAGACGGTAAACGCGGTAAAATATTTCCAGCGTAAAAACAATCTTTCGGTGGACGGGATAGCAGGAAAAAACACCCTTGCGGCAATGGGTATATCCTCGTCGTCTTCAACCGTTTCCGACAGTAACGTCGCGCTGCTTGCGCGTATAATCTCGGCGGAGGCGCGCGGAGAACCGTACACGGGGCAGGTCGCGGTCGGCGCGGTCGTCCTGAACAGAGTAAAACACCCGTCTTTTCCGAACACAATTTCGGGCGTTATCTATCAGCCCGGAGCGTTTACGGCTCTTGACGACGGGCAGTTCAATGTCGCGGTAGCCTCTTCCGCCTATAATGCCGCAAGAGACGCGCTTGCGGGGTGGGACCCGACGGGCGGCTGTATTTACTATTACAACCCCGCGACTGCAACGAACGCATGGATAAGAACATTGCCCATATCAACGACGATAGGAAAGCACGTTTTTTCAAAAGGCAAGTAAAAAAAGACCTGAAAAGGCTGAGGGCTGATAAGAAAGTATTGCTTCAAAACTTCGCCTTTCGGCACAATAATGCGTTAAAAACCCCGGATATGCGACAGCATTATCCGGGGTTTTTGCCTATTCTTGCACTCGAAAATCTTGTTTTGAAGTGCTATGCAGTTTCGTAGCAGAGTAAAATTTCTTGTATCGAAGTTCAAAATGCAGCAAGGCTGACGCCTTGCGAGGCTTTGGACAAAGATACGGGGAATTTTACTGTGAGAAACCAATGCTTCCTTATCAGTCCTCAGCCAAACAGGTCTTTTTTTTCTAAAATTTAACGGCATAGCGGCGTAAATAATGCAGTTTTTCATGCAATATTTTATACCAAAATCCGTTTTTTGCGGGAAGGTAATATTCTCCCAGCAGTTCGTCAAGCACGCCGCCGTAACGCGATTTATAAAGGTAAAGATCGTATGTCTTATCCTTTTTGATGTCGTCCGAATCGAGCCGCAGAGTCCCACCCATATCGAAACTTTCGCATTTACCGTCGAAGCAGTCCTTCATTATCGGCCAATAGTTCGCGGTAAGTTTGAGTTCCCTTAACGCGGGGCTGTTCGCGCCGTAAAAAAGATGACAACGACTACCGTATTTTATAGCGTAAAAAGCGGAAAGATATTTTTCGTTTTTATATTTTTCGATGACCGAAAGTCTTTCAAAAATACGTTCGTATTCGTCTTTGAGTTCCGCAGTCTGGTTCTTTTTGCGCTCTCTTGCCTTTTCATCAAGAGACTCGTTTTTTTCGATTTTTTCTTTAAGTTCCGCAAGCGTTTTTTCTGTAAAAGCCCTGTCTTTTTCAGCGTTGTACTTAAAAAACCAGACGTTTGAATGTTCGCCGAACGCCGACATCATATCTCTGTAATATGCGTCGTCTTTCATTCCGAAATGTTTGTTCTCGGCGGTTTCCTTAAAAAGCCGCATAAACTCGGAAAAAACCTCTTCGGTTATTTTTCCGCCCGTGAATTTTACCGGCTCAAGACCTCTGTTTTCCGCGGTCGCAATGCTGTTTCGGAGCATTTTTTTCATTTTTCCGAAAACTTCTTTTTCCTGTTCTTCGGCGCTCTTAGTCCTGTCCCAGAATACGCGGTAGTTCGTCGGGCGCTGCATGGAATACGCCTTTTGAGGAAAATGTATATAACCGTTTTTCAGGAGATTTTCGTGGCGTTTTTGACCGTCGGGAGTTACTTCGAAATCGGTTTTATAACTTTCATAAGGGTCTATCACGACATAAACTATATGATGTTTTTTCATATATTCGCGGAGAAAAGCGGTAAATTCCGCAACAAGAGTTTCGTCGGTCATATCTCCGACAAAGCCGCGGACCATATATCCGACTTTCATTGCCGTACAAAAAACGGGAACGGTAAGCATTAAACAGGAAAGGACTCTTTTTCCGTTTCCGTCTTCGCCCGCAAACGCTGTTTTTCCGTATTTTTTCTTGAAATCAGCCCATTCGTGTCCCTGAAACACATTGCCGTATTCAAGCGCCTTTTCGTCAAGCCCGCTCGTCGGTATCGTTCTGAACAGGTAAGTCATCTGCGTTCTCCTTTTTGTTTTTTTTGCCGCCTTTTTTAAGAATTGATTTTATCTCGTCAATCGAAATTATTTTAAGCGCGACAATTATGCCGAAAAATGCGACGGCTGTAAGAAGAACGGTGAAAACGACCGTAAATCTTCTCGGAATGAAATGATAAAGAGTTATGTTTATGAGCTTTGCGGCGGCATAGCAGCAGCCGCCGGCAAGAAGCGGCTTAAAAAATATCTCTTTTATGCTGAGTTTGATCTGCGTGTGCTTTTTGACGAAGAAGAAACCTATCGCAAGCATTACGGGGTACGCAACGCAGGTCGCAAGAGGCGCTCCGTAAATACCCAACTGCGGTATAGAAACGAAAATTACGGTAAATATCGACTTTATCGCCGAACCGATAAAAATCGCGACGACGGAACTTGTGGCTTTCTTTATTGCATTGAGTATCGAATTCAGAACAGTGGTATATCCGACGCAGACGATTACGAAAGAAAGTATTTTAAGAATCACCGAGGCTATTGCTATTGCTTCTTTATTTGAATAAAGCAGACTTAAAAGCTCGGTTGAAGTGGCAAGAATTCCCGCAGCGCAGGCAAACGCGACAAGCGCCGATGTTTTAAGAGAACGCTCAAGGGAATTTTTAAGTGCATTTTTGTTATTTTTAACGAACAGCGCCGAAATTTCGGGGATAAGAGCAACGCCTATCGAAGTTATAAAGATAAGCGGCATATTGAATATCGTAAGCGAAAGGTTTGAATAAGAACCCCAAAGGAAATTTATTTCCTCTATATCGTTCATATACAGTTTCAGACAGTTTACGACGCTGAAAGAGTCGATAGCGCTCATCAGGTTTGCCGAAATGGACGAAAGCATTACGGGAAGCGCTATTGAGAAAAACGCTTTCGCAAGAGGACCCGTCGGAGTTTCTCTGCCCTTTTCAAGCTGCTCCTTCGTAAAACGATATTCTTTTCCTCTGAAAACATAACGGAGCGAAGAATAAGTCATGGCGCAGAAGGTCGAGATCATTATTCCCGCAATAGCCCCTCCGACGACGACCGGCGGCTCGTAACCCTGTTTGCTTAAAAAATATGCTATCGAATATCCTGCGGTGAGTTTCATTGTCGCCTCAATGAGATTTGACATCGCGGTGGTATTCATATTGCCGAAGCCCTGGAAAAAGCCCTTGAAAAGAGAGACGACCGAGATGAAGAAGACTGCGGGCATAAGCCAGAACATCGCGTAATAAGCGTCCTCGCTGTTCATAAATACCGCTATCTGGCGGGCAAATACCATTCCGAGAACCGAAAGCACGGCGCCGAACGAAACGAACGCCGCGGCGGATATCCGCATAATACGGCTGACGTCTTTATATTTTTCGGTAGCGACAGACCTTGAGACCATAACGGCAATTCCCGTCGGAAGCCCCGCGGTCGCAAGAGAAAGAAGGACGTTATAGATACTGTACGCCGAAGAGAAATATCCCATTGCCGCAACACCGACAAGGTTTGTGAGCGGTATGCGGAAAACGGCGCCGATGATTTTTATAAGAAGATTAGATGCGGACAAAACAAACGCACCGTATAGAAAACTCTTTTTTTTCTGCATTTTGCAGTCCTTTCTTTTCCGATAAAATTACATTCGGTACAGTATATCACTTTTTACGACAAAAAGCAAGAGCCGCAATTTTGAACTTTCCTATTGCAAATTGCGTCGGTTTATGGTAAAATATCCGGGAGGTGAAGATTATGAAAGCATTGATAACCGGAGCAAGCGGCGGCATAGGCAGAGATATGGCGAAATATCTCGTAAAACTCGGACACAGCATTATCGCCGTGGGAAGAAACGACAAGAAACTTGCCGAACTCAGACAGGAACTCGGAGAACAAAACTGTGAAACGGTACAGTGCGACCTTTCGGTGAGAGAAAACGTTTTCGCGCTTTACGAAAAGACAAAAAACGAAAATATAGATATTCTCATAAACAATGCCGGTTTCGGATCGTTCGGCGACTTCGAGACCGTTCCCCTCGAAAAGGAAATTGAGCTTATCGACACGAATATAACCGCACTTCATATCCTGACAAAACTTTTTTATATAGACTTTATGAAAAGAAACAGCGGCTATATCCTGAACGTAGCGTCTTCCGCGGGCTTTATGGCGGGACCTTTGCTCTCTTCCTATTATGCATCGAAAAACTATGTTTTACAACTGACAAAGGCGGTCTACGAGGAAACGCGCCGCAAGAAGAAAAATGTTTACCTTTCCGCTTTCTGTCCCGGTCCCGTCGACACGGGCTTTAACGACAGGGCAAACGTAAAGTTCGCAATGAAAGGGATAAAAAGCGATTTTGCCGCAAAATATGCGATAGACAATATGTTTAGAAAAAAAGTGATAATCGTTCCGACCGCGAAAATGAAACTCGGAACTTTCGGTCTGCGCTTCCTTTCCGCAAAAACCGCGCTGAAGATCGCATATCATATCCAAAAGAAAAAAGATTCATAAAAAATGAATTACGGTAAAATGAAGAACGCCATAATCTTAGCGGCGGGAAAACGGAGATCACCGCCCAGACGGCACCGTATATCTGTCAAAGGGTTCTCAGAACAATATCAAAATAACAACAAAAGACGACATTGATATGTTCGAAGGATATGTCCTGATGAAAGAAAAAAGAAGAGCCGAAAACAAAACAGAACAATAAAAAAACGTCCGGAATTCCGGACGTTTTTTTATTCGAAAACACGGGATTTAACAGGGGAAAACCGACCGGATTTCAGCAAACAGAGCGCCGTTTTCCAGTCCTTTATTTCTTCGGGAAACAAAAGTCCGGTCCCTGCAACGCAGCTGCCGCCGTGGAAATCGGATCCTGCGGTTTTTATCAATCCGAAGTTATCCGCAAAAGCCTCCGCTTTCAAAGGCTGTTCGGATGAAAACCATCCGGGATGCCCGTTCCAAACCTCGACACCGTCGATATTTTCGGGAGAAGCAGGCAGACATTCGCCCCGGAACGGATGAGCCTGAACTATCAAAAGACCGTTTCTTTCCGCAAATTCTTTTAATCCGCTCTCCGACAGACTCGGCAGATCCGGATTTGAATAAAAGAGGTCTTCGTTTGCTCCGTATAAAAGGTAATCGTTCGGTTTTGTTTTTATATTCAGTTCCATTGCCGGAAGAACGTGCATCCCCGTTTTTTCGGCTTCCGTTACCGCTGCGCGGTATCCCGAAAGAAATTTGTCGATACGTTTCTTCGGATCGGAAGTTCGTCTCACATACCAATCCGACATGTGGTCTGTTATTATAAGCGTTTTATAACCGAGACTGTAATACAACAGGACGATATCCGCAGCAGACATCTCCGCACACACGCTCGATTCGGAAGTATGCAGGGGCATTTCGGTAAGAAACCGGTTTTTTTCAAGTTTCATTTTCGAACTTTTCGTTATCCCTCGCAGATTTCGGTAAATTTCCATGTGTTGCCCATTACGTTCACAAGTCGGCTGCCGCAGTATTCGCAAACTTTTTCCGAGAACCCCGAAATAGGCGCTCCGCAGTTCGGGCAGTTTGCGGCGGCGACTTTCCCGCCTTCGATAAGAAAAGCGTAGTTCAGAACATATCTTTTCTGAACGGTTTTTCCGTTTTCCGAAAATTGCAGAGCCGCCTGAAAAATTATCGTTTTTTCGGCAGGAGTCCCCGTATATCCGTTTATGACGACGTTATGTATTTTGAGATCCGAAACGTCCGAAAGCGTTTCTCTGAGTTTTTCCTTGACCGCACTTTTCGCCGATGTAACGTTGAAATCGGGGAAATCCTTGAGTATTTTCGGGAGAAGCTGACTGTCTCTCCCCGAAAGAGAACGGGGTCTCGTCTCAAAATCATCGAAAGACGACACGTCTATGTTTCCGAAAGAACGGAAAGAACGGAATCTTTTGATAAAGGAGGTTATGACAGTTACAAAAATAAGTATCGCCGCAAGAATTATAATAATAAAAGTCACCGCGAAAAATGCGGGAATATTGCCGAAGTTGCTGAATGTCATTTATATTCGGTTTCCTCTTTTTGATATATTTTAGTTATTATAGCAAAAAAACTTGTAAATTACAAGAGGAAAAAATTCTTCCCCTTCAATGATCATCAGAAATGTCCGCTGCTTCCGCCGTGGCTTGTTCCCGAAGAAGAAGTATGAAAACCTCCGTCGGACGAAGAATCGTCGTCCTTGGGTCTTTCGATCCTGCTCACCGTTCTGTAAAGGAACAGATCGCGGCTTTCGGTTATATTCATACTGCCTTCTTTTACATAGTTGTCGGCAGCCGTCTGGAATTTTACGCTCTTCAGTTTTCCTTTCATCACGGCGACCGCAATAAGGGCTGTTATAAGTCCGATGACCAGACTTACGGGAATTGCAAGAAGAGGAAGCGGTTCTTTTCCCGAAGCGGTATCGGTACCGCCGTTCCGCGAACCGTGATCGGCATCCCCGTTTCTGTAACTTACTATATAGCCGCGGCAGCTGTCGGCAAATTCGATAAAGGCGTTTTCATAATCTCCCGAAGAAAGATAGTCAAGGATATCGTCCCCTATCGCATCGCTTTTGGAATTTGAAACGGCATACCTGCATTCTCCCGTCGTGGAAATGCACCAACTGCGGTATTCCGTTGAAATAAGGAGGAGAACTCCGTCCTGCCGATAGTCTCCGTAATCAAAGAAATCGTCGGCATATTCAACAACCGTTTTACCGCCTAAAGAGTCGGTCGTAACAACAACTATATCTGCGCCGAGAGCCTCGCTTATATCGTCAAGTTTACGAAGCACCGTTTCATATTCGGTTTCCGAAAGAAGCCCGGCGTTATCGACCAGGCGGGAAGATTCCGCAAAAACGGGGAATGAAAATACGGAAAGAAAGCAAAGTACACAAACGGTTAAAACTAAAATTCTTTTATTCATACCGCTTTCCTCCTAAAGAATATCCGCGAGCCACAGGAGCCATGAAAGTCCGTAGACCGCAGCCCCGACAGCCGCGGTAAGTCCTAACGTCCACTTTGCTGCGGCTTTTTTGTCGAGAGGAAGGTTTCCGACAAATTTACCTGTCTGACCGTTCATTGCAAAAGTATATTTTTTGCCGTTCCACGTCGTATTGAGTATCCATACGGGATAAAGCGCATATTTTGCCGTTCCGTTTGAAAAGCGTATGCTTGAATTTTCGGTATTTACGGTCGTATATCCCGTAACCGTAGACGCAAACGCCGCCTCCGTCGAATGTTTTACCCTGTCGTTTGCACGGTCGACGCTACGGTCTGCCGTAACGTCGTATTTATCGGCAAGATATCCCGAAAGATACGCGGTCTGAAAATCGACTGCGTCGCTGAAATAAAAAGGCTCGATCGACTCCATTAAGTCATCCGCCATTTTTGACGAACCGTCGACGGGAACTCTTTCAAAACCGATATTTCCGCCCCTGAAAACGGAATAAAAACTTGTTTCGGTATAGTCGTAATCGCTGTCGCTCCATGTTCTTACGGTCGTCGCGCGGTATCTTATATCTGCATCGACGTCGGTATCGAAAAGCCAGAAAGGAACATAAACGCCCTTGACTTCGTCGATATGGTTCTGGCTCTTGAAAACCTTCGGAAGAAGTCTTTTTCCCGAAAGATGCCTCATAAGCCCCTCTTTTGCCGCTTTTTTATCAAGTTTGAACGGGATTATGCAGTCGGGCTTTAAGTCTCCCGAAAGATTTCCCGTCATAACGACAGGATTTCCGCAGAACGGGCAGGACGTCGCAGCGGTGTTTTCATCGCCGACTATTTCTCCGCCGCAGGATTTACAGATATAGGAGCGAAGCCCGTCTGCTTCGCCTGTCTCCCATTCCTTTCCGGCAGAGGTTTCCCAATGCATATCGTCTGGTCTTTCCTTTGAAAGCTCGGCGTCGTAGTCTTTTAATGTCTCAACGTCAAACTCCGTGCCGCAATACGGACATTTCATCTTCTGCGACGAACTGTCGAATACTATTGCTCCTCCGCAGCAGGGACACTTATATTCTCTGATGTTATCCATGATATCCTCCCCTGTTTATTGTTTTTCAAGTTTATTTGCAATTTTCGCAAGAAGAGGAAAAAACAGTCCCCCGACCGCATTCCCCGCAATTACGGTAAGCAAAAATACAAAGACCGCGCCCGACAGGTTTCCCGCGTTTATAAAATAGAACATATCGGCGACAGAGTGTTCAAAACCGCATAAAATAAAAGTCGGAACGCAGAAAAGTATGCCGACGAACGTGTTTTTCCGTTTATATATTTCAACGCAGACGTAAATAAGAAGACCGCACATCACGGCGTTTATAAAGGTCGTAAGCAGACCTTTTTCAAGTTTTGCCGCAGTCAGAGCCGCAACGTTCCCGACAGGCGGCAGCAAAAGTCCGACGGCAAGACAGCCGACAAAATTACCTATTACCGACAGCATGGTATCGGCAAAGAAAGCGCCGTCGTTATCAAGAACATACCCGATCTTTCCCGTATAGAGATTAAAGCCGAGCGCGACGACCGAGATAAGCCCGACGCAGAAAAGCAAAGCCCCGACATACCGGTTTTCGCATGACAGAAACGCCGCGCCGCCGATTGAGATCATTATTCCGGCGGCTGTTGATTTTATGAATTCCGCTGTTCTTTTTTTCATATTTACTCCTGTATTTTTCAGATACGGAAATTATAACATACAAAAAAAGACAGGTCAAGATAAAATCCCCCGTATTTCGGAGGATTTCACTATAAATTCAATATATATCAATGCTGCCGCACTTTGTCTTTATGAAACCGATAAAAGCGTCGTATTCTTCCCTGTTTTCAAAAGAAGCCATTGGTATAATATAAGCCATAATATTATTGATATGTATATAAACGAATCTGTCTTTTATAATACTGATTCTTTCCACCGACGAGTATTTCTGTTCTATTCTGTTTTCCGGCGTTGTTTCGGTAAAAGAATCCTCATCAAATTCTATTACGGAAGTCGGCGAATATGCAGGCTTGCCGGTTTTTTTCATACTTTTGACAGCCACCCTTGTAAAAACCGAAAAAAGCGGTTTCAAAAGCAACTGTAAAACTGTGAAAATAAATATCGGAGCGATTGCCTGAATCAGTCCCTCGGCGGTAAACCCGTATTCAACAAGTGCCCTGACCGCCAAAAGAACCGTTAAAACGGCGATCATAACCCTCAGGGGAAAAAGCTGTTTTTTGCCGTACGGAGACTTTGTCAAATGGAATAAATTGTAATCAACATAATCACGCTCGGATAAATTTACATCAAATCTGAATTTCATTTTTCTCTCCCTGTAATATATTTTTATCGGTTTTTACTTCAGTTCCGCATTCTTTCGGAAATCGCGGAAGTCCGGTCTCATAAGTTTTGATGTTTCCCGTTTCAAAACCGTCGTTCTCTTTTCCGAATTTTTATACAAATACCAGAAGCAGAGTCGACGAAACGACGAGCAAAAAACCCAGAAGTTCCCTTTTGGTAAGTTTTTCGCCGAAAACAAAACAGGAAAATACGACCGTTACGACAAGGCTCAGTTTATCTATCGGAACAACGACCGAGACGTCGCCCGTCTGCATGGCGGTATAGTAGCAAAGCCACGACGCGCCCGTCGCAAAACCCGAAAGCACAAGAAACAGCAGTTCCTTTTTGTCGATCGCTGCAATTTCCTCGGTCTTCCCTTTTACGCATACAACGACAAACGCCATTACAAGAACGACGACCGTTCTTATTGCCGTTCCGAGATCGGACGGTATATCCGTAATTCCGATCTTTGCGGTAATTGACGTGAGCGACGCGAAGACCGTTGACAGAACCGCATATAAAAGCCATTTTCCGCTTTTTTCGGTTTCGGAAGTTTTCTTTTTCGCGACCATCAAGAGAGTGCCCGCGAGCATGACCGCCATCAGAATAAATTTCGGAAGAGAAAACTCTCCGAAAAAGATGAACGCCAAGATCATTGTAAGAGCGGTAGACGACTTGTCTATGGGAGCGATCTTATTTATATCTCCGAGAGACAGCGCCTTAAAGTAGCAAAGCCACGACGCGCCGGTGAAAAATCCGGAAACAACAAGAAAACAAAGATTTTTGACGTTTATTTCCGCTATACTGCCGAAACTTCCCGAAATAAAAGTAATTCCCCACGCGAAAAGAAGAACGACGCAGGTACGCAGAAAAGTTGCGACGTCCGAATCTGTTTTTTTAATACCGCACTTTGCCAAAATTGCGGTTATCCCGGCAAAAAACGCCGAAAGAAATGCAAGTAATACCCACATATGATCACGTCCCGGATAAGTATAACATTCTTTTTGACATATGTCAATCGACTCTCCTATGCCTGACCATAGGAGAGTCGAATTTCTATCTGTAACCGACTATCATTGCAACTCCGGGATCAAAATAATCGCTCGTCAGGCTGCCGAGTCCGCTTGCTTTCCAAGTTTCGTCAAAAGAGATATCGTCCGAATTGCTGAGAACAATAAAGGTTGAATCCTTTGCCGCGTTGTTCATTCTTCCGCTTATTTCAAGGCGGTATTTATATCTTCTGCCGTCGGCGACCCAAAGACCGTTTTTGTCTTTATAATGCGCGACGGTTATCACCTCGTCCCCGTCCGACTGCTTTTCAGAAACTTCATATTTGACGGTATATGCGGGCTTCGGATCGGTAAGGAAGCAGACCGCGACCGTAATAACGGCGGCAACAGCGACAACGACAAGCCAAAACGCGGGCTTTTTATAGTTCAGAACCGATTTTATCCTGCTTTTGACTCCCACTTCCCCAAATGCAAGCGGACAGGCGGCAACAGTGTTTTTCTTCGTGCTGCAAGTCAAAAGAGAACGCGAATAACCGGCTTTCTCTTCCGCCGTGAAACCGACGACGACCTTTTCGTCGCAGGCAAATTCAATATCCCGACAAAGAAGGATATACCCGAGCCAGACAAATGGATTGAACCAGTGGAGCGTCAAAATCAGAAAACCGAGAGGTTTCCAGAGGTGATCCATGCGTGCAATGTGGGCGTTTTCGTGAGCAATGACGTTTTCCGCGTCTTTTTCGGTCATGTTGAAAGGCAGATATATCTTCGG
Organism: uncultured Eubacteriales bacterium; assembly: GCA_934501435.1. Taxonomy (GTDB): domain Bacteria; phylum Bacillota; class Clostridia; order Oscillospirales; family UBA644; genus Geddesella. The sequence goes on from CAKSTW010000003.1 coordinate 47,201, forward strand.
CTTAATAATTCCGAGAACGAACGGAGAGGCAACGTTTTCGCTCTGGAAGATATTATCGCGCAGAAGAACCGCCGTCGAAACTTTTCTTTTCACTTTTATATAACTTACGGCGGTATAGATCAGAAGAGCCGCAATGCCGGCAATCCAGAGAAGAGAAAGGATGGTTGCAATATCCGAAAAATAGTCGGCGGGCCTTGTAACTCCCTCAAACCAGCGGTTTTTAAGATATGCGTTCACTCCGTTATCTATTGCGGAAATACCGGAGTTCACATAAGGTCTCGTCACACCGGGGAGTATCGTTTTACCGCTCGGTACAAGGCTTGCGGCGCTTTCGAAATTAAAGGGACAGACAAGTCGGACGACGGCAACTCCCCATAACAGAACCGTAAATTTCCTCGGCGCTTTTTTCAGGGGAAACCGAAGAATAAGAACGGCGAGAATAAGCCATATCGCCGAAATGCTCATGTTTACAACGTTCAGAAAAACTCCGCTCATTTTTCTTCCTCCTTTTCAAAGCCGTCGATCAGTTTTCTTATCTCGGCTATTTCTTTTTCGGAAAGGCTTCTTTTTTTCGTAAACGCCGCAAGAAACGCGGGAACCGACCCCTCAAAAGTTTTTTCGACCATTTCGTCGATCTCCGCTGACTGTATCTCGTCTTTTGAAACAAGGGACGACACGACCGTATTTTCGTTTTTTAATATTCCTCTTTCGGAAAGCCTTTTTATGACGGTATAGGTCGTCGTCGGTTTCCAGCCGAGTTTTTCTTTGCATATTTTGACGAGTTCGCTGCTTTTTACAGGCTCGTTTTCCCACAGAATGAGGCAAAAACGGTATTCGCTCTCAAAAACTTTCGGTGTGCTCATATTATCTCCTTTCCGCTCTAACGCAATAGAGTTCATATATACTCTACCACATTAGAGTTAAAATGTCAATACCTTTTTCAAAAAAAATTTGCGACGGAAATTTTCTCCGTCGCAAATTTTTAATCAAGTTCTTTTTTGCCTGTATACAGTTCGTAATATCTTCCCTTTTGGCTTAAAAGTTCGTCGTGGTTTCCGCGTTCGACAATTTCCCCATGTTCAAGCACCATAATGGCGTCGGCGTTGCGGACGGTCGAAAGCCGATGCGCGATAACGAACGTCGTACGGTTTTTCATCAGTCTGTCCATACCGTGTTCGATATGCTTTTCGGTTCGGGTATCGACCGAACTTGTCGCTTCGTCAAGAACGAGAATCGGTGCTTTGGAAATTGCCGCGCGGGCGATATTCAGAAGCTGCCGCTGCCCCTGGGAAAGGTTTGCCCCGTCCCCTTCGATTACGGTATCGTAGCCGTCGGCAAGACGCATTATAAAGCTGTGGGCGCTTGCTGTCTTTGCGGCGGCAACGACCTCTTCGTCGGTCGCGTCAAGGCGTCCGTAGCGGATATTTTCCATTACGGTACCCGTAAACAGGTGGGTATCCTGCAGGACCATCGCAATATTTCTGCGGAGCCGGTCTTTCGGCAGGGTTTTAATATCCATACCGTCTATCGTTATTTTTCCGCTGTCGATTTCATAAAAACGGTTGAGCAGATTTGTTATCGTCGTTTTTCCCGCACCCGTCGAGCCGACAAACGCTATCTTCTGACCGGGTTCGGCATAGAGAGAAATGTTTTTGAGGACCGTTTTTTCGGGAACATATCCGAAAGAAACGTTTTCAAACACCACTCTGCCCTCAAGCGTTTCGGGAAGATCTCTATTTACGGTCTCTTCTTCGGTTTCTTTATCGAGAATATCGAAAACTCTTTCCGCCCCCGCGAGAGCCGAAAGCACGGCGCTCGTCTGGTTTGAAAGTTCGGAAATAGGCTGTGAAAACTGGCTTGAAAGATTGACGAAGACGGTAAGTCCGCCGATATCAAAGCCGGAAGTAACGCAGAGGATACCGCCGACGCCCGCTGTTACGGCGTAGTTTATTTTGCTTATATTTCCCATTACGGGACCCATAACGCCGCCGTAGAACTGCGCCATAAACTGCTTGTCGCGCAAGTCGTTGTTGAGAAGCGCGAATTCTTCGTTAGTGTCGTTTTCGTGGCAGAAAACCTTAACGACTTTCTGACCCGTGACGGTCTCTTCGATATAGCCGTTCATCGCGCCGAGAGCCGCCTGCTGCGAAGAATAGTATTTTCCGCTCTTTTTCGCGACAAAGGAAGCGCTCTTTATAAATAAGGGAACGAAACAAAGAGTTATAAGAGAAAGCCAGACGTTTGTTATAAGCATTACGATAAGCGTTCCGATAAGGGTTATCGAACCCGAAATAACGCTCAATATGCTTGTGTCGAGCATCGTTCCGATGTTATCTACGTCGTTTGTGAAACGGCTCATCAGTTCGCCTTTGCTTTCCCTGTCGAAAAAGCTCACGGGAAGAGTCTGGAGTTTCGTAAAGAGGTCGTTTCTGATCTTTTCAAGAGCGTTCTGCGAAACTTTAAGCATTATACGGCTCTGAAAATAAGTTGCAACAGCCCCTGCGGCATAGACCGCGCCGAGAACAAGAAGCGCCGCTCCGAAAAGCATTATTTTTCCGAACATATCGGAGTCGGGAGAAAGAAACGTATTGATTATCGGCCGGAGCATATACGCCCCCGCAAGGCTCGCTCCCGTTTTTATTATCATAAAGATCAGAACAACGACAAGGAGAGCCTTCTGCTCGGATACATAAGAAAGCAGGCGTTTTACCGTCCCTTTCATGTTTTTGGGCTTTCCTTTAGTCCCCCTCGGAGGACGCGGACCGTGCATTCCGCCTCTGCCTTTTGAGGCAACGGCACGGCTGTAACGGCTTCTGAGATTTTCAAGAGTTCTTGCAGCCATTACTTTTCCTCCTTTCTGTCGTTCTGCGAATAGTATATTTCCTGATATTCGCTGTTATTTGAAAGCAGTTCGTCGTGCGTTCCGACGCCCGTTATCTTTCCGTCGTCGAGAACAACTATCATATCGGCGTCTCTGACGGAGGATATCCTCTGCGCAATTATTATCTTTGTGGAGTCGGAAAGTTCGTTTGTAAACGCTTTTCTTATATTTGCCTCGGTTGCGGTATCGACGGCGCTTGTCGAGTCGTCGAGAATTATTATTTTCGGTTTTTTCAGGAGCGCGCGGGCAATGCAAAGTCGCTGTTTCTGACCGCCCGAGACGTTCGTTCCTCCCTGGTCGAGGACCGTATCGTAACCGTCGGGGAAACTCTTGACAAACGCGTCCGCCTGCGCCGACTTTGCGGCGTCTTCCATTTCTTCGTCGGTAGCCTCTCCGTCGCCCCAGCGCAGGTTTTCGGCAATAGTTCCCGAGAAAAGAACGTTTTTCTGCAAAACCATTCCGACGCCCTTACGCAGGTTTTCGATCGAATAATCCCTTACGTCAACGCCGTCGACCGTCACGCTGCCCTCGTCGGTGTCGTAAAGCCGCGGGATAAGCGAAACAAGCGTCGTTTTTCCAGAGCCCGTCGAGCCGATTATTCCGACGGTCTTTCCTGCGGGAATTTTCAGGTTTATGTTATCAAGGACTTTACCCTCGCTGTTTTTATAGTAACGGAAGGAAACGTTCTTGAATTCGACGGCTCCCTTTGTCACGACAGCGTTTTTATCCGCAGTCTCATCGGTGATATCGACTTTTTCGTCAAGGACTTCCGAAATACGTCTGCCCGACGCCAGCGCTCTCGAAGAAAAGACAAAAAGCATGGTAAGCATCATTACCGACATCAGTATCTGCGTTATGTAGTTTACAAGGGCGGTGAGATCTCCGAGAGACATCGAACCGACGACGACGTCGTTTCCGCCGAACCACATTACGGCAATCGTCGCGGCGTACATCATAAACATCATTACGGGCTGAATGAAAATCATGACGTTCATCGCGGCAAGTCCCGATTTTTTAAGGTCGGAATTCGACGCTCTGAATTTTTTATCTTCGTAATCTTCTCTTACGAAACTTTTGACGACCCTTACGTTAGTGATATTTTCCTGAATGTTGGAATTGAGTCTGTCGATCTTTGTCTGCATGCTTTGGAAAAGAGGGAAACCTTTCCTTATGCAGAAGAAAAGAACGACGCCCATTATCGGGATTATTACCGCCAGAATAAGCGAAATTTTCGGACTTTTTATGATCGTCATTATAAGAGCGCCGATAAGCATTCCCGGAGCGCGCAGACACATACGCAGCAGCATATTGACAAAATTCTGCAGTTGGGTCACGTCGTTTGTAAGACGGGTGACAAGAGAACCCGTGGAAAATTTATCGATATTTGAAAAAGAGAATTTCTGAACCGACGTAAACAGGTCCTGCCGCAGATCCGTCGCGAAATTCACCGACGCTTTCGCACCGAAATATGCGCCTCCGACCCCGCCCGCAAGCATTAAAAGCGCCGTCACTATCATAAGGGCGCAGATCATTATGACAAAACCGTAGGAATTTTTCATAATTCCGCCGTCTATCATTTTAGAGAAAAGGTCGGGGATAAAAACCTCCCCCAGAACCTCCACTATCATGCAAAGAGGACCGACAAGGAAATACACCCAATAAGGTTTAATGTATTTAAGCCATCTTTTCATATATCAAAATCCTTTCCGAGAAGTTCCGAAAGATTATCGGATATTCTCATAATGTAAGAGTCGAGAGTTTTCTTTTCTTCCGGCGAAAAGCCGTCAAGCGACTGTTTGTCGACTTCCGAAAAGACTTTCTTTCCGCGTTCGAGGACCTCAAGCCCCTCTTCCGTGATCACCGTTTTGTTGAACCTGCCGTCCTCTTCGGAGGGTTCGCGTTTTATATATCCCCCGTTTTCGAGTTTTTTTAACGACACGGCGACCGCCGCAGGGGAAATTTTAAGTATTTTTGCAATTTCCTTTTGGGAAATATCGCCGCAGGACGCCGCAAGCGCCCCCAAAATATGATGCTGACTGCCGTGGATCGGGATATCCGACATTCCGTTTTCGACGGCGGTTCGGTGTTTCCTTGCAACTACCATGAATTTCCACATAAGTCTGTATTCGTCGAACTTTTTAATATTCATAACTGCCTCCGAATAGTTAATGCGTTAATTATTATATTGTCCTGTTCCCCGTTTGTCAACCGTTTTGTATGAAAAATTGCATTTTGTTCACCTTATTCCCGAAAATGAAAAAAATATCGGCAAAAAACGCACATATATAAAACGCTATTGAAAAAATGATAAAATTGTGATATACTGTATATGTATGATAATGCACTTCGGAGGAAACGATGGAAAAAGAATACGGAGCGATTGCAATTTTAGGGTCTACCGGTTCTATCGGGACTCAGACTTTAGATGTTGCAAGGCAGCTTAATATAAAGGTCGCGGCTCTGTCGGCAAACGAAAATATCGACCTTCTCGAAACGCAGATAAGGGAATTTCTGCCGGAGACAGCCGCGGTTTTCAATGAAAAACAGGCGGCGGAACTCAGACGGCGCGTTGCAGATACAAAAACCAAAATAGTCGGAGGGCTTTCGGGACTGTGCGAAGCGGCAACGGCGCAAAGCGCCGAAACGGTCGTTACGGCAGTTTCCGGAATGATAGGCCTTATTCCGACGGTTGACGCGATAAAGGCGCGTAAAAAAATTGCGCTTGCAAACAAGGAAACGCTTGTCGTTGCAGGAGAAATAATAATGCCGCTCGCAAAGGAATACGGCGTCGAAATCCTTCCCGTGGACAGCGAACACAGCGCGATTTTCCAATGTCTTATGGCGACAAGACGAAAAGAAGACCTCGAAAAAGTTGTTCTTACCTGTTCGGGAGGTCCTTTTTTCGGCAAAAAACGCGAAGATCTTCTTCATATAACTCCCGACAAAGCGCTCGCCCACCCTACATGGAAAATGGGCAGAAAAATTTCTATCGACAGCGCGACTTTGATGAACAAGGGGCTTGAACTTATCGAAGCCTGCCATCTTTTCGACGTCAAACCGGAAGACGTCGAAATTCTTATCCACCGCGAAAGTATTATTCATTCGATGATAAAACTCCGGGACGGTTCCGTTATTTCGCAGATGTCGAACCCCGATATGCGTTTGCCGATAGAATTCGCGCTGACATATCCTTACCGCAGAGAGTCGAAGACACCCGGACTTGATCTTGCGAAAATCACAAATCTTACATTTTATTCTCCCGACGAAGAGACGTTTACTTTGCTGCCGCTTTGCAGAAAAGCGATGAAAACGGGAGGCAGCGCCCCCTGTATCGTGAACGCCGCAAACGAAGAAGCGGTCGGTCTTTTCCTTGACAATAAAATTTCATTTACCGATATTTTCGACTGTGTTCAGCAGATATTCGAAACGGAAAAACCAGAAAAAGACGTCACGGTCGAAAGTCTTCTTGACTGCGAAAAGCGCGTAAGGCAAAGAGTAAGATTGCTTTTCGGTCCCAACGAATAATAAAAACGAGGCTTGTAATGATATTCAATCATTCCTATAAGGACGCCCGTAAAAAGCGGACGATAACTTTCAGAGATATAAAAGTCAACGAGAGCGACGAGACCGTAAAGTCGGCGTTCGAAAAGAAGGTCTTTTCCAAAGAAGACCTTAAAAATATCTATGAAGATATGCTCTCGATACGTTTTTTCGAAGAGATGCTCTGCGACATAAAAGAAAAAAAGGTCTATGCGGGAAAAAAGTTTTTCTTCGAGGGACCGTGTCACCTTGCGATAGGTCAGGAGGCGACCGCGGTTGCGGAAGCGTTCTATCTTGACGAAAACGACCTTATTTTCGGTTCGCACAGAAGCCACCACGAGGTTCTCGCAAAAGGTTTTTCCGCGATCCGGAAAATGACCGATAAAAAACTTTCCGAAATTCTCAGCGCCGAAGAGAATTCGGCGACATACAACGCAATCCGCAAAGAATTCCCGTCGGACGATATAAAAACGACCGCGCGCCGTTTCTTTATTTTCGGAATTCTTTCCGATATCTTTGCAAAAACGACCGGTTTTTGCGGAGGAGTTGCGGGGTCGATGCACATTTTCTTCCCGCCGTTCGGAATTTTCCCGTCAAACGCGATAGTCGGAGCGTCAGCGTCCATTGCCGCAGGGGCGGCTCTTTTTAAGAAATTGCAGAAGAAAAAGGGCGTGGTCATCGCAAATCTCGGCGACGGCGCCGCGGGCAGAGGTCCCGTTTTCGAGGCGATGAACTTTGCTTCGATGAAGCAGTTCGACTCTTTCTGGGAAGAAGGCTATAACGGAGGGCTGCCGCTTTTATTTAATTTCAGCAATAACTATTACGGAATGAACGCCGATACCGAAAACGAAACGATGTCCTTTTCGGGCGACGTCGCACGAGTCGGAGCGTTCGAAGAAAAGGGAATGAACGCCGAGAAAGTCGACGGCTGGAATATTCCCGCGCTTGCCGACGCATATAAGCGCAAATTCGCAGAGATGAAAGAGGGCAAAGGCCCCTGTCTTATCGAGGCGACGACCTACCGTCTTTGCGGTCATTCGGTAAACGACGATCAACGATACAGAAGCAGAGAAGAAGTCGAAGAGTGGAGCGCGCACGACCCGCTTTCGGCTTTTCCGAAAGACCTCGAAGACGCGGGAATTTTCACTGCGGCGGAATTAAAGGAAATTCGAGAAAAAGCGCTCTTTGAAAACGACAGAATTTTCGAAATGGCGTCGGACGAAAAGATCGCACCTTATATAGATTTTGAAAATAACGAAAATTACATAGCGGATAAAGTTTTCAATAAAGAGGACTATGTTCCCGTTTCAGACAATACGCCCGAAGTTCTCTGCAAAAAAGAAGAGATAGGCAGAATAAAAGCGATAAGGGAAAAAGACAATTACGAGATGCGCGACGCGCTTTTCGAAGCGATAGCCGACGGATTTTATTCCGACCCGACCTTTATTGCCTGCGGAGAAGACATCAGGGGCTGGAACACCGCAACTTCCGTTTACGGAGGTTTCGAAAACGTTCTTCCCCGTCACAGGTTCTTCAATATCCCGATTTCAGAAGCCGCAATGGTCGGCGTAGGCGTCGGATATGCGATGTGCGGCGGAAAAATTCTGCTTGAAATGATGTATTCCGACTTTATCGGCTGCGCGGGCGACGAAATAATAAATCAGGCGGCAAAATGGCAGAGTTTAAGTTTCGGAAGACTGTCGCTGCCGTTAATTCTTCACGTTCCCGTCGGTTTTGACTACGGAGCGCAGCATTCCCAGGATCTTTCGGGAATAACCGCTCACGTTCCGGGGCTCAAAGTCGTTTATCCCGCAACGCCCTACGAGGCAAAGGGAATGATGGCGCGGGCGTTAAAGGAAAACAACCCCGTGGTCTTTTTCGAGAGCAAACGGCTCCGCGGCAAAAAAGAAGAGTTCCGCAAAAAAGAGGAACTCGAAAAATATTATAAATATCCGACAGGAAGTGCGGAAATTATAAAAGAAGGAAAGGACGTCACGCTGCTTTCCATAGGCGCCCCCCTTTACAGAACGCTTGACGCCGCGAAAATTCTTGAAGAAAAAGGCATTTCGGCGGAAGTTATCGACGCCGTAAGCCTTGTTCCGTTCGGGCTTGAAAAGGTATTGAATTCAGTCAGAAAGACGAAAAAAATACTTATCGTAAGCGACGCGGCGGACAGAGGTTCGTATACAAAGGAACTTTCGCACGAAATAACCGAAAAAGCATTTTCGTATCTCGAAAAACCGCCCGTCACATTAGGCGCAAAGAACCATATAGTTCCCGCTTACGAATATGACGGATACCATTTTCCGAGCGCCGAAAAAATCGCAAAAACCGTAACGGAAAAATTATTCTGATATGAAAAGGACTGTCTGAGACAGTCCTTTTTTTACATTATGTCTTTAACTTCGTAAGCCCTCGTATCGGCGCATTTTCCGTCAAAACCGACGACTGTGAACCTGACGAAAATATCGTTTTCCGCGGCGGCGAAAATCGCTTCGGTAACACCTTTTTTATTTTCTGCGGCGACTCGCTCACCTCTGCGGTTGCCCGCTTTTAAGAATATTTCTCTTGCGGGGGAAGTTTCGATATGATATTTTCCGTCTTCGTACCAGAGATTTTTTATCTGCGGACCGAGAGAGGAATAGCAGTTCCCGTTTTCAAGAGCCGAAATAACGCTTTCATATTTAAGTTCGGGCGCAAGAATATAAGTCATTCCGCCGAAAGAATCGTCGGGGTGATCGGGGCGGTTATGGTTGTCGTCGCCCGCAACCGGAAAATAACGTCTGCCGAGCCAGAGAAGATCATCGTAGATCGGAATATCGTAGTTATCCTTACCCTCAAGATATGAAGTGTGGTTATAAATTTCAAAGCCGTCGAGTCCTTCAAGCTGCGAAACGGTCGCAACGCTTTCTCTCGACCAGCCTATATGGTTATAAATTACAAGAAAGCCGTCGTTTTTCGCAGTCTTTATCATATCGTTTATGCCGTCGACGGAATAGACCCTGTTATATTCGCCGTTTCCGAAATACAGTTTTTTGCTGACGAATTTATCGACCGTTTCGTCCGAAAAATACCAGAGATAACCGGGGTGAAAACAGGTCGCCTTTTGATTTTCTTTGTCTTTTGCGATAACTCCGAGATGAGTTACTTTATAAAAGCCGTTTTCGTCCATCGGCGCTTCGACCGAAATTTCCGACGCGTTAAGGGCAAGAAACCTGTCGTCGGTAAGGTCGTTATGATTGTAAAAGACCTCGTGGTCGGTAAAGGCGATTATCGAATACCCCTTTTCGGAATACCGCTCCTTGAGTTCTTCGGGCGTAAGATTGCCGTCGGAACAGGTCGAGTGACAGTGAAGATTTGCTTTATACTGATTTCCGTTTTCGGGAAAAAGAAATTTTTTCATATTGCGCTCCTTTCGTATCGGGCAGAGAAAACTCGAACTTTTATCGCCCGACGCCGGCTCTTTTCGGGACTGTTCCCCTTTTCGCCTTGTCGGGCTGTTTGTATTTACAAGCTTTCTGCGAAAGTCAGGACGAAAATCAGTCCGTCAAAACCGATAAGAGTTCGACTTTTCTCTGCCTATCGCTATTTTAACAAAAAATATTCTTTATGTCAATAAAAAAACGCCCTTTCGGGCGTTTTTTCAGTTCAATCGGAACGCTTTTTTCGCGTTTTCCGAAAACATTTTTTTATATTCTTCGTCGGTAAAGCCGAGCGAAAGGAAGGTGTCGGCCTCCGCTTTCGGCGACCACATCGGGTAGTCCGTTCCGAAAAGCACTCTGTCCGTTCCGAAAGTCTCGACATATTCCCTCGCCTTTCGCGGCGTGAGATATTGCGTTCCGGGAAGAACTTCGTCCTTTTCTATTGTCATTATGCTCGACGAACTGTCGACATACAGGTTATCGGCTCTTGCAAGTTTTTTTGCGGCCTCGTCCCAGACCGACCAGCCGCCCATGTGAGCGGCGACGACGGTAAGCGACGGAAAAGCGGAAAGCACCGGCAGGAGATTATCGGGGTTTGAGTTATTATAGCGCTTATCCCCTGCGTGAATGAGAATCGGAAGTCTGTATTCCTCGCAGAGGCGGTACATCTCAAAATGCCTTTTTTCGTCAACCCTGAAACGCTGGATATCGGGGTGAAGTTTTACTCCGTGAAGTCCGAGAGAAACTATCTCCTCAACGTCGCGTTTCATATCGTCGCTGTCGGGGTGCAGCGTGCCGAGTCCCCACAAAGTATCGGGATATTTTCCGACGGTCTCCGCAATAAAATGATTTATAGACGAGACCTGTTTCGGGGAAGTTGCGACCGACTGCACGACAAACGCGGATATTCCCGCTTTTTTACCCATAAGGATAAGGTTTTCGGCGACTCCGAGACCGTGGGCGTGCGTGTCGTAAAAGGTGTCGGTTCCCTGAACGGCTCTTGCGGCTATCTTTTCGGGGTAGATATGGCAATGAGCGTCAATGATGAAAAAACCGTTTTTCACGCCGTCACCACTCCGTTCGCCTTTTCAAGACCGAGTTTCTTTATCGCGTCGGCTCTCATCTGATATTTAAGGATTTTTCCAGCCACGTTCATCGGGAAAGAATCGACGAAATCAATATAACGCGGAACCTTATGTCTTGCCATATTTGCGTTTATATACGCTTTCATCTCTTCTTCGGTCATCGTCTCTCCCTCTTTTAAGATTATGCATGCCATAATCTCTTCGCCGTACTGCTCGTCGGGAACGCCTATGACCTGAACGTCCTTTACTTTCGGGTGAGTATAGATAAATTCTTCTATCTCTTTCGGGTAAATGTTTTCGCCGCCGCGGATTATCATATCCTTGAGTCTGCCCGTAATACGGTAGTTGCCCTCCGTGGTGCGGCAGGCAAGGTCGCCTGTATGGAGCCAGCCGTCCTTATCGATAGCGTTTGCGGTCGCAAGGGGCATTTTATAGTAGCCTTTCATTATATTGTAACCGCGCGCGACAAATTCGCCAGTCACGTTATCGGGACAGTCTTCGCCCGTTTCGGGGTCTACTATCTTACATTCGATTTCGGGAAGCGCTCTGCCTACGGTTCCGACCCTAACTTCTATCGGGTCGTCGGTCGAACTCATCGTGCAGCCGGGAGAGGACTCCGTCTGACCGTAGACTATCGTGATTTCGGACATATTCATCTTTTCGACAACGTCCTGCATTACCGAGATCGGACAGGGCGAACCTGCCATAATTCCCGTTCTCATATACGAAAAATCGGTTTTTGCGAAATCGGGGTGTTCAAGAAGAGCGATAAACATTGTCGGAACGCCGTGGAACGCGGTTATATGCTCGTTATTTATGCAGGCAAGCGCCGGTTTCGGCGAAAAATACGGAAGCGGCAGCAGCGTTCCGCCGTGAGTCATTGCGGCGGTCATTGCAAGCACCATGCCGAAGCAATGGAACATCGGAACCTGAATCATCATACGGTCGGCGGTCGAAAGGTCCATTCTGTCTCCGATACATTTACCGTTATTTACGATATTGTAATGCGTGAGCATGACGCCTTTCGGGAAGCCCGTCGTTCCCGAAGTATACTGCATATTGCAGACGTCATCCTTATCGACGGCGGCAGCCATTCTGTGAACTGTTTCAACGGGAGTCTGATCTGCATATTCAAGCGCCTCGTTCCATGTAAGGCAGCCCTTTTGCTTAAAGCCTACCGTTATTACATTCCGCAGGAACGGCAGACGGCGGCTGTGAAGCGGCGATTTCTTTTCCTTTACCGAAAGTTCGGGACAGAGTTCGGCGATTATTTCCGAATAGTTCGAATCCCTGAACCCCTCGCACATAATAAGGGTATGGGTGTCCGACTGTTTCAAAAGATATTCCGCTTCGTGAATTTTATACGCTGTGTTCATCGAAACAAGAACCGCACCTATTTTTGTAACAGCCCAGAAAGATATATACCACTGCGGCAGATTTGTCGCCCAGACCGCGACGTGATGTCCCGGACGGACGCCGAGAGACACGAGAGCCCTTGCGAATTCGTCGACGTCGTCACGAAATTCGCTGTAAGTACGGGTATAGTCAAGGGTCGTGTATTTGAACGCGTACTGGTCGGGAAAATCCTCCGCCATACGGTCGAGCACCTGCGGAAAAGTCTCGTCGATAAGCAGATCTTTTTTCCAGACAAAATTTCCCGTATGCCTTTTATTGAAATAAAAAGTCTTTTCGTTTTTCGACGGATCATCGAACTGCTTCATATAGTTATAGAACTGCGACAGGATTATTTCAAGGTCGTCGAGTTCTTCACACCATTTCGGATCCCAGACAAGCGAAATAAAACCGTCGTAGTTTACCGAACGCAGAGCGGTCATTATATCCTTTACCGGAAGACCGCCTTCTCCCGCAAGCCTGTATTCAAGGCCGTCGGAAGTCTTTTCGGCGTCCGAAAAATGAACGTGTTTTATATATGCGCCGAGATTTTTTATAACGGTTTCGGGCGTTTCCTTTCCCTCGAAATGCGACGGGCAGAGTTCCCAGAGAGCTGCGACATTGTCGCTTGCGAAATACTCCAGAAGTTCGCGCAGCAATGCGGTATCCGAAAAAGGTCCGGTAGTTTCGATAAGGAGAGTCACTCCCGCGTTTTCTGCGGCGGAAAGCACTTTTTCCGTTACGGAAATCACCGCCGCTTTCGCCTTTTCTCCGTCTTTTTCCGACGCGCGAAGCCTGATATACGGGATATGCAGGTTTGACGCGGCGTTTACCGTTTCTTTAATTTCGGCAACACAGGCATTTTCGTCTTCTGTCGGGTCAGTAATAACGTCGATACAGGAAACCGTGAGTTTCTTTTCATGAAGACGCCTTATTGTCGCTGCGGCGGCATAATCGAAAATTTTGCCGTCTTTATCGGTAAATACCGCGTTTTTTATATTGTGAAGTTCAATTCCCTCATATTTGAGTTCGGAGGCCATATCGCAAAAACCGTCAAATGTGTTATTGTACCAGCCTTTTGTGGAAAACGACAGTTTCATATTACGCCTCCTCGTATACTATCTTGTTCACGGCGTTGATATATGCGCGGATACTTGCTCCGATTATGTCGGTCGAAATTCCGTTTCCGGAATAGAGTTTTCCCTCGTGGCGAAGTTTTACAAGGGACGAACCCATTGCCTCTTTGCCTTCGGTCACTGCCTGAACCTGAAAATCGTCAAGTTCGAAATGTCTGCCGATTATCTGTTCGACGGTAAGAAGAGACGCGTCGATAGGTCCGTCGCCCATGCCTATTCCCTGCAGTTTTTCACCGTCCTTTTCAAGAACGATCTGGGCGCTTGAAGAGAGGACGTTCCCCGTGTTTACGATATAATTTACAAGTTTATAGGTTGCGGGGACCTGCAAAGCAACGGAAGCGACTATTGCGTCAAGTTCCTTTGCTCCGACATTTTTCTTTGCGGCAACTCTTAAAAACTCGCCGTAGACAGCGTCGGTATCTTCGGAAGAGAGGTCATAGCCGAGTTTTGAGACCGCTTCCGCGACCGCGTCTTTGCCGTCCTTCACGTCAAGACTGAAATCCTCGGAATGAAGAGAAAGAGAAAGAGGCGAACGCTCTGCGGGAGCATTGTCGGTTATCCACAAAATTTGTTTTGCGATTCTGTGAAGTTCGGTAAATTTTATGTCGGCGGAAAATCCGTAGTTGTCTCCGCAGTTTTTGACCATTTCGGCAAAGGTCTCAAGCGACGCTTCCGTTCCTCCGACGGAGGTTTTTACGGTCTCCGCGCCCTTGATTACCGCAAGAATAAGAGACGAAACAGCCATTCCGTTCTTATCGTCGCAACTGACTCCCAGCGGCAGTTTGAATTTTTCCGCAATTTCGCCTGCAAAAGCCGCAAATTCGTCGGGCAACGTTTCCGCGGCGTTATCGCAGACGGAAATCGAAGTCGCTCCCGCCGAGACCGCCGTTTCGATTGCCGCAAAAAGGAATTCTTTTTCCGTGCGGGTGGCGTCCAAAACGCAGAATTCGACGTTCGGGCATTTTTCTTTTGCAAGCATTACGACCGTCTTTATATGTTCAAGCATTTTCGGCGGTTTTTTATGGCAGGTATATTCAAGACCCACGGGGGAAAGCGGAAGTTCTATTCTTATTCTCGGTTTTTTTGCCGACAAAAGCGACTGCGCGGCGTTTTCGACCGATTTTTCGTCGAGCCCCGCGGCAACCGAAAGTTCGCTTCTTTTCGCAAACGCCGATATTGTTCTGACAAGCAGGATGTCGGTCTTTTCGTTTTCTATCGCGGGAAGTTCTATTATATCTGCGTTGAGATTGTCAAGTTGTCTTGCGATCTCTATTTTTTCCTTAAAACTGAAATTTCTGTTTTCTCTGCAGAGAGTACGGTCTGATATTTTCATTGTTATTTTCCTTTCTGTGATTGGGATATGAAAAAAATCAGCCTATTAGGTATGTCCAGCCGAACGTATCCTCCGTTTTTCCCCACTGAATACCCGTAAGAGTATCGTAGAGATATTGCGTGGTTTTGCCTATTTCGCCGTTGTTTACGGTAAATTTCTCGCCTTTATAGCAAAGTTCGCCTATCGGAGAAATGACGGCGGCGGTTCCGCAGCCCCAAGCCTCTTCAAGGGTTCCGTCTTTCATTGCGTTTTCGAGTTCTTCGAGAGACAAAAGTCTTTCGGAGACCTTATAACCCGCTTTTTCGAGAACCGCGATACACGATTTTCTCGTGATACCAGGAAGAATGGAGCCGGTAAGTTTCGGGGTGACGACCTCGCCCGCGATCTTGAACATTACGTTCATTGCGCCGACTTCTTCGATATATTTTCTTTCTACGCCGTCAAGCCACAGAACCTGAGAATAGCCCTTTTCTTCGGCTCTTTCGCCCGCTCTGTTCGACGCCGCGTAATTTCCGCCGCATTTAGCGTATCCCGTGCCGCCTCTTACGGCTCTGACGTCTTCGTCTTCGATCATGATTTTAACGGGGTTTATTCCCTCTTTATAATAACTTCCGACGGGTGACGCGATTATTACGAAAGTGACGTTGTTTACTGCGTGAACGCCGAGATTTTCGTCGTTGCCGAACATAAAGGGACGGAGATAAAGAGAAGTTCCGGGAGCGGAGGGCGTCCAGTCCTTTTCGCATTTTACGAATTCGACGAGAGCCTGCAATCCGTCCTCTTCGGGTATCTGCGGAAGACAAAGTCTTTCGGCGGAATTATTGAGTCTTTTTATATTTTCAAGAGGTCTGAAAAGCTGAACTTTGCCGTCTTCGCGGCGGTAAGCCTTGAGCCCCTCGAAAATTTCGGAGCCGTAATGGAGAACGGTGGACGCGGGGTGAATCGAAAGGTTTTCAAACGGAACTATTCTTGCGTCGTGCCAGCCTTCTTCTTTATTATATTCCATCATAAACATGTGGTCGGTAAATATTCTGCCGAAACCCAGCGTCGCAGGATCGGGTTTTGCTTTTGGGTGTTCGGTTTTAACTGTCTTTATATCCATTTTCTTTTTCCTTTCCTAATCTTTATATTCCGCGCCGAGGGAAATTGCCTTCAAGTTCACCTCAAGCATATCCGCGTGTTTTGCGGAGATTACTTTTCCGAGAGCGGCTTTTACCCCTTCTTCGGTAAATTCGTCAAGCGTTGACAGGATTTTTCCGACGATGATCATATTCGCAAGGGTCGGGAATCCGTTTTTATCAGCCATTTCGGTCGCGGGGATTTTATATGCTTCGATGTCGGTTCTTTTAACGTCGCGCGCTATAAGCGAAGAATCGTAGAATATTTTTCCGCCCGGAACGACCGCCGATTCGTATTTATCAAGGGACGGCAGGTTCATCGCGATAAGGATATCGGGTTTTGAAACTATCGGACTGCCGACGGGGCTGTCTCCGACGATAACGCCGCAACTTGCGGTGCCGCCGCGCATTTCGGGTCCGTAAGACGGAAGCCAACTGACCTGTTTGCCTTCGGTAAGGCCTTTATACGCCATAAACTTTCCGGCAAACAGAATTCCCTGTCCGCCGAATCCCGAAAAAAGAAACTGTTTCGTGCTCATTTCGTTTCCTCCTTTTGGGCTGATCTGTCTTTATAAACGCCGAGCGGATAATACGGAAGCATTTTATCGTCTATCCATTTGAGAGCCGCCTGAGGAGTCATACCCCAGTTTGTCGGGCAGGACGAAACGACTTCGATAAGAGAAAAGCCTTTGCCGTCTATCTGATTCTGAAAAGCCTTTTTGATCGCTTTTTTCGCGTTTTTAATATTTTTAACGTTGTTTACGGTGACTCTTTCGAGATATTCGGGGCCCTCAAGTTCCGAGAGCATTTCGCAGATCTTAACGGGATAACCGCACTGTTTCGGGTCTCTGCCGTAGGGAGACGTCTGCGTGACCTGACCGGGAAGAGAGGTCGGAGCCATCTGACCGCCCGTCATGCCGTAAATTGCGTTATTTATAAAGATGACCGTAATATTTTCGTTTCTTGCCGCGGCGTGAACTGTTTCCGCGGTGCCTATCGACGCAAGGTCTCCGTCGCCCTGATATGTAAAGACGATATTTTCGGGGTTTGCTCTTTTAACGCCGGTTGCGACAGCGGGAGCGCGTCCGTGAGAGGCTTCTATCATATCGCAATTAAAATAGTCATAAGCCATGACCGAACAGCCGACGGGGGCAATACCTATCGTTTTTCCCTCGATACCGAGTTCGTCGATAACCTCGGCGACAAGACGGTGGACGATCCCGTGAGTGCAGCCGGGACAATAATGCAGAGGCACGTCTATAAGGGATTTGGGTCTGTCGAAAACTACCATCAGTTTTTACCTCCGTTCGCTTTTACTATTGCCGCAAGAACTTCTTCGGGGCTCATTATGACGCCGCCGACGCGGTTGCAGAGAGAAACGGGAACTTTACATTCCGTAGCAAGTCTTACGTCTTCTATCATCTGCCCCATCGAAAGTTCGGCGGAGATGAAATGTTTCGCGTTTTTGAGCGCTTTTTTGAAAGGCGCTTTGGGGAAAGGCCAAAGAGTTACGGGTCTTATAAGCCCTGCTTTTATGCCCATTTTGCGCGCTTCGTCAACCGCATTGCGGGAAACGCGGGCGGCGATTCCGAACGCAACGACGAATATTTCAGCGTCGTCGCAAAGATATTCTTCGTATCTCGCTTCGTTTTCTTCGACGACCTTATATCTTTCGTATCTTTCGAAATTGAATTTTTCAAGAGCTTCGGGCGACAGGAAAAGAGAATTTACGATGTTATGCTTTCTCTTCATCTTTGTTCCCGTTGTCGCCCACGGTTTTTCGGGCATTTTCTCAACTTTTAAGTCAAGGGAAACGGGTTCCATCATCTGTCCCATCGTTCCGTCGGCAAGGATCATCGTAGTCATTCTGTATTTATCGGCAAGTTCAAAACCTTTGACGGTAAGTTCCGCCATTTCCTGAACTGAGGACGGCGCAAGAACTATCATGTGATAGTCTCCGTGACCGCCGCCGCGGGTCGCCTGAAAATAATCCGACTGGCTCGGCTGAATACCGCCGAGACCCGGACCTCCTCGTTGTACGTTTACGACAAGCGCCGGCAAATCCGCCCCTGCAAGATAGGAAAGACCCTCGCTCTTAAGGGAAATTCCGGGGCTTGAGGAAGAGGTCATGACGCGAAGTCCCGCCGAAGAGACGCCGTAAACCATATTTATAGCGGCTATTTCACTTTCCGCCTGCAAAAACGTTCCGCCGATCTTCGGCATTTTCTTTGCCATATATGCGGCTATTTCCGTCTGCGGAGTTATGGGATATCCGAAGTAATGACGGCAGCCCGCGATAATTGCGGCTTCGGCTATTGCTTCGTTTCCTTTCATAAGTACTTTATCAGCCATTTTATTCACCTCTCAACCTTTATACAGCAGTCGGGACACATTGTCGCGCAAAAAGCGCAGCCGACGCAATCTTCTTCTTTTACGGCTACCGCAGGGTGGTGTCCCTTTGCGTTTATTTTATCCGATGCAAGCGCAAGAACGCCTTTCGGACAGGCGGTAACGCAAAGTCCGCAGCCTTTGCACCTGTCGGTACGGAAAGTGAGTTTTGCCATAGTCTTAATCTCCTTTATATATGTTCTTTTGTAATTCTATCGGAAAAACATTTTCGGTCTTCCCGGAAACTTCGGCGGCAAGGTCTTCTCTGACGGTCGTCGCGACAAGAGGCAGTCCCGAAAGAGAAGATAGTCGGAAGACCTCTTTTTCGCTTTTTATTACCGTTTCCGCGGTCGTTTCTCTTCCTATATTGGTGTTGTTTACTATTCCCGTAAACGGCAGGCGGCACGCTGCTTCTATCTCTCTCATTATTTCGAGCGCCGACTCCGCGTCGGGGGTTAAAGGTCGGGAAAAATTAACGACGAAAAGCATTTCATAACTGTTTTCCGCAATGATTTCCGGAACGAGCCGTCCTAGAACCAAAGCCCCTCTGTCGTCTCCCCCGATATCCATAACGACCTTTTCCGTCCTATCGGCGGTTATCGAATAAAAATCAGGCGGCAGCGCGGGAATATCGACGTTCGAATTTGCATATTCCGAACAGATAAAGCGTATCCCGTTTTCTTCGAGAAGGGTTCGGCTGTCCTTTGCCCTGAAATACGGATTTACGATATCAAGGTCGGCAAGAGCGACTTTGTCTCCCTGTTTTCGCAGGAAAAGAGCCGTATTCACCGCGATATTCGTTTTTCCGCTGCCGTAATGTCCGCAGAACATTATAAGCCGCTTTCCGTTCATAATTTCTCCTTTCAAAGAAGATTTCTCTGTATTTTTCCGCTTGTCGTTTTCGGAAGACTGTCTCTGAAAACAACGACTCTCGGATATTTATAGGGCGCGGTCTTTTCTTTTACATATTGCTGAATTTCTTTTTTAAGACTGTCGCTCGGTTCGTATCCGGGAACAAGGACGATACTTGCCTTGACTATCTGACCTCTTACTTCGTCGGGAGCTGCCGAAACGCCGCATTCGAGAATGTAGGGAAGTTCCATGATGACGCTTTCTATCTCGAAAGGCCCTATGCGGTAGCCCGAAGACTTGATAACGTCGTCCGCGCGTCCGACATACCAGTAAAAGCCGTCTTCGTCCCGCCATGCAAGGTCTCCCGTGTGGTAATAGCCGTCGTGCCATACTTCGGCAGTCTTTTCGGGGTCTTTATAGTAACCCGTGAAAAGTCCGCAGGGAGCGCCTTTTGAAACATCGACGACGATTTCGCCCGTTTCGCCGACGGAAGGCGTTTTGCCGTCCTTATCCATAAGTCTTATGTTATATATCGGAGCGGGCTTGCCCATCGAGCCTATCTTATGCGGAGCGCCGACCATGTTCCCTATCATCATCGTGCTTTCGGACTGTCCGAAGCCCTCTAATATATGTAAGCCCGTCGCTTTTTCGAATTGCCTGTAAACTTCGGGGTTGAGGGCTTCTCCCGCCGTAGTCATGTGTTTTACCGACGAAAAATCGTATTTTGAAATATCTTCTTTTATCATCATACGGAGCATCGTCGGAGGGGCGCAGAAAGTAGTTATATGATATTTTGCAAACATCGGAAGGATATCCGCGGCGTCGAATCTGTCGAAATCGTAAACAAAGGTCGCCGCTTCGCAGAGCCACTGTCCGTAGAGTTTGCCCCACATTGCTTTTGCCCAGCCGGTGTCGGAAATTGTCAGATGAAGTCCGTCGGGGTCTACGTTGTGCCAGTATCTTGCGGTATGGAAATGTCCGAGCGCGTATTTGTAGTTATGAGCCGCGATCTTCGGATAACCGGAAGTTCCGGAAGTGAAGAACATCAGCATAAGGTCGTCTCCGCAGGGAGAGTCGTCTTTTCTTTCGAAATGCGTGCTGTAAAGCGAATATTCTTCGTTGAAATCGTGCCAGCCGTCTTTTGAGCCGTTTACAAGAATTTTCGTCTTTATTTCCGGACAGATTTCGCACGCCGCTTCCGCCTGATGAGCGGTATCTCCGTCGGCGGTTATTATCATTGCCGAAATGCCCGCGGCTTTTATGCGATATTCAAAATCGTGGCTTTGGAGCTGATTTGTCGCCGGGATAGCGACAGCGCCGATCTTATTAAGACCGAGCATTGCAAACCAGAACTGCCAGTGCCTTTTCAGAACGAGAAGAACCCTGTCCCCTCTTTTTATGCCGAGGCTTTTGAAATAGTTCGCGCACTGATTGCTGCCTTTTTTCATATCCTTAAAGGTAAAACGGCGTTCCGTCTTATCTTTTGAGATATGGAGCATTGCGAGCTTGTCGGGCTTTGTTTTTGCAAGCCCGTCGACAATATCGAATGCGAAATTGAATTTCTCGGTGTTTTTGAATTTTATCTCGGTCGGAGTTCCGTTTTCGTCCTCTTTGACGTCGATAAACTTCTTATATATTCTGTCCTCACTGTCTTTATAGGGAGACGAGGTGTCGGAAACCGCTTTCGGAACGGAAAATTCGGGAATGGGTTCGCCTGTCGGGTTTAAGACTATCGCATAGAAAATACAGTCTTTGCCGTTGACGGCTATCATTCCGTGAGGAGTCGAACTGTCGTAATAAATGCTGTCGCCGGGACCGAGAACTTCTTTATGCTCGCCGACCTGAACCATGAGGTTGCCCTCGATAACGAGGTCGCATTCCTGACCTGCGTGGGTGGTGAGTTCGATATCCTTATGCTGCGCTTCTTCCGAATACTCGCTTTTAACGTAAAGAGGCTCGGCTATCCTGTTCTGAAAGGCGTAGGCAAGGTTATAATAAACCATTCCGTGGGCTTTTGCTATTTCCTGTCCCGCGCCAGAACGGGTCACGGTGTAGGATTTCAGCGTCGGGCTGTAACCTTCGATAATGTCGGTAACGTTTACCGAAAGCGCAAGCGCGCAGCGATAGATAAACGCGAAATTGAGGTCGCTTTTGCCTTCTTCGCAGCGAAGATATTCCTCCGTGGTGACGTCGGTTTTTTCCGCCATCTGTTCGGGAGAAATACCTTCGATCTCGCGAAGAGCTCTTATTCTTCCCGCCATCTCCTTGATCTTGTAGTCAAGAGCAGTAATAGTAGTATTCATTCTTCTTCCTCCTAAGACGGGACAGGTAAAAAAGAACACCCGTCCCAAAGTATGTAGAACTTTGAGACGAGTGTTAAAATACACCCGCGGTACCACTCAAATTGCAGTATAAAAACTGCCTCTTATCGAAGTCAGACAACTTCTATGCATTAACGCAGCAATCACGGAGAGGGTCTACTCGTAAAAACTTTCTTCCTCCCGACTCGGAAGCTACAGGTATAAAAGTCGTACCAACGGCTCGCACCAACCGCCGTCTCTCTTTAAGCCGTACTCAAATACCACTCTTCGTCAACGTCTTTTTATTTGAGAGTATTCTACCATATCTTAGGAGTTATGTCAACTGTTTTTTTTCAAAATTTCTGTGACATCAAAGTTTGTTTCTCTGGATCTTTCCGCTTATAGTCTTCGGAAGTTCGTCCTTAAAGACGACTATACGCGGATATTTGTAAGGCGCAGTATTTTCCTTGACGTACTGCTGAATTTCCTTCTTGAGTTCTTCGGTAGGCTCGGTCCCTTTTACAAGCACTATGCTCGCCTTAACGACCTGACCTCTTACTTCGTCGGGGGCTGCGGAAACTCCGCATTCGAGGACGTAAGGAAGTTCCATTATGACGCTTTCTATTTCGAAAGGCCCTATACGGTAGCCCGAAGACTTGATAACGTCGTCGACGCGTCCGACATACCAGTAAAATCCGTCTTCATCGCGCCATGCGGTGTCTCCGGTATGGTAAAGTCCGTCGTGCATGACTTCCGCGGTCTTCTCGGCATTTCTGTAATAGCCCGCAAACAGTCCGCAGGGACGTTTTTTGTCGATACGGACGACTATCTCGCCGACTTCGCCGTCGGGAACGGGATTTCCGTCCGGATCAACGATGTCGATATCGTAAAGAGGAACGGGACGTCCCATGGAACCGACTTTATGACTTCTGCCCATAAGGTTTGCAATGGCAAGGGTAAGTTCGGTCTGACCGAAGCCCTCCATTATACTTAAACCCGTCGCCTTTTTGAATTGACGGTAAACTTCGGGGTTAAGCGCTTCTCCCGCGGTCGTCATGTGTTTTATCGACGAAAGGTCGTATTTTGAGATATCTTCCTTTATCATCATGCGGAGCATTGTCGGGGGCGCGCAGAAAGTCGTGATATGATATTTCGCGAACATCGGAAGAATATCCGCGGCGGAAAAACGGTCGAAATCGTAAGTGAAGACCGCGCCTTCGCAGAGCCACTGTCCGTAGAGTTTGCCCCACAGTGCTTTTCCCCAGCCGGTGTCGGAGATAGTAAAGTGAAGTCCGTCGTCAGAAACGCCGTGCCAGTATTTCGCGGTGATATAATGTCCGAGCGGATATTTATATGTATGAGCGGCGATCTTCGGATAGCCCGTCGTTCCCGAAGTGAAGAACATAAGCATTAAATCGTCTCCGCAGGGAGCGTCTTCGGGGCGGTGATAATGAGCGGAATAAAGCGGAAATTCCTCGTTGAAATTTCTCCAGCCTTCGCGGCTGCCGCCGACCATGAGTTTATTTTTGAGGGACGGACAGTCCGCCGCCGCAAGATCAACCTGATGAGCAACGTCTCCGTCTGCGGTACAGATTATGGTGGAGACTTCCGCGGCGTTAAAGCGATATTCTATATCGTGTTTCTGCAGCTGATAGGTTGCCGGAATTGCTATAGCTCCGAGCTTATGCAGGGCGATTATCGCATACCAGAACTGATAGTGTCTTTTTAAAATAAGCATTACTCTGTCGCCTCTTTTTATTCCGAGGCTCTTGAAGTAGTTTACGCACTGGTTGCTTCCCCTCTTCATGTCGTTAAAGGTAAAGCGACGTTCGGTTTTATCTTTTGCGACATGGATCATCGCAAGTTTATCGGGATTTTTCGCGGCGATTGCGTCAACGACGTCGAAAGCAAAATTGAATTTGTCTTCGTTTTTGAAATCGATCGTTTCGAGACTTCCGTTTTTGTCTTCGGTCGTTATGATAAACTTTTCGCTGACCATTTCCTTTTTCGGAATATGGAGCGGCGGCATTGTTTCGTGAACGACTTCGTCTTCAACATCTTCGCCCGAAAGAACCATTGCAAGGAAAACGCAGTCTTCGCCGCCGACGGCTATCATTCCGTGAGGAGTCGAACTGTTATAGTAGATACTGTCGCCTTCTTCGAGATATTCAACGTGTTCGCCGACCTGAACTTTGAGTTTTCCGCTGACGACAAGGTCGAATTCCTGACCGTTATGCTTCGTTAAATGTATCGGCGCGTTCTGGAGTTTCTCGCTGTATTCGTAACGGACGTAATACGGTTCGCCGAGTTTTTTGCGGAAGAGCGGCGCAAGGTTTCTTATTTCGATACCGTCTTCTTTCGCGGTCTGCTGTCCCTGTCCCTTACGGGTAACGGTATAGGAAGAAAGATGAGCGCTCTGACCTTCCATAAGGTCGGTTATTCCTATTCCGAACGCAAGCGAGCATTTATGAATAAAGGTAAACGGAAAATCCGCGTTTCCGCTTTCATAAAGGCGGTATTCTTCGGGGGTAACTTCCGTTTTTTCAGCCATAGTCTCTTCCGAGAAACCGCATATTTCGCGCATTTCTCTGATTCTGACGGCTATTTCTCTCAGTTTTTCACTTTCTGTTGTTGCCATTTCCATTCTCCTCTTCAGATAATAAAAAAACACACCTGTCTCAAATTTCTTTGAGACGGGTGTGTGAAAATACACTCGCGGTACCACTCAAATTGCAGTATGAATACTGCCCCTCTTCGAAGTCAAACAACTTCTATGCACTGACGCGGCAATCACGGGAAACACTACTTGCAAACGCTTTCGCATATTCCGGCTCGGAAGTGATGGGTTTAAGAAATTCAACTATCGGCTCTCAGCAAATACCGACTCTCTGTGAGTTTAGGTTCTGACCGTCTTCGTCGCAGCCTTTGTTATTTAATTTAGTATTATGATAGCAATTTTTTTTCGGTTTGTCAAGCGGTTATTTGTGAACTTTCCGAAACATTATTTTTCGGCGGAAAGTTTTTCGTCGATAGCCTTTGCCGCGGTCTTGCCCGCGCCCATCGCAAGAATAACCGTTGCGGCTCCCGTTACGGCGTCGCCGCCCGCATATACGTTTTCTCTTGTCGTCTCCCCTGTTTCTTCGGTTACGGCAAGCCCTCCGCGCCTTGTCGTTTCAAGACCCGAAGTCGTCGAACGGATAAGAGGGTTGGGGCTTGTCCCGACGGCGATTATCACGCAGTCGACGTCAAGCACGAATTCCGAACCCTCGACGGGAACGGGACGGCGTCTGCCTGAAGCGTCGGGTTCTCCGAGTTCCATTTTTATACATTTCATACCGACAACGGTTCCGTTTTTAATGTCGCGGCAATCGTCGGGATTATTATAACCGAGGATCTCGGTCGGATTGCAAAGCAAACGGAAATCGACGCCCTCCTCCATTGCGTGCCCGACTTCTTCGCGGCGCGCGGGAAGTTCCTCCATACCGCGGCGATAGACGATATACACTTTTTCGGCGCCGAGACGGAGAGAAGTTCTCGCGGCGTCCATCGCGACGTTTCCTCCTCCGACGACCGCAACTCTCTTTGCCCTGAAAACGGGGGTTTTTGCATTTTCCCCGTATGCTTTCATAAGGTTTACGCGTGTTAAAAACTCGTTTGCGGAAAATACGCCTTTAAGGCTTTCGCCGGGGATATTCATAAAGTTCGGAAGACCCGCTCCGCTTCCTATAAAGACCGCCGAAAATCCCTTTTCAAAAAGTTCGTCTACGGTAAGGGTTTTTCCGATGATGACGTTCTTTTCTATTTTAACTCCGAGTTTTTCAAGAGTACTTACTTCTTTTTTGACTATCGACTTCGGGAGACGGAATTCGGGAATTCCGTAGACAAGAACGCCGCCCGCAAGGTGCAGCGCCTCGAAAACGGTCACGTCATATCCCTTTTTCGCAAGGTCTCCGGCGCAGGTAAGCCCCGAAGGGCCCGAACCGACAACGGCGACTTTTTTGCCGTTTTTTTCGGGAACTTTTATTTCGGTCTCTTCTTTTGCGATTGCTCTGTCGGCGACAAATCTTTCAAGTCTGCCGATACCGACGGGTTCGCCCTTTATCCCTCTCACACATTTTGCTTCGCACTGGTTTTCCTGCGGACATACTCTTCCGCAAACGGCGGGAAGAGAGGACGATTCGGAAATAACGGCATAAGCGCCGTCGTAATCTTTTTCCCTTATTTTTGCGATAAACGCGGGAATTCTGATATTTACGGGGCAGCCCGAAACGCAGGGCATATTTTTGCAGTTTAAGCAGCGGTCGGCTTCGAGAAGAGCGGTTTCTTCCGAATATCCGAGAGCGACTTCTTCAAAACAGCGTTTTCTTACTTCCGCAGAAAGGGACGGCATCGGATTTTTCTTCGGTGAATTGTTCATTTCGTCGCCCCCTTAAAGAGATTACATTCTTTTTCATAAGCGTGTTTTTCGAAATCGCGGTAGATCGACGAACGGGAGATCGCTTCGTCGAAATCTACGGCGTATCCGTCGAATTCGGGGCCGTCGACGCAGGCGAAATGCGTTTTCCCGCCGACCGTAAGACGGCAGCCGCCGCACATACCCGTTCCGTCGATCATTATCGGGTTCATCGAAACAACAGTCGGCACTCCGAACGGGCGACAGGTCTCAACAACGAATTTCATCATGACGAGAGGACCTATCGCGATCACTTTATCGTATTTTTTACCGCTTTCGAGCATTTCTTTAAGCGGTTCGGTAACAAGCCCTTTTCTTCCCGCTGTTCCGTCGTCGGTCATTAAAGTAAAGGTATTCGACGACTTCTTGAATTCGTCTTCCAGAATAACAAGGTCTTTATTCCTGAAGCCGACGACAGCGTCGACCTCACAGCCTTTTGCAAAAAGTTTGCGCGCTATCGGAAGAGCGATAGCACAGCCGACGCCGCCGCCGACAACGCACACTCTTTCAAGTCCGTCGGTTTCGGTAGGTCTGCCGAGAGGACCCGAAAAATCTTCTATTTCCTCGCCCTCGTTTTTAAGGCTGAGTTCAAAAGTCGTTGCGCCGACCGTCTGGAAAATAATATTTACCGTACCTTTTTCTCTGTCAAAGCCGGCGACGGTAAGGGGAATTCTCTCTCCGTCGTCGGTCACTCTCAGGATTATGAACTGCCCCGCCTCGGCTTTTGCCGCGACATAAGGAGCAAGAATATCCATCTGAGTTACGGTATCGTTAAGTTTTCGTTTTGAAATTATTTTATAACCCATTTTTATCTCTCCGATTTCTTCATTACAGTTTATAATATACCTTTTTATAAAAATAGTCAAGTCAAAATCACGGGTTTTCCCGTTTTATTCGGAAAGATGTTACCTGTTGACCATATAATTTTCCGTTATTTTCCTTACGGTCGGGGCAAGGAAAAAGAGTCCGACAAGGTTCGGAAGAGCCATAAGTCCGTTGAAAATATCCGAAATATCCCACGCCGCCCGCAGAGAGACCGCAGCCCCGATAACGGTAAACGAAACAAAGACAAAACGATAGACGGCAAAGGAAGAAACCCCGAAAATGTATTCGCATGCCTTTATCCCGTACTGCGACCAGCCGAGTAGTGTCGTAAAGGAAAAAAGAAGAGAGGAAACGGAAACGAATATTGCCGCCGCGTCGCCCATCGACGACGAAAAAGCCGAAACGACGAGCGCCGTACCCTCAAGAGACGAAAGACATCTGCCCGTTTCAAGGTCTATATTTCCCGAAACGAGAACGACGAGCGCGGTAAGGGTACAGATAACAAAAGTATCGGCAAAAACCTCGAAAATTCCCCACATTCCCTGACCGACAGGCTCTGAAACAGAGGAAGACGACGTCACCGTCACGGAAGAAGCAAGTCCCGCCTCGTTTGAAAAGACGCCCCTTTTTATACCCGTTTTTACGGTTTGGGAAATAAGAAAACCGACACCGCCGCCGCAGACGGGAAGAAAGCCGAAAGCCCCTTTGAAAACAGAAACAAACGCCGCGGGAAGAAGCGATATATGCGAAAAAATAATATAAAGACAGCCCGCAATATACATAATTGCCATACCGGGAACAAGCGCTTCCGTTATTTTGCCGACGCCCGAAAGCCCGCCCGACAGACAGACGTAAGTCACCGCGGCAAGCAAAAGCCCGACAACAAAACAGGGACTTAAAACTATCCCGAAAACGCTTTTCGGCAAAAGAGAAAAGAGAGAAACCGCCGTCACGGCAATATTGTTCGCCTGCACGGCGTTGCCTATTCCGAAAGAGGCGAAAATGCAGAAAAACGCAAATATAAAAGACAGGGGCTTTGCGATTCTGCAAACGCAGGGAACCGTCGAAAGCCCGTCCCGAAGATAATACATCGCGCCGCCCGAAAATTCACCTTTTTCGTTTTTACGGCGATAGTATATTCCGAGAACGTTTTCCGAAAATTTTGTCGCCATGCCGAAAAACGCGGCGACCCACATCCAGAAGACCGCCCCCGGTCCGCCTATACATACAGCCGACGCAACGCCCGTTATATTTCCCGTACCTACCGTTGCGGCAAGGGACGAACAAACCGCCCGAAACGGAGAAATAGCCCCTTTTTTATCGCATTTTTTTGCTTTTCCAACTGAAAACAGCGTTTCTTTAAGCCAAAGAGAACATTTCGTAAACTGAAAAAATTTCAACTTAAAAGAAAGAAAAACGCCCGCCCCCAGAATCAGAATAAGGGACGGCGTTCCCCAGACGATATCGGAAATGAAAGAAACGGCGCCGGACAGAAAACGCATTATATCACCCCGTCAAAAATATTCGGGGGAAAATAAAAAAAGAACCGCGAAGGGTTCTTTGAATATTGTTGCTAAAAGGAATGTTCTCCGTCCTTTTGCCTGAGAGATTGCAAAGCTTACACCTTCGGCACCCGCAAGGGTTTCTCCGGAGTTTCGTCCACCGTCAGTCTTTATCTTTCGACGCCTGAGAGTTTTACTCCTTCGGCAGGCAACGCCTTTTCCTGACGACTTCAACCGAACAAAAGTTTTAGCAAAATTATATTAGCACATTTTTTCGGGTTTGTCAACCCTTTTATCGGCAGGATACACAATATTGCCGTTTTTTCTTATTTCGTCGATGATTTCCGCGCCGATAAGGGAAAGAGAATGGTCAAAAGTTATCGGCTCGGGCAGTTTTTTTTCGATACATTCGAAAAATTCGGAGATCTCGTAATACATATTGTATTTTTTCTGCGGAAGAGAAAACGTCTCTCTTTTGCCGCCCGAAATAACTTCTATCTTTGTCGGGTCGTTTATGTTGTCTATAAGAATTGTCCCCTCTTCGCCCTGAATTTCGGACGCGGAATAACCGAAAGAAACTTTTGATGTATTGACCGTCGCGATAAAGGAACCGTAATCGAAAATGGCGGAGGTAACGCCGTCGGTTATCGGATATTCCTCTTCGTTCGTGCCGACGGGAAGAGACATCGAAACCGTACGACGGGGTCTTCCGAACAGAATAAGCAGAGGATAAAGCAGATAAATTCCGATATCAGCCATTGCCCCGCCTCCGAAAGAGGCTTTGAAGGTGTTGACGTTTTCTCCCCTTTTATGCGCGTCGTAGCGGGTGGAATATTTCGAAAGAGTGAAAAGCACGTTCCTTATTTCCCCTACTTTATGGAGATGCTCTTTTATCTGAAAAAGGTTAGGGACAAGGAATGTTTTATACGCTTCCATTAAAAACGAACCGCTTTCCTTTGCCGCTGCTATCATTTCTCGGACTTCTTCGGCGTTCGTTCCGAGCGGCTTTTCGCAAAGTACGTTTTTGCCGCCGCGCAGAAGAGCTACGGTCTGGCTGCAGTGCAGCGAGTTCGGGGACGCAACATAGACGCAGTTTATTTTTTCGTCCGCGATAATTTCGTCAAGCGTCGTGTAAACCTTATTGCAGCCGTATTTTTCGGCGAATTCTTTCCCGTTTTCGGCATTGCGCGAATAGACGGCTTCAAGATGAAAATTGTCAAAATATCGGGCAGCCGACAAAAACGACGAAACTATTTTTCCTCTTCCTATTGTTGCAAAATAAAATTCCATACCGTACCTCTTTCTTTATATTAAGTTACCATATTCCGCGGGCAAAGTCAAGGGATATTGACAACTCTGACAAATTGTGGTATGATTTGCAGGAAAAGTATAACTATTCATACCGAAAGGAGATAAATATGCCGAAAGGAAAATATGCATGGACCGCAAAGGTCGGAGAAAAAGGACAGATAGTCATTCCGAAAGAAGCGAGAGAGGTTTTCGGGATAAGCCCCGGCGACACCCTGCTTTTGCTCGGTGACGAGAAAAAAGGGATAGCCATAGTCAAAAACGACGTTTATCTCAAATTTGCAAAAGCGATATTCAAAGCGCAGGAAGAAAGTGAAGAAGAATGAAAACCGCGGTAAAATGCGAAAAATTAACAAAGAAATTCAAGGATAAAACAGCGGTTTCGGAAATGGACCTCGAAATTTGCGAAGGAGAACTGTTTTCTTTATTGGGAGTCAACGGCGCGGGAAAATCAACGACGGTAAGAATGCTTTCCTGCCTTACTTCGCCGACATCGGGAGACGCCGAAATTTTCGGAAAAAGCATTGTTTCAAAACCTCTCGAAGTCAAGAAGAAAATTGCGGTATGCCCGCAGGAAACGGCGGTCGCAAAGAATCTTACGGTAAAGGAAAACCTTGTTTTCACCGCAAATATCTACTTTCCGAAAGAAGAAGCACAGAAAAAAGCCGACGAAATTTTTAAGATATTTTTTAAGGAAGACGAAGCAAAAAAGCGCGCGAAAACGCTTTCGGGCGGGCAGCAGAGAAAACTTTCTATCGCAATGGCTCTGATTTCGGAACCGAAAGTCCTTTTCCTCGACGAACCGACTTTGGGGCTTGACGTTATCGCAAGACGCGAACTCTGGAACTTTATAAAAACGCTGAAAGGAAAGATGACTATTCTCCTTACGACCCACTACATGGAAGAGGCGGAACACCTTTCCGACAGAGTGGCTGTCATGCGCGAGGGAGAAATAAAAACCGTCGGAACGCCCGCCGAAATCATAGAAAAATCGGGCAAAAACACCTTTGAAGAGGCGTTCGTTCATTTCGCCGCGGGAGGATACTCTTATGAAAATGCTTAATTTTGCAAAAAGAAACACAAAAGAGATGTTAAGAGATCCGCTGATGTTCATTTTCGCTCTCGGCTTTCCTTTGGTGCTGCTCGTCCTGATGTCGGCGATAAACGCAAGTGTCCCCGTCGATCTTTTCGCAATAGAAAACCTCGCTCCGGGAATTGCCGTTTTCGGGCTTTCCTTCGTTTCCCTGCTTTCTGGGACTTTGCTTGCGACCGACCGCACGACGGCGTTTCTTTCCCGTCTTTTTTCGACCCCGATGACCTCGGCTGATTTCGTTTTCGGATATATCCTGCCGTCGCTTTTGCTTTCGTTTTTACAAACGCTTATCTGCTATGCGGCGTCCCTCTTTTTCGGGCTTGAATTTTCGGCAAAAATTCTGTTTTCGGCAACAGTCTCTATTCCCTCCGCCCTTCTCTTTGTCTCAATAGGGCTTTGTCTCGGATGTCTTGTATCGGAAAAGGCGGTCGGCGGGCTTTCCTCCGTCATAATAAACCTTGCGGCATGGCTTTCGGGAATATGGTTCGATATCGGGCTTATCGGCGGAGTTTTCGAAAAGATATGCAACGTTCTGCCCTTTATTCACGCGAAAGAATCGGTCGCCGCAGCGCTTAACGGGAATTTTTCGGATATTCTCCCCCACCTTTTTTGGGTCGGTGCCTATGCCGTGGTTTTCACAGTGCTTTCTGTCGTACTTTTCAGGAAAAAAATGAAATAATCTTATTGACATTGAAGCCCCGGTAAACTATAATATACAGGAAAAGAAAATTGCGGAGGATAAGAAAATGATTTTCAGAAATGCGGAAATTTACAATGAAAATTTCGACCTTGTAAAAGCCGATATTGCGGTTAAAGGCGAAAAAATAGAAAAGATAGGCGAAAAACTCGACGGAGACGGTTTTGACCTTTCGGGGCTCACCGTTCTTCCCGGACTTATAGATATACATATCCACGGCTGCGCGGGCGCAGATACCGGAGACGCGACGCCCGAAGCGCTTGAAGCGATGAGCGAATGTCTCGTAAAAAGAGGCGTCACATCGTTCTGTCCGACTTCAATGACCCTTTCTTTCGAAGAGCTGACAAAGATCTTTGCAAACGTTTCGGATATGAAAGACAAAGTTAAGGGGGCATACATCCACGGCGTCAATATGGAAGGACCTTACATTGCGATGTCGAAAAAAGGAGCGCAGAACGCCGCTTACGTAAGAAACCCCGACAAGGAAGAATTCAAACGTCTCTATGACGGCTGCGGCGGAAACATCAAGGTCGTCGATATCGCCCCCGAATGCGACGGCGCGGAGGAATTCATAAAGGAAGTCGAGCCTTACTGCCCCGTTTCGGTCGCGCACACCGCGGCAGGCTATGACGAAACAATAAAGGCGTTCGACCTCGGCGTAAGACACATAACCCACCTTTATAACGCACAGAGCGGACTTTCCCACCGTGCCCCCGGCGTTGTCGGAGCGGTCTTTGACAGAGCGAAAAAAGACGGCGTTCAGGCGGAGATTATCTGCGACGGATTCCATATCCACCCGGCGGCTCTCCGCATAGCGTTCGCAATGCTCGGCGAAGACAACAGCATTATAATCAGCGACTCGATGAGAGCGGCGGGACATTTCGACGGAGAATACGACCTCGGAGGTCAGACCGTTTACGTTAAGGACGGCAAAGCGTTGCTTGCCGACGGAACGATAGCGGCGTCAACGTCGAACGTATATGAAGAACTCAAAAACGTTATAAACTTCGGAATTCCCGTTAAACAGGCGATAAAATCTGCGACGATAAACCCCGCGAGATCGATAAGAGCCGACAACGAAACAGGCTCGATAAAAGAGGGCAAAAACGCCGACCTGCTGGTTGTTGACAGGGATATGAACATTAAACTTGTCGTAGTCAGGGGCGAAGTTAAAGTTAATAATTTATAATTGAAGAAAAAACGACAGTCTCTTTTTCGGAGGCTGTCATTTTTCATTTTCGATTTCTTCTTCTATAAGTTCTACAAGTTTGCTCACGGGGATATCAAGCGCTTCCGCGATTTTCCAGAGGGTCTCGAAATTTGCCTGTTTATATCCGCTTTCTATCATTGCGATATGGCTTCTCGCCATTCCCGCAAGCCCGGAAAGCACCTCCTGGGAAAGTCCTCTTTTCTTTCGCAAAGTCCGGATAACTTTCCCGACTGCATATTTGTCATATTCGATAAGGCACTCCCCCTTTCTTTATAGTATAATAAAGAAAGGATACAATTACTGTCTACGATAGTTGACAAAACCGAAATTTAATGGTAAAATATAAGAAAAAGTAAAAAAATAACCGATAAAAAAGTTATGTACCAAATTCGGGACGAACATATATGTATAATCTAATTGTGTTAAAGACACAACAAAAAATAAAATTAAAGGGGAGAACCTGACATGGGAAAATGGAAATTGATTTGGTGCATAGCACGCTTCGGAGACGAGGAGGAGTTCGACACTTTTGAAGAGGCAAAATCTGTTTTCAGAAAAAAGATAAGTCGGGAAGTCAGTGACGAGTGGGAGGAGATTTTCGATTTCCTCGAAAAAGAGTTGGAAGAAGAAACAGACGGTGAGGAAATAATGAATTTTCTCAAAAAATTCGCCGACAACGAATTAGAAGAATCAGATGTTATTGAAACGGAATATCACGGAAAATTCCATCTTACAATCAATGCTGACGGCATTGATATGGCCGAGGATGAGGATTACGGACAACAAGTATATCCGACAATTTCCTCTAACTTTATTTTTATGGACGATCCGAATATATTTTATCATTTCACATTTATTGATTACTATGATCCCGATTTGATGCCCGGGACGGAGTATAACGGTTACGGATATTTCATTACTTTAAACAAAGTGACAGATTAAACTGATTAAGAAATGAGGTAAAAAAAATGCCAGAGTATATGCCAACTAAACGCATCGCAGAAATAATTGAACTGGTCGAAAAATCAGAATGGATTTTGCCGACTTTTCAAAGAAAATATGTGTGGGACCAAGAACAAATATGTGATTTGTTCGATTCCATCATGCGGAGCTATCCAATTAGTACATTTATGATTTGGAAAGTTAATAAAACCACAGCTGGCGAAAATAAATTTTACAAGTTTATTCAGGATTATCAGGAGTGGTGGCGTGAGATTGGAGAACCTTTTTTACCCAAAATAGACGACTATTATTACGCTGTAATTGATGGTCAACAGAGAATAAATTCCTTATATATTGGCTATCATGGCAGTTACGCCGTAAGGCTTCCAGGAAAACGCAAGAAAAAAGCATATGATGAATCTATTCAGCCAAAAACTTATTTGTATCTTAATTTACTTGAAAATGCAGACGAGAGCACTTCGAGATGTTACGATTTTAGATTCTTTTCTGATGTGGAGATGAATAATCAAGATAACAAGAAAAAGTGGTATCGTGTTGGAGATATTCTTGACTATTCATACTTGGAAAATGATGATGTCGATGATAGTCTACCTAATCTTATTGATGAAAAGGAAATACTAAAAGATTTTACTGATGACGAAAGAAAAACTGCATTGAAAAAACTAAAAATGCTGTATAAAAAGACTTTTAACACACCAGTTATAAATTACTATCAAGAAGAAACTCAAAATCTTGAGCGTGTGGTGGACGTTTTCCTGCGTGCAAATGGTGGCGGTACGCCGTTGGAATTCTCCGATTTAGTAATGTCTGTCACAACTAGTCAGTGGCCAGAGTCAAGGGATAAAATTGAAGAACTGATAAAACTGATATACGCTGAAACCGGTATAACTCTTAATAAAGATTTTGTCTTGAAAGTTTTCCTTGTTCTATTTTCTGGAGATATAAGTTTCAAAGTTAAAAATTTTGAAGATTCAACAACAGATTTAGTAAATAAGGCAAAAACGAATTTTGATAAGATTTATCAAGTAATACTCGGAACCTGTAAATTCGCAAATCAAATTGGATTAAACAATGAGACCTTGCGATCTAAATACGCATTGATTCCGATTATTTATTATTCCTATAAGAACGATTTCGAAATAGACAACATTTCAAAAGGAAAAGATAACAAAAAACTGATTGAAGTGTGGATAAAATCCGCATTATTAAAAAGTATGTTTGGCGGTAAGCCAGATGCGGTATTGACAACTATTAAAAAGATTATTGATACCAATGCCGGCAATTTCCCAACCAAAGAGATTATTGCAGAGTATAAGAACAAGACCAAAGATATTTCGATAGATAGAGATTTTATAGAAGATCGAATTGAGACATCTCACTATGGTTCTCCAGAGGCTTATCTGCTCTTGTCTCTTGCCATAAACCTTGATCCGCAGCAAAGATATAATGTTGACCATATGTATCCCAAAGATATGTTTAAGAAAACAGAGCTAAACAAATTGTCTTACTTATCAACAGATAAAGCCCTTTACGATTACTATGCAAACAAAGCAAACTGGAATACGGTCGGCAATCTGCAATTGCTTAATGACTCCGAAAACAAGTCAAAAAACAAAACCAAATTGTCGGAATGGACAAGAGGAACGACTACATACACGTGGTCTGACTATTTTATTCCCAAGGATGATTCTGGAAATTATATTGTGCAGGATGATAAGTTTAAAGAATTCGTTGAACTGAGAAAGAAACTCCTCGCTGATGCGATAATGAATACACTTACAGTTTAATAATCATTCCGCGTAACAAAAAAGAGGTCGTAAGAGCACTGTCTTTTTTGTTGCGTTGAAGCACAAACAGCGGTTTTATCGGTCAGGTTGGTTGGACAGAACAGAAACTTAAGATACAAAGAGGAAATCCCGGCAAAAGACCGTGAATACAAACACACAGGAAAAGGGATGAAGAAAGTTGAAAAGGACAGTAGAACCGAAAAACCGTTACAAAAATTGATTTCAAAGCCACAAACAACGTAATATTTGAAAATCGGATAATTCCATAAGAGGTTCTCTTCAATGCAAAAAGCCGCAACATCACAGTTGCGGCTTTTTGTTTATTATCTGATTACTGTTTTTTCGTTATTTTAAGTGAGCCGGCGATTATCGGGCAGAGGATCACGTTTATTAAGAATTCGACAATGAAGTTTATGCCGATAAGTCCGGTGAAGACGTAAACGAGGACGTCCGAGCCGCCCGCCCACGCTTTCAAGGTTTCGGTATAGAAAAGAGCCATGGCAAGGCAGAAAATTCCGGTGTTTACAACGGGGGCGGACGCCGCCGCAACGATTATTCCCGCAACGCCGTTTTTCTTTGCGACAAGGCGGTAAAGAAGTCCTGCGACAAGTCCTGCGGCAATGCCTTTAACAAAGCAGAGGGCTATTGTCAGAACGGGATTTGCGGCAAGAAGCATTGCTCCGCCGAAATCAAGACCTATAATGCAGCCGACCGAAGTTATAATTCCGAAAACGCCGCCGAGGAACGCTCCGCAGGAGGGTCCGTAGAGAGACGCTCCGATAACGACGGGGACGAGAACGAGAGAAATGCTGACGTTCGTTTTAATGACATAACCGAGGAACTGCAAAATAATGATAATAACCGACAAAACCGCGGTCGTTACGAGTTTACGCGTCGCGAAACTGTTGTTTTTTCTCATAATATCTTCTCCTTTTGTATAAAATCAATACGGAAAGGACGGAGCGGATATGGGATTTGAAGCAATATTTCTCGCAATGCTTTTTTCCGTATTTTTTATCTTTTCAAAAAAAGAGCGGAAAGCAAAAATTGCGGCAAATACAGTCTCGGGGCTTGTATGTCTCATACTTTTCAATCTTTTCGCTCCGATAAAGCCGGGGTTCGGCTTTTTTCCGATAACCATGGCGTCGCTTCTCGGAGTTCCCGCAGTGCTTGCCATGGTCGTCGTCAAAATTTTCTGATTATTCAACCGGTTTATAGCTGCCTTTAAGACCGACAGTAAGATTAAAGACGTTGTCGTCCTTTGAGTCTTTGCAGAAATAGCCGGTGCGGACAAACTGGAATTTATCGCCCGCTTTCGCCTCGGCAAGAGACGGCTCTGTTTTCGCGTCTTTATAGACGGTGAGAGAATCGGGGTCAACATAGTCCATATACGATTTGTCTTCGGGGATATCGAAAACGTTTTCAAGAGTAAACATTCTGCCGTACTCTCTTATTTCGGTATCCTTTGCGTAATCTGCGGAAAGCCAATGAACGGTTCCTTTTATCTTTCTTCCGTCGGCAGGGTTTCCGTTGCCCGTTTCAAGGTCGCAGGTGCAGAGAAGTTCGGTAACGTTTCCGTTTTCGTCCTTTATAACGTCTTCGCATTTAAGGATATACGAACCCATAAGTCTGACTTCCCCGCCCGGTTTTAAGCGGTGGAACTTCGGCGGCGGAACTTCCGCAAAATCGTCTCTTTCGATATAGAGATTTTTTGTGAACGGAACTTTTCTTTTGCCCGCGTTTTCGTCCTGCGGGTTATTTTGCAGTTCGAAATATTCGGTTTTTCCGTCGGGATAGTTTGTCACGGTGACTTTAAGAGGTTTAAGCACCGCAACTCTTCTCGGAGCGACGGCGTTCTGTTCTTCTCTTATACAATGTTCGAGAAGTCCTATATCAACGATACTGTACGCTTTTGCAACGCCCGCGCGCTTAACGAATTCGATTATCGACGTCGGAGTGTAGCCTCTTCTGCGAAGTCCGCAGAGAGTCGGCATACGGGGGTCGTCCCAGCCGTCGACCTTGCCCGTTTCGACAAGTTCGCGCAGAAAACGCTTGCTCATTACGGTATAGGTAAGGTTGAGTCTTGCGAATTCGTACTGATGCGGTTTTTTCTCAAAACCGATATTGTCGACTACCCAGTTATAAAGGGGTCTGTGGTTTTCAAATTCGATAGAGCAAAGCGAATGGGTAATTCCCTCCAATGCGTCCTGAATGGGGTGCGCAAAGTCGTAAAGGGGGTAAATGCACCATTTGTTGCCCTGTCTGTGGTGAGAAGTATGGAGAATACGGTAAATTGCGGGGTCTCTCATATTCATATTCGGCGAAGACATATCAATTTTTGCACGGAGAGTATGGGTCCCGTCCGCAAATTCGCCGTTTTTCATTCTTTCGAAAAGATCGAGATTTTCTTCGACCGAACGGTTTCTGTAAGGGCTTTCCTTACCCGGTTCGGTAAGGGTTCCGCGGTATTCTCTCATTTCGTCGGCTGAAAGGTCGCAGACGTACGCCTTGCCGTCTTTTATGAGTTTTACGGCGTATTCGTAGCATTTATCGAAATAGTCGGAACCGTAATATATTCCGCCGTTAGGCTCTGCCCCGAGCCAACGAAGGTCTTCTTCGATGGAACGGACGTATTCGTCGTCTTCCTTGACGGGGTTCGTATCGTCATAACGGAGATTGAAAAGTCCGCCGTATTTCTGCGCCGTGCCCGCGTTTATCCATATAGCCTTCGCACTGCCGATATGGAGATATCCGTTCGGTTCGGGCGGAAAACGGGTGTGAATTTTCTCGACTCTGCCCTCCGCAAGGTCCTTATCTATAATGTCGTGTATGAAGTTGGAGGTGTTTTCCATATTATTTTCCGCCTTCCGAAATTGATTTGCAAGCCGCTTTTATTCTTTCGTCAACTTTCTTTGCACCGAGAATTTTCATGACGGCGTAAGTATCGGGAGAAACCGTTTTACCCGTGACCGCGATACGGAGAACCATTGCGATATCCGCGACGCTTCCCTTGAAGTTTTCGGGATTTTTCTTGTATTCTTTCATATCTGCGGCGTATCCGAGAGAGGAAGCGAGTTCCTTTATCTTATTGAACCAGACGTCCTGTTCGTCGTTTTCGTCGTAAATTTCGGGATATTTTTCAAGAATAACAACGGCGTCTTCTGCCGAAATATTTTCGGGCAGAGAATGAGCCGGAACGAAATATTTATCGTAGAAAAAGCCCATGTAGTCCTTGACGCCGCTCCAGACCGCGATATCTTTACGGGGCTTTTTGCCACCTCTGCCGATCGCGAGAATTTCTTTTGCGTAATCGGGTGCGGCTTTGAGTTCGGAGGCGAATTCGGGGTCGTATTCCTCCGCCCATTTTTCAACATCGTCAAAGACTTCTTCGGCGGTCATCCTCGAAATGACGTTCTTTGAAATATCGAGAACTTTATCCATATCGAAAAGAGCGCCCGATGAACTCATTTTATTGACGGAGAATTTGAATTCTTCGTAGTTTTTATCGGGGTTCTGAAGTCGCCATTCCTCGAAATTCGAGTTGAGAATGGTTAAAAGATATTCGATAATGGCTTTCGGAGAAAAGCCCTCTTTATTGTAATATTCAATTCCGAATTCGGGATCTTTGCGTTTCGAAAGTTTGCGTTTGCCCTCGCCGTCCTGCTTTAACATGTGGGCGGTATGTATGAATTTCGGAGGTTTCCAGCCGATATATTCGAAAAGCTGGAGATGCCACGGGAAAGTCGAAAGCCATTCTTCGCCGCGGACGACATGGGTCGTTCTCATGAAATGGTCGTCGACGACGTGCGCAAAATGATAAGTCGGGATACCGTCCGATTTGAGAAGAACGATATCGGCGTTGTTTTCGGGGAATTCAAGTTCGCCTTTGATAAGGTCGCGAGCCTTTACCGTTTTTTCGGGATTTCCGACCGAACGGAGACGGAGAACGTAGGGTTTTCCCTCTTTAACATACCGTTCGACGGTCTCGTAAGGCAGATCCCTGTATTTTGCCCATTTGCCGTAGTAGCCGGGGTTTTCGCCCGCCGCCGCCTGCGCGTTTCTTATTTCCTCAAGTTCTTCTTCGGTGCAGAAGCAGGGGTACGCAAGACCTCTTTCGACAAGATTTTTCGCGACGATATGATAGATTTCCGCTCTTTCCTGCTGACGGTAAGGCCCGTAGTCGCCGAACCCGCCGTCTTCGGTATACCCCTCGTCAAAAGTAAGACCGTAGCGTTTGAAGGTGTCGATTATGAGTTCGACCGCGCCGTCGACCTTTCTTTTCTGGTCGGTATCCTCTATACGGAGATAGAAAACGCCGCCGCTCTGATGAGCAAGACGCTCATCGACAAGCGCCCCGAAAAGGTTTCCGATATGGATAAATCCCGTCGGGCTGGGGGCTATTCTTGTTACTTTCGCGCCCTCCGGCAAATTTCTCGGAGGATATTTTTTTTCAAGATCGTCAACCGTTTCGGTAACGTCGCCGAATAGAAGTTCGGCTGTTTTTTTTGAGTCGGTCATAAATTCTCCTCGGTGACTGTAAGCCCGTTCTTTTCTATGTCAAGTTTTTTAATAAGCCAGAAATTATCGAGTTTTGAAACGGTTTCTTCAAGTTTTCCGGCAATACTGTTGCCCTTTTTATTGACTATCATAAGGGTCGGACCCGCGCCGCTCAGATATCCGCCGTAAGCGCCGGAATTTTCGGCAGCCGACAGTATTTCTTCCATTCCGGGAATAAGTTTTTTGCGGTAGGGCTGGTGGATACGGTCCTGCACCGCAAGAGACAGCGCGTCGAAATTTCCCGACATTATCGAAGCGGTAAGCAGCGCCGCTCTCGAAATATTAAAGACAACCTCTTTACGGGTATAGTTTTCGGGCAGAACTCCCCTCGCCTCTTTGGTCGAAAGAGAAAAGTCGGGGATAAGCACGATAAATTCGAGTTTATCGGAAACATCGGCTCTCACATATTCGAGCCGCTCGCCGTCGAACGCTCCGACGACGAAATCGCCCAGAAGTGCGGGCGCGACATTATCGGGGTGTCCCTCAAGTTTTACCGCCATTGCAAGCAGATCTTCTTTTGAAAAAGCGTTTCCCGTAAGTCGGTTTGCCGCGGCAAGCCCTGCGGTAATGCAGGCGGCGGAACTTCCGAGTCCTCTTGCGAGAGGAATTTCGTCGGTCTGCTTAAAATAAAACGGCGGCACTTTTTTGCCTGTCGTTTTTTCAAATTCCTTTACCGTTCTGTAAAGAAGATTTCTTTCGTCGGTCGGAACAGTCTGTCCCGCTCTTATTCTTTCGTCGATATTGTTGACGCTTTCGATATGAAAATCGCCGTCAAACTTTTTCTCGTCGCGCGTGAAGACTTCAACCGTATTGTATAAAGACAGAGCAACGCCCGCAGTATCGAAAGCGGGGCCCATATTCGCGGAGGTCGCGGGAACTTTTATTCTGAACATAGTTGCCTTTCTTAACGGAAAAGTCCTCTGAGAGCCTCAATATCCGTGTCGTAGTGTTTGATGAGTTTTACGGTGTCGTCGTTTACTATTACCGACGGATCTTTGAGCCCGTTTCCGGTAAGAACGCAGACGATATCGAGGGGCTTGTCTTTTGCGATTTTGCCCTCCTGTGCGGTTTTAATAAAGCCCGCTATCGACGCGCAGGAAGCGGGTTCGGCAAAGATACCCTCTTCGGAGCAGAGAAGTTTCTGGGCTGCAAGTATTTCTTCGTCTGTTACTTTGTCGATACTTCCGTGGGATTCGTCTCTTGCGGCGACGGCTTTATCCCATGAAGCGGGGTTTCCTATACGGATAGCGGTCGCTACCGTTTCGGGGTGTTCAAAAACTCTGTTTTCGACTATTGGAGCCGCTCCCGCCGCCTGAAAGCCTGTCATTTTCGGAAGATTGGCAACGATTTTATTTGCATAATATTCTTTGAAACCCATCCAGTAAGCGGAGATGTTTCCCGCGTTGCCGACCGGGAGCATAAGGTAGTCGGGCGCTCTGCCGAGGTCGTCGCAGATTTCGAACGCCGCGGTCTTCTGTCCCTGTAAGCGGTAGGGATTTACAGAGTTTACGAGAGTTACGTCTTCGGTCTCGGAGAGTTTTCTTACCATTGTGAGAGCGTCGTCGAAATTGCCGTTTATCGCGATGACTTCGGCGCCGTAAGCAATGGCCTGAGCAAGTTTGCCCATCGCTATTTTGCCGTCGGGTATAAGTACGTACGCTTTCATTCCCGCAGACGCCGCATAAGCCGCCGCGGAAGCGGAAGTGTTGCCTGTCGACGCGCAGATAACGGCTTTCGAGCCGTTTTCGTTGGCGTTCGTTACAGCCATGGTCATACCTCTGTCCTTAAAGGACCCCGTGGGGTTAAGACCTTCGAATTTGACGTAAAGATTTACGTTTTTCAGTCCGACAAGCGCCGGAATCTTGGAAAGTTTGAGGAAGAGAGTTCTTCCTTCGTTCAAAGTGACTATTTTCGATTCGTCGCGAAGAGGAAGATAGTCGCGGTATTTTCTGATAAGTCCCTGATACATAATAATTCTTTTCCTTCCGTTTATAGTTGTAAAGGACGGAATATTCCGTCCTTATTTTCGATTGAAAGACCCGACGGATCAGATTTCCTTGAGCGCTCTGTCAAGCCATATTGCGGCGATCTCCATCGCCTGAGCCATATCGGGTTTCTCGGTCTCTTTAACGATCCTGTCTTTTACGTCGCCGTTAAGCTGAAGCTGGATAGTTACCTTTGTCGCTTTTTTATCGGGAAGATCTTTTGAATAGTCCTCCTCGTCGATAACCTGCATCATTATGATATATTTATCGGTGACGCTTCCGTAGAAAATTATATTACCGAAACGGACAAGAGGGTGTCCTTTGAACATAAGAAACTCTTTGTTTTCGTTTTCCGCCATGGCCGACTCCTTTCTCAGAGAAAATTTCCGATTCTTAATTATATTATATATAGTCAGTATAACATAAAAAAAACGGCTTGTAAAGATATTTTTCAATAGTTTTCAAAAGAGTTGAAATATGTACGCCGGGCAGGAAGAGCAGAAAAGATCTTTTATCGCCCGGCGCAGGCTCTGTTCGGTAATTTTCCCTTTTTCACCCTGTCCGGCATCACGCAAAGTCTGGACGGAAATCAATCCGTTAAAACCGATAAGAGTCCGATTCCTCTCTGTCTGTCCGACGGTCGGTCAGAACATATTTTCTACGCCCTGTTTTACCATATTCCCGACGTTCATCGCTTCTTTTTTGAGTTTTTTGCAAAGGCACTTATCGTTCATCAGGCAGACCGCGCCCATGACGGTCATTCCGACAGCGACGCCCGCGAACACAGAAGCCGCCCAATGCGATTTTTTCTTCTGAAAAAACATATTATCACCTCATAACTTATTATCGGCTTTATTAACGATTTTATTCCCGTTTTTTTTCAGTTTTATTTCCGCGGTTATCCACATTATAACGGGGAAAAACTGCAGCGCCGCCGCGATATGAACATAACCGCCGAGAAATTTCGGAAGTTCGATTATATTCGGAAACAGAAGTTCGGAAATTACGGCGACGGCAAGCGAAACAAAAAAGATAACAAGCGTCTTTTTTTTCTTCCCGGAAAAGGAAAAACAGGTTTTTATCCCGAGAGACGAAATATAAACGGACAGACTTCCTTTCAAAATCCCCGCTGTAAAAAACAGAGCGGACGCGATTATTTCGAGCCTTCGCACGACCCCTATCTCGATAAGGGACACCGCGGCGTAGGTCGGATAGAAAAGTTTTGTCATCGTCGGAACGCCGAGAGAAAGAATGTTGTTAAGCGCCGCCGCGACCATCAGAACAAGAGAAAAAGCAAAGACCGCAAAATATACTTTTTTCCGCTCTCCTTTTTCTGCCTTCACTCCGAGATTCATAAGGACCATTGCCTCCGTCGCCGGGAAAACAAGGTTGACGTAAGCGTTACGGAAAAGTTTCTGCGGGTCGTCGACCGTAAAAGGTTCGAGATTGTTGAAATTCCAGATATTAAAAGAACAGACGAAAAAGACGATAAGCACAGCGGCGAAAACGGGCAGGAAAAGAGCCGAAAACTTCGCGATGACTTCAAGCCCGTGGACGGCAACGTAAAAGCAGACGAATACGCAGACGGCTATAATAAATATCCGCGGCGTCCTGTCAAGAGAGACTATCCCCGTGAATTCGGAGATATTCCGAACGGCGATCGCCGCGGCAATGACGTAATAAAGAGTATAAACGGCGGACAAACTTCTGCCGAAAGTTTTCCCGAATATCTCCGACAGCATTCCGAAAATGTTTTTTTCGGGATATATCCCGGAAAGTCTTGCGTAAATAAAATAAAACGGCGCTGCGGCGGCAAAAGAAATCATATATGAAAGCCAGAGGCTTCTGCCCGCGACGGAATACCCCGAAAGAATGGGAATACCGCTTACGACAAAAAGCGCGGAAATACAGATCGCCTGTTTTTTTGATATTTTTTCTTCCATACCGTCACCTGTCCGAAACCGCGTTTTGCGGAGTTCTGCCCGAGTCGATTATTTCGCATTCGCATACGATCTCAAGCGACGCCGCGCTGAAAACGTCCCGCCAGCCGTCTTTGATATTTTCCCATTCCGACGGCATTTTCCGATATATCATATTACCGAAAGCAAAGACGTCGCTGCGGAAATTCCGTTTTATTTCATCAAACGTTTCCGACAGTTCTTCTTCAATCGCTCTTTCCGTTTCTTTCTGAAGATATTCTTTGCATTTCGGATCGGAAAGGTCGCAATTTTCGGGAAGCTGCCGCGCCGCCGCCTTTATCTTCACTTTTGTTTCAAACGCAGCCGGATAAGTT
Source organism: uncultured Eubacteriales bacterium (assembly GCA_934501435.1). GTDB lineage: Bacteria > Bacillota > Clostridia > Oscillospirales > UBA644 > Geddesella. The sequence goes on from CAKSTW010000003.1 coordinate 91,321, forward strand.
TCGATCCTGCTTTCAGTCGAAATATCACGGATCTCGAAAGAAACGTATTCCCCGCCGACGGAAAGCGTCATATCCCCGCCCGCAAGTTTTCCCATCAGAGTCAGATAGCGTCTTGCCTTTTCGGAAGAAATGTTTCCGACCGCTCTGTCGTCCCTGAAAACAGTCATTCCCGAATAAAAAATTTCTTTATCGTTTATCGAAAGTCTCGGTAATATCAGGTCTTTTCCTTTATTTTCAAGAGTGTTCAGACAGGCGTAAGCCTGCGCCGACGGGTAGACTGCCGACCCGGGGTTATCCTGCTTCATCATATCGAATATCCCGTAGGAAACGATATCGTAAAGCGGCAGTTCGCAGTCAAAAACGGTCGAAGAAAGTCCGCCTCCGACAGTAACGAAAAGAACCGTAAGCCGCAGAGTATTGTAGTGAAAAACCATATCCAGGATTTCCGATATCCCGTTTTCCGCAGTCTTTTCGCCGACAAAAATAACCTGACAATGACTGAAATCAAAAGGTTTTCCGCTTGCATTTTTAAGTCCTTCCATCGCTTCGAAAACGGTCTTTCCCTCGGAAAAGACGGTTTCCGATTTTACCGACGCCTCGGAAGACGAACCGGGGGCTATTGTTTCGGCGACGACGGAATATCCGTTTTCGTTTTTGTCAAGCGCCATGCCCGCAACAACGACGACGTCCTCGACATCCGCGTAATTGTAACATCCCGTAAATGTTAAAAGTACGAATATCAGCGCAAAAATCACTTTTTTCATTTTGTTCTGCCCGCTTTTTGTCTGTATTTCTGCGCGGTGATATCCTCGGGAAAAGTGACCATCGCCCACCACGGCGCGCGGACTATATAATCCTTGTTTTTAAGAGGGGTCGAGAAGGGACTGTATGAGAAATAATCCGTGCCGAAACTTTTGAGAGAGAAAAGGTGCGCGGTCATAATAAATGAGGCGAGAAGAAAACCGTAAGCGCCGAGGACCGACGAAAACGCAAGAAACAGGAGCCTGTAAAACAGTATCGAATTTTTGGTATTCTGAACCATAAGCCCCGCAAGGCAGGAAACGGCAACCGCAATAAGCATCGGCGCGCTTGTATACCGCGCGGAAATGGCGGCGTCTCCCAAGACAAGCGCCCCGACGATACTCAAAGGCTGACCGATGCTTTCGGGGACCCTGAGCGCCGTCTCCCTTAAAATTTCAAATGCGAAAAGGAGCGCCGAACATTCTATTATCGACGGGAACGGAACGCCCTGTCTTGCGGAAATAAAGGACATTACAAGTTCGGTCGGCAGCATATAACTGTGAAAGGCGATAAGCGCGACGAAAAGCCCCGGAAGAGAAACCGCCATAAAATAGCAGACTATACGCAATATCCTCATAAACGAGGCGTAAAACGAACTTGTATAATAGTCGTCAGCCGCCTGAAAACTTTCAACGGCAAGATAAGGGACGGTTATGACCGACGGACAGCCGTTTACAATTACCGCAATTCTCCCCTCCGCTATTTTTGCGGCGGCGGTATCGGGACGTTCGGTGTCTCCGACGGTGCGGAAACTGCTCAGGGGGCTGTCTGAAATGAATTCTTCGAGATAATTGCTGTCGAGAACAGCGTCGATATCAATATTTTCAAGCCTTTCGTAAAGAAGAGAAAGCGCCTTTTTATTCACGACCGACGCAAGATAGCAGACCGCCGTTTTAGTGTTGCTGCGTCTGCCGAAAGAAAAAAAACGCACCTTGAGATCTGGAGTGCGGAGTTTTCGCCGCAGCAGCGAAAGATTTACCATAATATCTTCGACAAACCCCTCGCGCGGACCTTTGAGCGCCTTTTCGGTATACGGTTCCTCGACGGAACGGCGGCTGTAATTTTTCGTGTCGGCGACAAGCGCGTTTTCCGTTCCGTCGATAAAGATTACCGTATCCCCCGAAAGGACAGCCGTCACTATTTCCGAAAATTTGTTTTCGGTCGAAATATCGCCGCCGTATATCGCTTTTTCAAGCGTTTTTTCGGCGGTGAACGCTTTCGGAAAGTCTTCGGGATAAGTCATCAGAGGCTTTATGAACTGCTCGGAAACGGCGTCGGTATTCGACATTCCGTCAAGGAAAAACGCCGCGCATTTCACATTGTTGCGGAAAGCAAAAAACCGCCGTGAAATTATCATCGGGTCATTTTCGAAAAGGTCCGATATATATTTGAAGTTTTTTTCAATATCACTGAAGACAACGGGTTCGTCCCCGTTTTTTTCAAGTTCTTTTTCCGATATATAATAAGGTTTTTCGGGAATACCGTCGTTTTTCGGAATAAGTTTTTTCAGGCGGAGAAAAGCGTTCCCCTTTTCGTCTATTTTCTGTTTTTTCACATAATTCACCCGAAAATATTTTTACATAAAAAAAATAAAGGATACATACCAGATGTATCCTTTTTTGATTCAGAGCGAATTTACTATGTTTTTGAAATGTTTGCCTCTCGCCTCGAAATTCGGATAAAGGTCGAAACTTGCCGACGCGGGGCTTAAATAGACCCTGTCGCCTTTCTTCGAATTTTCGACCGCCGCTTTTATGGCGTCTTCCATCGTCTCAACCTCGACTATCTTCGTTTTTTCGGGAGAATATTTATCGCAGTTAAGCAACGCCTCCTTGATTTTCGGAGCGGTCTTTCCCATAAGGATAAGAACCTTCACTTTTTCGGCAAGGTAAGGCGCCAGCGGCTCGTAAGGTATCTTTTTATCGTAGCCGCCCGCTATCATCACTATCGGTTCGGTCTGCGATTTAAGGCAGGCAATGCTTCTTGTCGGAGACGTCCCTATCGAATCGTTATAGTAAGAAACGCCGTTATATTCGCGGACGAATTCCATACGATGCTCGACGCCACCGAAATGCTCGGCGATATCTCTTATTTTTTCGACGGGGCAAAGTCCCCACACGGCGGATATCGCGGTCATATAGTTATCCACGTTATGGTCGCCCGGAATTCTTATAAGACTGCGGTTCATGACCGTTTCTTCTTTTCCGTTTTCCGAATGGATTATGTCGCCGTTTTCTGCAAGGTAAGTACCGTTCCCGACCTTATCGGTAAGAGAAAAGAAACAGACGTTTGCTTTCGCCTTTTTCGCAAAATTTCTTGTTATGTCGTTATTGTAATTGAGGACAAGTCTTGCGTCGGGGTTCTGATTTATGAAAATATGTTCCTTTGCCTCGATATATTCGTCCATTCCCGTATGCCAGTCGAGGTGGTTCGGCGCGACGTTCGTCACGACCGCGATATCGGGCGACGGAATAAAGGACGAAAGTTGGAAAGACGAAAGTTCGATTACGGCGAAATCGTTTTCCTTTATTTTCTCGATTTCGGGGAGCAGCGGTTTGCCTATATTCCCGCCGAGGTGGCAGGTATAGCCCGCCTTTTCGAGCATTTTGCAGATAAGGGTCGTGGAGGTCGTTTTACCGTCGCTTCCGGTGACCGACGCGATTTTACAGGGGCAGAGACGGAAAAATTCTTCCATTTCCGAAGTGATTCTGCTGCCGCGGTTTTTTGCATCGACATAAACTTTATTATCGGGTCTCATTCCGGGGGTTCTGAAAACGACGTCTCCCGAAACGCCGTCAAGATAGTTTTCGCCGAGGACGAATTTTATATCTTTGCCCTCGTATTCCTTTAATACGTCAGCCATCTGTTCCGGCGTTTTTTTATCGTGGACGATGACAGAAACGCCGTGCGACAGAAACATATCCGCAACGGGTCGGTGACTTACGCCGAAACCGATAAGGGAAACTGTCTTTCCTTTGAGATTTTCAAAATATTCGCTTATTTTGCTGTTCATAAAAAATCTTCTTTCAGATATTTTTGATAACCGGTAAGATCATCGGTTTGCGTTTTGTCTGATCGTAAATAAATTTCGAAAGGTCGTCTCTGACCTTACTCTTTGCGTTGTAGACCCATTCGCCCGAACCCTCTTTCGCGCAGTTTTCAATGCTCTGGGCGGTGCGTTCCTTTATTCTTTCGGTAAGGTTCTGGTTTTCCTTGACGTAGACAAATCCTCTTGTCAGAATCTCGGGCTCGGCAAGAAGTTCTTTCGTTTCGTCGTCTACGACTGCGACAACGACGATAAGTCCGTCCTGCGAAAGGTGGCGTCTGTCGCGCAAAACGATGTTTCCGACGTCCCCTACCCCGAGACCGTCGACAAGGACTTTACCCGCGGGGACCGTTCCTACGGTTTTTATAGACTTCGAAGTAAGCTCGATTATGTTGCCTATATCGGTTACCATGATATTGTTCTCGGGTATTCCCATCGATTTTGCGATAAGGGCGTGCTTTTTAAGGTGACGGTATTCGCCGTGAACGGGAATGAAAAATTTCGGTCTTGCAAGTCCGAAAATGAGTTTTAATTCCTCCTGGCAGGCGTGTCCCGAAACGTGAACTTCGGCAATGGAGGAAGAGACGACCTCCGCGCCCGAACGGAAAAGTTCGTTTATGACTCTGTTGACGAGTTTCTCGTTGCCGGGGATCGCGGTCGCGGAAATTACGACAAGGTCGTTTGAGGTTATTTCAACGGTTTTATGATCGGAATAAGCCATTCTGTAAAGAGCGCTCATCGGTTCTCCCTGACTTCCCGTCGTTATGATTACCATTTTTTCGGGGGGATACTGATTTACGTTTGCTATATCGACAAGCGTATTTTCGGGAATATTCATATATCCGAGCTGGTCGGCGACTTCAAGGGTCGTCACCATGCTTCTGCCGACGACCGCTACTTTACGCTTGTATTTTTTCGCGATATTGAGAATCTGCTGAACGCGGTCGACGTTCGAAGAAAACGTCGCGATGATAATTCTCTTTTTCGCCGCTTTCATAAATATCTCGGAAAGCGTCTCTCCGACCTTCCTTTCGCTCATCGCAAAGCCCGGTCTTTCGGCGTTTGTCGAGTCCATGAGAAGCGCGAGAAGCCCCCCTTTGCCGAGTTCGCCTATTCTTGCAAGGTCGATCATTCTGTCGCTTATCGGAGTTGTGTCTATCTTGAAGTCCCCGGTATGAAGAACCGTTCCGCAGGGAGTATGCAGAGCGATCGCCGCGGCGTCCGCAATAGAATGGTTGACATGAATATATTCGACTTTGAAAGTCCCGCAGTCGATAGTGTCTCCGGGCGCGACTTCGACAAGTTCCGCTTTCTTTTCAAGATGAAATTCCTTGAGTTTGTTATAAATAAGACCGAGAGTAAGTCTCGTTCCGTAAACGGGAACGTTGACCTGCCTTAAAAGATACGGGATACCTCCGATATGGTCTTCGTGACCGTGGGTTATGAAAAGAGCCTTGAAACGGTCCTGGTTTTTTATAAGATACTGCATATCGGGGATAACGTAGTCGACTCCCGGCATATCGTCGTCGGGGAAAAGAAGTCCGCAGTCTATTGCGATTATGTCTTTTCCGCATTCGAAGACCGTAAGGTTCTTGCCTATCTCATTAAGACCGCCGAGCGGTATTATTCTCAGTTTTTCTGCTTTTTTCAAATATGTTCCTCCTTTTTCATTATAAAAAGATACAGTTATGTAGCGACATCGCCTTTTCCGCCGTAAAAACCCGAAAAACCGTTTTCACTGCCATAAAAAAGCGGCGCCGCCCGTTTATTTTGTTCCGCCGTTATGCGGAAAAGTATGAAAAAGGCGCGCCTCGCCGCCGTATCCATACTTAAATATTCAATTTATATATAATAAATTTTATATTTCGGAATTATTTTATTATATTATATCATTCAGTTGTGTCATTTTTTACCTTTTCGGAAACTGTTTTTATTTTATTTACATAAAATTCACACAATGCGCGCGCGGTCTCGGCGTTTGCCGCCTCCGCCGTGATCTTAAAGCCGCGCCTGTCGGCAGTCGGGAAGATCGATGCGTTTCCGCGTTGAGGCGAAGATATCCTTATCGCGCCGAAACGCCGTTTTGCACCGGGAAGAGACGAAAGTTCCGATATTATCCTCGCTTTGTCCCGCCCGACAAAAAGCCTTTCGGCGGAAACCGAAATTTCGGGAAAACGGCGCAGAATATCGCGAAAAGCCTCTCCGCTTTCGGAAATATACGACATAAGTTCCGCAGCGCAGAAAACGGGGTCGAGAAAATTATACATAAGGTATCTGTCCCCGTCCGAAAAAGAAATGCGGCGGACCGTAAAGCCGTTTTCGGCGGCTGTTTTTTCGGCGACGGAACTGAAATATTCGGGAATAAAGACCTTTTTTCTGCGTTTTCCGAACGCGTAAAAACAGGCAAGACGCACGTCGTTTTCGGAATATTCCCCGCCGTCCGCCGTAAAAATTTTCAATTTGTCGCCCGAAAGCACTGCCTTTTCCCCGCTCTTCAGGGTAAAGGAGGGATAATCGGACAGATTTTCCCCGAACAACTGCGAAAGATGATGTCCGTAAACTGTAAGAAACCCGTCGAAGACCTTTAGTTTTCCGCCTCCGCCGTATATAAAATCGCGGGAAAGATATTTTGAAAGCACCGTTTTTGCCTTTTGCGGGGAAATGAGCAGCCCGTCCTCATCGACAAGCGTCGCACCTCCGTCTTTCATATAAACGCCGCCCTGAAATCCGAAATTTCTGACGATATACTTAAGCGCCGAAAGGTCGGTCCGGACAAGAAGATATACGTTGCTGCCGCAGTCCCTGACTGCCGATGAAAAGGTCTGCGCGGCGGCGGTATACGCTTTTTTCGGAAGCGCAAGCGCAATATTTCCGTCGAACGTTCTTCCGCAGGCGTATCCCCAGCGCAAAGCGTCCGAAAGACCGTTTTGAAGATCAAACCCTCCGCATATAATATCCGGGCGCCCGACAGCCGACATTATTCTGCCCGAAAGAGACGAACCTTCGGCAAAAGAACACCCGCCCGAAACGACGCTGCCCGAAGAAACGACCGAGCCCGCGCCGACAGCCGTTTTTTTTCCGATAACGCTCCCGTCGCCGACCGACGAATTTTCCCCGACGGCTGATCTTTCGCAAAGTACGCTTCTTCGTATAAAAGCGTTTTTGCCTACCGAAACGCCGTCAAAAAGAACGCTCCCGTCGATTTTCGCGCCGTCTTCGATAATACAGCCGTCGCCTATTACCGAGAAAGGGCCTATTTCCGCCTTGCCTATCCTGCAATTTTTGCCGATAACGCACGGAGAAACGATTTTTGCTTCCGGAATATCTTCCGGCTTTTCAAATTTACAGTCCCTGACCTTTCCGTTCAGAATATCCCTGTTCGCGCGCAGAAACTTTTCGCAGGTTCCGATGTCCTCCCAATAGAAATCAAAACATTTCGCATATATCGGAATATGTTTTTTCAGAAGCAGAGGAAAAAGATCTTTTGAAAAATCAAACGGAACGTTTTCGGGGATAAAATCAAAAATTTCTTTTTTGAAAATATAGATGCCCGCGTTTATTTCCGTCGTAAAAACTCTCGACCAATCGGGTTTTTCAACAAATTCGCAGACCCTGTTTTTTTCGTCGGTTATCACGGTTCCGTATTCCGTCGGGTCGTCTCTTTCGGCAAGAATTACGGTCGCCGTTCCGTTTTTTTCTTTATGAAAATTCACGGCGTCCGCAATATCGAGATCGCAAAGGCAGTCGCCGCTCATAACGATAAAATCGCCGTCGAAAAAGTCTCTTGCCGCGCCGACCGACCCTGCCGTTCCGAGGGGCGTTTCTTCGTTAAAAAAAGTAAAAGAAACATTCGGAAAACGGTTTTCAAGACATTCTTTTATTTTTTCGCCCATAAACATCGTCGTGACGGCAATTTCCGTTATTCCGTATTTCATAAGAAGTTCCGCCGCGCGCACGATACATTCTTTCCCTGCCAATGGTACAAGGGGCTTAGGCAGAGAGTCTGTTATCGGGCGGAGCCTCACACCCTTTCCTCCCGCGGTTATAACGGCTTTCAATTCTGACATAAAAAACTCTCCTGACAAAAAAATAAGTCTGATTTTCTCAGACTTATTATTTCCCTTTTAAGGCGGAGTATTCCGTTTTTTCTATGAAAGAATATTTTCGATGAGTTTTTCGGCGTTAGCGAATTCCGCTTTTTTCTGATCAGACATCTGCGCAAGAGTTCCGCTAAAGACGCGAAGACCTATATAAATGGGAATATCTTCTTCTCCCCTGCCTATCTTTTCGCCGAGTCTGTCGTTTAGCAGAACGGCTTTTCCGTCATAATAAAGAGGCAGTGAAGTAATTGAGGACAGGTCTTCGAGAGCTTCGGCCTCCGAAAGAAAGTCCATACCTACGGTATCTCCGAGCAGTATCATACATTCGCCGGTCCGCAGAGCCGTCAGTATCTGTTCTTTATGTTTCTGAATTTCGGTCGCGGTCTCCCTGTTCCCCTCGATATTTATATAATTTATCGAAACGGTCACTTTTCCGTCGCCGTTAAGGTCTTCGCCGACGCTTTCGAGATACCGTTTGAGATAATCGGAATCTTCTTCGTAGATATATGTTTTGCCGTCGCCGTCCGAAAGATAATCGCCGTTTTCCCTTGTTATAACGGGATTCTGCAAAACGCATATCATTTCATAGTCGTATTTTTCTTTCATAACAAGAGACGTCGAAAGATAGATAAGAACGGCGACCGCAGCCACGGCGATCATGACGTGATATTTGTGGTAATACCAGAAATTCGAAAGTTTATCCGCGAAAGTCGCGTTCGGGTCTTTATACTTATCGGCTTCCCTGACCCATTTTTTTTCTTGTTCCAAAATTTCCTCCGCAGGTCATTTATCCGAAAGTTTTTTCTTTATATCGGCGCTTGAAATTCCGTTCGTATGCGGCAGATACTCTACTGCGACGCCGTGTTTTCCGAGTTTCTTCTCAATATCGTTATATAATTCGGTTCCTTTCCAGTCGTCTCCGTGGAAAAGCGCGTCAAAATGCAGTTTTTCCCATGCTTCGATTTTATCCAGAGAAGTCTGAGGCACGACATCGTCCACATATCTTATCGCCTGAACAATGGCCTTTCTCTCTTCAAAAGAGATGAGCGGGCATCTGTGTTTGTATTCTTTTACCAGCTCGTCGGTACTGACCCCGACGATAAGGTATTCGCACTGTTCTTTCGCATTGCGAAGAAGGTTGAGATGTCCTATATGAAACAGGTCGAATACTCCGGTGGTATAGCCGATGTTGTACTTTTTCATGATTCACCTTTCCGAGTATCAAAACTTATTCTGAGGGGTTTATGCGTTCTCCTTTTTTCCTCCGGAGGAAGTTCCGCATAATTTTTACCGAAAATCCGCGTAAGCACATATTCGTAATCTTTCGGCGCAAAATAACTGTTCTTTTCGAATTCTACAAGGCTCGCAGGTTCATATACGCTTTTCGGCATCGTCTGTCTGACAGAATCATAGTTGCTGCCGTAATTAGTGTAAAACGCTCCGCCCCTGCCGCTGTTTTTGCTCATCAACCGGATCTGAAACTTCTGAAGTTTTTCGATAGAAAACGGAAAAGCGAAGAAAACGGCGATTTTTCTGATAATATCGTTTTTCCGCAGCCCTTTTTTGCTTATTATCAGAACATTTATGCTCTTGATTATTTTCGTACGGAACTTCTTTTCGAAAGAAGTCTCCGAAAATTCCTCATCAAGAGGAAATACGTCGACAAAAATTCCCTTCGGAACATCAAGCCCCGCAATGTTTTCTTCATCGAAAAGAGTATGTTTTTTCCGGATCTTCGAAAAAGGAAGCCAATATTCCTTGTCGGTTTTTATACTGTGAAGATAGAAGTTATCGTTTAACTCCGTTTCGCAGAGGTCGAGGAACCTGTTATATTCGGCACGTGGCATCGCAATATCAAGGTCGTCGTCCCACGGAATAAAGCCCTTATGCCTTATTGCGCCGAGAAGCGTTCCGCCTATAAGAAAATACGAAAGACCGTTTTCGGAACAGATCCGGTGTATTTCATTGAGAATTTCCAATTCGGTAAGCTGCAGTTCTCTTAAATATTCCATAGATATTACCCCTTCTCGGAAACTCAATGACTTGTATATTATAATATATTTCACACAAATTTGCAAGACTCTTCACAGAAAAAGCCCAAATTTACCGAAAATCAAAAACACGGCGGCAAATATGCCGCCGATAGAGAGGGCTGTGCTGTTTATAAGTGTTCCGAGCCGTATCATTACCAAACCCCCTTTTTGGGGCTGCATAGTTAAAGGACGGAATCCGATATGGGATCCCGTCCTTTTTTATCTTTGTCCCGTCAATATTCTTCTCAGGCAGGGAATCCGTCGCAGTACAATATCAAACAGATATATAAATACAACGGTTAACACAATAGTAAGAACATAATTGACCGGAGCAAAGTATACAGACTTCGGCATGGCAAGATAAAGAAGTTTCGTAAATACCGCACCGACATTCAGATGCATGGCAAAAACCAGAAATGAAATCGTTTCGAAATCGTGATAGCCGTCTTTCACAAAGAAATCCATAATAAGCCAAAAGGCAAAACACATTACAAGAAGTATCGGTACATGAACTGCTCCGGGAAGTATCTCCTTATATTCCGCATACAGACCGACAATGCATGCAATAAAGACAGGGACGGCAATAATTCTCACAGTCGGAGAGCTTTTTCGCTTGAACAAATCAAAACCGTATCTTCCTATCAAAGCCCCCGCCAGATAGTAAGTCAAAGCATCGTGTCGGTAAAATATCTCTTCCGGAAGCCCGTATCCGAACATATTGAGAATTATCAGTATCAGAAAAGCAGCCGTTCCTATCTTCTTATTCTTTACGATCAGGTACAGAAGAGGACAAAACAGAGTAAAGACGATAAGATCGAAAATAAACCAGAAGGGACCGTATGCCTTATAAAAAAATATACCGCCGAGGATATTGCCGACAGAAAGAGAAAATAACTGCCGGTTTATAAAGAACTTTGAAACAGGCGTATAGGAACACAGCAGATTGAACACTACCCAGATTATATTCCATGACAGATAAGGAATTACAAGCGACTTAAAGCGCGACTTGTATTTTTTCAGAGTCATATCCGGTTCGTAGTTCCGATAAAACAACGCTCCCGATATAATTAAAAACAAAGGGACTGCGACTTTTGCAATCATATTAAGGATCTGGGAAACAAATAAAACAGCTCCGCCGAAATTTCCGTCCAAATTATAGTTCGGCAAAGACGGCATGTGTATAATAAAGACCAAAATCGACAGAATGAATGTCGTTTTATATTTTTTACAAGTAAAAAAATCGGCGCGTATCATTTGTTTTTCTTCCCCTTTTTGACAGTTTATAATGCCTGAAACAAAGGTGGGCAAGCTGCTGTTGTCCGGTGCAGGCTCTTAAGATTATTTCTCTCTTTTTGCCTTGAAAGGTATCCGCCCGTATGCGGAAAAAAGAATTTCCGGAGCATTTCTCGGTGCCGTGTGTCGGAGTTTTCACGGACTGTTTTTCGGCATAACGATAAAGAAACCGCAGAAAATACCGACGTATTTGCAAAATTTCCGCAAAAGTCGGGACAACCTGTCCGTCAAAACTGATAAGGATTCGTTTCTTCTCCGCCTGCCCGAAAACTATGATATAATTATATCATAGTTTCCGACAGATTTCAATCCACCCGTAAGAAAAAGGAAGAAAGAACCTCCGCAAAGCAGGTTTTTCCGGAATCGCCGCTCTGCTCTTCGGTTCTTAACTTTCAGTAAGTTCAAACTGTAACATTGAAAAGCAGCCCGTTTTTATTCCTTCCCGCGCTTTTTACCGCCCGCATTTTCGCTCGCCTTGAAATTATATATCGGCTTGATGATTTTCTCGACGATTACGGTTTCTTTTATGTTATTCATTATTTCTTCCATCGGTTTATACACCATGGGACATTCATCGATTGTATCTCTTGCGACAGAAGTGGTAAAAATGCCTTCCATTGATTTCTCGAACGCGCTCAAAGTAAAGGAATCAAAAGCATCTTTTCGGCTCATCAATCTTCCTGCGCCGTGAGGAGCGCTGCAATTCCAGTCTTCATTTCCGAGTCCCGTGCAGATAAGGCTCCCGTCACGCATGTTCATGGGAATCAGGAGACGCTCATCTTTTTTTGCCGACACGGCACCTTTGCGGAGGATCATCGTATTAACATCAACATAGTTGTGGATTGTTGTAAAGCTGTCATCTTCCGTTAATTTCATACCGTCGAGAATCACTTCTTTGATTACCGTCCGGTTCAGATCGGCGAAAGCCTGCATAAACTCCATGTCATGTAAATAGTCCTGCATTTCATCACCGCTGAGATATGCAAGTTCATACGGAATCTCGGTCTGATTTTTGCCGCCGCAGGCATTGTAAGCCTTTTTCTGATAGTATTCCGCAACACGCAATCCGAGATTTCGACTTCCCGTATGTATTACCAAATATAAGTTGTCCTCATGATCTTTATCTATCTCGATAAAGTGGTTGCCTCCGCCAAGAGTCCCGATGCTTTCCTTGGCGCGACGTATATCAACCTTTCCGACGCAGCGCAGGTCATAAATATCAAGGCGGCCGTGACTTCTGTGGCTTCTTTCCCGAACTTCTCTGCCATACGGAATATTTTGACGGATGAAACTGTCAAGTTTAGGCAGATCGACCCTTTTTTCTTTCAGTTTTACTGTCAGCATTCCGCATCCGATATCTACTCCGACGATGTTGGGAACGATTTTATCTTTAACTGTCATGGTTGTCCCGATAGTACAACCTTTTCCCGCGTGCACATCCGGCATAATCCGGATTTTGGATTCAGCAGAATAAGGCTGATTACAGAATGTCCTGATCAATCCCTCGGCAGAGGCCTCAAGGGTGTCCGTAAATATTTTCGCTGTCCCGTATTGTCCTTTAATTTCTATCATTTGTTTTCTCCGTTTCTATATATTACGTCGCGGACGGTCTTTGAAAGACGCAAAGAGCGCATCATACGATTATTGTCTCCCTGAAACATGCGTTGTTGATTTGCATCTGTTCAAAAGTCACAGGTTCAAAACCGTTGATGTCTGCTCCGGCGTTCAGCAGACGCGGATTGTTTTTAATAACCGACCGGTAAGGCAGGGGTATGTTATTGTGAATATGTCCGTGAACCATATAACTTTTCAGTTCGTGCTTCCAGCACATCAAAGGATAATGACAAAGCACGAGACTGTGTTTGCCGTCCGAAACCTCTATGAAATGGTCAACCGAAAGAAAATAGCGTGAAGCGTCCAACCTTTTTAACCAACCGCCGTCATGGTTCCCGACAACGAGCCTTTTCCTGCCTTTAAGCTGCTTTAGAATTTTTTCGGGATCTTTATGTTTGTAAAACAGGTCCCCGACTATATACACGGTATCATTCCCGGATACCCTTTCGTTCCACCGCTCAATCATAAAGCTGTCCATTTCCTTGACGCTTTTGAAAGGGCGGCGGCATAAATCGATAACGGCTCCGTGTCCGAAATGTGTGTCCGCTATAAAGAAAAGCATGATTCGATCTCCGTTAATTTCATTTTGTTTTATTCCAATACCGGTCGATCTCCCGCTGCATATTCTCGCGTCCGACAGGGTTCATTGTATGCAGTTTAACAGGATAATGGGTTTTTCTTTCGGCAAGCCAGTCAATCAGTTTGATTCCGTCACCGCCGTCGGAAGCGTAATCTCCCAGATCATGGTCGCAGTTGATTTCATCAATAACGGCATATTCTTTTTCACACTCGATTATCTTTTTTATTGCCTCATTGACACTGCGGCAGTGACAGTATCCTTCCGGCGCTTTTCTGACATCGTCAAGCCATATTTTAATATGCTCCGGCTTGGATAATCCCGCCAGGATCATACCTGACTTCAAATAATCAAGAGGAATACTGTTTTCCGCATACCCGGCAGTGATTATCTGATGATAAGCGCGGGCGAAAAGTGCCGGATCTATTTCATCTTTCAGGAAATTACCGAGAGCAATCAGAGTTCTTTTTGAACCGGTCAGTTCCTTATCATAGAATTCAAGATCCATATAGTTTGCCATACACTCTCCGTAAATACTGCCGTCCTCTCTTAAGAAAAATCCTCCGGCACACATGTCGGAAAAGTCGCCGTTTTTTCTGAGATTGTCTTTCAACTTATCGTTTTCGATACCGTCAAGGCAAACTCCTGTCGTCACAAACGGACCGGCACAGATTCCATCCGGTTTATTCGGATCCCATACTATATCGCCCTTTTTAAACGGTGTCGGAAAGTCAAACCAAAGACCGTCGAAAACACCGAAAAACAAATCTTCTTCATTACTGTCAACGGGTCCGGGGTAAATGCGCAGAAAATCAAAGGAAGGGGTCAGATACGCAATTTGCCGCGAATCCAATCCATCTATCTGCATTTTGGTGCATTGAATGGAGATAACGTCGTCTTCCGGCTCCATAATGCTTTCATATAAAGCATCAAAGCATGAAAATACCGTATCCCATTCGTATTCGGAACCGTCTTTGTAAATGTATTTGAATTTGTAAACAAACGGCTTGTCATCGTCAGAAGTGTCGGCAGGTTTCTCATCACGGAACTTGTCAATATACTTACTTTCAATCTCCATATACTGCTTCAGAAAAGCGTGAAGACTATCCTGCGGGACAGTGTTCAATCGTTCCGCTATCCGGCAATCCGGCATCTTTTCAATCAGTTCGTTCCACGCTTTATGCTTTTCGTCAACAGTCGCGCCGCGGCACTGATAGATAAGCCATGCAGCCTCAAGAGAATTAAATTCATAACCGATATTTCCGAGGTATTCTCTTATATCTTCGGAATTGACAAATCTTAATATATCCATACGTTTCACTCCTCATATATTTATTTTTCAGGTCTGTTTCTCTATATATAATACAACAATATATGCACCGAAAGCGGTACATATCGACCGATAGAATAAAGACATCGGGCAAGAGATACAAAGTTTGTATTCGACTTTACAAAACACATTGAATTATGGTATAATAGCCACAGAAAGTCTTGCTACCGCAAGCCTTCGCGGCTGTCGCCTCCCCGTGCTCACGCACGGCTGCGGTATTGACGGCCTCGCAAAAATGCCCTTGCAGGCAAGCATTTTTGCATCGTGGTATAATATATAAAATCGGGAAAGGATAAAGAGACATGGACGAATTGAAGGATAATCAAAATGTCGAAACAAAAGAATTGGTCAGGCAGTATCTAAAGAAAAAATATCACGATGATCAATTTTCAGATGCGGATTTGAAATTTCTTGCAAGGTTTTCTGTAAAAAAGGAACCCAAAGAAAGCGAAATAATGAAAAGCCTTGGCCTCATCAGCGACAAGGGAAGGGTGCAAGACTATTGAAGCCGTTAAAAAGGCAAAGGATTGTATCCAAAAAATCTATGAGCGCTTTAGCACCAAAAGAAATAGCCAAACGAAAAAGGAAAAACCCGTAAATGTTTTTGACGATGACTTCGAAACTTTTTTGGCTTGGTGGTGCGAAAAAACGCCTGAGGACGGAATACGGCATTGTTGTTATTGCGGGATTGATGAAAACACGCTAAAAAATGCTTTTGAAAATGGGGTAGTTATCTCTAAAAAACCATCTTTCAGCGGAGAATTACAGATTGAGCGTAAGGATCCCAACGGGGATTACTGCCATGATAACTGTGAGTTTGCCTGCGTGATCTGCAACAACGCAAAAAGCGATATGATCTCTGCGGAGGACTTCACAACATACTTTATTCTGGGTATTAAAGAATACTGGGAACATATCAATGGAAAATTATAGTGCTTGCGGTGAAAATCTCATTATTCTTTTAACGCAAGGCACAAGGAGGCCTTTTCTATGATTTACTTGTCAAAATCAAAATATTGCGGACTTTGGCAATGCCCCAAAATTGCATGGATGAAAAAATACAAACCGGAAGAACTGCGGCTGGACGAAAGCGTCGTTTCCCGCATGGAAGCCGGCAACGAGGTCGGCGATCTGGCTATGGGGCTTTTCGGAGACTATGTTGAGGTGACAGCGTATAACAACGAAAAACCTGACCTTTCCAAAATGATTGAAACCACAAAAGCGGAAATGCAAAAAGGCACGCCGGTCATCTGCGAGGCTTCTTTTGAGTATAACGGGCTCTATTGCGCTGTGGACATCCTAAAAAAGGAGGGGAACGGCTGGTCAATTTATGAGGTCAAAAGTTCCGCAAAACACGAAGATAAAAAGGATGATAAGCCGGTATACATTGCGGATGTCGCTTATCAGAAATATGTGCTGGAAAACTGCGGCATAAAACTCACCGGGACATATCTTGTCTGCCTGAACGGAGATTATATATTTGACGGAGTCCTTGACATCAATCGTTTATTCACTGTTTCTGACATATCAGAAGCCGTATCTGTTGAAGAAAAAAATATTTCTGCAAATCTGTCTGTTGCCGAAAAATTGCTTAACTCTTCCGATGAGCCGGATATAGATATATCAGCAAATTGCAAAAAGCCGTACCTTTGCGGATTTTGGGATTATTGCGCAAAAAACATCCCAAAACAATCGGTATTCAACTTGTATAAAATGAGGTTCAGCAGAAAGATAAAGTTCTATAAAAAAGGGATTATTACATACCGGGAATTGTTGAACAGCCCCGAAATCACCAACGAAAAACATCTTCGACAGATCGAGTTCTCATTGCAGGATAAAGGAACCTATATCGAAAAAGAAAATATCCGTAAATTTCTTTCAACTCTCTCTTATCCGCTCTACTTTCTCGATTTTGAAACAATTCAGCCTGTCATTCCGAAATATGCAGGAACAAAACCTTATGCGCAAATACCGTTTCAGTATTCGCTGCACTGTATCGAAACAGAGGGCGGAGAGTTAAAACACAAAGAATTTCTCGCAGAATCCGGTACCGATCCGAGAAGAAAACTCGCCGAACAGCTTTGCTCGGACATTCCCATGAACGTCTGCGTTACGGTTTACAACAAAGCCTTTGAGTGCACCCGGCTTAAAGAATTGGCGGAGACATTCCCGGATTTGGCGAAGCATCTTCTCAATATACGAAAGAACATCGTCGACCTGCTTGTTCCGTTTCAATCGGGCTATTACTACAATCGGGCAATGGGCGGGTCATTTTCCATTAAAAGCGTTCTGCCTGCCATTTTCCCGGACGATCCCGAATTGAACTATCACAACCTTGAAGGTGTGCATAACGGCGGAGAGGCAATGACGATTTTTCCGAAAATACAGTTCATGACGCCGGAGGAACAAAAGAAAGCGCGGCGCGATCTGTTAAAGTATTGCGAACTTGATACCTATGCTATGGTTAAAGTCTGGGAAGAACTTATTCGCGCAGCAGAATAAATCGGAAAAAATCTCTCGGCACCTTATAATAAGCAGTAATTGTCGAACATTTTTTACAATGAAATCAGCACAGCCGCCGAATCACTTTATTTCGGGGCTGTGCTGTCATTTTCTTTTTGTCCTATTAAGTCTTTATTATTTACAGTAAAATGCTTCGGACCGCAGTTCCTCTCAAGTTTCTCTTCCGGGGTCACGTCTCCCAACTTATGCAATTCAAGACTCCCCCGTCCTCGGCTATACCGTTTATATTCACGGTAATTATTTCTTTATCAAAAACTTCCTTTGCACATTTTACCGCCGTTTTATCCTTTTCATTACCGAAAATCGGCAGGAAAATATGTCTTTCTGTTTCAAGAAAATTCAAGTAACAACCGACAGCGCTTATGCCAACGGAATCAATATACGGAAAGTCAACAACCGAAATGCCGTGTTTTTCCAACGCCTTTTTAACCTTCTGCTCGTAACCGTTGCATGACAAGGCATTACCGAGAATCGTGTTTTCATCTATAAATCGCACTACGCCGTCCGCATGACCTGTCATATCGCTTTTAAGCGACGGAATAATAATTATCCCGGCTTCAAGCAAGTTTTCAAGTTCGGTTAAAAGAGTGTTTTTATCATATTCGGGATTTTCCGAAAACACTCTGTCCGAGATAACTGCTTTTGTTTTAGAGGGTGAAAACACAACATTTCCGCCGTCAAGATTGATGTTTGAATATGTAATCGGCAAACCGAAATGCGGCGCGATATCGACTTTAAAATTTGTTCTTAATTGCGGATAGCCCGCAAGGTACCCCGGCTCATACCGAAACGATATATATTTACCGCTTTGGGTTTTGACCGGCATATAATCTCTTGCCCAGATATCCTTTGCTCCGTCAAAAAGAGTAAATTGTTCGCCGTGATCGGATAAAGCAGAAAACAAATTCTCCGCCGATAACGAATATTGGGGGTTGGTTTTCAGAAGTGATGAAAAATATAATCTCATTATTTAAAAGTAACTTCAGCAGAATAGTTGAATTTTAAATGTTCATTGCTATCTATATTTACTCTCTCTTCTGTATTAAATGAGAGCGTGTCAATTTTATCGCTCAAAAGCAGAGAACATCCATAAAGAGAAAATTTTCCGTGACAATCACAATAATCAGGTTTACTCTTATACAAATGCAATTCCTTTGCTATGCCGTCAGGTCCAAAGCATATCCCGTTTTCATCTTGAATTTCCTTTATCAGGACATTGTCAGAGTAAACATTATCGGTGACCGATAAAAGCAATTGACCGCCATATACACACCATGTTCCCGGTGTTGAAAACAATGGCGCAGAAACAGCATTTTGCGCTTCAGCCTTTGTCTTTTCAGCACCATAACATATTTTCTTTCCTTTATTATCATATTCTTCATGGTAATAAGCTTCTGTGGATGTAATCATATATTTTTTTATTCGGTTGCCTCGCTGAAAAGTAATTGTCGCTCCCAACAAACCCTTGGCAACAGTAGCAGCATCTTCCTTAAAAAAATCTTGTGTAAATTTGCTCATTTCAAATTTCTCCCTTTGTTTTTACTCCATTATACCACGCTTAAACAGCCTACCGTCCGCGGCGATTTCTAAGGTGATTTAACTGTCAAAAGGTATCACGCATCGGTCGTTTTACCGCAAAGTTTTTCTTTGATCCGGGTTTTATACCCGATAAACTCCGAATTATTCGGGTCAACAGAAAGCACATAGTTTATCCGTCCCAGCAGTTTCCTCAAATAAACAGTCTCGTTATCCGTATTTCCTTTCTTTTCAAGATGACTCCTGATTCCGTATTTTTTACAATAGTACATCTCCTGTCGGACATTCTTTCTGTACGATGCTGCCACATTCGGTTTTTGATTGACAACGATCCCGGTAACAGACATTTTTTGTCCATTACATACACAAACCGTCTTTTTTTCATTTAAGAAAAAACCGAGTTTTCCGAGTTCGCCTGATACAAAACATTTCAAAACCGACGGTTCAAAGACCCCCGAAAAAGTCATATCGTCACAGTAGCGTGTATAGGTTATTCCTCTTTCACGGCACCAACTGCCGACAGTATTATCAAAATCCCGCATAATGATATTGGATATTGCCGGAGATGACGGTGCGCCCTGCGGCAGACAGCCTTTATAACAGCACAAGACAGACAGCAGAACCCCGTTCGACTCGGAAAAAATTCTGTCATTGAAAACAATATTTCTGACAAGCGCATAGGTAATTTTATCAAAGAAATGCCGGATATCAAGTTTCAGCAACATCGCGTGTCCTGCATGCGGCTTTGCATTTTTCAAAGGGCTGCCGCCGAATCGGTATGCGGTTGCATACGGAGAAAGTTCGATTCGGTTCAGAATGACATTCGTAATTTTCTTTTGCACCGCTTTAAGCTCTTCATCCGGAACAAACAGTTTGCGGTATTCGCCGTTTCCTTTGGGAACAGACGTTTCATGATAATGCGAATTGATTGTATTGCTGAGAGTGTACAACATTTTTGCCGAGCATCCGAGATCGGTTTCGAGGGAGGAATGCTCCCGATAGATAATCATATTTGGCAATCCTCCCTCTTTTTAAGTAACGGAACAAAACAATGAGTATATCGAAGTTGTGGAGCTGATGAATCGTGCACATGAAGTGTGCCTAGCATCAGTGGAATCAACTTTGATTGAGCATAGCGAATGCCTGTAAATATCGCTGTCCCGATAACGACTCGCCATCGGTGTCAATATATTCGCGGTAATACGATGTCCATTGACCTGCACTAATGTTCCGTTATCCTTTTAATCGGTTTTTAATGTTCAGGCAATTACATTATACCACCCTTTTGTTATTTTGACAAGTATTTTTGATATTCTCTGAATATTCAACTGAATTTCGGATAATTATGCTGCATTATATTGATGTCGTGTTCAAAAATTTTCACTCGGGTGTCCGGCGCACAGACCTCCCCGATACGCAATATGTCCAGAACGGAATTCATATAAACCGATTCGTATTCCTGCGATACATCGGGTGAAAATCTCTTGACAATAAATCCGGCGGTAAGTTCGTTCGGCTCACTCATCGACTTATATGTTTCGTAAAACGACGGAAGCGAAAGAAACACTCCCATCAGTTCGGTTTGAAAAGATGAAGTTTCTTTTTCGGGATTTTTCAAACGCTCAACCGTATAAACAGTTCCCCGCTTTTCGCTTTTGAACTTTGCAAGAAACTCGTCTTCTGCGGCAATCATTTCCGAAAGCAAGGCGTGGACTCCCGCGATGCCTTCAGACAGAAAGCCCGTGGCGTCAACTGAAGTGTCGGGAATATCGGCGATTATATTTTTCAACTCCGCATGCTTTTCTTCAAGAGTCAGCCAACTGCAATTATGCACAATCACCGCCGCCTCGCCGGAGTCGAACTCATAGCGTTCATCGTCCAGGCGCTTGCGCACGCCGTCATTTTCAATCAAACGCAGCGTATTTTTTCTGATTCTTTCGGATTTATCGTCGATCCCGTTTATCAACTCTTTTTCCTTGATTCGGGAAAACAGGGCGTATTCATAAGAAAACTCTTCGAACAGCGTTTTTCTGCGGGGAAACGCTGCCGCAAGGGCAAACTCATGAAGCGTTTGCGAAAAACACGACAAATTCTCATTTTTCTTTGATTTGGAATAACTCTTGTAATCGCCGCTGTAAACAAGGTCGGTAAAAAACAGAGCCTTCTCCTTTTCACAGCCTGTCGAAATAAGGAATTCGTAAAAATCTTCCCCATACCATATATCAGCGCCGAGAAAAGCCCGTACCTGCCTGTTTACGCAACCGACCCCTTTTTGTTTCGCGTAGCGGACGTATGCCTCTGCGGCGGTTAACGGCTTCTTTATTGCTTCTTTAAGCGTTCTTACCCTTGCATCATAAAGGTCAAACTTATGAAACAGCGTCCATACCGGACGGTGCAATACCGTACAATTCTCCTTGCCTCTCAGATATTCCAGAAACTCCAGACATTCTTTTTTTGTCGGAGCCTCTGCCGGGTCGAATGGTTTTTGGCGGCAAGAAAACGGATCCTCTTTATAAAAAGTGATATTTCCGTTTTCTCTGACACAGTAACAGCTTACTGACATTTTTATCCCCCTCCGTGTTTTTTCGGTTTCGGTAACCGCCCGCATTGATAATACTTTGGCTCATTATATTCCGGCAGGCGCCGAGAAACGAACTTTTATCGCCCGTCACAGACCCTTTCCGGTGATTTCCCTTTTTAAACATCTGAAAATTCAGCAAAAATATCGGTAGTGTTCAGATCCGTCACTCTTTATCGTTATTGATCGCAGTTCCTTTACATTGTTTAACTCAAAGCAATCAAATATCATTTTGACGACATCTTCGTTGTTGATATCCGGATTAAGGTATATTGTCGCTTTTCCGTTTTTGATCTCAACACGTCCTCTCGGATAATAATTGTAAGGTAAACCGTTGGTAACTCTTCGATCAAGTTGCTGCCATTCGGTTTTATGATTAAAGTTATCTCCGCATTTTGAACTGTATTTAACAAACGAATCAGAATTGCCGGATGCAGAACAAGTTGTTGACACCGTTATCAATGCAGGCTGCGCGGAATCAGAATTTTTGACCCAAAAGATACCTTTTTTCATTCATCAACCTCTTTTCCGATAACCTCTGATATTTCAGGCGGTTTAATCTTTCAGGTCCGGGCATAAGCATTTTTTCTCATTTCGTTCCGTACTGCTTTTGCAGATAAACACCTGCCGGTTTAACGCCAGCGTTTTTTCGATGTAGTCACTCAACTCTACTGTCTCATCGGTTCGTTCACACAAATCAAAAACGACGAGCGGCCAATTTATATGATTGAAATCTCTGATTTCTTCGACCTTTTGCCAAAACTGATTGATACTGAGATAGCACAGATATTCAAACAAGACCGAATCGGATTCGCTTAAAACATCTCGACTGCACCTGCCGGCAGAGGAGACAATAACAGTTTCACCGTTTTCTTTGATACGAATTTGATTGGTGTCCGTTGCTCCCGAGTTTCGGTTGTTCCATTCCTTAATATGATTATTCAGACACGATCGAAATGATCTTGTATTGCCGATACCGTCTGTCTGTTTCGAAAAATCGGTTTTGGAATAATACTTTTCAGCGTCCTTATAGTTCCTGAATCTATCTGAAAACCTGTCGCTGCTGCTGAAGGAAAAACATGACAGATGCTCCTCTTCCGAGCTTTGGTGAATCATACGGTAAAAGTCTTCGCGCAATTCGGCATCCTCGGTTTTTACAGTGTAAGCGAACCCCTGTTTATTCTTCAATCCCGACGCAGTTATGAAGTATTTCTTTCCCGATATTTCAATCTCGACTTTAATGTTCGTTCTTTCCGCCGCTTTAACTTTTTCTCCGACAAGAGATCTGCTTTTCAGAACAACACCTAACGCTTTTTTGATAACTTCTGCGTTTTCCGGGGACAGAACGACAAGTTGAGAGTCAAAAGAAGATTCATAACGGACTGTGTTTTCAAAATCTTCAATTTGTATTCTCCTGACGATCAACGAGTCGCTTCTCCTTTCACTTTGATCTGTTTTTACTTTGTCTCTTGCCGATAACCCAATCCGGCGCATGATTATTCCGCAACACAAAATCCTATCGGATTTTTGCGTTTTTTTGCGGCGGCGGGAGGGTCTTCAATGTCTTCGGCGCAAATTGTGATAATGTCATCTTTTGCAATATGATCAAAATCCATTTGAAGCAATCTGGTTGCCTGCGCCATTTTTGCTTTTTCAATCACATTACGGGCATAACGTCCGTTGCCGAACTCGCTTTCTTCTTTGGCAAAATCAAACAAACCGGTCAGTTTTTCACGGGCGTCTTCCGTTAATTTCATGCCTTTTTTCTTTGCAATCAGATTTGCGATCTTGCAGAGTTCATCAGTATTATAATCGGCAAAAGGAACATGAAAAGCGATTCTGGATCTTAAACCGGGATTCTTTTGAAGGAACTTTTCCATTTTATCGGGATAGCCTGCAAAGATTACGACAACATCGTCCCTATGATTTTCCATTTCCTGAACGATCGTATTGATTGCCTCGTCTCCATAGGAACCGTCCCTGTCATCAACGAGAGAATATGCTTCATCTATGAAAAGCACGCTGCCTTGAGCTTCGCGGAATTTCTTTTGAATCGTGGGAGCAGTCCATCCCACAAACTTGCCGACAAGATCGCCGCGCCCGACCTCGATAAGTTTTCCTTTGGAAAGCAAATCGTTTTCCTTCATGATTCGGGAAAAGAGTCTGGCAACAGTTGTTTTTGCAGTACCGGGATTCCCGCTGAAGACCATATGCATGGCAGGTCTGTCTCTCATCATAGCCTTGTCTGCAAAGAGTTTCTGCGCCTTGTAATAATTCAACGCCTGAATTATTACTTTTTTAGCCTCATCAACTCCGATCATTTCCATCAGTTCATCGTAAGCGGATCCCTTCGGAGCCGCCTTTACAACTTCGCGCTTTGCAGTCATAATGTCTTTATACTGGGGGAAAACACCGGTTTTGAGTTTATTATTGAACCATTCGTCAAATATCTCGTGAAGATCCGGAGCCAAATACCCTTTCTCATTTTCAAGCGCTGAAAACAATTTCTTATCAGGTCTGATTCCATTGTCTTTTGCGAGCATTTTCAGAAACCGTTCCGCACGCTCCCCTGAAACAAAGTCTTCTTTCAATTCAATGAAACTGATATTTCCGAGCTTCTCGCAGAACATTTCTTTTGACTTTGTACATTCGCGAGGAAGACAGAACACCGTAAGTACCAGGTTGCGGTATTTTCTCATTATTTCACAAAGGGTTTCGATTGTATCCCTGCCGCAAGACGCGTGTTCGTTTTCTCTGTCATCGTTCGCAAGATATCTGACGATGACCGCTCCGCCTATACTGCTTTTGTAAAGGCAGTCATAAGCATCGGAAGAAAAATCATCGCCGGGCTTAAAATCAAGGAAGCAGTATCTTTTGCTGCGCAGCCTTCCGTTTAAATAAAGAGACTGAAGAAGAAGCCTATACATACTCTTGCGTGTTTCGCGATCATCGGTTTGCACAAAATAGTGCACGGGATGCCCAAAGGCACGGCGCATACTTTTTCCCGCAAATATCCGATCGAGTTCGGGAATGACAGAGTCTCTCGCAAGAAAACGGTCGGCTTCTTTATAGATTTCATCTCTTTTCGACTCATCCAGAAGGTTTTCGCCGTATTCAACATTTCTTTCGTTTCTTCCGGTAAGCTTATCTAAACCGAAAAGTTCAAGGACCTCATCATCGTCTTCGATATAATCGTTTTTGTCTGCACAAAAGAGCATATTCCGCGTGGCGCTCAAAGTAGTCTCTTCAATATATATGTCTTTTAAACTGATTTCAATCGCAGCCAAAAACGATGATATCTGTTTATCAAGATTGGCAGGCTCACGGCAAATAACTCCAATGGTTGCAGTGTCTTCAGATACGCTAATAATATAGAAGAAATTTCTTTTTTTCTGCTTTTGGTTAAACGCATTTCCTTTCATGGCAATCTTGCGGACGTTTTCACGCATTATATGTCTGTTATTATATCTTTCCGACCAATCCTCATCAGTTATGATACCGTTGGCTTTGAAAAACTGCATATTGATACCTCCGTACTCTTTTCTTTACGGTTATACTATAACGCAAGTAAAGCACCGTTTTTGGTGCTTTACTGTCAATAAGAATAATTTTGTCAATCGATCGTATGTTGACCGGAATATCATCCTGCGTCCGTTCAAAAAGTGTCCGGGAGAATAACTGACAAGATATCACGGCGAATATCAGCGATAAGGATAGTCCACTCGTCAAATACTTTCCCGCAGATTGCGCATTAAATCTTTGCGGCTCCCGATCTGCTTTTTTCTTCTGTATAATCTCCTGTAACTTCATTCAATTCTTTATAATTTATTTTTTCACCAACTTAAGTCAGGATAGATATAGATTAAATCCCTGAAAGCCTTTTCCGTTGATTTTTTAAGTTCTTCGTCAGAGACAGCACCGTCAAAGTAATAATTTTCAATCAATCGTCTGAGATCATCAAATTCGTCGGCGACCCTATTAACGGTATCTTCCCATCTCCCGGCGAAGTCGATCGTTTCGGATTCCGATGCTTCAAAATAGTTTAATCCCTCCGGATTATCAATCAGAACACAGTTTCCGATTGCCGGAG
Organism: uncultured Eubacteriales bacterium; assembly: GCA_934501435.1. Taxonomy (GTDB): domain Bacteria; phylum Bacillota; class Clostridia; order Oscillospirales; family UBA644; genus Geddesella. The sequence goes on from CAKSTW010000003.1 coordinate 116,842, forward strand.
TTTTTTTAATAAAAAACCTGAGATAATCACGAATTATAATCGCAAGAATCCTGTCCGTTTGCCAGTGAACGTCCCAGTCGATTTTCTCGATGTGGAAAGATTCATCATCGGCATCTTTTTTATTTCTGACAAGTTTGCCGATTTTCAGATGATTAAGCTTATAATCATCATATTTTTCTTTTATTCGATATATAAAACGGCAGATTTGATGTTTTACTCTTAATTTATACATATTTTTCACACTTAGATAAAGAGCAGTCTATAACCGTACTTCGACTGCTCGGGGAAAGTTTTTGTCAATGCTTTATCGCTGTTGAAAACTCATAATTTTTTGCAAATCTTTAACCTTATACTTTCACTTGAAAATACTAAATAACACACAAAGAACGCAATAAAAATTAACGATAAACAATCAAGTACTCTGACCTTTGCAAGAGCAAAAAGCACTGACGGCGGAAAGTTCTTCACATATCAATATCAATGACTGCCGTATGATTGATTAAGTCGAGCGCGAGCTGCGCATTGGAAAGTTCTTCCGTTACGGCGTCAAGGTCGTTCCTGACGGTGACAAGGTCGTAATTTATATACTTATAGTCGATGATATTCGTTCTCTCATAGCTTTCATATCGAGACTTGGGGAGAGTATCTGCCATTTCTTTAAGTTTTGCTTTCTTCCTTGACAACTGAGGAATATAAATCAACATCTCATCAATCGTCATATTAAAATCGGGAATAACGGTAGTTGTGTTGAAAGTGTTGATCGCATGTTTAATCTTTCTGATTTTCCTCTCAAGAGCAGAAAGCCGGTCTTTGGTAGTTTCATAGTTGTACTCGGGACGGACAGACTCGACGTCTTCTCCTATGCTTGCCAGAAATGTTTTGGAGTTTCCTTCCTGCATTGCAATTCTTTCATAGTCCTGCTGAAGTTTGGAAAGCGCTTTTGCCGCCTGTGCAGATGTGTAGTTCATAATCAAATCTCTCCTTCTTTTTATGTCTATGAATATTATAACCCTCACAATGCACCTAATATGGTGCATTGCGCAGTCCCCGTTACAGGTTCTTTTTTCGGTATCATTATATCAGCGACAATGCACCGAAAACGGTGCGTTGAAACGAAACCGAATCGCAGGATACGATTCGGTCTGTTTTCAAAATTAAAACCGGATAAGTTCCTGCGCCGTTGCAGGTCCTGCCTTTCCGCGACTATTTGACATTTTTATTCTCATTATATTTCTTCAGTCCGCTATCCAAGATTTCTTTCATTCGATTTCTTAAGGATTCCGGTGAAACTATCTCCACATGGTTTATGTACTGCATTGCCCAAAGTTCCATGGCGGTTGGGCTTGCTTTAACACCGACTCTGACTTTTCCTTCTTCGTTTGATTTCATGATGCGAATGTCCTTTCCGAACCAGTCGACAATTTGATCAACTATCCCCTCGTCGGCAATAAAATCAATGTATTCGGGTTTATCAGAATACATATACGGCATCGTTGAAGATAATTCTTTATAATTGATGCCGTTTTCATAACCCGGCACGTTTTTAAGCGGAGTTGCTTTTCGGGCTGTGATTGTCATATTGCTGATACGGTCAAGTCGGTGAAATACAATATTGTGCCAGTATTCACTGTATGCCATCAAATAATAGCGTTGATTGTGCAAAATCATCAAATACGGGCTGACATATTGCTGCGAAGTCTTGTGCAGTTTTTTATCAACTCCGTATTTATTGTAATCGTAATGTATCTGTTTCCCTTCTTCTATGGCGGCATCAATTAACTCAATATTATAGAACAACGCCTGATTGTCTGTTTTGCTCCAGTCGTTCACCGAGTGGATATGTTTAACGCTTGACCTGAAATACTTGTTCGACAGAGCGCAAATACGATCAATCAGATCCTGCGAGTGGCGGGCTGTAATGTGCTTACTGCTCAACACGCCGTCAATCAGCATATGGAGTTCCGAATCTTCAAAATCGCGGCTGTCCAAATAGCTGCCGGATCTTCGGGATTCGATTTCTATCCCGGATTCTTTTAACAAAGAAATATTACGGCTGATTGCTTTTCTTTCAATGACTATCCCGTATTCATTTTCCAGCTTTCGTGCAATATCCTCCTGCGTCATGGGATGGTCATAGTCACTGTTTTCTTTGAGTATTTGCCAAATCCTTATCAATGCAAGTTTTTTCGGTTCAAAGCTCTCCATATTATAGCTCCTTGTCGTTTTCCGTATGTTAAAAACATAATCTTAAACAGATTATACCGTACCATAAAAGTCACGCCCGTTTTTGGTACATTTCATTCTTTTATTTGCCCGCAATAATATTTATATCAACAAACACGCGGAAGGTCACCTTGATTACCGGGTCCGCATTTTATTTCTTTCCGGTCTTTTTAGGTTTTCCATTGTTCCGTAACGGTTGCCGAAGCTTTAACTTTGGCAACAAACCGATTACAATCACCTTTTACTTTATTATACTCATTTTTGAAATACGAGTCAAGACCTTAAAATTCAGGCTTTATCAAATTCACCGTAATACGACGCAGAGGAAATATCTTTTATCTTCCGGTTTCAGGATATCCGCAACTGTAAAAAGCCCTTTGCGAAAAGGATTTCTCCTCTCGCAAAGGGAAAGCTGACGAGTAAAATTTTACAGTACGGTTTTTCACAATAAAATGATACCGGAAGCAATGTACCGGTTTTGATGCCCCGCCGTTCAATTTCAATCGGTTCAAAGTTTTCTCTGCCATACCTGTCAAACATACAACGCCGCTCACATTTGTGTCTCTTCAGATCCTGACTTTATTCTTCTTCGGCTACCGCGCTCTCGGATAGCATCTTTGCGAAATGTCCTTCGGTAATAATCTTCGTTCCATAGTTCAATGCAGTTGAAAGTTTTTTTGTTCCCGGCGCTTCACCGACGATCAGATAGGTTGTATTTTTCGTCACGGAATCATTTACATTTGCTCCGAGGAGTTTCAAAAGTTCGGTGATATCCTTGCGGTTCATACCGTTCACGGTACCGGTCACCACAACATTGGCATTCACAAACGGATTACCCTCTTCCCCGATTTTAACGGGCTGGTCAATAAAGGTAATTTCTTTCAAAACAGGTTTCCACAGTTTTGCTTCCGTCTCATCAGCGTACCATTTATAAATATTTCTGCTTAATGTTTGGGAAACGCCGGCAATATGAAAGAAACAAAACTCCTCTTTGATTGCTTTCTCGAAATCGTCCCACGATCCGAGAAAATATTCGTCAATCGCTCTGGCATTATTGGGTCCCATAAGCGGAATGCCGACTGCAACCAGAAACTGCGCCAGATGGCATCGTCTGCTGTTCTCAACGGCTGATATTAGTTTATCATAAGTCCCATAGCCAAATCCGGGCGTTGTCAAAATCCTCTCGCGGTACTTTTCCAGATCATACAGATCCGCAAAGGTTTTTACAAATCCGTATGCCATCAACTTTTCGAGAACAGAGGCATTGAAGCCTTCCATATTCATTGCATTTTTATCGCAGAATCTTGCGATTTTCTGAGCGTTTCTGGCAATACATTCTTCATTGGGACAATATAGGTTTTTTGTACCGCCGGAAGCGATCTTAAGTTCAAGTTCACTTCCGCAGCAGGGGCATCTGTCGGGAAGTTTATATGTCCCGCTCCGGGTAACGTTTTCCGAAATCTGAGGGACAATCATATTGGCTTTATATACTTTAATTGTGTCGCCGATTCCGAATTCATACTTCTCAAAATTACTGAGAGAATGAATATCTGCCCGCTTAACATAAGAACCGTCAATCAACACCGGATCGAATTCGGCGCAAAGAGTTATCATTCCGTTTCTTGTTGTAGCAAGTTCCACTCCACGGAAGACCGTCTCGTATTCGTCATCCTCCCACTTAAGGGCAAGCATTCTGTTCTCATGGTGCGCAGTGGCTCCGAGGCTTTTGCCGAATGAAAGATCATTATATTCAAAAATGAGCCCGTCAACAGGATAATCGTATTTTTCGGGATTAAAACTTTCAATGGTTTTTTTAAGCGCCGTCTCTCCGGAAAACGCATGAATAAGTGTATGTTCAACTACATCAAAGCCGTTTGCCGAGAGAAAGTCCAACTGTTCCTCTTTCGTAGTTCCGCCATCACCGGGAAGGATCAGTTCAAATGCGTAGAAATCCATATGAGAAAGGTTTCCCTTGTCGGGGGTCAGGCTTCTCACAAGCCCGGCGGCAACGTTTCGAGGGTGACTCGGTGAATTATCTCTGTTGAGCAGTTGATAATCTGCCCATGAAACAACTCCTTCACCCCGAACCTCAAAACTCTTTCTGCAATTCACTTTTTTCGGTATGTTACGGAGATATCTGACCGTATTGGTAATATCCTCGCCCACAAGCCCCTCTTCGCCTCTGGTAACGGCTTGCTTAAAGTTCCCGTCCTCATATCTCAGTACAAGAGTAAGTCCGTCCATTTTCCAGGATAACATAACATCGTTTCCGGCAGCAAAGTGAGCGACATCATCAACTGACTTTGTTTTCTTAGCCGAAAGCATAGGTCTGGAATGCTCAACTTTTTTCAGTTCGGTCTTATTACAGCCGCCGACCCGCTTTGTCGGAGAGTTTGCAAATACAATACCGGTGACGGCTTCCAATGTTTTCAGTTCATCCATTAAGGCATCGTACTCCCTGTCCGTCATGACAGGATTGTCTTCGCCGTAATATGCTTTATCGGCGTCCTTAATAATTGAAATCAGTTCTTTAATTCTTGAAACATTATTTTTTTCCTCCATATCCGCACCTCTTCTTTTCTTTATACACGAATTATAGCAACAGTAATGTACCGATTATATCCCGCTGAAAATTTCATGCTTCCTGTTGATGCTTTTGCATTTCGTTTTCTTTGATAAGTTTCATATACCAACCGTCAACGCAAAGTCTGAGGATCGAACATTCATAATTTATTGCGGAATATGTGCATGAGTCTTCCAAACAAGCGGTTTTAATGGCCAATGAAGAAGTAAGCAATTTGAATTTCTCGTCATTGATATAGAATACTTCTCCCGGAGTCAAATCGCCTTTAATATCGTCAATAACAATAACCGGCCGTATTCTGCCGCCCGTATCTCCGTCATAAGACCGGTTTGCGTTGTTGTTTGAAACGCAATAATGCTCGTATAACCACCAGTTATCTTTTGTGTCCGGAAGATTGTTGCATAACAAATCAAAATCATGCCTTGTTAAAAGTGAAGCTCCGACGGTTTTAACGGTTCCTTCTTTTTTCCCTTTTCCGACATAACGGAGAGTTGCCTCACAACGTTCGGTAGTAGTAAGGAGCCTGGCTTTTTCTCCTTTTTCTTTATTATTCTTTTTATATACTGCAGATCTGCAGCCATTGAGGGTATTGATGGTTTTTTCAATTTCCTCTTCGGACATAGAGGACAAAAGTTCTTTCAGTTCATTTGTAAAATCATTCTTATTCATTGTGAACTCCTTACTCATCGACTTTTATTCTGCCGATCTTTCCCCACGGCGGATTTCTGTCTTCGTTATTGATTAACCAAAGGACAGGGATACCTCCCGCCTCACTTTCGGCAGGAAACTCGTCGTAGCCATCTGTAATTATGATGATATATGCCGGCGGCTCATCTGTCATGTTTTCGTTCATATAGCGGAAAATAGCAGAAAAGTCATTTCCACCGCCGCCGACCGGCTTAATTTCCATGACATCCTCAACTGACGAGAACGGTATTGGCACCGTAACGTAACTTTCCGTAAAACTTAACCAGCCCTCCAGTTTCCCGTTAAATTGATCAATTGCAGCACATATCTCGCTGTAAGCAGCACGGATAGCATTGTCCCCGATAGATCCTGAGGTATCTATCAGAAACCATATATTTTTGACACCGGACTCTTTTTCATTAAAGTCGGGTAAAAGAAACATACTGTCCTGAAAGCGCCTGTCCGGTGGATTAAAAGAATAATCGTTTATTTCTTCCTGAACAAAATCCTGTAAAACTTCTCTCCAGTCGGTTTGCGGTTCTGTTAATTCCATGAGAATTCTTTGAGCCATCAAAGGTGGTCCGCCATAACCTTCATGACTATCTTTGATACTGATTATTCTGTTTGCGATTGTAGTAGCTTCAATCATTCTCTGAAGCCAGATATCTTTTGAATATCCATCATCTGTTTCGCTCTTATTATATGCGCTGCAATGGTTTGATTCATATTCTTCTCCATATTCATTACAGCTTTGCCCCGGTGACCCCGTATCACCCATACCCCAGTAGGTGTGATCATCAAAGCCGCCGTCAAAACGCGCGGGACCGGTGCCGCCTTCACCGCTGCCGCCTTCATCACTGTCGCCATCACCACTGCCGCCTTCATCATTGCCGCCTTCATCACTGTCGCCATCACCACTGCCGCCTTCATCACTGTCTCCTTCACCACTGCCGCCTTCATCACTGTCGCCTTCATCACTGTCTCCTTCACCACCGCCGCCTTCATCACTGCCGCCTTCATCATTGCCGCTGTTCATGGGATTATTTTTCTTTTTTTCAGTCTCATTACAACTATGAACTAGTTTGTATACTTCTTCTGCCGAATACTCGTAACCTTCCTTTCCGTCAGGAGCAATATGCATGCTCTCACCGTAATTTTTTAAAGTGATTTTCGAGAGATCCATATCAAAGGAATACAGAATATTGGAATTAACCACTATGTCACAAGCTGTATTAAAATCATCGAAGTCATAAGAATCCGATTTTCTGTTGCAATGGTTCAGCGCGGCATGGAGTACTTCATGCATAAGAACAAATTCAAGTTCTTCATCCGATAGGGAATCTATAAAATCCGGACAGAAAACGATCCGGCTCCCGTCTGTGTAGGCAGTCTCGCACATAGGGTCAAGTGAGAATTGCATATGAAGAAGAAGTACCGCATAGAACGGCTGCTTTCTCATCAAAGAAAGCCGAGACGCCTGCAGTCTCTTTACAATTTTCAATACTTCTTTACTGAACATTTCCGTTTCTTAACCTTCCTCTTTTTTCGGCATATTCCAGATATTCCGGTACAGACCGAAGAAACTTCTCGTAATCCTTTTCAAAAATTTTATAGTTTTGAATCAAAAGTTCGCCAAAATCCGCAGGAAGCCGTTTTGCATAAGAAATTGAATTACCGATGGCTACTGAATCATATCTATGTTCACTTGCATAAGCCGTCATGGAGGATACGAGCGCATACTTTGCGTCTGCTCCTTTCGGAACATCAATTGTCGTTCCGGAAAAAACAGCATCCATAGTCGGAAGATCGTTATAAACCTTACACCACGCTCTGAATTCAACAGCCGCCCCAGAACCGATCAGACCGGCAATCATCGGATACATAGTTGCCACATTATCCTTTACGTTATTAAGCAGGCAACTTACCATTTCCCATGAACGGGGTGTAGGAAATGCCAAATCATCATTTGTTGCATCAAACCCGAAAAGTCTGTCATTCCGAAAAGAGAGGTATCCGAGGACCTGACTGTTGATACCGACTTTTACCGCCCATTTTCTCCATGATTCAAAGCTGCCTTCAATTTCAATATGAAGAAGACGATTTGCAAGAGCTTTCGGCATTTTGAAAGATACCGACTTATCCGTGACCCGGTTTCCGGCAGCAATTACAATACAGTTATCAGGCAGTTTGTGCTCACCGACGACTCTGTCCAGCGTGATCTGATAAGCAGCAGCCTGAACCGATTGAGGCGCTGCCGATATTTCATCGAGAAACAGAATGTTTATAACATTGTTCCCGGGATCCATTTGAAAGATTTTCGGCTTCAGCCAAACAGCAAGCGTTCTATCCTCACTTGCAACAGGGATGCCCCGAAGGTCAATCGGATTAAAAAGGAGAAGCCGCACATCAATAATTTCAACATGTTTGCCCGTATCTGCTTCGATCGTTTTTGCAATCTGACGGACAGCCTGAGATTTACCGACACCGGGAGGTCCCCAAAGCATCACGGAGGGTAATACTTTCGGGGAAAGCCCCGCCTTTATGACGCTCAGATACGATTTGCTGAGCATATTTACGGTTTTGTCAATAGATAATATCGGAAGATTTGTGGATACTGTACTTTCCATTATGATGCCACTCCTAATTCTTCATTCAGTTCTTTCAGTTCATTTCTTAATTTGTCAATTTCGTCCGCGTAACCCTTGATTTCTTTATTCAGTTCTTCTTCTGTAATCTTAAGTTTTGTTTCAAGACTCAGAAGAACATCTTCGTACTTTGCTTTCTGTTCATTAAGACTTTCAAGAAAATTATTCAGCCTTGCAGTAATACCGGACTCGGATTCGATCTCAAGGTAGTAAGTATTATTTTTGATAAGGTGTACGTATGGAATCGGCTTTCTTGCCACAGAAATATCTTCGCCGGAGCCCTGTGCGTCCTTTCTTCTTTCCGGCCTTCTCGGAACCATGTATGCCGGAACAACAACCTTGAATCCCTGAAAAGTCAAAACTTCAACAGGTTCAGGATTATTACTGTGAGACTGAACCGCTCTGTAAATTGCTTCACGGATCGCCTTCTGGTCTTCGTACTTCATTGATTTGTAATCAATCTTTTCTTTTTGGTACGCATCAATGTCCATTTGACATTTGGCAATTCTCTCCTTCTGTTTCTCAATTTTGGTCGGCAGTTCTCTGACAATCTGTTCCTTCTTCCTGTGATTATCCATATAATCTTTCTGAAGGATCCTGTACTTATCCAGTTCGTTGCACACTTCAACTCTGCGTTTGATTTTCGGATTACCGACCGCAAGGGCTTTCACTTCAGCATAATTCAGAACCGTGTCGTCAATATCGGTTCCGTCTCGCATAGTTGCCTCTCCTGCCATAATCTGACTGATAAATCTCTGTTTTGTTTCAAGAAGCTGCCAGGAATATGCATCAAAACTTGCTTTGGTAATATATCTGAAGATTTGTACCTTCTTATTATCATTTCCCCGGCGAAGAATCCTGCCTTCCCTCTGGACCATATCAGAAGGTCTCCACGGCACATCGAGGTGATGAATAGCCGAGAGACGCTTCTGAACATTCATACCATGTCCCATCTTTGCAGTGGAACCAACGAGTACGGCAATTTCACCCGCACACATTGCCTTGAAAAGATCCTGCCGCTGAATGTCGGTATCTGCATCGTGAATGAATGCAATTTCCTTTTCGGGCATTCCCATGGCAATGAGCAGAGTTTTCAGTTCATCATAAAGATTAAATCCTTCCTTGGGCGTAGAAATATCACAAAACACAAGCTGTGTTCCTTTGGTATCTCTGGTGTTTTGATAGACCTCGTAAACATTTTCAGCGCAGCGAATAACTTTAGAATTGAGATCCAGACCGAAAGCTGTATCAATAAGGCGCATATCAAGCGCGGCTTTTCTCCCGTCGGAAGTTACTTTCAGCATATTGTCTTCTTTGATGGTTACGCGTTTCTGCCTGATATCATCGGCACGATTGCCGATCTCCCGCAGATAATCCCTGAAGTCGTCGGACCCTTCCCGCAACGAATCTTTGTATCCCTCCAGTTCGGGAATTCCGGCTGTTTTATCAACCTTATGAAAATCCGCAACGGAAGCAAGCGTCGCCGTCAACTCCGGAATGTTGCAAAATCTCGAAAAACGCGTAACGAGGTGATAACTGTTTGTATCAACGTCAATCTCAAAATCTGTCGTCTTTTCGGCATACATTCCTGCCCATGCATCAAAATTCTGGATTTCCTGAAATTCAAGTTCGCCTTCCTGAAGATACTTCTGTATGACAAAGATATCGGAAAGTGAGTTTGTTACCGGAGTACCGGTTGCAAATACAATTCGGCCTCCGTCATTCATCCGTTGAATGCAGTGAACCTTATCCATCATACCGTTACCTTTTGCAGCTCCGCCGCTTCCGAGGCCTCTTACTTTTGAAATTCTGCTTTCCAGATCAATGTTCTTATAGTTATGTGCCTCGTCAAGAAACAAAGTATTGATTCCCAACTCATCAAAAGGCATGGTTTTAGGTGTTTTTCTGTATGAAAGCTGAAGTTTGTTCAGCGACTCCCGAATATGCCTGCGTTTTTTTTCAATCGTTGTTTTCGAGTAAAAGTTCTTTGTTGCCTTTTCCAGTAATTCAAGGCGTTCTTTATACAACATGATATAATATCTGTCCGAAAGCGAAAGCATATCGAAACAGCTGTAAGTCATCAGGATCGCGTCAAAATCCTCATTCTTAATTTGATTGAGCGTCTCGCTGCGCTTATGGGGTCCGAAATTTTTGATGCTGACGGTAAAAATATTTGCATCAGGGTACATGGTTTTAAAAATACTTTCCCACTGACCTATAAGGTTATTCGGCACAACATAGAGGTTCTTCTTTGACTTGCCGAGCCTTCTGAGTTCCATACCTGCCGCAATCATAATATAGGTCTTCCCTGAGCCGACGTCATGGGCAAGAAGCGTGTTCGGAGAAAAGAGTATCCTTGCTACTGCATTCTTCTGATAATCATAAAGTTTGACTTTATCGCTAAGCCCCGGAAGTTCAAGAAAAGAACCGTCATAAGTTCTCTTTTTAATGTTTCCGTATTTTCTGCAATAAGCAGCCTGCAATCTTTTCTTTCGGGCTTCATCTTCCCAAACCCAATTTCGGAAGATATCGATCATATATTTCTGCTTTTCAAGAAGTTTTACTGTTTCATCCTGATTTATGACTCTTACTTTACAATTGGGATCGCTCGGATCCTTGGAATCAGACACAGAAAGAGTCTTCATATTAAGAGTATTTTCCAAAACATAAAGCATGTCCATTCGATCCGTTCCGTAAATTTTATAATTGACCTCTTCAAACATGCCGTGAAAATGACTTGTCCGGAAACGCGTCTTTTCGGGGATTTCCCAATATCCCGTATACTCATCATGGCGAACGGCATAGTCGTTCTCCTGACTGATGCAGTAATATTCTTTGGCTTCCTTGCTGTTAAGATTCCCTCCGAAAGCCATGTATGCAATAAAGTCATCAATAACATCAGTCGGAACCCACGGAGAACCAAGCGTTACATAGATATCTTCTGTTTCGATGTCAGGTTCCAGTATCCCTTCAAGCGCCGTAACATTATTCTGAAAATATCCGTTATAATTTTCATTGGCCTCTTTAGCCACTTTATATTTGTGCATAAGGTTACCGGAAAGATACTCGTCTGCGGTTTCCCATCCCTTATAAAAAACCTCATTCCAATGAAGAGGATTCTGATAAATAGACCCTCTCAGGGTTTCAATGACCGTTTTCATATCTTCGCCTGTTACTGATGCGATAAATTCAATGTCAACAAGTCCGAGCATATCCAGAGACATCATAAGGGCGTCGGACATGGAATCACAGCGTTCGGAGGCTCTGGCATCATCGTCATAGGCATTAACGAAGTCTATGGGAAGGTCCATTCGCGTGACCTCATTTACATGCTCAATGCGTTTCTTTTCACGACGCGCTGCCGCACGTCTGGCTGCAGCCTGTCTGCGCTTATTCCATGCTTCGATTTCTTTCTTCCTTTTTTCCGCTTCCTCTTCAAGTTTCCGTCGTGTTTCTTTTTCACGAGCCTCAAGACCGGCGACCTTCAGAGATTCAATGGCGATATCAAGATCTTCAAAGGAAAGGACCTCTCCGACATCTTTCAGTGCATTAAAGAAGTTGTCCATGCGTTCATTGCGGATTTTCGCGGCGGAAACAAGGTCAATGTACTGATACTTTGAATAATCCGTTGAAACTTTTTCATTGCTCATATGATGGAATGCGCGAACTTTATAATAATAGGATCTCCCGTCCGGAACATAAAATTCTATTACGGGCGAAGCACTGCTCCCCACTTTGACGTACTTCCCGCGCGGCGTCTCGCTCTGATACACTTCATAGATTTCAGCGCCTACTATGGCTTTTATTCTTACAAGAACCTGCGTTCCGCTTACAAAGAACGAAAACTCCGGAACCACAACTTTAAAAGTGTCCTCTGCGTATTCCGGCTTTTCCCCCTCAATGATATTAGTAACATCTGCCTTTTTCATTCAAGCACCTCTGATTTGTTCTTATACCTGTATTATACAAAATGTAATGTCCCGTTTTCGGTGCAACCATATTTGAGTTGAGAATTTGTAGAAATATGTTAAACATGAGGAATTCTTTCATCTTATGCCGATATGCACAATACTTAATGCAGGCTGTTCGGTGAAAACTAACAGTCAAAAAAAAAGACCCACTACCTTTCGATAGTGAGTCTCGTGTGAAAATACGGTAACTTATAAAATTCTATGTGATTTTACAAAAAATCACAATTCTGTTTACTCCGAATCGGAGATTTTCGGATACCGAATCGGCTTTTTCGCCTTTTTACAGCTCGGATCAATAGAGTTTTGCGCCGGCGGGAATATGCGGATCGACCATCAGAAGATGCAGTTTTTCTTCGTCGTTTTCGTGATGCACGGCGGAGATGAGCATTCCGCAGGAATCAATTCCCATCATCTTTCTCGGCGGGAGGTTCGTGATTGCGATGCAGGTCTTGCCGACAAGTTCTTCGGGTTCGTAGTATTCGTGGATTCCGCTGAGAATTATTCTGTCGGTACCCGTTCCGTCGTCAAGAGTGAACTTCAAAAGTTTTTTGGACTTCTTCACAGCTTCGCATTCCTTGACCTTCACAGCCCGGTAATCGGACTTGGCGAAGGTGTCAAAATCCACGAAATCCTTGAACAGCGGCTCGATTTCCACATTGGAAAAATCAATTCTCTCCTCGACTTCAGGAGTTGCCTCCGCAGCCGCCGCAGGAGCCGAAACTTCCTTGGAAGCCTTCTTATCGGAGTCCATCGGCTTCATAGTAGGGAACAATAAAACGTCTCTTATCGACTCGGTATTCGTAAGGAGCATGACGAGTCTGTCGACGCCTATTCCGAGGCCTCCGGTCGGGGGCATTCCGTAAGAAAGTGCGTTTAAGAAGTCTTCGTCGACGCCCTGCGCCTCGTCGTCGCCCTGCGCCTTAAGCAGCGCCTGCGCCTCGAAACGCGCTCTCTGATCGATCGGGTCGTTGAGTTCGGAGAAGGCGTTCGCGTGTTCTCTTCCGACTACAAACAGTTCGAAACGCTCGGTATATGCCGGGTTTTCGGGCATTCTCTTTGCAAGCGGAGAAATTTCAACGGGGTGATTCGTTATGAAGGTCGGCTGGATAAGTTTATCTTCAACGAACTCGTCGAAGAAGAGGTTTAAGATATCGCCTTTCTTATGTCTGTCTTCGTATTCGACATGATGTTCTTTTGCGACGGCTTTCGCCTCGTCGTCGGTTTTTATTTCGTTAAAGTCAACTCCCGCATACTTTTTAACGGCGTCGACCATCGAAAGGCGTTCAAACGGTTTTCCGAGGTCGATAGCGGCGTCGCCGTACTGAATCTCGGTCGTCCCGAGAACTTTTCCGGCGATATATCTTATCATTTCCTCGGTAATATCCATCATGCCGTTATAGTCGGTATACGACTGATAGAGTTCCATAAGGGTAAATTCGGGGTTATGCTTCGGGTCCATTCCCTCGTTTCTGAAAACTCTGCCTATTTCATAAACTCTGTCGATACCGCCGACAATAAGGCGTTTTAAGTGAAGTTCGAGAGCGATTCGCAGATAAAGGTCTATATCAAGGGAATTGTGGTGGGTTATGAACGGTCTTGCGTTTGCGCCGCCCGCCTCATTATGAAGAATAGGAGTCTCGACTTCAAGAAATCCCTTTTCGTTAAGGAAATTACGCATTTCGGAGATAATTCTCGAACGCTTTACAAAGGTATCCTTGACTTCGGGGTTGACGATAAGATCGACGTATCTCTGACGGTAGCGGAGATCCTGATTTGTCAGACCGTGCCATTTTTCGGGCAGAGGAAGAAGCGATTTCGAGAGCAGTTTTATTGATTTTGCGTGAACGGAAATTTCGCCCCTGCGCGTTTTGAAAACAAAACCGGTAATTCCGACGATATCGCCTATATCCCATGTTTTGAAATCGGCAAAAGAGTCTTCTCCGACGTCGTTTATTCTTACGTAGACCTGAATTTTGCCTTTGCCGTCAAGAATGTCGATAAAATTTGCCTTTCCCATATCGCGCCATGTGATTATTCTGCCTGCGATAGAGACGTCCTGATTTTCGAGCGTTTCGAAGTTTGCTTTTATGTCTTCGGAATATGCGGAAACGTCGTAAGTCGTTATCTTAAAGGGGTCTTTTCCCTCTTTTCTTAAATTTTCAAGTTTTTCTCTTCTTATTCTTACCTGTTCGGAAAGGGCTTCCGCCTGTTCCTCTTCGGAAAGTTCGGGAGTGTTGATTATTTCTTCCATTTTATATCTCCTATTCGGGCAATCTTATTTTCTTTATCTTGACGGTATAATTTCCCGCAGGAGTGGTAATTACCACGTTGCTGCCGAGTTTCTGACCGATAAGCGCTTTTCCGAGAAGGCTCTGGTCGGAAAGTTTTTTCTCGAGAAGGTTTGCCTCGGTGCCGCCGACCATGGTATATTCGCCCTTGATCTCTTCCTTGATCTCGTCAAGGTCTTCTTTAGGCAGCGTTCCGCCCGCAACGGCTATTTCAACAATAGAGCCTATCGAAACGGTGTCTTTGGAAAGTTCGCTTGTGTTTATGACTTTGGCGTTTTCTATCTGAGCCTCTATCTCAACTATTCTTCCTTCCATTTTCGCCTGTTCTTCTCTTGCGGCGCTGTATTCGGCGTTTTCCGAAAGGTCTCCGAAATCTTTGGCTATTCTTATCTTCTCCGCTATCTCGTTTCTTCTTGATTTAAGGTCTTTAAGCTCGTCTTCAAGCTTTTTAAGTCCCTCCTGAGTCAGTATTACGTTGCTCATCTGAAAGTCTCCTGTCTGAAAAATATTTATTGCAAAGTTTTTAATACTTCGATTGCCTTTTTGAGTTGCGCGTCGGTCGTTTCGTCGGCGGAATAGATATTCACGTCCGTTTCGACATTATAATCGGGAGAAAGTCCCACACCGTCGTAATTCACGCGGGATTTCGTCGTATAGGTAAAGGTGGTGAGTTTGACGCCCGACCCGTCGCTCATTCCGACATATTCCTGCCCCACGCCTTTTCCGTAACTGCGGGTCCCTATGAGGGGCGAAGAATTGAGGTCGCGGAGAGCCGACGAAAAGAGTTCCGCGGCGGAAGCCGAACTTCCGTTGATAAGGACGACGGAAGGAAGGTCCGTGATTTTATTGCCCGTCGAATATTCGATCTGCTCGTTGTCTTTATAAGAAAGAACTGCAAGAACGTCTTTATCAACAAGCAGGTTAAGCATATTTATGACCGTCGAATAGTCTCCGCCGGGGTTGTTGCGGACATCGAAAACAAATCCCTTTGCGCCCTGCGAGATAAGGGCTTTCAAAGCCTCTTCAAACTGCGGGAAGGTCGTTTCCGAACTGAACTGATGTATCCTTATAAATCCTATATTCCCGTCGAGCATTTTATAATCGACGTCGCGGGAAATATACGAACTTCTTTTGACGGAAAACTCAAATGTTTTGCCGTTCCGAAGAACCGTCAGATTGACGACGCTTCCCTCTTCGCCGAGAAGACTGTTGTAAACGTCCGTATATAACTTTCCGCCGACCGTATTTCCGTCGACCGCGGTTATTATATCCTCTGTCCGAAGCCCTGCGCTTTCGGCGGGACTTCCTCCTATTACGCGGAGGATACGGAGTCCGCTTTCGTCGACATAGGAAGTCTCGGACGCTTTTATCGTTACGCCTATACCTATGTGGCTGCCTTTTAAGTCGTTCACATATTCGCTGTAATAATCTTTATCGAAATACTGCGCGTACTGATCGTCAAGAGTAGCTACATAAGCGTAAAGAGCGTTCTCGACAGCCTGCTTCTCGTCG
Organism: uncultured Eubacteriales bacterium; assembly: GCA_934501435.1. Taxonomy (GTDB): domain Bacteria; phylum Bacillota; class Clostridia; order Oscillospirales; family UBA644; genus Geddesella. The sequence continues at coordinate 132,752 of CAKSTW010000003.1, forward strand.
AAATCCTTTATCGACCTGCTGCTTATCAGGTTATTGAGAATTCTGACCTTTGAGGCAAGAATATCGGCGGAATCGTCCGGAGTTGCCAGCAGCCCCGACAAAAAGATGAGGGCTGCGGCGACTATTGTTAAAAGAAAAGTTATTGTCGCGGTAAGAAAGACCGCTCTTGATTTTTTCATATATTATCCGATCTGTTCTCTTAATTTTGTCAGTGCAAACTGAAGTTGGTCGTCCTCTTCGTCGGTGAGAGTCGAGAGTATATTCTTTTTCTCCTCGGAAAGTTCCGAAACGAAATTCGGAGCGACTCCCGCACCGTTGAATTTTTCACCGGACGGAAGAATGTATTCATAGGTAGAAAGGTGAATTGCGGAACCGTCGCCGAGAACGATATCGCTCTGTCCTATACCGAGACCCGCGGTCTTTTCGCCGACAACAACGGCGCTTGCGGTGTCTCTGAGCGAACCCGAAAAAACTTCCGCAACGCCCGAGGTTTCGGCGTTCTGGATAACGACGAGAGGAACCGAGACGGATTTTTCGTCCGAATTGTAAATTTTCGGCGCAGACGCCGATTTTTCGTTTACGGAAAAGATAATGGCGGACGGCGTGAGCATATCGAGAATCGACGCTGCGCTGTCAATATCGCCGCTGTAACAGGACCTTACGTCGATAACAAAACCTTTTGCGCCCTTTTCGAGAAGAGAGGTGAACGCGGAAGAAAAACTCTTATAGGTCGTATTGTCGAATTCGTCGATAAGGATATACCCGATGTCGTTTGATATAAGTCTCGAAGTCACGGTATTCGGAGTATATGCGGTCCGCGTCACGGTTATCGAAAGGTTCGAATCGGTGCTTTCCCTGTAAACGGTGAGCGCGACTTCTGTATCTACGGCACCCGAAAGTTTCTGGACCGAACTGCGGTATCCCCGCTCCGAAACGGACGTTCCGTCGACAGAAAGAATGACGTCGCCGACTTTGAGTTCGGAAAGCTGCGCGGGAGATCCGTTTTTGATAAAGGTGACTTTGATGCCTTTGGATTTGTAGTCGTAATCTGTCTTTATGCCGATATCGACGGAATCTTCGGCGATATAGGACACTTTATAATTATGCTCGTCGAGGTAGTAGGAATATTCGTCCCCCACCCCGTCGATATATCCCGCGACGGTGCCGTCGATTATGTCGTCGTAGCCGTCGATGGGGTCTATCGTTCCGATATAACTTGTCGATATGATCTTGTTTACGTTATTGAGTTTATTGTAAAGTTGCTGGTTTCTTCCGAGATTTTCAACGACCATACTCAGATAATAGTATGTTACTATCGCCGTAACGAACGCGGTCGCGACGATAAGGAAGAATACAGTACCTATTCTTACTCCTTTTTTCTTCATACAGTCCTCCTATCCGTTTATTTTCTTGAGAGAAGAAAAATCGTTGCGGTAGTTTACATAATATATCGGGTTTACCGCGGTTCCGCCCTTTGTTATTTTGAAATGCAGATGGTTTCCGCTTGCGGCTCCCGTCCTTCCGACAAGACCTATCGTGTCGCCCTGTTTGACTTCCTGACCCGTTTTTACGAGTATCTTGCTCTGGTGGCAATACTGGGTGCTGATATTTCCGCCGTGGTCGATAACCGTTTTATATCCGCCGCCTGTCGTTACCCAGCCGGCAAAGATTACTTTTCCGCTGCCCGCGGCAATAATCGGGGTACCTCCCGGAGCGGAAATATCGAGAGCGTCGTGGTAATCGGTTATGGTTTTTCCGTTGAGACGGTAAGTTCTGTAACCGAAATAAGAAGTTATAGTAGACGAAGACGGCAAAGGCCAGATAAAGTAGTCGCCGCCCATATATGCTTTCTGCTGATCCATAAGCGCGTCGAGCTGTTTCTGGAATTCGCGTTCAAGACGGCTGAACTCGGCGATATCTTCGGCATAGGAATCAATATTGTCTTCAAGGTCGGCTATCGTGCTTTCAAGGGTCGAGACCTTATTTTTATAGGACGACTGTTTGTTTTTCAGTTGGGCGGACGCCGATTTGTTTTCGGCTATCGCCTGTTCGAGAGTCGCCTTGCTCTGCTTGGTTTCTTCGAGGTTTGCCGCCATTTTTTCGACAAGCGAATTGTCGTAGCGGGTCACCGCCATAACGTAATCCATACGGGTGAGCATATCCGAAAAACTTTCCGCACCGAGAAGTATTTCAAGGTAGGAAATCTTGCCTTTTTCGTAATTAAGTCTTACTCTTTCGCAGTATTTCGCGTAAGAATCGTCGTATTCCGCCTGAAGTTCGTCAATTCTGTTTTCAAGAACTTTTTCGTCTTCGGCAAGAGACGATATGTAATCGGAAAGCACTTTCATTTCCGACTCAAGGGACGATATCTGCTCCTCGAGAAGTTGTTTTGTCTTCAGAGACTGTTGTTTCTGGGATTTTGCCGACGCAAGTTTCTTTTCGAGGGCGTTTTGTTTCTTTTCAAGTTCGGAAAGTTGATTTTTTACATTGTTTATATCCGAACTTATCGACGACGCCGACGTTTTCGCCTGCGTTTCGACCGTTCCGAAAGGAGAGGTCAGCAACAGCGCGAACATTATGACCGCGATAAATACCGAAACGGAAGAAAGTATTCCTTTGATTTTCTTTGTCATGACGACTCCTTTCTAAACTTTAAGATATTTTTTGACCGGCAAAACCGAGCCGAGAACTCCGACTAGGCCTCCGCCGAGAATAAAGACAGCGGTGAGATAGCCGTGTCCCGCCGAGATATTGACGGGAGATACGAAATCTATTTCCGCAAGGATCGGGGAGATTATTCCGTTATAGACCGCGACGAGCAAAAGGTTTGAAAGCATGCCCGCGACGACGCCTATTATAAGCCCTTCGATAAAGAACGGAAGTTTTATAAACAGGTCGGTAGCCCCGACGTATTTCATTATCGCGATTTCGTCTTTTCTTGCGTAAACGGATGCTTTTACCGAGTTCGTTATTACGAAAATCGAAATGACGAATAAGAATACCATTATGCAGGAGAAGAGAAACGAGACAATACTCTTAACGTCGTTTAGTTTCTTGACGATATCCCGTCTTTCGTTTATTTCCGCGCCGCCCTCTATTTTCCCGACCTCATAGACGGTCTGGTCGAATTTGCTCAGGTCTTCGACTTCGAAAATATAGGAATTACGGAAGATGTCGGCGTCAAGGCTTGCGTTTATGTCGTCATATTCTTCGCCGCTGTAAGTTTTTTTGTAGTTTTCGAGAGCCTGTTCTTTCGATTCGAAAACGATGCCGTCTTTTACTATGTTGTCTATCTGCGCGAGTTTTTTGCCGTATTCTGAAATCTGGGCGTCGGTAAGTCCGTCTTCAAGATAGACGACGACTCTCGTTTCGCCCCCGACCCCGTCTATAAAGGACGTCACGTTTTCCGAAAGCATTATCGTAACGCCGAAAATAAGAAGACATGCGGTAAGAATGGAAACGGACGCAAGGGAAAGCACGATATTTCTGAAAATATTGGAGATTGCGCGCTTGATTATAAAAAGGAAACTGTCAAAACTCATTTTCGTCCGCCTCCTTTTCTTCTTCGGGTTCGGCGAAAGCGGCGTTCATCATATCGTAAAATCCGTCGAGGAGATCGTCTTCTTTTTCGGGGGTTTCTTCCGCTTTTTCTTCGGGGACGGATATTTCCGTCTCTTCGGCAACCTCGGGCGCCGCTTCGGGCTCCGGGAGAGTTATTTCTTCGGGTCCGGTCTCCGGTTCGTCTTCGTCGTCGCCTATATCGTCGATAAACAGATCCTCTTCGGAGATATACTCTGAAGCTCTGAAGTCGTTTGCGCTGTCGGAAATTATTTCGCCCTCTTCAAGTTCGACGACCCTGCTTGAAAACTCGGTCAGGAGTTCGTGGTCGTGGGTTACGACGATGACCGTTATTCCCCTTTTGTTTATCGCCGCAAGCAGTTTTATTATATCCTGCGACATTTCGGGGTCAACGTTTCCCGTAGGCTCGTCCGCGATTATGATTTTCGGGTTGTTGACTATCGCGCGCGCAAGAGCGACTCTCTGCTGTTCTCCGCCCGAAAGATTGCAGGGCAGGTCGTATATCTTATGCGAAAGCCCGACAAGGGAAAGAACGCTTTTGACTTTTTTGTTTATCTGTTTTCTGCTTTTTCCGACAACGCGCATTGCAAACGCCACATTGTCGAAAACGTTAAGATTTGAGATGAGCCTGAAATCCTGAAAGACTATTCCGAGACTTCTGCGGAATTTCGGGATCTTTTTAGGAGTTAAATTTCTTGTGTTTATGCCGTTTATGATAACGTCGCCTTCCGTAGGAATATCCTCGCACATAAGTAAACTTACCATTGTGGATTTTCCCGCACCGGAGCGACCGATGATAAATACAAATTCGCCGTCGTTGATTTTCAGATTTATTCTGTGCAGGGCTTCGGTCCCCGTTTTATAGACCCTTGACACATTTTTGAATCTTATCAAGATATCACCTTCCGATCCTTAGAATTTGGTGGGATTTGAGTTGAGATATTTTACGACCATAAGCGCCACTTTGAAGACTATGGCGTCGTCGAATTCTTTTAAGTCAAGCCCCGTAAGTCTTCTTATCTTGTCAAGCCTGTAAACGAGGGTGTTTCTGTGGACAAAAAGTTTTCTTGACGTTTCGGAGACGTTGAGGTTGTTTTCAAAGAATTTCTGTATTGTTGAAAGAGTCTCCTGGTCGAGAGACTCGATCGAGCCTTTTTTGAAGACTTCCGAAAGGAACATTTCGCAAAGAGTTTTCGGAAGGTAATAGATAAGTCTTCCGATACCGAGGTTTGAGTAACTGACTATCGACTTTTCGACGTCGAAAACTTTTCCGACCTCAATGGCTATCTGCGCGTCCTTGAAGGAACGGGGAACGTCCCTTAAAGTCGTTACGACAGAGCCGATACCGATGACCGCTTTGGTGAAAAATTCTCCGCTCAGGGTGTCTATTATGGAACCCGACAGTCTTTCGAGGTCCTTTATTTCGATATTCGCGTGGACTTCTTTTATGAGAGCAATGTCGTTTTCACCCGCGGTGACGACGAAATCTTTTGTCTTTTCCGGGAAAAGGCTCTGGATTATGTCGTAAGCGAACGTTTCGGTCCTGTCGAGAAGTCTTATCAGGATAACGACTCTCGGAACGTCCGCGGTGAAATGGAGTTCCTTGCTTTTCGTATAAATATCGCCGGGGAGGATATTTTCAAGCATAACGTTTTTGATGAAGTTCGTTTTATCGTATTTCTCATCGTAAAATTCCTTCATTGTATTAAAAGACACCGATAAAACTCCCGCCAGGGTCTTCGCCTCGGAGTCGTCCCCCTCGACAAAAACTATATTATCGGAATTTACACCGGAGCCTATAACATGATATGTATATCCGCCGATACTGCAGACGTCGGTCATAGCCATCTTTTCAACGACGTCAAGCCCCATATCTCTTCCGAGATATGCTTCGTCGTTTGCCGCTACGACAATTCCCGCTTCGTCAATGACGCCGAGAACTTTGTCAGTTGTTCCCTCCAACTGGGCAAACACATTCTGAAACAGTTTGTTGGACATGTTCTTTCTCCCCAAATGATAATATTATACAAGTATAGTTTACTACAATTTGCACAAAAAATCAAGTATTTATTGTGAATTTTCACCAAAAACTTACAAACTTCACTTAATTTCAGAAGCTGTTTTTACATCTTTTGCTATCTGGGCGGAAAGAGCTTTCTCCGACGCGAATTTTTTCTCCGGACGGATAAATTTTCCGAAGACGACCGTCGCCTCGGAATACTCCTTTGAGAGGGTCGCTCCGAGAACGAAAGTTTCGGCGTTCGCCCTGTCGCCGTCGTTGAAAGTCGGGCGGACACCGACGTTCGTTATTCCTCTGAAACGTTCGCCGTCAAGGATTATATCGGTCGCGTAAACGCCGTAGCGCGGGAGCAGAATATTTTCTTCGGGAAAAATATTGACGGTCGGATAACCGAGGAGCCTGCCGATATGTTTTCCGGAAACGATTTTTGCAGAGACGGAATAGCGGTATCCGAGCAGTTTTTCGGCGCCCGAAATATCCCCTTCGGCAAGCAGTTTTCTTATTACCGACGAAGACGTTTTCGTTTTCGGGTCAAACGTGATAACGGAAAGCCCGAAACCGAATTTTTCCGATTTTTCACGCAGAAAATCAACGTCGCAGGCAGCGTTTTTTCCGAACCTGAAATCGCTGCCGCAGACGAAATACGAAAGTCCGAATTTGCTTTTCAGGTATTCAAGGAACTCTTCTCCGTCAAAATTTTCTATTTTTTCAAAGGGCAGAAAAACGACCTCGTCAATTCCCAGACCGAGAATCTTTTGTTCTTTTTCGGCGGGAGAACAAAGCAGCGGGGTGCCTTTGCGGGGATGTCTGTCAAAGGTCACGGCAATGCTTTTTTCGCCTTTTTCAAGCGCCGTTTTTCTTACCGTTTCAAGAAGAAGACGGTGTCCGAGATGGACGCCGTCGAAATTTCCGACAGTTATAACCGACATTGAAAACCTCTTCTAATCAATATAGTTTACGACCGCTTTCACGCAGCCGTTTTCCGTTTTTCCGATACCGCAGAATTTTCCGTCGCGGGAATATACCCGCAGAAGTCCGTCGGCAAAGGGTGTATCGGTTCTTTTAAGCGAAATTTCTCCGCCGTTAAGATAATATTTCAGCCCGTCGTCGGGAACGACCGTTTTCGCAACGTCGAAAACGTCTTCGGCGGAAAATGAAATTTCGGAAGAAGATCCCGAATTTATCTTTTCGACCGTTTCATCAAGGGACTTTGCGTTTTCAACCGAAAATCCGTTCGAAAAAGTACGGCGAAGGGAGGACATACACGCTCCGCAGCCGAGTTTTTTGCCGATATCGGAGCAGAGAGTGCGTATGTACGTTCCCGCCGAGCAGGAAACGTCGAGAAAATATTCGTTCTGTTTTTCGGACGGAAAAATATCTAGAGAATATATTGTTATTTCGCGCGCTTCCCTTTCGACTTCGACGCCGCGCCTTGCAAGTTCGTAAAGTTTCGTTCCGTTCTTTTTTATCGCGGAATACATCGGCGGAGTCTGCATATATTTTCCGACAAAACTCTTTGCCGCGGCAAAAACCTCTTCGGCAGAAACGGTAACTTTTCTTTCGCAAAGCGTTGTTCCGGTCACGTCTTCGGTGTCGGTCTCCGTTCCTAAAAGGAGCCCCGCGCGATATTTTTTACCGTGCGGCAATATGCTTATGAGTTTGGTATCCTTACCCGTAAAAACCGGCAGAAGTCCCGTACACATCGGGTCGAGCGTTCCGCTGTGGCCGACTTTCGGGTCTTTTTCGTAATTTTTAAGCGCGTATTTTATTTTCGCGACAACGCTGTGGGAAGTCATTCCCGCGGGTTTATCAACAAGGAAGATCATTCCGAATACCCGTTCGGAAAAACTCTTTTCCATTCGTTTTCGGCAGCAGAAACAAGCGCTTTTTTCGCTTCGTCAAAAGCCTTGTCTTTTATAAGACAGCCCGACGCTCTTTTATGTCCGCCGCCGCCGAATTCTGCGGCGATCTTCGAGACGTCTATTCTGTCGTCGTACGACCGCAGGGAGACCTTGGCAAATCCTTCGGGCGTTTCTTTAAGAGACAGTCCGACGACGGTTCCCTCTATTCTCCTCGGAATCGACGAAAGTCCGTCGGTGTCGGTATCCTCGTTTGCGTATTTCAGAACGGTCTCCTGTCTTAAATAAATGAGAGTTATTCTGCCGTCGCAGTATCTTTCGAGTTTTGAAATTACTTCGTTTTCGATCTTCAACTGTTCAAAAGTCGTAAGATCAAACAGTCTGCGGTTGATTTCTTCAAAAGGAATATTATGTTTTAAGAGATCCGCCGCCGCGATCATCGTTCGCGGAGTTACGTTCGCGAATTTGAAGCAGCCCGTGTCAAAGGAGATCGCGGTATAGAGTTTTGCCGCGATGAGGTCGTCTATTTCGGTCTTACTGCGCTTTGCAAGTTCCCACAGGACTTCGCCCGCAGACGACGCTTTCGGTTTGACGATACTCTTTTTCGCATAGTAGGTGTTCGTTATATGATGGTCGATAGCGTAGTCGATCTTTCCCGCGTATCTTTCCATACTTTCGCCGAGAAGACCTTCGGTCGCGATATCTACCGAAACAACGCACTTTTCTGAAAATTCGGGCTCGGAAAGGTCTTTTCCGTCAACGATAAACGCAAAACGCGGAGAGGGCTTGTCCGAACAGCATACGCACGCTCTTTTTCCGTTATTTTCAAGCATTTTTTTAAGAGCGAACGCCGTTCCGAGAGTATCTCCGTCGGGGCTTTTATGCGTTAAGATAAGGACGTCGTCTTCATTTAAGAGTTCGGAAAAAATCGAAATGTCTTTTCTGGTAAACATAAATCCTCCGGTTATTTTTCGAGTTCTTTGAGAATTCTGTCGATCTTCGCGCCGTGTTCGATAGAATGGTCGAGAACGAACGTCAGTTCGGGGACGACTCTGAGTTTAAGGCTTGAAGCAAGTCTTTTTCTTATATATCCGGTAGCCGCGCGAAGACCTTTCATAACTTCCTTTTCGTCATATTCGGAAAGGAAACTCACAAATACCGTGGCATACGCCTGATCGGGAGAGACCTTTGCGGAAACGACGGTCGGGAAAGCCGGAATTCGCGGGTCTTTGACGTCCGAGAGAATAACCGCGAGTTCTCTTTTCACGTCTTCGTTTATGCGGTTCGTTTTATAATTTGCAGGCATAAATTCATCTCCGTTTTACATGAACGGACCCGAAAAACGGGCCCGTTCGTAAAATTATCTTTCTATTTCTTCATTGACGAACGCTTCTATTATATCGCCCTCTTTGATGTCGTTGTATCTTTCGAGACCGATACCGCATTCGTAGCCCTCGGAAACCTCTTTCGCGTCGTCTTTGAAACGTCTGAGGGAGTCAATTTTACCTTCGTAAATGACTATTCCGTCGCGAACGAGTCGGACGTCGGCGCTTCTGGTTATCTTGCCCTGTTTTACATAACAGCCGGCAATCGTTCCGATACCCGAAACCTTGAAAGTCTGTCTGACTTCGGCATGACCGAGAACGACTTCCTTAAATTTCGGAGCGAGCATACCTTTCATCGCGGCTTCTATTTCCTCGATGCAATCATAAATTATCCTGTAAAGACGGATATCGACTTTGTCGTGTTCCGCTACGGTTTTGGCATTGCCCTCGGGACGGACGTTGAAGCCTACGATTATGGCGTTGGAGGCGGACGCGAGCATTACGTCGGATTCGTTTATCGCGCCGACGGCGCTGTGGACGACCTTGACCTTGACTTCGTCGTTCGAAAGTTTTTCAAGGGAGGATTTGACAGCCTCGACAGAGCCCTGAACGTCGGCTTTGATTATTATGTTGAGGTCTTTTACATGACCTTCTTTGATCTGAGCAAAGAGGTCGTCGAGAGAAACGTTCGAACGTTCCTTGAACTCCTCTTCTTTCTTGTCGTGCTTGCGCTGTTCGACAAGTTCTTTCGCCATTCTTTCGTCCTTTACGACGTGGAAGATATCTCCCGCCGCGGGAACTTCCGAAAGACCGACTATTTCGACGGGGACGGACGGACCTGCATCCTTTATTCTTTCGCCCTTATCGTTTATCATGACTCTGACTTTACCGACGGAGGTGCCTGCAACGACGATATCGCCGAGATGCAGAGTTCCGTTCTGGACAAGGACCGTCGCGACGGGTCCTCTGCCTTTATCGAGTTTCGATTCGATTATCGTACCCTTTGCTTCTCTGTTGGGGTTTGCCTTGAGTTCGGCGACGTCTGCCTGCAGAATGATATATTCGAGAAGATCGGATATACCTTCGTGTTTAAGAGCAGAGATCGGGAGACAGGGAACGTCTCCGCCCCACTGTTCGGGAACGAGTTCGTATTCGGTGAGAGCCTGCATCGTTCTGTCGAAGTCGGCTCCCGGTTTATCCATTTTGTTTACGGCAACGATAATGGGGACGTTTGCCGCCTTTGCGTGGTTTATCGCCTCGACGGTCTGCGGCATTATTCCGTCGTCGCCCGCGACAACAAGAACGACGATATCCGTGACCTGCGCGCCTCTTGCACGCATCGCGGTGAACGCCGCGTGACCCGGAGTGTCGATAAAGGTTATGTCTCTGCCGTTTATTTTAACGGTGTAAGCGCCTATATGCTGGGTAATACCGCCCGCTTCTCCCGAAACGACATTTGTTTTTCTTATTGCGTCAAGAAGAGAAGTCTTACCGTGGTCGACGTGTCCCATAACGACGACGACCGGACTTCTGGGAACGAGGTCTTCGGGTTTATCTTCGGTATCGTCGATAAGTTTATCTTCGATGGTAACGACGACTTCTTTCGAGACGGTCGCGCCGAGTTCTTCGGCGACAAGGGACGCGGTGTCATAGTCTATTATCTGCGACGCGGACGCCATTATACCGAGAAGCATAAGTTTTTTGACGACTTCGGCGTTTGTCATACGCAGACGGGACGCAAGTTCGCTTACCGAAAGGGATTCCGGCAAAACGACGTTGCTGAGGTGCTTTTTCTTATCCTTTTCGTACTGCTCCATTCTGCGGAGTTTCGCCTGTTCGTCTTCTCTTTTCGACGACTGAACGGGTCTTCTGTTTTTATTCTTGATTTTCTGTTTGCTCTTACCGTAGTCTTTCTGACCTTTCGCGCCGGCTATTTCCTCAAGACGTTCGTCGTATTTCGAAAGATTGACGTTCTGCTGAATACGGGTGTCGATGACTTTTACGACCTTGGAGCCCGAACGGATAGAACTGTCGGAATCGCTCTTGACAACGGTTACCGACTCGCCGAAATCATTCTTCGGCTTGAATTCGACGGTCTTCATTTTTTCACGCTGGACGGGTTTCTGCGGTTTACGGACGTTCTGGGGTTTCGCAGCCTGTTTTTCGGGAGTTTTTACAGCCTTTTCTTCTTTTTCGGCGGCTTTCTTTTCCGCCGCGGCTTTAGCCTCTTCGGCTTTTTTCAGTTCAGCCTCTTTTTTGGCTTTTGCCTCTTTTTCCTTCGCCTCTTTTGCGGAAACTTCCGCGCAATAGTCGAAGAACGCCTTCATATCGGTGCTTGCGTGCGCCTGGATATAATGGTCGAAGATGTAGTTGAGTTCGTCTTCGTTAAGCACCGCGGTATGCGCCGACTTGGGCTCTTCCTTTCCGAATGCTTTACCGAGAAGAGAAGAGATCTCCTGCGGTTTTACGCCGAGATCGCGGCTCAACTCGTTCATCTTGTATTTAATCGTACTCATAGGCTACTCCCTTTCTGTATCTGCGTATTTTTCCAGCTGTGTTGCGAAATTTCCGTCCGTTATGCCGACTGCGGCGACATTGCCGCAACCGAGCAGTTTTCCGAGTTCTTCTTTTGTCATTTTAACCTCTGCATGAGGTCTTCGAAGAAGCCCGATGTTTCTTTTGGTCCGTTCCGACGCGTCCGACGCCGAAATTATGAGTTTTGCTTTTTCCGGTTTTTTTCCGAGGGCGTCAAGTCCCAGGATAACGTTGCCGGATTTTCTTGCAAACCCGAGAAGCGAACCGAATTTTTTATTCATTTGTTTCCTCTGTTTTTTCAAGCAGAGCGCCGTATATTTCTTCGGGGACTTCGGTCTTCAAAGACCTCGTCATTCTGCCGCTTTTAATCGCCGCTTTTACACATTCTTCGCTGCGGCAGACATAGCAGCCTCTGCCCTGTCCTTTGCCCGTTTCGTCGATATACACTTTCTTATCGGGGGAAACGGCCACTCTTATCATATCGTTTTTATGCCGTCTTGCATTACAGGAAACGCACATTCGCGTAAAATTCCCGCTGTTGAAGACTTCCGCCTGTTTTTTCACTCGGATCACTCGCTTACGATGTCGATTTTATATTCGGTAAGTTTTGCCGCAAGACGGACGTTCTGTCCCGTTTTGCCGATTGCAAGGGAAAGTTTGTCTGCGGGAACGCAAACGCGGCAGGATCTTGCCTCCGGGTCTATCTCAAGCATACTTACGACCGCCGGAGAAAGAGACGCCGGAATGTATTTTGTCGGGTCGTCGTAGTATTTTATAAGGTCTATCCTCTCCCCTTTAAGGTTGTCGAGAATTGCGTTTATTCTCGACTGCTGAGGACCTATGCACGCGCCGACCGCGTCGATATTCGGGTCTTCGGCGTAGACCGCGACCTTTGTTCTCTGACCCGCTTCTCTCGAAATAGCCTTTATCTTTACGGTACCGTCCTGAATTTCGGGAACTTCGACCGCGAAAAGGGTCCTTATAAAGTCCGCTGACGCGCGGGAAAGAACGACTTCCTGATTTTTGGTATTCTTTCTTATATCGGTAACGCATACCTTGACGTATTCGCCCTCGGTGAAGGTCTCGCCGGGTATCTGTTCTCTCGCGTAAAGCGGAAGTTCGTTCTTGCCTATTTCAAGATATACCGTTCTGTTCGGTTCTATTCTCTTTACAACGCCCGTAACGAGTTTGCCGCGGAGTTCTTCGAATTCTTTGAGCATCGAACCGTCTACGGCTTCCCTTATGGCCTGGATAATGACGTTTTTACCGACCTTTGCGGCTATTCTTCCGACCGCGGTGGTGTCGTATTCCTGCTCGACGAAATCTCCGAGCTGATATTTCGCGTTTATCTTCTTCGCATCTTCAAGAGATATTCCCATATTCTCGGGAGTGACCTCTTCGACTACTTCGCGGCGGATACACACCCTGAAAGACGCCTTATCCCTGTCGAAAGTCACGACTACGTTTTCGGGATTGACGTTTCTGTCTCTTTTAACGGTTTTTTCTATCGCTTCTCTTATTTTTTCAAGCATATAGTCCTGCGGTATGCCCTTTTCCTCTTCAAGAAGGGCAAGTGCTTCATAAAAGTCGGCGTTCATTTTAGTTCTCCTTTTATATTAAGTCTACGATGATCTTTGATATGTCTTTGCGGGGAATTTTTATTTCTTTCTCCGTAAAAAGCGTGATTTCTTCGGGGGTGAAACTTTCAAGTTTACCCATAAGTTTCTTCGTTCCGTCAAGAGCGCCGAAAAGTCTCACTTCGACTTCGTTTCCGACAAATTTCGACAGGTGATTATCGGTCTTCAGTTCTCTTATAAGTCCCGCGGAAGAAACTTCGAGAATATAACTGCGGTCTATCGGGTCGGCTTCGTCGAGAAGAACGTCGATTTTCCTCGAAACGTTTTCGCAGTCGTTTATCCCGACGCCGCCGTCTTTATCTATAAAAACGCGCAGATAATAGTCGGGGCCTTCTTTCTTGAATTCGACAGCCCACAGATCAAGGCCTTCGCCCTCAACTACGGGACGCACTATATCGGTTACGGTCGATACTATACTCACGTCATTGTATCCTTTCTCATTAAAAGAAGAGCGGTTGCCCGCTCTTCCTCTGTGATTATACCACTATAATAAGTAAAAAGCAATAGAACAGCCGAAAAAGTCACAAACATTTAATGTTTTGTTCATAATTTTATGCTATTATCAAAAAAAACGGGAGAAACGGTTTATGGTACATTTCGGAAACGACTGGGATGAAGTATTAAAAGGCGAATTCGACAGAGAATATTATCACTGTATCAGAAAATTTCTTATAAACGAATATAAAACGCAGAAGATATACCCGTCGATGTACGATATTTTCAACGCGCAGAAATATACGGCGTATTCCGACGTCAAAGCCGTTATCCTGGGGCAGGACCCGTATCACCGTCCGGGACAGGCTCACGGACTTTCCTTTTCGGTGAAAAAGGGCGTTCCTATCCCGCCGTCGCTCGTCAATATATATAAGGAAATCCACGACGATATCGGTCTGCCGATACCGAGCCACGGAGAACTCACCTATTGGGCGAAAAACGGGGTGCTTCTTCTCAACACCGTTCTTACCGTAAGAGAAGGTCAGGCGGGAAGCCACCGCGGTCACGGCTGGGAGGCTTATACGAACAGGGTCATCGAAGAACTCAACAAGCGCGAAAAACCGATGGTGTTTTTACTGTGGGGAAGCGACGCAAGATCGAAGAAAAAACTCATAACAAACGAAAGACACCTTGTTCTGGAGGCGGCGCATCCGAGTCCGCTGTCGGCATACAACGGCTTTTTCGGCTGCCGTCATTTTTCGAAATGCAACAATTTTCTCTTAAAAAACGGAAACACTCCCGTCGATTGGCGGATACCCGACTGATGTCGTCACAGTTTGTTCAAAAAAAATGTCTTGACAAAAAGATTCGGTAATGATATAATATACAAGCGTTCCGAAGTATCGGGGCGTGAATGATCCATTAGCTCAGTAGGTAGAGCACATGACTTTTAATCATGGTGTCCGGAGTTCGACTCTCCGATGGATCACCACTAAAAGAGCGGTCGAACGCATATTGCGTTCGACTGTTTGTTTATACGGGAGATTTTTATGAACCATAAGCAGAAAAGCAAGATCGACTTTTTCCTCGGCGGTTTTGAGGAAAAATACGAAAACGGAAAAGACTATTTTCTCGGGATTTCCCTCGCTTTTACTTCCGGAAGAAAAGAATACACGGGAGAAGTAAGAGCCGAAGACGGAAAACTTATCCTTTCTTTTGCGGGGGACCGCGCTTTCTCTTCTTTTGCAGAACTTTCCGCCGAACTTTCCGAAACGGCGCTCAAATACGACGCCGCGAAAATAGGATACAGAGAACGCGGAATAACAACCTTTCTCGAGGCGGACGACCGAAACGTAAAACTCTCGAAAAAAGAAACGAACGACCTTGTTTCCGCCCCGCAGCTCAAAGAAAAAAGTTACAATATAAATCTGCATAAAGCAAAAGACCTGCTTTTCGCTCTCGGATACACGACCGAGGACGGGAAATTAAAAAACGACAAGATAAGAAAATACAACCAGACCGACCGATTCGTCGAACTTATAAAGCCTCTTTTTACCGAAGGCAAAAAGCTAACGGTCGTCGACTGTGCCTGCGGGAAAAGTTATCTTTCGTTTGTCTTAAACTACTGGCTCTGGCAGGAAAAACGGATAAAGGCGAAGTTTATAGGGCTTGACATCTCCGAAAAAGTAATCGAAGAAAGCAAAAAGACAGCCGAAAAACTCGGATATTCGAATATGGAATTTATCCGCACAGACCTTTCGCAGCTCGAAACTTCGGGGCTTGACAAAAACACAGTTCCCGACGTTGTTATTTCCCTGCACGCCTGCGACGTCGCAACTGATATGGCGCTCGGATATGCGATAAGGAACAATGCGCAGAGCATTATCTGCGTTCCCTGCTGTCACAAGGAAATGCTCGACAGATTCAAAAATAAGGATATCGACACTCTTACCCAATCGCACGGAGTCATGCGCGCCCGTTTCAACGCGATAATGACCGACTGCATAAGAATGTTGAAACTCGAAGCGTGCGGCTACGACGTTTCCTGCGTGGAATACTGTTCCCCTCTCGACACTCCGAAAAATCTGCTTATAAAAGCGATAAAAGTTTTGGACAGAAACGCCGAAAAAGAAAAGGAATACCGCGAAACGATAAAGAATTTCGGAGTATTCCCGTCAATAGAGATATATTCAAGAAAAGAAGATTAAGAAATTTTTGCCGCGACGACCGAAATATCGTCCTTATACAGAAGTCCGAGAGTTTCGGCGGCGTACATTATCTTGCCCGTGATATCGACGGCGCTGTCGTCTTTTTCGACTTTCAGCCCGCAGAGATATTCCTCGAAAACGGCGGGTCCCAAAGAAAGAAAACCGTCGGAGATCATCACGATAATATCGCCCGGCACAAGTTTGCATTTGTTATACTCGATGTTTATTTCATCAAGTACCCCTATCGGCACCGAGGCAGTTCCTATTTCGTAGGAATTGCCTTTTCTTATTATATAAGTCGGAGCGGCGCCCGCTTTATAGAATTCGGCGATCCCGTTCCGCCTGTCGATACAGCAGAGGTCGACGCCCATAATTATTTCTTCGCCGTCTCTCGAAAGAAAATCGTTGAGAGCGCGCAGGCAATCCTTTTCCGAAAGACCGTTATCGGTAAGTTTTTTGATTATTCCGCTGCCGCGGCGGCTTTGAGCGGACGCCTCGTTTCCCGTTCCCATTCCGTCGACTATATACACGAACTCCCTGTCGTCGGCAGTCCTGAAATTTCCGACGCTGTCACCGCACAGTTTTTCGCCCATTTTCGCGCTCGAAACCTTTGAAAGTTCAATATTGAGAAGGCCTTCCCCGTCCGTTTTTATGTTGCAGATCTCTTTGAGTTCCTTTCTCCGCACACAACCGCTTAAAAATTCCGACGGGACGTTTCTTGTATTCCCCGACCGTATCTTCATAAAGCAGTCTTTTGTAAACGCATAGTTTTCGCTCCAGCAGATAAGTTTTTTCGGGCAGTTGTCGCAAAGTTTTTCGGGGTTATTGCCGCTGACGGCGCCGTCCGTTTTCTTTATTCTGTATTTTTTGCCCGAAAGCATCGGAAGCGACGGGATAAAACGGGTAAGAAACGCTGTCTTCACCTTGTCGTTGACAAGAATAAAGACAAGCGACGCAAGCAGAGTAGTGACGCAAAGAGTCACCGCGTCGTTCCCGAACC
This sequence comes from uncultured Eubacteriales bacterium, assembly GCA_934501435.1. Taxonomy (GTDB): domain Bacteria; phylum Bacillota; class Clostridia; order Oscillospirales; family UBA644; genus Geddesella. Next base: position 149,349 of record CAKSTW010000003.1, read on the forward strand.
CCGTATAGATAAGAAAGGAAAGACACGCCGACAGAAAGCCGAACGGTACGAAAAACCGCGAAAAATCGCGGAGAAGAGAGGAAAGGATCCCGCCGATAACAAGGAGAGCGAGAAAATATACGCTCCTGCCGTTAAGAAGACAGGAAAGTCCTCCGATGATAACCGAAAACGACACGGTATAAAACAGGTTTGTTTTTACCGAAAGGCACAGAACCGTAAAAATCATAATGACGGCTGCGGTATCAAAAAGAAGTCTTCCGCAGAAGCCCATGCCGCAAAGGACCGCGGAAACGGAAAAGACCGTGGAGATAAAAAAGACGTTCGGATCGCCCTTCCTGCGTTCTTTCGCGTTTTTTGCATACTCCATCGCCGTTGCGGAGACCGCGCCTATAAGCCCGCTGAGAGCAAAAAGCAGATTTTCGTAAAATGTATAGTTATAGATAAGCGCGCCGAAAACTTCGGCAAGCAGAACTCCCCACAAAGACGAGATAAAGACCTTAACGTAGCCGGGGAAAGTAAATTTCGGCATAATATAACGGGAGGAAACGAAAACCGCGACAAGCGCCGCGGCAATTCGCAAAAAATCTTCTCCGCCGATTATCGCCGCGAAAACGCACCCTAAAAAAGACGGGAAAGAGCCGACCGCCGTCAGAGCGAAGGCAATCGGCCGTCCTCCGAAAACGCGGAGCGCGCAGGAGAATACGCCCGTCAGAAAATCGAGAAGCGCGCCCGTCGCCTTTTTCATATTTATTTTATCGGCAAGCAAAACTTCGCCGTACCCTTTTACTTTCATTTTTATCCGTCCTTTTTCTTTGTTCGGACTGAATTATAACATAAACGGCAGGATAAACAATGTCGCAAAAGGGCTTAAAACATAAAGGTCAGTTGTCTTTTTCAGTCAAAAACCGCAGTGCCAGCCTTGGGCTGGCACTGCGGTTTTTATTTTAATAATTTGAAAATACGCCGTTCAGATATTCATATCTGTTTTTAAGCCATGTCCTGAGGTATCCGACGTTTTCTTCAAAGGTCGGGTCGGGGGTACGCGCAACGGCAAGAGCGTCGGAAACGTCGTCTTTAACGATATCCCAGACTTCATAGTTTCTTGCAAAGGAATTTCCGTATTCGGAAAGCATCTTGTCTATCTTGCTTTCTCCGAGTTCGTTTGCCTCAAACGTATTTATCAGGATCGGGGAAACTTCGGCAAAGCGCGCTTTTACAGCCGCTTTGAACTGAGAATAAGTAAGCAGTCTTTCAAACCACTTCATCTTTGTACACCATATACCTTCCCAACTGTTGCCCGTCTTCGTTCCGACGCCTTCGTTATTGTAAAGGATATATGCGTCATAGACTCTCGCGCCGACATTTCCCATTGCAAGGTCATAGTCCCAACCGGGTCCGGCGTAAAGTTTGTCGCCCTTGAAATAGAAACGCGTAGAACTGAAACTGAAGTCTACCTGCTTTGCAAATTCGTTCATTATATAGAAGTTTACAAAAGAGTCAATGTCAAGGACAGAAGATACTCTCGTCCAGTTTCCCGACGCGAGCGCGGATTCGACTGTCGAAAGTCTCGACCTGATCGAACTTTGCTGTTCCCATGTCGGAATTTCGGGTTCGTTGAGCGCGAAGCGGACTCCGTATCTGTCTGTTTTGAAATAGGTAACGCCTGATTCTTCTCTTGTCGCCTCAAGTTCAAGCAAAGCGTCGGTACCCGTTTCGGTATCTATATCGACTCTGTTTTTTCCGACGTCAATATTTTCGGTGAGCATGAAACTTCCTTTGAAGACGCCGTCTACCCAGACATCGACAAAATGAGAGCTCGACGTATAGGTAAGTCCCATATCAAGACCGAGATCAAGGGCTATCTTGTTTCTCACAAGAGATTTATCGTAAGCGTTTGCAATGAGCGCCCACTTCTTCGATTTGCCCATTCCGCAGAGATTTTCTTTCGAGGAAAACTTGATATTATAAGGTTTCTTCTGAGCAAGGGCAGTGCTGTTTCCGCGGACTTTTATCTTTGCCGAGCCGTCGAATACAAATTTTGTTTCTTTTTTATCCGAAGGAACGACCGCTATCGAGCAGGGAACATAGTCCGTAGGAATTCCTTCTTCTTCGGAGGAAGAAACGAATATCTGCAGGACATCGCTCTTCTTATATTCAAGAGCGGAAACTGCGTTTCGGAGCGCCGTTCTTGCTTTCCGGAACACCGCGACGGTCATATTGCCTTTTCCCGCTTCAAGGATATCTTTTGCCGAGATAACGGGTGAAACTGTTTCGGAAGTAAAATATTCCTCAAGGAATGCCGGAATTTCGGCGATCGCCGCGTCTATTTCTTCATCGGTCGCCATTGTGTTATAAGGCGTTTTGCCGGTAAACAAACCGTTTTCGTCGAAGAAATAAGTACCTGCGGGAGCAAGCCCGTTAGCCGCTTCTTCGCTGAAAGCATACCATGTATTTCTGACCGCTTTTTTAGCACTGTTGATAAAGTAGAGGTTGCCGTTTTCGTCTTTTATAAGTCCCGCGACTACGGGCGCATTGTTTTCATACCAGTAAATATCTCCGTTTTTATCGACGACCAAGCCGTTTATCTGCCGCATTTTACCGTCTTCGCCGAAATAGTATCTTCCCGCAGGTAAAAGCCCGTTTGCCTTCTTTTCGGAAAAAGCATACCATGTATTTCTGACGGCTTTCCGGTTGCTGTTGATGAAATAGAGGTTTCCGTCTTCGTCTTTTATGAGGCCTACTGCCTGTTTTTCGTTGTTTTCATACCAGAAAACATCGCCGCGCTTATCGGTAAAAAGTCCGTTTCTTTCGATAAGTTTTCCTGTTTCGTCAAAGTCGTATTCGCCCGCCGGAAGAAGTCCGTTCGCTGCTTCTTCCGAAAAGGCGTAAGTGCAGTTTTTGACCGCTTTTTTCGTACTGTTTATGAAGTAATAATTGCCGTTTTCGTCCTTTACGAGACCTGCGGCGGAGGCAACACCGTTTTCGTAATAACGGATACTTCCCCTCTCATTCACAAGTCCGTTTCTGATAACGAGTTTACCGTCCGCGCCGAAATAGTACGTATCGGCTGGCATAAGACCGTTGGCTTTTTTCTCGGAAAAAGCATAGTATGTGTTTTTGACCGCTTTTTTGGTGCTGTTTATAAAATAGAGGTTTCCGTTTTCATCTTTTACAAGACCCGCGGAAACGGGGACTCCGTACTCATAGTATCTGATCTCTCCGTCGCCATCAAGAACCAACCCGTGTTTTATTCCGGGAATCGTTTTGATATATGAGTCGGTCGCCGCCTCAAGATCGGAAGAAAGCGCTGCCATCCTGTCGCTCATCGCTTTAACATCGGCATTTATACCGTTGATGCTTCTTGTTTTTGAAAAACCGCCTGCCGGCAAAACAGGATCGCCGTCGCTGTCTTTTTCGGTAAGCGCCGATCTTATCTCATTTAATTTTTCCGAAAGAGACGTGTAAAGAACAGTATCTCCGCCGGTGTTTTTAAGAGCGGATTCTGCGTCGGAAATTGCGGTTTCGAGAGACTCATAACTCTTTAATTTACATTTTGAATTAAGTAAGTCTATAAATTTGCCGTAATTCTCATATACTTCTTTTGCTGTCGCAGCGTAATATGCCGCAAGGATAAAATTATCTCCCTCGGTCATATTCTCAATGCCGCCCTCAAAGATATCAGAATGCAGCAGGTCGTTCGGCACGGTATCGAGGAAAAGCGCCGTGTCTGTGTAGATCACCTCATAAAAAACAGAATACAAATACTGTTTCGAACCGCTGCCTATCGACATAGAATGGCCGATATAATCATTTACAGCATACGTGTAAAGGATTTTTTTATCGTAATCTCCGCTGTCCCACTTATTCCAGACCTCGACCATTTCGGTAATATCGGCTGTTCCCTGAGATTCTCTGTAAGCCGCGATCTTTTCGGTGAGGAATTCGGTTATTGTCTTTCCGTCATAAACAGGATCACTGACAAAATCGCCCAAAAATTCTATAATAGACTCAAATGTCATCGTAACATCATCGGAAGTTTTCGGGATAGCGCTCAAACCGAGTTCTTTACCGCAGACCGTGCAGTAGTCTTCCCTCTCGCCTTCTTCCGTATATGTAGCCTCTTTTATAACTCGACCTCCGATTTGATGAGTATGCTCACTTTTCAGATGAAGCATGGGGGTGTATCTGCTGTCAGAAATATCTCCGTCTCCGTTAAAGATACCGCCGCCTATCTGAAATCCGCAGAAAGTCGCAGGAAGTCTGTTTTCATCGTTCATATTTACCGAAACATTAAAATAATGCCGGGTGTCTTCTTCAGGGGTAATTCCGAAAGCGGACCATGCAAGTTTCAGTTCGTAGACATAGACGTTTTTATCCCCGTCTTTGCCTTTTTCGTATATTCCGCCTTCCGGAACCTTCATCGAAGTTCCCGCGCTGTTCCAGCCGTAAGCCTGCCTTTTCTGAAGCGCGGTAAGTCCCGCTTCCTTATAGCGCCATGCGATAAGTTGTCCGTTCTGTTTACCGAAACAGTACTGGGTAGAACCGCTGCGGTCGGAATTGTAGATTTCCAGCTGAATCCCGTCGCCTGCCCACATAAAATTGTCGGAAGTGTTGTCGAGCATTGTTTTGGGAGTGGTTACGACCATCGCGAAATAAAGATACGTTTTGTCCCATGCGGCATAGCCTTTTATATTGGTATTGTACCAATCGGAATTCCGCCAACCCGGATTTATCTTCTTGTCATATCTGTTATCCTCGGAATTCGCGTCTACCGGCGCATGGTTGTCCCTTACATAAGTACCGTAAGGACCTAAATACCAACAATCGGAACCGTCCATATCAAAAATCTGATAATAGACAGAGTCGATCTCTCCGTCGGTCACATCCGGCGGCGTTTCTGTTTTTACTGTTTCAATCGACGAAAAAGATTCGACCAATTTCGCCGAAGAGGTCACCGCAAATGACGCGAACATCGACACTGTCATTGCGATTGCCAGCAATACTGATAGTGCTTTTTTCATAGTTTCTCGATTTCCTCCTTAGTGTTGTTTTTTACCGAACTTATTCGGTACTGTCAAAATTATTATACAGCATGAGGCAGACTCAATGTCAAGCACATTTTGTTCTATGTTGGCTTTTCGTCACATTTGACACATTTTTGTTGTCAATTTTACTTTCGTTTTACATTATAAGGACCAATAAGCGGACAAAGAAAAAAGCGGAGAATTTTCATTCTCCGCTTTTTTTGTTTTAATTAAATTACCAGTTGTCGGGATAATCCATTCTGTTGATAGAATCGGTATCGGAAAGGTCGATCTTATTTCCGGTGTCGTTTTTACCGTCAAAACCGATTTTTTCCAAATTGTATTTAACAAGCAGATTGATAACATTGTCCGCCGTGTTGTAGATAAGAGTATCAATTTCTTCAGAGGTAAGCGGGCAATTTACGATATCAACAAAGTTTGCCTTTACATCATGGTAGTTGATAAGTTTGTAGTAGAGGTAATCGAGATATTCGAGTTCGATTCTTTCATACTGAGTGGAATCAGCTTTTGCAAACGCCGCTTCGAAAAGCGCATCTGCTTTCTTAATGAAGGAATCGTCATAAGTATATGCTTCCGCTACCGTATCGATTCTTATCGAAGAAGGCATTATGGCAAGTTTGTCTTTTGTTGTCATACCCCAGCATTCGCCGCTCGAGAGAGAATGTTCGTGGTAAAGTTTTACAAGTTCAGCCATTTCGGTTCCGCCGTAGTAACCCTCGCAGAACTCGTTGATAAGAGCCTGATATTCGTCAAGCGTCATATCGGGGTTCCACATAAGTTTTGCTGCAAGGTACTGGTTGAGAGCGCCGAAGTTATCCTTTTCGGAGAGCATGTAAGAGTATGTGCCCTCAATGCCCTGGCTGCGGAGCCACTTGGTATTCTCGTACATCTGATACTGGATCGGATATATCCATCTCGGATCGCCGTTCGATCTGTAATAATCGTAAGAGAGAAGATGATCGCTGACAGCCTTCCATTTTGCATATCTTTCGGACATGGTCTGGATTCCGTCATATCTGAGGCTCTTGCCGCATTCGCCGAACGGATGCGCATAGCAGAAGTCGTTCGAGCAGATCTGGATAACAACGTTGTCTCTTGCCTTGATTCCGGTAGGAGCGTCGTTGGTGTAGAGGTAAGAAATGGTGGTGACCTTCATATCGGGATAGTCGTTTTTGATATAGTCGGCGACCTGATTAAGGAGCCATACCCAGTTACCGGAAGCAGCGCCGTAGAGTTTTTCCATAGCCTGACAGCTGTCGCATTCGCAGCCGCCGTACTGCCATGAAGTATCGTACTGAGAAACGGAAATGAGTTTATCGTTTACGTGACCTGCAGCCGCAGACTCGTTGAGCCAGCGGAGAGCGCCTTCTTTGGCTTCATCGACGACGTTTCTGCCGGTTATCGGGTTAACGCCGGTGATACAGGGCTGGAATCTTACTTTTCCGCTCGGTTCGAGGGAAGCGCCGATATAGTTTGCGATATCGTCGCCGTTTACGTTGTAGATATGGTCGGTGAAGTCGCGGAGAGTTGCGTTTCCGCAAGTCGGGCACTCGGTGCTCTTTGCGGCTCTCTTCCATTTTACGGTAGTTCCGGGAACGTAAGCGTCCTCGTCATATTCGGTATGACATACGGGACATTCGTAAGTGGATCTCTCATAATAATGAGGATCTATATTTATCATGTGGTTGAGAGTATGGACAAATCTCCAGTCTCCGGTTCTGTAAGCATAGCCTACTCTGCCGCCGTAAACGGGAGTATAATATACGCCGTTTGCGTTTGCTGCGGTACCGTCGGCTGCGTTCTTAATATAGGTGGACGAACCGATAAATCTGTACCAGTAAGCGGGAACGTAAGTGAAGTCGTCGATGGTGTCGAGAGTAAGGGTCGTATAAGTCGGGATAACCCTGCTGTCGGTCGTAAGGAACTTGCAGCCGAAATATTTTTCAAGGAAATCGTAGACAGCATAGCCTGTTCCTCTCGGACGTCCGCCTGCGATATAAAGGGTGTCGCCGGAGGTCTTTATTGTATATCCGTCTTCGCCGATAGCGTCTCTGTCAACAGTGTAGGAAACACCTTCTCTGTTTGTCATACCGACGGAAATAACTTTTTCGTTATCGGTGATTGCAACGTCGGTGTCTTTCTTTACGGGAATTGTAACTCCGGTCATTTTTGCGATATAGGTCTGGAGATCGAGCGCGGACTGATATTCGGCGCCTTCTGCGGTCTGGTCGTCTTTACCCCATGACGATGCGGGAACTATAATGGTATAGTCGGAAGCGCCGTCCGAAACAAGGGTAAGTTTATGTCTTACCATTCTGCCGTTTTCATCGAAGAAATATCTGCCTGCGGGCATGAGACCGTTTGCTTTTGCTTCGCTGAAAGAATACCACGTGTTTCTGACTGCTTTAAGAGAACTGTTTATAAAGTAGAAGTAGCCGTCGGCGTCTTTTACAAGACCTTTTGCAACGGGCTGGTTGTTTTCGTAATAGCGGACATCCCCGTTATTATCGCTGACAATTCCTTCGTTTATCTGCATTTTACCGTCTTCACCGAAGAAATATCTGCCTGCGGGAAGAAGTCCGTTTGCTTTCGCCGCGCTGAAAGAATACCATGTATTCTTTACTGCTTTAAGGGCGCTGTTGATGAAGTAGTAATTGCCGTTTTCGTCTTTTACGAGACCTTTTGCAACGGGCTGATTGTTTTCGTAATAGCGGACGTCCCCGTTATTGTCGATTACAATTCCTTCGTTTATCTGCATTTTGCCGTCTTCACCGAAGAAATATCTGCCTGCGGGAAGAAGTCCGTTTGCCTTCGCCGCGCTGAAAGAATACCAGGTATTCTTTACCGCTTTAAGAGCGCTGTTGATGAAGTAGTAATTGCCGTCGGCGTCTTTTACAAGACCTTTTGCAACGGGCTGATTGTTTTCGTAATAGCGGACGTCCCCGTTATTGTCGCTGACAATTCCTGCTTTTATCTGCATTTTGCCGTCTTCGCCGAAGAAATATCTGCCTGCGGGAAGAAGTCCGTTTGCCTTCGCTTCTCCGAAAGCGTACCATGTATTTCTGACAGCCTTGAGAGAACTGTTGAAGAAATAGTAACCGCCCTCGTATGCAACAAGACCTTTTGCGATGGGCTGACCGTTTACTTCAAAGGTTATGTTTCCGTCTTCATGGAAAACAACCGTTCCGTCGTCTTCAAGTTTGGGAAGAACCTTTGTTCCGAGAAGAACGCCGCAGACGGTGCATCTCTGCTCTGCGGAGCCTTCGGAAGTATGCGTCGGGTCAACGACGGTCTGCCATTCGCCGGGCTGAGAGGTATGATCGATGGGAATATCTCTTTCTTCAATGATCTCGCCGCATTCGGTACATTTCCGGACCTCATGGCCTACTTCGAGACAGGTCATATTTTTTGTGACTTCCCAAGGACCGGGCGTGTGAGTATGCGCAACAGCCTCGACAAGTTTGATCTTGCAGGACTGCGCAACACCTGCGTGTGAGGGAGCGGATTCGTTAAACGTTCCGGTACCGATCTGGAAACCGCAGAAAGAATTTGCGGCGGCGACCTCATCGTTCATATTGACGGTAAGGTTAAACGGAATAAGAGTTTCATTGGTACTGTACTGGGTCATCTGCGCGGAAGATATGCCCAAAGCGCGGCAGTCGAGTTTCATTTCGTAAACCACATCGCCGTTTTCAAGCTGCTTAAGAACGCCCTCGGGAGCGAGAGTTTCGGAATAAGCATATCTCTTGTTTATCGCGGAGAGACCGAGTTCGACATAACGGAAAGCGCTGAGCTTATCGTTCTTAAGGAAGAAGCCGTATTCAATAGTCTGATAACTTCTTGCAGGATTGGAAACGGCAAACTGAATTCCGTCCGCCTGCCAGGTCTCTGTTCCCGTACGGGTATTGTTGTTGAGTTCGCCCATTCCGGTTATGTAAAGATAAAGATAAAGGGCGGTTGCATCCCATGCGGCATATCCCTGAATTCTGGTGTTGTACCATTCGGAATCTTCGCGGTTGGGATTTGCGGCCTTATCATATCTCGTGGCTTCGCTGTTAAAGCCTATCGGGAAATGGTCGTTCGGCTTGAGTTCGCTTGTGCCCGTGGTTGCGTCGGTAACCAAGGACATAGCCTCCGAACCGGTCATATCAAAGATCTTGGTATAAACCGCATCTCTGACGCCGTCGGTAACGTCGGGAGCCGTCGTTGCCTTTGCGACTTCGAGAACGTCAGAGCCTTCAAGAACTTTAGCCGTTGAAGAAACGGTAAAGCCGGCAGCCAAAGACGCTATCATCACTATCGCAAGAACAGCGGATAAAAATCTTTTCATTTAAAAGTCCTCCTGTTTATAGTTGGTTGTCGGAAGAAGGGATTTCTCCCCAATTTACACATATATATTTTACACTATAACCTATCGGTCCGTCAAGCATACGCAACATATAGTTCAATATTTTGATAAAATATTTGTCGCATTTCGTAAAAAACACATATTTGCAGACGGCAAAGAGACTGTTTCGGGACTTCACAAAAGGCAGAAAAACGGCTGTAAAAAACAGAAGTTTTTTGCAGCCGTAATTGCTGTTTATCACGCGAAAAAACAGGGTAAGCGGACTTCCGGTTTTCACATCGGAAATTTCGGCGTTCCTTACTGTTTTTTGCGATTCGGGTTTCTCTTAAAGTCCGAGGAACTGTTTTACTTTGTTCCTGAACTGGGAACCTTTTTCGTAAGACTTGTCAAAGTTCGTGTTTTCGTCAAAAGTCTTCAGCGCTTCCTTCTGTTTCGAAGAAAGTTTCTTCGGAATTTCAACAATAACGTTGACATACATATTTCCTCTCGATTTTGAACGCAGATAGTATGCGCCCTTACCCTTTACGGTAAACTGCGTTCCCGACTGGGTACCCTCCGGAATACGGAGATTTTCGGCTTTTCCGTCTATTGTCGGGACTTCGACGGTCGCGCCGAGACAAGCCTGGGAGAAAGTAATGTAAACATTGCAGAAGAGGTCGGCGTCCCGCCTTGTAAAGAGTTCGTGAGGACGGACCGCAACGGTTATGTTAAGGTCGCCGTTCGAACCGCCGCGGATACCCCTGTCGCCCTCTCCGCGGAGAGAGATCGTCTGACCGTTGTTTATTCCCGCGGGGATATTTACGGTTATGCTGACAGATTTTCTTTCAAGACCTCTGCCGCCGCATTTTTTGCAGACTTCCTTAACTATCTTGCCCGTGCCGTTACATGCCGAGCAGGTTCTTTCGGTCGATATTGCGCCGAAAACGGTCTGTGAAACGCTCTTGACTCTTCCCTGCCCGTTACACGTCGGACAGGTCTGGGGCGTCGTTCCCTTCGCCGCGCCCGAACCGTTACAGTCGGAACAGACTTCGTTGCGGGTAAAGGTGACGGTCTTCGAACAGCCGAAAACAGCCTCTTTGAAGTCTATCGTCAGACGGACGTTTATATCGTTTCCGTGTACGGCGCTGCTTCTTCTCCTCGGACTGCCTCCGCCGAAGAAACTTCCGAAAATATCGCCTATGTCGCCGAAATCAACGGTGCTGTAACCGCCGTAGCCGCCCGCAGTCCCCGCCCCGTATGACGGGTCTACTCCTGCGTGTCCGAAACGGTCGTAACGCTCTCTTTTTTCCTTATCGGAAAGGACTTCGTACGCCTCGTTTACCTCTTTGAATTTCTGTTCGGCTTCCTTGTCGCCGGGATTGAGGTCGGGGTGATATTTTTTGGCAAGTTTCCTGTACGCCTTTTTCAGGTCGTCGTCGGATACGCTTTTATCGACCCCTAAGACCTCGTAAAAATCTCTCTTGTCAGCCACTTAAATCCCTCTTGCAGTTTATTTGTTGTCGTCGTTTACCTGATAGTCGTCGACGCTTACTTTTCCGTCCGCGTCGGGGGCTGCCCCCTGCGCGCCTGCGTCGGGTCCCTGTGCGCCTGCGGTCTGAGTCTCGGCGTACATCTTTTCGGCTATTTTATAGAATCTCTTCTGAAGTTCGTCGGTATCGGCTTTTATGGCGTCGGTATCGGTTCCTTTGAGAGTTTCCTTGAGTTTTGTTATCTGTTCTTCAACGGGCGCTTTTTCCTCGGCGGAAAGTTTTTCGCCCATATCGGTCATTGTCTTTTCGCACTGATAGATAAGCTGTTCGGCGCTGTTTCTCGTTTCGATACCTTCACGGCGCTTTTTATCTTCAGCGGCATATTTTTCAGCGTCGGCAACAGCCTTTTCGACGTCTTCCTTGGACATATTGCTCGAAGCGGTGATGGTTATATGCTGTTCCTTGCCCGTTCCCTTGTCTTTTGCGTAAACGTTTACTATACCGTTTGCGTCGATATCAAAGGTAACTTCGATCTGCGGAACCTGCTTCGGTGCCGGCGGGATTCCGTCGAGAGAGAATCTGCCGAGGGTCTTGTTGTCGGCAGCCATTTCACGTTCGCCCTGTACGACGTGGACTTCAACGCTCGTCTGGTTGTCGGCGGCGGTTGTAAAGATCTGGCTCTTCTTTACGGGGATCGTGGTGTTTCTGTCGATTATTTTTGCGGTGATTCCGCCGTAGACTTCAACGCCGAGGGAAAGAGGCGTTACGTCGAGAAGAACGAGTCCCGAAACGTCTCCGCCCAATACTCCCGCCTGAATTGCCGCGCCGATAGCGACGCATTCGTCGGGGTTGATACCCTTATGGGGTTCTTTATTGATAAACTTTTTCAGGGCTTCCTGAACTGCCGGGATCCTCGAAGAACCGCCGACAAGAAGAACTTTGTCGATCTGCTCTGCGGTAAGACCCGCGTCCTGCATCGCTTTTCTTACGGGGACCATCGTTGCTTCGACGAGATCTGCGGTAAGTTCGTTGAATTTTGCTCTTGTGAGAGTGATGTCAAGGTGTTTAGGTCCGGTTGCGTCAGCGGTGATGAACGGAAGATTGATATTGGTGGTGGTCATGCCGGAAAGTTCGATCTTTGCCTTTTCAGCGGCTTCCTTGAGTCGCTGCATAGCCATTTTATCGGTGGAAAGGTCAACTCCGGTGTCTTTCTTAAATTCGGAAACGAGGAAGTCGATTATCTTCTGGTCGAAATCGTCGCCGCCGAGACGGGTGTTGCCGTTTGTGGAAAGAACTTCGAAAACGCCGTCGCCGATATCGAGGATAGAAACGTCGAACGTTCCGCCTCCGAGGTCGTAGACCATGATTTTCTGTTCGTTTTCCTTATCTACGCCGTAAGCAAGAGCCGCGGCGGTAGGTTCGTTTATGATTCTCTTTACGTCAAGTCCGATTATCGTACCTGCGTTCTTTGTCGCCTGACGCTGCGCGTCGTTGAAGTATGCGGGGACGGTGATTACCGCTTCGGTAACTTTTTCGCCGAGATAACTTTCGGCGTCTGTTTTGAGTTTCTGCAGGATCATCGAAGAGATCATTTCGGGGGTATATTCCTTTTCGTCGATCACGATCTTACGGTTTGTACCCATATCTCTTTTGATGGAACTTATCGTTCTGTCGGGGTTTGTTATCGCCTGTCTTTTTGCGACCTGACCGACCATTCTTTCGCCGTCTTTTGCAAAAGCGACGACCGACGGGGTGGTTCTTGCGCCCTCGGCGTTAGCTATAACAACAGGTTCTCCGCCTTCCATTACGGCAACGCAGGAGTTTGTTGTTCCCAAGTCAATACCAATGATTTTAGACATATCTATTCCTCCTAATTATTTACGTTTATTGAAAACACGGGTCAGTTTACCACTTTGACCATTGCGTGTCTTATAATCTTATCTTTTATTTTATAACCCTTGCTGAAGACTTCCGAAACGGTGTTTTCGGCAAGTTCTTCGTCTTCGCCGTGCATTACCGCTTCGTGGATATTCGGGTCGAACGCGTCGCCCTTTTCTCCGTAACTTTCAACTCCGAGTTTTGCAAAGACCGAGTTCATCTGATTGAGGACCATTTCAACTCCTTTTTTTAAGGGAGAATCCTCCTCGGTCGCAGCAACGGCTCTTTCGAGGTTATCGACTACCGGCAATATCTCGGCGAGAGTCTGCGCCGCAGCGTTGAGATATGACGCTTCCTTTTCGGCAGCCGTCCTTTTTTTATAATTTTCGAAATCCGCATAAAGTCTGATAAAACGGTCTTTTTCTTCGGCTATCGCCTCTTCGATGCGTTTTTCGGTCTCGGCGTCGGAATTTTCGGTTTTTTCTTCAACGGGTTCTTCAACCGGAGTTTCCTCTGCCTTTTCCTTTTCGTTTTTCTCCTTTTTCACGGTGTTTCTCCTTTCTTCAGTTTTCGCCCCAGACTTTTCCCATCTCGCGAAGCAGGTGGTTGCAGCCTGAAATTATTCTTGAATAATACATTCTCGTGGGGCCCATAACGCCGATGACAAGCGGGAATTTACCTGCCCGTCCGACGGAAATAACGCTCGTTGACTTCATCGGGAACAGTTTGTTTTCTTCGCCTATCCTTATTGAAATGCTGTTCGAATAAAAACCGTCGAGAAGTATTTTTTTTATGTCGTCTTCGTCGCTTATGAAATTCATAAATCTGCGGACCGTTTCGGTCTCGGCAAATTCGGGATACGAGAAGAGATTTGACGCTCCGCCGATATACAGTTCGAAATTCCGGAGTTTCAAAAGAAACCTTTCGATATATTCGTAGGCGTCGCCGAGTTCTTCGGGGATTTCCGAACGGAACGCTTTGAATTTATCTTTCGAAAGGCTTTCATCCGATATTTCGGAAAAGTATTTGCAGAGAAGTTTTTCGAGTTTTCCGCAAAGCAAAGCCTTCGGTTCGTTATCGGTCTTGATAAAGCAGGTCCTCACCGAATTTTCGGAGGACACAGCCATAATTCCGACCGTCTTTCTGCCCGACGGAAATACTTTGTAGGAAAAACGTCCGTCGCCGCACATCGGAGCGATAGTAAAAACGGCGCAGCCCGAAAATTTCGCCATTCCCGAAGTCATTTCCCGCAGGGTGTCCTCCATGGTGTTTCCTCTTGAAAACGCCCTTTCGAGAACCGCCGTTTCGTAAGGCGAGAGTTCGTATTCGGACAAAGCGTTCGAAACGTAGAACCGATACCCCTCGTTCGTCGGGATCCTTCCTGCGGAAGTGTGAGGTTTTTCGATGAGTCCCTCTTTTTCGAGTTCGTTCATTTCGTTTCTTACCGTTGCCGACGAAAGATCGAGTTTCTCGCGTGAGATGAGCGCTTTCGAACCTACGGGCTCGCCCGTTTCGATATAGGCGCGGATAACCGAAGCAAGAATACTTCTTTTTCTTGCGTCAAGACTCATTTCCATAGCCCCTCTCTTTAGCACTCCGAATGTTTGAGTGCTAAAAACTACATATATAGTATATCTAAAAAACCGATTTGTCAATACCGTTTTATGATGTTTTACAAAAATTTCACAACTTGTCTGACCTTTTCTGACCAAATGTCCGGTTTTCCGCAAATAACCTTTTGACGGCGTTTTTCATAAAATATAACAGAAAAGATGAAAGGAGCGGCGGAATGAAAGTGGTTGTACTTAAAGCCCCCGCAGGGTTACGGGGTATTCTCAGGTTCATTTTCAAAATATAAGGAAAAGCGGCGATTTTTTTCGCCGCTTTTCTATTGTTCGAGTTCTTCTGTTAAAATGAGCCATTCTTCCGTCGCTTCGTCCCTCTCTTTTTCGAGAGAAAACAGTTTTTCCTGCAGTTCCGCGACTTTTTCATAGTCGGAGCAGACTTCGGGAAGAGACAAAGTTTCCGAAATTTCCGAAATCTCCTTTTCGAGATTTTCGATAAGCGTTTCCAGTTTTTCGGCTCTTTTTTTCTTTTTGGAAAGTTCTTTGAGCGGAGAATAATATCCTTTTTTCTCCGTTTTTGTTTCGGTTTTTACCGTTTCGCTTTTTTCGGGTTCGGCGCTTTTTGCGCGCAGTTCCTCGTATTCGGCAAAACCGAACGGATAGAATTTCGCTCCGTTTTCGTCAAAAACAAGAAGTTTATCTGCGATCTTATTCACGAAATATCGGTCGTGCGACACGAAAATAAGGGTTCCCGTATATTCGGAAAGCATATTTTCAAGCGTTTCCTTGCCGACTATATCCATGTGGTTCGTCGGTTCGTCGAGAATGAGGACGTTCGGCTTTCTGCGGAGAATTTCGCAGAGGGCAAGCCTTACTTTTTCGCCGCCCGAAAGACTGTCGACCGGCTTGAAGACGTCGTCGCCCGAAAATAAAAACGCGCCGAGGGCTTTTCTGACTTCGGTATTCGTCATCGACGGGAATTTGCCCGCGAACTCGTCGAAAACGGTATCGGAGCCGTTGAACATCGCGAGCTGCTGGTCGAAATAGCCTACCTTCGTCTTTATGCCGAATTCAAAGCGACCCGAAAGCATCGGGGTTTTGCCGACAAGCGTTTTAACGAAAGTCGATTTGCCTATTCCGTTGCCGCCGATCACTGCGAGTTTTTCGCCCCTGAAAAGTTCGAAATTTACCGTCGCGAGAGGTTTTGTATATCCTATTTCAAGGTCTTTTACGTCGAGGACCTTTTTTACGCTTTCGATTTCGGGCTGAAAGTCGGCGTGGAAGGTACGGAGGTCGTATCTGTCGGGCATATCGACGGTCTTCATCTTCTCGATCTGTTTGAGTTTCGACTGAGCCATCGCCGCCTTTGTCGCCTTATAGCGGAAGCGTTCGACTATCTTTGTAAGGCGGGAAATCTCCGCTCTCTGCGCCTCGTAATCTTTCAACTGTTTTGTATGGTTTTCCCTTTTCTGTCTTTCGAAATCGGAATATTTTCCCTGATACCGTTTCGTTTCGCCGTATTCTATTTCATAGACGACGTTTACGATTTTATCGAGAAACATTCGGTCGTGGGAGACTATCACCATTGCCGACTTATAGTTTTTCAGATATTCTTCGAGCCATTCGACGGCGGTTATATCGAGGTGGTTTGTCGGCTCGTCGAGAAGCAGGATATCGGGTTTTGAAAGCAGAAGTTTGATAAATGCTATCTTGGTCTTCTGCCCTCCCGAAAACTCGGAGATGGGTTTTTGCATATCCTCGTCGGTAAACCCGAATTTCCTTATCGCCGTAAGGTATTCCTTTTTATAGGTGTACCCGCCGAGCAGTTCGAATTTTTCGCAAAGGTTTGAATATGCCTTTATGTTTTCGTCGCCGTGGTCGGTTTCGAGAATTTTCTGAAGAGAATTCATCTTCTCTTCGGTCTCTGTTATCGGAGCGTAGACTTTCAGAATTTCGTCAAGCATCGACACTCCGCCGTCGGGGAAATACATCTGTTCCATATAGCCGACGGTCGGGCTTCCCGCTTTTATGACGTTGAAACGCTCGTCGCCCGTTCCCTCTTCGAGAGGTACGGCGCCCGTTATCGCTTTTAAGAGCGTGGTTTTTCCGCAGCCGTTTCTTCCGACTATCGCGATCTTTTCTTTGTCCCGTATCTCGAAATCTATATTTTCAAGCACGGTATCCGCCCCGTAAGAAACGGAGCCGTTGATAATTTTATAGGTCATTTTTCTTTCTTCTTATAAATCCGTATCGGCTGACGGGGTGAGGAAACGGAATGAAAACGGTCATCTGAGCGTGCGGGGCTGCGGAAATAAGTTTTCCGTCGCTGCCGTACATCTCGGTTATTACCAACGTTTCCGGTTCTTTACCTGGTTCGACTATTTCTATTTCGTCCCCTGCGACAAATTTATTGCGCTGTTCTGTTTCAAGCAGTCTGCGGGAATAATCGTATCCCCTTACGGCGCCGATAAGTTCATAGTTTCTTATGTAACCCGAAGTTTCGTAGTTCTGACCCGAGGCGTCGGGGCGTCCGTAATAAAATCCGGTTGAAAAATCTCTGTGGCTCGTTTTCAGAAGTTCCGCCATATATTTCGGGATATTTCTTTTATAAAGGGACAGGTCGTCGAAAACGTCGTCGATAGCCTCCCTGTACGCCTTTGCGACGCAGGAAACGTAGTATTCGGTCTTCACCCTGCCCTCGACTTTGAAAGAAGAAATCCCCGCGTAGACAAGTTCGTCGATATGCTCTATCATGCAGAGGTCTTTTGAGTTGAAGATATACGTTCCGTTTTCGGTCTCGTCAAGCGGAAAATACTCTCCGGGGCGCGTTTCTTCGCATACGGAATATTTCCAGCGGCACGCCTGCGCGCAGTTTCCGCGGTTGGCGTCTCTTCCGGTAAGAAAAGATGAAAGAAGACATCTTCCCGAATGAGCCATGCACATTGCCCCGTGGACAAAGGCTTCGATCTCAAGGTCTTCGGGAATATTTTTCCTTATTTCGGCAATTTCTTCAAGGGAACATTCCCTTGCCAGAACGACCCGCGAAACGCCGAGAGAATGCCACATACACAGCGCCGCGGAGTTTATCGCGTTCGCCTGTGTCGACAGGTGAATTTTCATTTCGGGAACAAGATGTTTTGTAAGCCCGATAAGCCCTATATCCCCGACGATAACGGCGTCAACGCCTGCGGCGGCAAGGCTTTTTAAGTACGCGGGATAGCGTTTTATCTCGTCTTCATGGGGAGTCGTATTGACAGCGACGTAGACTTTGACGTTTTCGGCGTGAGCGTAAGATACGGCTTCTCTCATTTCCTTTTCGGAAAAATTCGAAGACGCGGTGCGGAGAGAAAACTCTTCGCCGCCTATATATACGGCGTCGGCACCGTATTCTATCGCGTATTTCAGCCTTGCAAAATCGCCTGCCGGCAAAAGAAGTTCGGGCTTTTTCAATTTTTATCCACCATTCTGTATGAAAGAGTCACGCCGTCGCTTATCGGAAGCAGAACGGTGTGCATATCGCTTATGTTTTCAAGTTTTTCGAGATATTCGCCGAGCCTTGTGACTATCGTCCTGTTGCGGCGGACGTCGGGTTCTCCCTTTGCGACGTATCCTCCGAAAAAGACGTTGTCGGAAATGAGGATACCGTCGGGAGACAATAGTCTTTTTATATGTTCGAGAAAATACGGATACTGCCCTTTTGCGGCGTCAAGGAAGATAAAATCGTAAGGTTCGGTAAGCTTTTCGAGAGTTTCGAGAGCGCTCCCCTCAAACATCGTTATCGTTTTTTCGGGATCGTATTTTTCGAAATTTTCGCGTGCGGGCTTTATCATCGCGGGGTTTCTTTCGAGAGTATGTATCACCGCTTTGCCGCCGCACGCTTCTTTCATCAGAAGAGCGGAAAAGCCGATACAGGTCCCTATCTCAAGAATTCTCCGCGGTTTTTTTATGCGGCAGATTATGTCTATAAGGTCGGCTGTTTCCGGTTCGGAAATGGGATATTCCTCTTTTCTCGCATTTCTTTCGATTTCGCCGAGAATTCCGTCTCTTTCGCGCCTTGTTTTCCGCATAAAATCAAGAAGATACGGATAAATTATCTTATCTTTTTCCATATTTTATCCTAAATATTTCTTTGCGTTTTTAACGTGTTCTTTGTGAGTTTTCGAAAACACGGATTCGCCCGTGCCGTCAAGTTTCGCGACGAAATAATAATATTCGGTCTTTGCGGGTTCTACGGCGGCAATAAGCGCATCGATACCGGGGTTTGCAATGGGCGTCGGGGTAAGTCCCTTATGCAGATAGGTATTATAGGGGCTGTCGGTCTGCAGGTCGGCGTAGGAAAGCACGGTTTTGACGTCCTCTTTTTTGAGAACGTAGGTTATCGTCGCGTCGCTCTGGAGTTTCATTCCGATTTTCATTCTGTTATGGAAAACGGAAGAAATATTCGCGAAATCGCCGACCGTTCCTCCCTCTTTCTGAATAATCGACGCAAGAGTGACGGCTTCGTAAAGGGTCATGTCGCCGAGTTTTTCATTTATTTTGTTTTCGGTTATTACGTCGTCGAAACGTTTGAGCATTTTGTTTATTATATTATGCTCGGTATCGTCGACGAAAAACGCGTAGGTGTCGGGATACAAAAAGCCTTCGAGGCGGTTTTCGGTTCCTGCGGCAGGCAGATAGTCGAAAGAATAGAAATCGTTGTTTATCGCGTCGTAAAAGCCCTGTTCGGTGCCGATACCGGCGGCAACGAGTTTATCGACTATTTGGGAAACCCGGTAGCCTTCGGGGAAGGTTAGGCTTACGCTTTCCCTGTATTGGCTCTTGTTTAAGTCCGCAAAAATATTTTCGTAGCTTTCACCCTTTTTGAATTCGAAAGCGCCGAGCTGGATATTGGTATCCGAACCCGTGAATTTCGCATAGAAACGGAAAGCCGTCGGGTATTTTATAATTCCCGCTTCCTTGAGTTTATTGCCTATTTTCGAAGAGTTATCGCCCTTTTCGACGGTTATCACTCCCGTCTCTTCCGAGATGTTTTTACCTCTTATTTCACCCGATATCGCAATGGTAAAATAAGCGGCGACGGCAAAAAGTATGACAAGGACTCCGCAGACGCAAAGTCCGACAATTCTCTTTATTTTCCTCTTTTTTCGCGACGCTGAATCCATATTTTTTCTCCTTCGTTATACATTTTGCCCTGACTTTGTCCGCTTTTCCGCATTTTCTTCGAAATCATTCCGAGGAAGAAATAAACGTTTATTAAAAGCAGAGGAACAAGCAGGATTATTATTTTTGTTTCAAGCCCCGTAAAGGCAAGATTATCGTTATAAATATAAATCAGGAACGTAAGTACGTTATTGAAAAAGTGCGCGAGCATAGCGACGTAGACCGAACCCGACCAGTAGGACGCCGCGGCAAGAACAAACCCCGCGACCAAAGTCGACGGGATATTGAAAAGAGAGCCGTGCATCAAAGTAAAGAAGACCGCCGACCAGATCATCGCCCTTATATCGGGCTTTTTGCTTAAAGCCGAAAGTACGGCGCCTCTGAAAAAAAGTTCTTCGAAAATTGCGGGAATAACGGCGATAAGGCAGAGAAGAAGCATTTCGTTGCTTCCGCTCATACCGAAAATTCCCGACGGGGATACTTTGATATTGAAAAGTCCGAGAAAAAGACTTTCGAGATAATTAAGTATAAAACCCGAAGAAATTATGATGACCGACGTCACGACCGCAAAGACAAAATCGCCCATTCTGAGAGGCATCGTCTTGAAAAAGCGGCGCGCGTTTTTCGCGTCTTTCGTCTGTTTTTTGAGGATAAGACAGCCGCCGAGAAGGATAATGACCGAGACGAACGTGAAAATTATATCCTTATGCGGAATATTGAAGATATCCAATATTCCCAAAGTCACGAGAGACATCGCGCAGGTCGCGAATATCGTTATTACTTTTTTCATATTACTCCTCTGTAATTACGGCGTTTACCGCGATGTCAAAACCGTTTCTCGGCAGTTTTTCCGACATGAACAAAGAAAGACAAAGCCCTGCGGAAAAGCCCGAAAAAGACGCAAGAAAGCGGTCGTAATAGCCTCCGCCGTAACCGAGCCTGTACCCCTCTTTATCAAACGAAAACGCGGGGACGATACAGAGCGCTTTATCTTTATCCGAAAATTTTTCGGAAGTTCCGGGTTCCCTTATCCCGAATTTTCCGACGACCATTTCTTCCAAAGCCGAAGTCCTGAAAAACTCCATTTTGCCGCCTTTTTCAGTCTTCGGATAATAGACTTTTTTGCCGTCTGCAACGGCGCGCATGAAAATCGGGTCGGTGTTTATTTCTTCAGGGAGAGAGGCATATAAAAGCAAACTGTCCGCCGACTTATACTCTTCTGTCAGAAAGAGATTTTCCGCGATTTTTTTCTCCGCCGTCCTGTCGTAAGTTTTTCTTTTTTTTCTGAAAAATTTACGCAGACGGTCCTTTTCGAAATCAGTATCTGATCTCATCTTTTATCTTTTTGACGGTTTCTTTGCCGCAAAGAGTTTCGATTATCGCAAAAGCGAAATCGAAAGCCGCGCCCGCGCCCGAAGCGGTAATGACTTTTCCGTCAACGACGGCTTTTTTGGAAGAAACTTTCGCTCCGAGAAGATATTTTTCAAAACCCGGATAGCAGGTCGCTTTTTTGCCTTCGAGAATACTTCTTTTTCCGAGAACGGACGGAGCGGCACAGATTGCCGCAAGATATCTGTTTTTATTTTTTGCGTAGGAAAGGATCTCGTCGATATGGTAAAACTCGTCGAGATTGTCGACGCCCTTTTTGCCGCCCGGAAGAATAAGCATTTCCATTTCTTCGAGTTTCATTTCCTTTTCGGTAATATCGCAGGTTACGGGGATATTATGGCTGCCCGTAACGGTTTTTTCGTCGGTTATCGAAACCGTTGAAACTTCAAGTCCCGCCCTTTTCAGAAGGTCGACGGGAACGACAGCCTCCGTTTCTTCGAAGCCGTCCGCAAACAAAACATAGATCATACCAAAATCTCCTTTATATATACTGATTGAAATTCAAAAAATTATCGGCGTAAAGGTTTTCGCCGCACGTCGTCATCGCCAGAGGTTCGTCTCTTTTTTCGGAGGGAAGAACAAGGCAGACTTTTTCTTTTGCAGAAAAGGCTTCTGCGACTGCTTTTTCGTCTTTTCCGAAAGGTTCGGTTACGATTCTGATACCGTTTTCAACGTAGGAAAACGCATAAGACCCGTCCGAAAAATAAAGACCGCCGCCGCCTTCTTCCGCCTCTTTTATCGCGGCGGCAAAAAGTGTTTTCGGCTTATACACTTCGTTTTTTCTGCGCGAAGAAAGATAAATCGAATATATTTCTTCGGAAAATCCGACTTTTATAAGGTCTCTTTCTTTACCGTTTTCGAAAAACAGTCTTTCGGAAAAAGAACACGGCGCAAACCCGAAACGCGAATAGTAGGAAAAGAGACTTTTTGTCGCGGGAAAAACGACGACCGCATTTTTTTCGGTTTTCAGAAAAGAAGAAATAAGAAAAGAGGAATATCCCCTGCCCCGATATTCTTCGGGAGTATAAACGTAACTCATAACATACGTTTTCCCGACCGAAACGGTTTCCGCCTCAAAAAGGCTCATCACCGAAAGGATATCCGTCCCCGACGTAAGGGAAAAAATATTTTCTTTTTTTATATATCCCGTATCGAAAAGCATTTTCATATACTCTTCGCCGTCGCCGAACGGCTTTTGCATCATTTTGCAAAAAACGGAAACGGGAATTTTTCCGCGTTTTATTTCAGGGGCTTGCAACATATTTCACCAAAAGGTCGGGGTGGTAACTGAGTTTTGCTTTGCGCAGTCCCTCGCTCCCGACGTCGTCCTCCCTGTTTATATATTTACAGTCAAGTCTTTTAGCAAGTTCAAAATTTACCGTCTGATAAGCGCCCGGATATTCGTCGAGCGCCTTTTCGAAGTGAGTTATAAAGGTGTCTTCGGACATCCGGCTACCCATAGAGAACGCCGCGACTTTGCCGTCGACACGGAGAAGTATCCCGTAAAGTCCGAGTTTTTCATAGTTTGCGACGGCGATTTTCACCGCACACAGATCCCCGCAGGAATTCGACGTTCCGCTCTCGTTTTCGGCGCACCATATTTTAGTGGTTTCGAGACATTCGCCGAGGTTTGAGGAATTTATCTCTTCGACCGTGAAGCCGGGATAAAGTTTTTTGAAACGGTTAACGAAATTTTTCTTCGCGTGATATTTCTTTCCCGAAAGGGTCGCAAGGTCTTCGCGCAGATAAACGTAATCCGCGGCGTTGCGGTCTTCGGCGAAATCAAAACCGAGTCCCGTCTCTTCCATACGTTTTTTCGTATTTTCGGTTACCGAAACTATTCTGAAAGGGAGCCCCGCCTCTTTTGAATCAATAAATATCTCGGAAAGCGCCGAACGGTAGTCTCCTTTTCCGAGAGGCGGAAAATAAAAAAGTCCGGTCCTGTTTTTATATTTGCCGCGGAGATAGAGAAACCCGTTTTTCTCGGCTATATCAAAGCCTGAGTTCAGCCCCCAGCAAAACATATCCGCAAAGCAGGTCTCCGTTCCGCCGTAGCCGTTCTCCTTTGCTTTTTCTTCAAAAATTTTTTTATCGTCAACGGTTATCTGTCTGAAATCCATATCAGTCTCCGAGAATTTTTTCTATCTCCGCAAATATTTTTTCGCCTATTTCTCCGGCAGGTCTCATTTCGCCGTTTTTTGTGCAGTCAACGGCTTTGACTCCGAGCAGCGGCAGGATTTCCTTTGCGGTACGGTAGCAGTCGGTCATATATTGCCTGTTTTGCTCGTGAATATCCTTTTTGCTTTCGTCGCCCGAATAACGCTTTTCGATATTTTTCATGCTTACTTCGGGAGGGACGTCAAGGAAAAAGGACGCCGTAGGCTTCGGAATTCCGAGTTTGTTGTATTCAAGGTCGTAAAGCCATTCGACAAACGCTTTTTTTTCTCCGTCCGGAAGTTTTGACGCCTGATGGATTATATTCGAAAGAACGTACCTGTCGGAAATAATGACAGTTCCGTCTTTATAGGGTTTTTCCCATGTTTTTTTATACGACGCGAAACGGTCGATGGCGAAAAGCGACGACGCGGCGTAAGCCGAGACGTCCGACGGATCTTTTCCGAGTTCCCCCTCAAGATACATCTTTACGGGACCCGAAGATCGGTCGGAATAATTCGGGAAACTTATCGGCATAACTGTTTTACCCGCTTTTTCAAGGTTATCTTTGAGCAGAGAAAGTTGGGTCGCCTTTCCGCTTCCGTCGATTCCCTCTATAATAAAAAGATACATTTTTTCTCCTTAAAGGTTTCTGAATTTTTCTCTCATTTCCGCAGCCTTGCCGCAGCTCATCTTGCCCTCGCGGCAGGGACCCGAAACGCAGGAGGGACCCGCTTCGCAGAAGAGTTGGGGAGCGGTCTTTTTACACAAAATGAGCATCTGAGTCGCAAGGTCTCTTATCTCCCACTGCGCGCGGTTGCAGCAGCGGTGGGCAAAAAAGTTCATAAGACTTCTTGCGTTCATCGTCATTATCATCTTTGTGGCGGCGGCGTTGGGAAGTACGAAACGGGCGTCTTCAAGCACCGCTTTTTCCGCTTTTTTATCCGCCTCTTCTTCCGAAAGACCTGCGGCGAGAAATTCTTTTTTCTCGTTTTTCTTCAATATTTCGGCAAGTTTATCGTAAGACTTCTGACAGTTTTCCATCTGTTCGGTAAAAATCGCGAGAGCCTCGGGGTCGTTTTCTATTCTCGGAGGAATTACGAATTCGAACTGATCGTTTCTGACATATCTCTGGCTCTGGACGCTGAAGGACGCGATTCTGTGTCTTGTTATCTGCGCAAGGAGGGCGCGCGAAACGTTTTCTATCCCGAAAGTAAAGGACGCGTGTTCGATCGGGCTTTCATGCCCCATCTCGACAAGCATTTTGATAAACGCCGCAGTCTTCTCTTCGCTCTGTTTTTCGACAAGGTCCTCGATACCCGACGACGAATAGCAGAGTTTTGCGGCGGACGCCACGACTCTCTGCGGGTCGTAGGAAGTTCCGAGCAGGATAACTTTCGCCCTTACGTTGCTTTCCATATTTTCTCCTCCGTTGTGCACATATAATATCATTTTATATTATAACACAAAATATCCTTTTTTTCAAGGGTTTTATAAAAATAAAAGAGGCTGAATCACAGCCTCTTTCTCCAATTAAAATCATAGGTCGGACAACATTATTTTCTTCCCTTCACGGTCGGGTGCCAACCGTCGATACCCGAACGCTGCAAAGCGCCGTACAGACGTTTTTTTACGCCCGGATAATCCTTTTCGAGATCGACGAGAAAATCTTTCATCGACTGTCTTTCGGTCTTTCCGTCTGCGGGACAGGGGTTAAAGATCACCGGAAAACCGTTCCGTTTCACACAGCCGCGTATCTCCCTTTCGGTCGCGTAAATGAGCGGTCGGATAACGGTGATATCCTTGCGGTCAAGGTATGTGACGGGTGAAAAGCACCCGACCCTGCCTTCGTGGATAAGGTTCATCATAAAGGTTTCGATGACGTCGTCGAAATGATGACCGAGCGCAATTTTATTCGCTCCGAGCTCGATCGCGGCGTTATTTAACGCTCCCCTGCGCAGAAGAGCGCAAAGAGAACAGGGGTTCGTCTCTTTTCTTATTTCGAAAACGACGTCGTAGATATTCGTCTTTTTGATTATGTAATTTATGTCGTGTTCTTCGGCAAAGCGGCTGAGCGGCGAAAAATCCATGCCTTTTATTCCCGGGTCGAGGGTTATTCCGGTAAGTCTGAATTTTTTCGGATAGAAATTCTGCAGCCGGCGAAGCGCCGCAAGCAGAGTTATCGAGTCTTTGCCGCCCGAAACGCCGACGACGATATGGTCGCCTTCTTCTATCATGTTGTAATCTTCCACCGCGCGGCGGAGAGGACTTAAGATCTTATTCATTGTTTTCCTTAAAATTCAAGGGACGCTTATCGCGTCCCTTATCTGTTTTTTCGATTAAAGAGCAGCCTTTGCTTTTACTACGAGTTCTGCGAACGCCGCAGGATCGGAAACCGCAAGTTCCGCAAGTATCTTTCTGTTGAGGTCTATGTTTGCTTTCTTGAGGCCGTACATAAAGCGGGAATAGTTCATTCCGTTTACTTTTGCCTGAGCGGAAATTCTGGTTATCCAGAGAGATCTGAATTCTCTCTTCTTCTGTTTTCTTCCTACGTAAGCGTAGGTAAGGGACTTCATTACGGCTTCGTTTGCCGTTCTGAAGAGTTTGGATTTTCCTCCGAAATAGCCTTTGGCGGCTTTCAGAACCTTTTTATGTCTCTTATGGGTCATTACGGCCCCTTTTACTCTTGCCATCTTTTATTTCCTCCAAACAATTTCTTAAGAATAGGGCAGTAATTTCTTTACTGTTGCTTCGTTTGCGGGAGAAGCGTATCCTGCCTTGCGAAGACCTCTCTTCATCTTGGTAGACTTCTTTGTGAGTATATGTCTTCTCTTGGTGTGGTTCATCTTGACCTTGCCGCCTTTGGTTATCTTGAATCTTTTAGCGGCTCCTCTGTGAGATTTAAGTTTGGGCATTTTATTCTCTCCTTTTTTATTCAGGCGTCTTTATTTAGCCGTTTTCGGCGCAAGCACCATTATGATATTACGACCGTCGACCTTGGCGGGTTTTTCGATATTTGCAAGTTCTTTGCAGCCTTCCGCAAAGCGCTGCATCATTTCAAGACCGAGTTCGGGACGGGTGATCTCTCTTCCTCTGAAACGCAAAGATACCTTTACCTTGTCTCCGCCTTTGAGAAAACGGAGCGCGTGGTTGAGTTTCGTGTTGAAATCGTTCGTTTCTATTCTGATACTCAACTGTATTTCCTTGACGGAAATAACTTTCTGATTTTTCTTTGCTTCCTTTTCCCTTTTCGCCTGTTCGAAACAGTATTTGCTGTAATCCATTATCTTGCAGACGGGCGGGGTCGCCATGGGAGCGATTTTTACGAGATCGAGCCCTTTGCCGTTCGCCATTTCAAGAGCGTCTTTCGAGGAGTAGATGCCGAGCTGGGCACCGTCGGCGCCGATAAGACGGACCTGAGGATCGCGAATATCTTCATTGAGCTGCATACCGTTGGACTTTATAAAGAACACCTCCGAATTTTAATTCAAAAGAAAAAGTGATTAACATCGTTAATCACTTCCAATAAACATATATATCCCGCCGGGGACAATTTGTATTATTGACCGAACAGCGCAATTGCCGCAGGGTGAGAAACGAGTTCTTCTTCTTTGTTTTTGTATTTTAGCACATATCGCGCCTTTTGTCAAGCGGTTTTTTCGGATAATTTATCAAGAACCGCCGCAGAAGGCTTAAATGTCAGTATTTTGTCACAATCCGCATTGATGTCGTGATATTTCAGATAGAAAATTTCAAGATTTGAGGACGGGACGTAAAACTTATCGAGTTTCTTTATCTTTTCGGGGTCGGCTTTGAGCGTTGACAGAGGGGCATATCCGAGAATATCGTCATAAGCGACCGCAAAAAGGACGTTGTCGCGGCTTCCGACAAGCTGATGAATGATAAAATGGTCTTTGCTGAAAGTATACGAGTATTCATAGATAAAATTGCGGATAATGAAATAGATCCCCGCAACGCAGGCAATTATTATTATCAACTGATAAAGCCATACAAAGCCTGAAATGTTAAGAGACTGAAGGATAGAACAGACCACTATCGCCGCAAGCGCGAGAAGTCCCGCAGCCGCAAATCCGAGCAGTCTTTTTTTGTTATCAACTTTCTTTTCTCTGTTGTTTGTCGACATAGTTAAACCTCACTTTTTATTATCGGGAATGAATTTTCCGAGAAGCCCCGCAACGTCGGTCGGAGTAAATCCCCGGACCCCTTTTTCGCAAAGCAGATATTCCGCCGCTCTTCCCTGACAGAAAACGCCGCACACGGCCGCTCCCGCGGCGGAAAAACCGGAAGAAAGAAGCCCCGCGATGAAGCCCGAAAGAACGTCTCCGCTGCCGCCTTTCGAAAGCCCCGAATTTCCGTCTTCGGAAACAAAGAGCCTTCCGTCGGGCGTTGCGATAACGGTATATCTTCCCTTGAGGAGAAGCACGGTATTATGTTTTTTCGCATAAGACGAAGCGGCCTCAAAACGGTGTTTTTCGATATATTCAACGTCTTTGCCGATAAGTCTTGCCATTTCCGCGGGGTGCGGAGTCATTATTTTTTCGGCGGTATGTTTTTTTAATATATCGCCGTTTTCGGCTATCACGTTAAGAGCGTCGGCGTCGAAAAGCGTCGGGAGACCGCGGTCGATAACCGACATGACAGCCTCTTTATCTTTCGTAAGTCCGCAGCCGACGAGAATTGCCGACGGATTTCTCGAAGTTTCGCCATATATCGCTTCGGGGACCGCCGCGCAGAGGATATTTTTCACTTTTTCGGGAGATTTGGCGATACACAGACCGACGCCCGAAGACATCGCACCGCGTAAGGCGAGAAGAGCCGCCCCGGGCATATTTTCCGAACCGCAGACCGAAAGCAGCGTTCCGAAAGTTCCCTTATTTGAGTTTTCGGGGCGTTCGGGAACGAAAACGCTGACTGTTTTTTCGGTAATGATCTCGGCAAAAATGCCGTTTTCTTTAATTATTTCGTCTGTAATTCCGATATCGGCGACCGTTATATCGCCGCAGAGATCTTTCGCGGGAAAAAGAAGATGGCACGGTTTTTTCGCGGCGAAAGTCACCGTTTTGCAAGCCTTGTGGGCGCCTGCGGCAACCTCTCCGGTGTCAGCCGAAATTCCCGACGGCAAGTCGCACGCAACGGTCGGTATATTTATATAGGAAAGCAGTTTTTTTGCGTTTTCGGGAAGCGAACCGTGAAAACCCGTTCCGAAAAGACAGTCGACCGCAACGTCGCTCTGCGACAGCAATTCTTTCGCTTTTTCTTCGGTTTCGGGCGAAAAAACGAATTTTTCAACGCTTTTTTCAAGTTTTTCGAGATAATATTCCGAATCGCGCGACTGCGTTTCGAAAAGCAGAATTACGGTCACTCTCTTCCCTTTTTTTGCAAGAAGAGACGAAAGGCAGATACCGTCGCCGCCGTTGTTTCCGCCGCCGCACAGGACGACGAACGAATTTTTGTTAAAGGAAAGACAGCAGTCGCAAAGGGCTTTCGCCGCGTTTTCCATTAAGACAAGAGACGAGCCGAGAGCTTTTGCCGCCGCCTTATCGGCGTTTTTCATCATCTGCGACGTGAGAACGTATTTTCTTTTTTCGGGAGGAAAAAACACTCCGTCGAAAATCACGGTCGCCGTCGCGATATCTTCGGTATGGGATATCGAAAGGGAAAAGCGGTCGGCAGAAAAATGCGAAAGTTTTCCCGAAAAGGCAAAATACGGTCTTCCGAAAGAAGAATGCCTGACTTCGACGTCTTTAAGGGAAAAACCCGCAATTCCCGTGCCTATCGCTTTCGAAAAAGCCTCTTTTGCGCAGAATATTCCCGTCGCAGTCTGAAATTTACCCGCTCCGCGGCTTTCGATATACGCAAGTTCGCCGTCGGTATAAACGCGGTTTTTAATTTTCTCAAAGGCGTCTTTTATTCTTTCGGTCTTTTCGATATCCGTACCTGTTTTATACATATTATTCGCCCGTTCCGAGCCTGCGGTATCTTTGCATATCCGCAAGAATTTCCGCTTTCGGCTCTATAAGGATAAGCGTTTTTCCGACGTTTCTCACGTTAAGGATCGCATAACATTTTTTGTTTTCGGAGTCCTTACTGTAAGAAAGGAAGTCGTATTTAGCGTCAAACCGCGTATTTTTAAGCCTTGCGGCGACTTCGGGCGTATATTCGCCGAAAGTCTCGAAATCTTTCGTTTTGAAGGAAAGCAGTCTTTTGCGCTCGGTCTTTGTATAGATGATATCGACGTCAAATTCGCCGTTAAGATAGGAATATTCGAATTCCCTGTCAAAACGCATGATTTGTTTATATCCGACCCAGACAATACCGATTATTGCGAAAATTCCGAGAGTTCTTCCGATAAGACGCGAAAAGCCTATCTTCGGGAGAAGAAAGGAAAGCAAGAGGCAAGCAACGCCCGAAAGAGCGACGCATCCCAAGAAGATGAGCGCCTGAATGGCGTAGTCTTTCGCCTGCTTATGTCTTTTGTAGAGCTGTTCGTAAAAAACGTTGTTTGATACCATTTCAGTGCTCCAGATAATTTTTGATCAGGGTCTCCATAAGTTCGTCGCGGTCTATCTTGCAGATAAGGCTTCTGGCGTTCTTATGGTTCGTGATGTAGGTGGGGTCTTCGGAAATGATATATCCGACTATCTGGTTTATCGGATTGTACCCCTGTTCGACAAGGGCGTCGTAAACCTGGGTGAGGATATTTTTCATTTCCTTTTCTTTGTTGGTTTTAAGAGTGAACCTTATAGTGTTGTTCATATAGTATCTCCTTTCGGGAAATTACTGACGGAGGGTTATCCCCTTTTCTGCGAGAGCGGAGAGTATCTTCGAAACGAAGGCGTCTATCTCGGCGTCTGCAAAAGTCCCGTCTTCTTTTCTGAAAACAAGGGAATATGCAAGGCTCTTATATCCGGGAGCGACCTGTTTTCCGGTATAGATATCGAAGAGTTTTACGCTTTCGAGATGTTTGCCGCCCGCGGTCTTTATAATATCGACGATATCGGCGTTGTAGACTTCGTCCTTGCAGAGAAGACCGAGATCGCGGGTGGAGGCAGGGTGTTTGGGAACGGGCTTATATTTCTTTTCTTCGCCGACCGACGCGTAAAGTTTTTCAAGAGAGAGTTCGGCGCAGTATACCTTTTTGTCTATCTCGTAATTTGCGGCGACCGTCGGGTGAATTTCGCCGAACACGCCTATCTTTTCGCCGTCGGAAAGAAGATATGCGCATCTTCCGGGGTGATAGGACGCGTTGTCGGCGCAGGGAACGTAAGAAACGTTCTTTATGTTCATTGCCGCAGCGACGCTTTCGATCATACCTTTGAGGGTGAAGAAGTCGGACGCTTCGGAATTGTCGTAAAATCCGACGGTAACGACCGTTTTTTCGTTCGGCAGAGTTTCGTCGGAAGTCTTTTCAAAGACTTTTCCGAGTTCGTAAAGATATGCCTCGGAATTTCTGTTATTATAGTTTTTCGAAAGAATTTCGAGCATTGAAGGCAGGGTCGTCGTTCTCATTATCGAAGTGTCTTCGCCGAGGGGATTTGAAATTTTAAGATAATTTCTTCTTGCGTCGTTTTCGGGAACGCGTATCTTATCGAACGCTTTCGGGCCGATAAAGGTATAGGTAAATATCTCCGAAAGACCTGCGGCGCGGAGAGCTTCGTTGAGTTTTATAACGAATTTCTGTTCGTCGGTATATCCGCCGCCCGACGCCTCGCTCTTAAAACTTTCGGGCTTGATATTATCGTAGCCGTAAATTCTCGCAACTTCTTCGGAAAGGTCGTATTTCGTTTCGATGTCGGAACGGAACGACGGAACGATAACGTCGTGCAGTTTTATTTCAAAGCAGAGGGATTCGAGAATTTTTTCCATTTCTCTGCGGGAAAGCGAAGTGTTGATATAGGTGTTTATCCAGTCGACGTCAAGATGAATCTTCTTCTGCGTTTTATCGGAAAAATCAACGTCTATGACTTCGTCGATAACGTCGCCCGCGTCAAGCATTTCGACAAGTTCGCACGCTCTGTCAAGCGCTTCTCTTGTCATGAGGGGGTCAAGCCCCTTTTCATATCTTGCGGAAGCGTCGGTCCTCATTCCGACAGCCTTTGCGGTTCTTCTTATCGAAGGACCGAAGAAGTTTGCGGATTCGAAAACGACCGTTTCGGTTTTATCGGTAATCTCGCTGTTTTCGCCGCCCATAACGCCCGCGACGGCGATCGGTTTTTCAGCGTCGGCAATGACGAGCATTTCGGGGTTGAGTTCTCTTTCTTCGCCGTCAAGAGTTTTTACTGTCCTGCTGTCCCCTGCGCGTCTGACAATGATTTCGCCGCCCTTAACGCAGGAGTAGTCGAACGCGTGCATCGGCTGACCGTATTCCATCATAACGTAGTTCGTTATATCGACGATATTGTTTATCGAACGTATCCCGCTGTTGCGAAGTTTTTCGACAAGCCACAGCGGCGACGGCGCTATCCTTACGTTTTTGACGACTCTTGCGGTGTATCTCGGGCAAAGGTCGGGAGCGTTTACGGTAACTTTAAGATATTTTGAAACGTCTTCCTTTACGGTGTTTTTGAGTTCCGGCTTTCTTTCGACAAAGGGAACGCCGAAAGTCGCCGCCGCTTCCCTTGCGATTCCTTTTACGGAAAGGCAATCGGGACGGTTTGTCGCGACGTCGGCTTCGAAAATGACGTCGTCCATTCCGAGAGTTGTGAAAATGCTGTCGCCCGGATTTCCCTCCTTGAGGATAAGTATCCCGTCTTTTATCGCGTCGGGATAGTCGTGCTCGGTAATTCCGAGTTCTTCGACGGAGCAGAACATTCCGCTGCTTTCAACGCCGCGGAGTTTGCCTTTTTCTATTTTATGTCCGCCCGCAACGACCGATTTATGAAGCGCGACGGGAACGATTGCCCCTTCAAAAACGTTTGTCGCCGCGGTCACTATCTGAATCGTGCCCTTATCTCCGACGTCTACCTGACATACGACGAGTTTATCGGCGTCGGGGTGTTTTTCTATTTTGAGGATTTTTCCGACGGCGATATTCGAGAGCCCGTCCGAAAGAGAACGGAAGCCTTTTATTTCGGTGCCGCTCATATTCATGCGGTGCATAAATTCCTTGCTGCCTGCGGAAACGTTTGCGAATTCTTTAAGCCATTTATATGAAATATCCATTTTTATGTACTCCTATCTTAAAAGTTTCCGAGGAAACGGACGTCGTTTTCGAAAAGCATTCTTATATCGCTTATCTTATAGCGCTGCATAACGAGACGTTCAAGTCCCATTCCGAACGCAAATCCGCTGTATTCTTCGGGGTCGATCCCGCAGCCTTCCAGAACTTTCGGGTTGACCATTCCCGCGCCGCCTATCTCGATATAACCCTCGTCCTTACAGAAAGCGCAGCCTTCCCCGCCGCACTTGAAGCAGGTGACTGAAATTTCGCAGGACGGTTCGGTAAACGGGAAATAATCGGGGCGGATACGGGTCTTTGCGTTTTCGCCGTAAAGTTTTTTCGCGATAACGTCAAGAGAACCTTTAAGATGAGACATATTTATTCCTTTATCGACGACAAGACCTTCGATCTGGTGGAATATCGGAGAGTGAGTGGCGTCGATCTCGTCTATACGGTAAACTCTGCCCGGGGCGATAATTTTTATGGGGGGACGCATTTTTTCCATCGTTCTTACCTGAACGCAGGAAGTCTGCGAACGGAGAAGGACTTCGGGAGAAAAATAGAAAGTGTCCTGACTGTCGCGCGCGGGGTGGTTTTTCGGGATATTCAGCGCCTCGAAATTGTAGTGGTCGTATTCGACTTCGGGACCGTCGACAATGGAATATCCGAGAGAGACGAACGCCTCTTTTATCTCGTCGAGAACTATCGACAGGGGGTGCTTTTTGCCGACCCTTATCTCTTTTCCGGGAAGAGTAACGTCGAGTTTTTCCTCTTCGAGTTTCATTTCGAGAGCAAGAGCGGAAAGTTCGTCTTTTTTGGTCTTTATCGCGCTTTCTATAAAACCTCTGACCTCGTTTGAAAGTTTGCCGACGACGGGTCTTTCTTCGGGAGAAAGTTTTCCCATCTGGGAAAGAACGGCGGTAAGTTCGCCTTTTTTACCGAGGTATTTTACTCTTAAATTTTCAAGTTCTTCGAGCGACGACGTCTCGGAAAGGAATTTTTCCGCGGCGTCCTTTATCTGAGAAAGTTGTTCTTTTATCATTTATTTCACCGTTTTCTAAATAGTTTTTGTTTCTTCGCTTATTTTTTTGTCCTTGTTGTATGCGATTATTTCCTTTACAAGCCTGTAAATCACGGCGGCGACGGGGACTGCGAAAAGCATTCCCCCAAAACCTGCAAGCCGTCCGCCGACATAGACCGCGACAAGGACCCACAGCGCGGGTATCTTCGTTTTGTCCTTTATCAGTTTCGGCAGGATAAAAGTCCGTCCAAGCCAGTTGAGAATGATAAAGAAGAGGACAAAGAAGAAAAATTTGCCCGGATCGACGACCAGAATCAGGAGCGCCGAAAGAAGTCCGCCCATAAACGATCCGAAAGCCGGGATCAGACAGCATATTCCGATGATCGCCGAGATAAGGACCGGGAAGTTGAAGCCGAGGATAAAGGAAAATACAAGGAAAAGTATTCCCGATACGAAAACGTCAATAAGACGCTGTATCATATATTCCTCAAAGACGGTCTTCGAAAGTCTGACCGTTCCGAGTATCCACATCGCCGTGCGTTTTTTCGAAAACGCCCTGACATAGTTCGTCATCTGCATTTTAAGTCCTTTTTTATCGACAAGCAGATAAATCGAAAAAATAAGTCCGAAGAAAAAGTTTGTTATAAAGCCGATTATTGAAGACGTTACGTTTACAAGTCCCGAAAGCACATCGGCGAATACCTGAGATGTATTATCGAAAATGTTGCGGAAAAGTCCGAGATATTCCGCGATATTTTCCTCGCTCATGTGGAAACGTTCGCCTATCGCCGAAACGACGTTCGTGACGTTCGTATAGTAGGTTTCCATATTCGCGATAAACTGCTGACCGCTCCCGATAATTTCGGGGATAACGAACCATATAAGAAGGAAGATTATCAGCAGAAGAACGATATATACAAATACGAGACTGAAAGTTTTTGCCGCGCGGGGAGCTTTGTTTTTCAAAACCCTCCGCAAAATAAATCGGTTCGTATACATATACGGAATATTCAGGATGAGCGCAATGATTATTCCGATAAAGAGAGGGGTAAGGACCGCAAGTACCGCTCCGACGACGCCCGTTATCATATTGAGGTTTAAGAGAACGACAACGAGAACGACGGCGTATATCACGAGAAACAGGCAGTCGCGAAATAATTTCTTATTCATATCGAATACACGCTTACTCCGTTCATTATCATATTGTAGATCGCGAAAATGTGCATTTTGTCACCGTCGTGACCCTCGCTGTCGAAGGTCTGAACGGCATTTTCGACGACCGCTACGTTTTTCTGTCTGTTGAGTTGGTCGAAATATGCTTTAAGGGAAAGCGCGAACTGCATAACGCAGATATCGGTCGCTCCCCCGACGATAACGAAATTTTCGACCGATTTTATGTTTTCGCGGAGCCACGCCATAAACTCGCCGACGAAAAAGGCGTTTGTCGAATTTTTTTCTATCGTTATCGAATTGCTTCTTTCGGAAAAGAACCGGAGTTCTTCGATGACTTCGCTTTCGTCGCCGTCCATGCAGTGCGGCGGATAGGTCGCGAACTCAACGCTTTCCTCGGTATGTTTATCCGCAAAGAATATCTTTTCGGAATGAACGAAATATTCGTTCACCTGAACTATCTTCGGGATTATCTCCTTAAGACGCGGCGAATACATATTGCCGTGTTTGAAAAACCCGTTTATCGTATCCATATTGATGACGACGGTCTTTCTCGGATTTAAGGCGTCGGTCCGGATATCGGTCACCATATCGAGAACGAAATCCTCGAATTTGTTTGAAAATATCTTCATTTTGTCCCGACCTCTTTCATTCGGATTATTTCGGCGTTTCTTTTTTGTTCGGGGATACGGTAGACCGCGGAGCCCATAACGGACGCCTCGACGCCCGACGCGGCGACTTTTTCAAGGTTTTCCGAGCCTATTCCGCCGTCCGCCTCTATTATATAATTCCAGCCGTTTTCCCTTTTAAGGGCGGCAAGTTCGGTCGCTTTTCCGAGACAGTCTTCCATCAGTTTCTGTCCTCCGAACCCCGGTTCGACGGTCATGACGAGAACAAGGTCGGCAAAAGGCAGGCAATCTTTTATTTCCGAAACGGGAGTTTTCGGCTTTATCGAAATTCCCGCTTTCATTCCGAAGTCTTTTATTTTTTTAAGGACGGAAACGGGGTCTTCGGTACTTTCGGCGTGTACCGTAAGATAATCGCTGCCGGCTTTTGAAAAATCTTCGATATATCTTTCGGGACGGTCAATCATCAGGTGAACGTCGAAAATCATATCGGTATGTTTTCTTGCGGAAGCGATAACGGGAAGCCCGAAAGAGATATTCGGAACGAAAATTCCGTCCATAACGTCGATATGTATAAGATCGGCTTCGGAAACGCTTTTTATTTCCGCTTCGATATTCGCAAGGTCGCAGGCAAGAAGTGACGGCGATATTTTCATATTATTCTCCAGTCTGTATGTTTACCGTTTTTATTTCTTTCGTTTCGGTGTCGAAAAACACCGACTGAAACAGTATCTTTTCCGTATCCTGATTATATCGGACGGGCGTTTTTGTCGTAAATTTCTTTATTGCGTCGGTTGCCTTTATTCCGAGAACGGAATCTTTTCCGCCGACCATTCCGACGTCGGTTATATAACCTGTGCCTTTCGGCAAAATGCGGCAGTCGGAAGTCTGAACATGGGTATGCGTTCCGAAAACGGCAGTCACCTTTCCGTCAAGATAAAAGCCGAGAGCCTTTTTTTCGCTTGTCGCCTCCGCATGGAAATCGACAAAAACAAAATCGCAGTCGGAAAGCGACGGAAGAAGTCTGTCCGCGGTAAAAAACGGATTTTCGTCGGCGTCGCAGTAAAGTTTGCCGGAAAGATTGACGACCGCGACCCTGCCGTCGGGCGTGTCTGTCTTAAGATACCCCATTCCGGGGTCTTCGGGCGGGAAATTTGCGGGACGGACGATATATCCGCCGTCGTCGAAAAGACCGTAACTGCTTTTCTGACGGAAAGCGTGGTTCCCCGTCGTTATGACGTCTACCCCGCAGTAGCGGAGCCTTTCGGCAATGTCGGGGATTATTCCGTTGTTTTCGGCGGCGTTTTCCCCGTTCGCGATAACGAAACCGATATTTTCGTCCCGCCTGAGCGTCGGAATAATTTTTTCGACCGCTCCGACCGATCCGGGTCCGACGATATCGCCGATAAAAAGAACTCTCATGGCGTATCCTTTCCGTTTGAGCATACCTATACACTATTTATTATACATTATTATATCTGAAAAAGCAAGAAATTCTCTCCGTTTTCGGTAAAATTTCATTGTATTTTCGAAAAAACCGTCATTTCGGCTGCAAAATCAAGTCAAAAAAGGCTCTCTTTTCCCGTCCTGCTTGACGAAACGCGGCTTTTATGGTATACTTTCCGCAGCGAAGGGAGGAACGGAGATGAAAAACTTCACGGCGGCAATAATCTGCGCCGGCGGCAGCGGAAGCAGAATGAAAAGCGCAAAAAACAAACTTTTGCTTTCTCTCGGCGGCGTTTCCGTCTTTGAAAGAACGGTCTCGGCGTTCGACAGAGCGGCGACCGTTGACGAAATGGTGTTTTCCGTCCCCTCCGACCTCAGAAAAGAGTTTGAAGACATTCTGGAAGCGACGGTAAAAAACAAGCCGTACAAAGTCGTTATCGGCGGAAAAAACCGGGAAGAATCGGTAAAAAACGGAATCGCCGCGGTTGACGGCGGCTGTGAATTCGTATCGGTCCACGACGCCGCGCGCCCGCTCATAACCCCCGAAGAAATAGACAAAATAAATGAAAAAGCGTATATCTGCGGGGCGGTCTGCGCGGGAAATCCGGTCAAAAACACCGTTAAAATTCTGAAAAGCGACGGGAAAATCGAAAAAACGCTTGAAAGACGGCTGCTTTTTTCGGCGGCGACGCCGCAGGTCTTCAGAAAAGAAATTCTGACGGAGGCTTTTGAAAAATTCACGGATTCTCTTGAAAATTTCACCGACGACGCGTCTCTTGCCGAGGCTCTCGGATATGAAGTCGAAACTTTTTTCTGCGACGAAAAAAACATTAAAATAACGACCCCCGAAGATATTAAAACAGCCGAAAAATTCCTCGATTTTTAATGATCTCCCGGGACATAATATCACCGAAAGGCGTGATATTATGAAAAAAGAAAACGGGATAAAATTCTTTCCCGAAAAATTAAGACCCATCAGTTATTCCGACAGCGAATTTATAAAAGCCGCTCTTCCCGAAGAAGACGGCAGCGATTATCTTCCGTTCGGCTCGTCCCTTGAAGATATAAGGAAAAACTGCGAAGAAAACAAACTGTAAAGGACGGTTTTTTATGACTATTACTGCATCTGCAAGGCACGACAGAAAAACAATGGAAAAATATCTGCGTTTCAATATGTTCAAAGGCAGATTCTATAAAATTTCACCCTATATCTACGGTGTGCTTGTCGCAATTTTCATTTTCGTTGCGATAATGTATCAGATAGCGCTCGGCTTTCAGCTTTTCATGACAGCGGCGGCGGTAATTTTAACAGTCGCGTATGCCGTTCAGATAATATATTTTTACGCGTATCCCGTTATGAAAATGAAAAAAAGAGAAGACGACACCGACAACGAAATAATTTATTCTTTTACCGATGACGGCTTTGATTTTTACACCGCAAAAGCGGGAGAAGACAAGAAGGCGCATTTTCCTTATTCCAAACTTTTCAAAATATATGAGACCAAAGAATTTTTCTATATGTACTTAAACAAGACGGGGGCTTTTATCGTTGACAAAGCGACCGTCGAGGGCGACGTTTCGGAACTCTCTTCGGCAATAAAAACAGCCGCCGGAAAGGGTAAATACATAAAATGCCTGTAAAAGGGGAGATATTTCTATGCTTGAATACAAGCTCTGGATCGTCTTTTTCTTTCTTGCCGCAATTCATGTCACTGCGTGTTTTCTGAATTTTTATAAGATCAGGGTCGCGACAAAGCCGCTTCTGCTTATTTTCCTGTCGGTAATTTACGCGACGTCAGCAGCTGTCTTCCGTCCGCTCGTTTTCACCGCTCTGCTTCTCGGCTTTGCGGGAGACACGCTGCTTTTGCTCGGAGACCGCAACAAGACGTTTTTCTTTATCGGGACGGCGGCGTTCGGAGCGGGACACATAACATATCTGCTGTCCCTTATTTCAAGCGTCGATATCTGGGGGTCGCTGCGGCTTCTCGTTATCGCGTTCGTTATAATTTTCGCCGAGCCTCTCCTTTTGTTTATAAAAATAAAAGACGGCATACCCTCGAAATTCAGGTATCCGTCCATATTATACGGCGTTGTCATAACGCTTATGGCGGCGTTTTCGGTAACGTATCTTTTCTCGGCGCAGACGACCGAATCGCTCCTTATCTTCTGCGGAATGACGTTTTTCGTTTTAAGCGACAGCCTGCTTGTCTACTGTATGTTCGGCAAAAAGGAACAGCCGCCCGTCTACAACGGACTTATAATGCTGACGTATATCGCCGCGCAGTCGCTTCTTACCGCGGGATTTATCTTAATGAAATAGCAAAACGGGGTTCCAGAGCCCCGTTTTTTTATTTTAACAAAGAAGAAATTACCGAAACGATTTTCCGCCGTTTCGACAAATGAAAAACAGAGAAACGGATAGCCGCCCTTCTTTAGGTCTTCACTTTTCAGTCGTATGAAATATAAAAAAGTCTCATATAAAAATTTATGCCGCGACAAAAGTCGCGGCATTCATTTATTCTATTGATTTAAGAGATGTCGCCATATCGATTTTGTCGAGCCGTTTTGACATAAAGATATTTACCGTCAGGGCAAAAACGAAGGTAAGGGCAAGGGACAGAATATAACTCAGCGGCGTTATTTTGTTCTGGAAAGTGACCTGATCGACGTTTATACAACTCATTACGAAAGTATGGAGCAATTTGCCGGCAGGCAGTCCGATAACCGCGCCGAAAGCGGTCAGAACGACGATCTCTCTCATAACGTACGCCGAAACTTCGCGTTTTCTGAAGCCGAGGACCTTGATCGTTGCGATTTCCCTTATTCTTTCCTCGATATTGATATTCGTAAGGTTGTAAATTACGATAAAGGCAAGCGCCGCCGCGCAGACAAGAACAAGAAGAACGATATAGTTAAGGCTGTTCATCGTCGAACTTACTCTTGTGACAAGGTCTTTGTTTACGGTCACCGCGGTGACTCCGTCGCAGCTTCCGACCTTTGCCGAAACGTCACGGATGTCGGCATTTTCGGAAACGTTTACATAAAGAGTATTTATTTCGGGTTCCTTTCCGAAGCCCGAAGAATACGTCTCGGCGGAAATCACGGCGTAGTTATAGAGATAATTGTCGAAAATTCCCGAGACCTTTACTTTTATTTCATTATAGTTTCCGTTACGCAGCGTTATTTCGTCCCCCACCTTTGCGGAGAGCACGGAAGCGACGCTTGTGGAAATTATCGCTTCGCCTTCTTTCGGCTCGGAAACGGGTTTCCCGTTAAGAGCAAAGGAAACAAATCCGTCGAAATTCCCGTTTTCGGAAACAAGAAGATTTATGCTTTTCTGTTCAGAATCTTTTATCGCATCGTCCGCCTCCGAAAGGACCTTGAGAACTTTTTCCGTACCGTCGACCGAAGATACGTTTGAATAAGCCTTTTTCCCGTCGGAAACGGACAGGGAGATGTCGTACCGCATTATCTCGTTAAACTGCAGAGCCGCGACGTCTTTTATCGAATCACGGATCCCGAATCCGGTTATCAGAAGCGCCGTACAGCCGCCTATTCCGACGATCATCATGAAAAGTCGGTTTTTATATCTGAAAATATTTCTCGCGGAAACCTTTTTCAGAAAATCCAGATGTTTCCAGATAAAGGGTATTTTTTCTATCCAGACCTTCTTTCCCTCCTTCGCGGTTTTCGGACGGATAAGAGCCGCAGGCACCGGTCTGAGTTCGGAAAGACAGGTTGCGTATGCCGCGCCGCAGGAACAGAGAAGCGCCGCAGCAAGACAGAGAATAAACATTATCGGGTCGAAAACGTGTTCAAGAGGCGCAAAATCATACATGATGTTGTAGACCGACCAAATGATTTCGGGGATTATA
This sequence comes from uncultured Eubacteriales bacterium, assembly GCA_934501435.1. GTDB lineage: Bacteria > Bacillota > Clostridia > Oscillospirales > UBA644 > Geddesella. The sequence goes on from CAKSTW010000003.1 coordinate 189,676, forward strand.
AGCGTCCCGGCAAAATAGCCGATAAGCCAGCCGAGAAGGGCTGCGGAACCGGAATAGACGAGGAATTTCGACTGTATTCTCGCGTTTGAATAGCCGAGAGCCTTGAAAACGCCTATCTGTCCCCTGCATTCATCGACCATCCGCGTCATTGTCGTCATACAGACGAGAATTGCGACCAAAAGGAAAAATACAGGAAAAACGACCGATATCTGTTCGACTATATTACTGTCGTTTTCGTAGCATGCGTAACCTATATTCGCATTACGGTCAAGCTGATACAAAGTCGGTTTTTCGACCTTTGAGAGGTCTTCTTTTGCCTTTTTTATATCCGCTTTCGCGTCGTTTATTTCTTTTTCGGCGTCTGCGAATTTTTCCTCCGCTTCCTTTTTGTTTTTTTCGTATTCGTTTTTTCCGTCGGCAAGCGTTTTTTCGTTTTTTGCAATTTCGCTTTCGGCTTTTTTTATCTCCGCTTTTCCGGCAGTTATTTCAGCCTGTTTTCCGGCAAGCGTTTTTTCGTTTTTTTCAATTTCGATTTCAGCCGCCGCAAACTGTTTATTTGTTTCGGTTTCGGTCTGCGTAAGGGTCTCAAGCCCTGCGTTTATCTGAGACAGCGCGGCAGTATAATACGCGGCGTTTTCGCTGTCGCCGATAGCCGTGTAATATGCGACAGCCTGTTCGGCAGACGTTTTCTGAGAAGAAAGTTCCTCCCTTTTTGCCGCGAATTCTTTTTCTGCGGCAGCCTTTTTATCGGCAAGTTCCTTTTTTGAAGAAGTCAGTTTCCCGGTCGCTTCGGCAATAGCCTTTTCTCCGTCCGAAAGTTCTTTTTTCTTTTTTTCAAGTTCCGCTTTTCCGTCGGCAAGCGTTTTTTCGCCGTCGGTAATTTCCTTTAACGCGTCCGAAAGTTTCTTTTCGGCGTCGGCTTTTTCGGAAAGGTATTTTTCTTCGTTTTCCGCAAGCGTTTTTTCGCCGTCGGCAATCTTTTCCTCAGCGTCCGAAACTATTTTTTCATAGCGGACGTCTCCCCTTTCGTTAAGGAGGTTTTCAATCTTATCGTGCCATTTTTTTTCGAGAAGATCGTCGTATTCGTCGCTGTATGCGTCGGCTTTGATATCGGTAAGAAGATATATCCCGTGATAATACTCGCTTTCAAAACCGTCGGGAGGAATAAAGAGGAATGCGGAAACGGTTCCCGATCCGACGGTGGTCGAGCCTATTTCGTAATTCAGATATATCGGAGTAAGCGCCGTTCCGACAATGAGATATCTGTCGTATTTAAGCGTTTTGAAAACATCCCCGTCGTTCTGATCCGAGACTTCGATATACTTTCCTATCATGTCGGAGGAATAATATCTTGCGTCGATAACACATTCGTTGCCGTTTTCCGGGGCTCGTCCGGAAACGATATTAAGTTTATTTACCCCCTCCGTTACAGTCTCCGCACGGTATACCTTTTCGCCGCCGTCCGCAACTTCCGCGATAAAATCGACGGTATACGTCCCCTCCGCGGTAACGCCGTCAAGCGACGCGAAAGCCGAGACGTCCTCCCCGGTAAAGCCGAGCGTCGAAATAAGGCGGTAGTCGTACATTTTATGTTCGGCAAGGTATTTCACCGCGGTCTTTTTCATATCGGGTTCGGTCATTCGCAGTCCGGCGAAAAAGCCCACGCCGAGAGCGATTATAAGGAGTATTGCGAAATATCTTCCGAGACTGCTCTTTATCTCGCGGAAGGTATTTTTGGCAAAAGAACTCTTCACCATTCTATATCCTCCACGGGGGTCGGATCTCCGTTTGTTTTTACCGATTCGACCGTTCCGTTTTTGACTTTTATTACCCTGTCCGCCATTGCCGTAAGGGCGGAGTTGTGTGTGATTATAACGACGGTCACTCCGTTTTTGCGGCACATATCCTGCAAAAGCTTAAGGACCGCTTTACCCGTATTATAGTCGAGAGCGCCCGTCGGTTCGTCGCAGAGAAGAAGTTTCGGGCGTTTTGCCACGGCGCGGGCAATGGCGACTCTCTGCTGTTCGCCGCCGGAAAGCTGCGCGGGAAAATTGTTTTTCCTGTTTTCAAGCCCGACAAGGTCCAGAGCGTCGGAGGCGGGCATCGGATCTTTGCAGATCTGAGCCGCAAGTTCGACGTTCTCAAGCGCCGTCAGATTCTGGATAAGGTTGTAGAACTGAAAAACGAACCCTATATCGTACCGACGGTATTCTGTGAGTCTTTTTTTGTCGAAAGACGAAATTTCAACGCCGTCGAGAAAAACTTTTCCGTCGGTCAGCGTGTCCATTCCTCCGAGGATATTTAAGAGAGTGGTTTTCCCCGCGCCCGAAGGACCCACTATAACGCAGAGTTCGCCCTTTTTGATTCCGAAAGAAGCGGCGGTCAGCGCCGGGATTTTTATTTCACCCATGTCGTAAACTTTGGAAACGCCGTCAAAAGTAACATAATCCTGCATTTTTTATTTCCTTTCCGTTATGAAAAAAGTGTGGAAACGCCGTAGAACGCCGAGGTGATAAACAGTGCCGCCGCAAACTGAAAAAGCACGGCAAGCGCGGTGCGGAAAAACCCCGTTTCCCTTTTAAGAGCCGACAAAGCGGCAACGCACGGCGGATATAAAAGAATAAATATAAGAAAACTCATCGCCGACAAAGGCGACGGAAAGACCGACGTGAGCCCGCCCGTTTTTCCCGTTAAAACAAACAAAGTCGCAACGACCGATTCTTTCGATAAAAAGCCGGAGATTATCGCGGCGGTCGCCTGCCACGACGGAAAACCGCAGAAGAAAAACAGCGGAGAAACGGCTTTCCCTATTGCCGCAAGCATACTTTCTTCCGCAGGCGCGGGGCAAAGCAAAAAATCAAAATTCGTAAGCGCCCAAACGGCGACCGACGACAGAAGAATTATTCCGAAAGCCTTTGAAATAAAATCGCGGATCCGAAGAAAGATCCTCGAAAAAAGGTCTGAAAACGTCGGCAGGCGGTAAAGCGGAAGTTCCGAAATATACGGTTCCGCGGCGTTTTTTTCGCCGAAAACGTTTCTTATGCAAAGAAAAATGACGGCGACGGATATTCCGAGAAGATATAAAAACAGAACCGTCGGGAACCCTCTCCGCGGGAAAAATATCGGGATAAACGCCGAATAAACGGCTGTTTTCGCGCCGCAGGACATAAAAGGTACGGCGAACACCGTTCTCTTTTTTTCTTTTTTTGAAAGTCCTTTTGTCGAAAGAATTGCGGGAACGGAACATCCGAAACCTACAAGCAAAGGGATAACGCTGCGCCCCGAAAGTCCGATCTTTTTCATTGCGCCGTCGAAAATCAGCGCCGCCCTCGCGGAGTATCCCGATTCTTCGGCAAAAGAAAGGAACGCAAACAGAAAAAGCAGTACGGGAACGAACGAAAGGACGCTTCCGACGCCCGAAATAACGCCGTCGCAGAAAAGAGACGTGACGGTTTTGTCCGTTCCGATATTCAGAAGAAATATTTCGGTATTTTCAGATAAAAAAGATACGAAACCGCCGACTTTTTCGGAAAGAAATCCTCCGAAAGATCCGAAAGTAACGTAAAAAACGGCGAAAATAAAAAATACGAAAAAAGGCAGCGCAAAATACCTGTCGCAAAGGATACCGTCGAGTTTTCCGGTCATACGCAGGCGTTTTCCGTCTCCTTTTTCAACGCACACAGCGACCGCGTTTTCCGCAAAACGAAAAAGCGCTGCGGCAACGGTACAGTCCGAATCTTCGTCAAAAAGTCCGTAAAAACGGTCGGGGATTCCGAGTTTTTCGGTTACGAAACTGTTTTTTTCGGCAAGGCAAAGCGCCGCGAAAGAAACGGGGATATTCGCTTTTTTGAAATCGGCACGCAGCAGGTTTTCGGCGCGCGCAACGCGGTCTTTCAGTTGACCGCAGAAAACTTCGGGTCTTTCCGTCTTTCGTTCGGAGACCTGTTTTTTTGCCGTTAAAATAAGATTTTCAAGCCCCGTTTTTTTGACCGCGGAAACGGAAACGACGGGCGTTTTCATTATTTCGGAAAGGCGTTTTATATCGTTTTTGCCGCCGCTCTTTTCGACTTCGTCCGCCATATTCAGGGCAATTACCGTCGGAATTTCAAGAAACGTAAGCCTCAAAGCAAGGCAAAGCCCCCGCTTTATATCGGTGCCGTCGATAACGTTTATAACGCAGTCGCATTTTTCGCACAAGAGAAAATCGACGGTCGCCTTTTCTTCTTCGGTATAGGGAGAAAAAGAATAGGCACCCGGCAGGTCAACTATCGAAATCCGTTTATCACAGACAAGTTTCCCGACCTTTTTTTCAACCGTAACTCCGGGGAAATTTCCGACTTTGCATCTGCTCGCGGTAAGGCGGTTGAAAAGAGCTGTTTTTCCGCAGTTCGGGTTTCCGACAAGAGCGAAGATCATAATTTGCAGATAATATTTGCGGCGTCCTCCGTCCGCAAAGCGACAACGGTTCCGATATCGAAAATCGCGGGTCCGCCGAAAGGAGCTTTTCCTTTTGCGGTAATTTCAGCCCCCGGGAAAATGCCGATATCCAGAAGTCTGCGGCGGATATTCCCGCCTTTCGGGAGAGAAACGACCGTCGCTTTTTTACCCGTTTCAAGCTTGTCGAGAGTCATATTTTCCTTTCCGGGAGACTTCCACACTGTTATTTTAGCATGAAATAGTGTCCCAACTGTGAAATTTTAGAAGAGTAAAATTATAAAATATTGACTTTACGTTAATTTTATTGTATAATCAGGTGGATGAAAAGGAGACTTATTATGGACACAGTACCTTTATGGGAAAAAGCGCCCGTTTCGGGAGAACACGATCCCGAAGATCCGTTTGAACCGTATCTGAAAACTTATTTTCTCGAAAACGCCCCCGCGTGCGTTCTTATCTGTCCGGGAGGCGGCTATGAATTCGTCTCGGAAGATATCGAAGGCGACGCCGCGGCGAAAAAATTCAACGAGATGGGAATTTCCGCGGCATACTTAAATTACAGGGTATTTCCCTACACCCAGCCCGACCAGATATCCGACGCAAAAAGAGCGATGAGATATCTTCGGTATAACGCCGAAAAATTCGGATATCCGAAAGATAAAATAGGCATTATGGGCTTTTCCGCTGGCGGACATCTCGCAGGTTGCACGGCGGTCCATTTCGAAGAGGAAGAAAACCCGAAAGACGACGTCGACAGGGAAAGTTCCCGTCCCGATTTTCAGATTCTCTGTTATCCCGTAATAACGACCGATATGTCCTTTGCGCACGCAGGGTCGATTATCGCGCTTCTCGGAAAACAACTTGAAAACGACGAACTTCTCGACTATTATTCGCTCGAAAAACAGGTCACGGCAGACACCCCGCAGGCGTTTATCTGGCACACCGCATGCGACAGCGAAGTTCCGGTAAAGAATTCGCTTGAATACGCGAAAAGTCTTGCCGCGCACAAAATCCCCGTGGAACTGCATATCTATCCGTTTGCACAGCACGGACTTGCGTTCGGGAAATTCAAACATACCGAAAAATGGGTCTGCGACCTTGAATGTTGGCTCAAAGACATAATACTTACCGACGAAGCGGCTCAATGAGCCGCTTTTATTTTACAAAATCGCGTATCGCCGAGGCAAGAACGAACGCGAGACTTTGTCTGTATTCGGGGTCGGAAAGCAGTTTTTCGTCGGTCTTGTTGCTGATAAAGCCGCATTCCGCAAGAACCGACGGCACCTCCGAATTTTTCATTATATAAACGCTGTCGGGAGTCTGTTTGACTTCCCGGAGTCTTGAGGTATAGGCTTTGAGCGAAACTTCCGAATATATCTTTTCGGCAAGCAGTTTGCTTCTTTCGTTTTTCGTTCCGTAAAACACCTGAAACCCCTTATCGTTTTCGGAGGTCGAGGAATTCATGTGGACCGAAACAAAGACCGAATCGGGATATTTTTCGGTAAAGGCAAGCCTTTCCAGAATATCTTTCCTTTTGTGAAAGCCTTCTTCCCCGTCGGTGTCGCAGTCTTCGGTTCGGGTAAGGACAGTTTTTATCCCCATATTTTCAAGGGATTCCGAGAGCCGCAGAGATAAATCAAGGTTGAAATCCTTTTCGCATTTTCCCGAAAGCGACACGGCGCCGCCGTCGTCCCCGCCGTGACCGGGGTCGATAATCACTACAAAACCTCGCTCCGCCGCCGTCGGGACGGAAAGCGCGGGCAAAAGAAGGGTAAGCAGCAGCAAAACCGCCGCAAAAACGAAAACAGGTATCTTTTCTTTCATAAAAGGGTCTCTCCGTTTCAGTTTTGTCACCAATTTGTCACTTTTTTATAAAGGATACCACTTGCAAATATTGCAGTCATCGTGTATAATTAAACAGTATTATAAACTAAATGTATGCGAAGAAGAATTTTTTATTCCGTATATTATTGGAGGTAAAATATGTTTTCAGCTGGTGATTTCAGAAACGGTCTGACTTTCGAAATGGACGGAAACGTTTATTCCGTCGTAGAATTTCAGCACGTAAAGCCCGGTAAGGGAGCCGCCTTCGTCCGCACGAAAATAAAGAACGTGATAACGGGTTCCGTTGTTGAAAAAACGTTCTCCCCGACGGACAAATTCCCCCAGGCAATAATCGAAAGAAAAGATATGGAATATCTTTACAACGACGGCGATCTTTATTACTTTATGGATACCGATACTTACGAGCAGATGCCTTTGAGCAAAGACATTCTCCCCGACAACTTCAAGTTCGTTAAGGAAAACGTCGTCTGCAAAGTCGTTTCTTACAAAGGAAACGTCTTCTCGGTCGAGCCCCCCTTCTTTATCGACCTTCTCGTTACCGAGACCGAGCCCGCCGTCAAGGGCAACACTTCGACGAACGCCCTCAAAAACGCTACGCTTGAAACCGGAGCGGAGATCAAGGTTCCGATGTTCATAAACGACGGAGAAATGATAAGAATAGACACCCGTACCGGCGAATACATGGAAAGAGCGTAAGTCTTTAAGAAAAAATGATGACCTCCATAAAAATGCGAGGTCATATTTTTTAGGAGGAAATATGGATTTCGTTTTGAACAGAATAAATTCCTTAAAAGAAAAAATCGAAGAAAGAAAAGACAGTCCCGACTACGGTCTTATGAAAGAGATGCTCGCGCTTCTCGAAGACGTCGCCGGCAAGCAGGACCTGCAGACCGTCAAGAACGACGAAATTGAAGAAGAACTCGAATATCTGACTTCGGTCATAAAGGATATGCAGCAGGTGATCCTCGATAATTTCGACCTTGAAGGCGCGGCCGAAGAACAGCACGCTCACGAATGCGACTGCGGAGACGAGCATTGCGACCATGAGCATATCGACGAATTCTACACCCTGCAATGTCCGTTCTGCGAAGAACTTTTCTTTATTGAAAACGACGAAATTGACGGAGAGGTCGAATGTCCTTTCTGCCAAAAGAAGATAGTCGCCGCCGAAAATATTGTCAAACACTAAAAAAACGCCTCGGTCGAGGCGTTTTTTTTTGCCGTAATTTTTCTTTCTGCATATCATATTAGAGAAAAACATACAGAAAGAGGGATTATATGAACGGACTCGGTATCAGAACCTTTCTCGGAGCGAATACTCCGGAGGGGTTTTTCTCTTATTACGAACCTTTTATCGAAAACAAAAGGGCTTACGTCATCAAGGGAGGTCCCGGAACGGGAAAGAGCAGCCTTATGAAAAAAGTCGCGGGCGAGATGTTGAAAAAGGAAATTTTCACCGAATACGCCTACTGTTCTTCCGACCCCGACAGTCTCGACGGAGTGCTTTTCCCGCAGCTCGGAGCGGTCCTTGTCGACGGGACCCCTCCCCACACCCTTGAGCCTCCCGTTCCCGGAGCGTTGGGCGGAATCATAAACATCGGAGAGTATTGGGACGAAAAGAAACTGCAACGGTCGCTCAAGGAAATTTTCATGCTTCAAGGCAGAATAAAAAAATGTTTTGAAAGATGTTATCACTATCTCGGAGCGGCGGGAAAAATTTACGCCGATATTTCGGGAAGCGCGAAAGACTGCATCGACGAAGAAAAAGCGGACGGGTTTATGGCGGGATTTATGAAACGGAATTTCCCGAACACAGGCGGCGGCAACGGGAAAATACACAGACGTTTTCTTTCGGGATACACCCCGAAAGGCTATATCACTTTCAAAGACACAATTTATACCCTCTGCGACAAAGTCTTCGTTTTCCGGGACGACTTTTTCACATCTCCCTATTTTATGAAAAAGGCGGCGGCGTATTTAGAGCAGGCGGGAATTGATTTTTACGCTTTCTATTCGCCGACGTCCCCGAACGAAATAGAACATATCGCAGTCCCCTCTTTTTCGACCGCGCTCGTCACGTCCGAAAAGGGGTGCGATTTCGAGCCGTCCCTTACAAGGAAGATACATCTCAAACGTTTTTTGCGCGAAGACTTCACATTTATCCGCGACCGTCTCCTTTTTTCGAAAAAGATATACGCCGCGTGCATAAACGAAGCGCTTGAATCGCTTAAAAAAGAAAAAGCGCTCCACGACGACCTCGAAGAAATATATATCGAGGCAATGGACTTTTCAAAGCTCGGAAAGGTTTCCGAAAGGCTTTGCAGGGCTGTTTTTTAGGACGATTTTCCGAAATTTTGTATTAAAGGTTGTAAAATCTCCGTTTATTTGCTATAATCAGTTTGAAAAAAAGAACAACGGAGAAATATATGAAAAAAGATTCTGTTATAAAAGAAGGTGCGAAAGGCGTTCTCACCGGCGCCTCAATGCTCGTCCCCGGAATTTCGGGAGGTACGATGGCTCTGATTTTCGGGTTTTACGATAAACTCATAAACGCCGCCGCGGGCATTTTCAAAAGTTTCAAAAAAAATTTCTTAACGATACTTTTCTATATGCTGACCGTAGCCGTCGGTTTTGTCGCGTTTTCCTGGCCGATGTCCTTTTTAATGGAGAACGTCGGATTTATAATGTACTGTTTCTTTGTCGGAACGCTTATCGGAAGCATGGCGCTCTTAAAAAAGAAAGCCGGGATAACCTCCTTAAAATGGACCGACGCCGTATCCTTTGCCGCGGGAATCGTTATTCTTCTTTTAATAACCCTTATTCCGGAAGATTTTATCTCGTATTCTTCCGACGGCGGATTTTTCGGAAACCTGCCGCTCTATATAATCTCGGGAATACTTATTGCCGTAGCTCTTATCTTACCCGGAATTTCGCTTTCGCATATTCTTCTTGTTCTCGGGCTTTACGAACTCATTCTCGAATGGATAAAGAAACTCGATATTCTTTCGCTTTTACCGTTCGGTATCTTCGGAGTCCTCTTTGTGTTCGCGATGATAAAAGCGCTTGAATACGCATTAAATAAGCAGTCGAGAATAACCTACACTGTAATTTCGGGATTTGTTCTTTTCTCGGCTATCGACATCGCAAGACAGAATATTCTGCCGTTTATCGCGTCTTTTGCGGCGACTTCGGGATATATCGTAAATATCGTCGCGGGAGCAGCCGTATTCGCTCTCGGAGCGTTTCTCACCGCATTTATTGCAAAGAAAAGCAAAAATTAAGGAAGAGGTTTTGATATGAAAGACGGTTTTATAAGAATTGCCGCGGCAAGCCCGACAGTAAAAGTTGCGGACTGCATTTCGAACCGCGAAAATATCCTTGAAATGATAAAAGCCGCGGAAGAAAGGGACGCGTCGGTTATTGTTTTCCCCGAACTCTGTGTGACGGGATACACCTGCGGAGACCTTTTTTTGCAGACGAAACTCATAAAGGAAGCGGCGGCTTCGGTAAAGGAAATCGCCGAAAAAACCGCTGATTTTGACATAATTTCGATAGTCGGATTTCCGTTCGCCGTCGATTTCAAACTGTATAACTGCGCGGCGGTAATTTTCAAAGGAAAAGTCACAGCAATTATCCCGAAAGAAAACATTCCGAACTATTCGGAGTTTTATGAGGGGAGACATTTCGCGTCGGCAAATGGCGAAATTGCGCGGGAAGTCGACTTTTTCGGAGAAAAGATACCGTTCGGAAGAGCGATAATTTCCGCCGTCAACTTTGAAGAATTCGCGTTTTCGGCTGAGATTTGCGAAGATTTGTGGGTCCCCTCTTCCCCCTCCGAAACGCTTGCAGAGAACGGAGCGACGGTAATTTTCAACCTTTCGGCGGGAAACGAATTTGCGGAAAAACGCCGTTTCAGAAAAGACCTCGTTTCGATGCAGTCGGCAAAACTCCTGTGCGTTTACGCCTACGCCTCGGCAGGAAAAGGCGAATCGACGACCGATATGTTCTTTTCGGGAGACTCTATGATCTGCGAAAACGGACGCTTGCTTTCACGCAGCGCGCCCTATGAACCCGGGATAATTTTCGCGGACGCCGACCTGCAGACGATAACCTTTGACAGACGGAGAATGTCTTCTTTTCCGAAGAGCGACTTTTCGGTAAGGAAAATCGACATCGAACTGCCCGTTAAAAACATAAAACTCGAAAGAAAATACGATAAAAACCCGTTTCTGCCGAAAGGCGACATCGCGGAACGCTGCGAAGAGATACTCAACATCCAGAGCAGGGCTCTCGCGTCAAGGCTCGACAGAATAAAATCGAAAAGTGCGGTCGTCGGCATTTCGGGAGGGCTCGATTCGACCCTTGCGCTTATCGTCACCGCCCGCGCTTTCGACATACTTAAAAAAGACAGAAAAGACATAACGGCGATAACGATGCCCTGTTTCGGAACGACCGACAGGACGAAAAACAACGCCTTTACCCTTGCGGAATGTTTCGGCGTTACGATAAGGGAAATTCCCATAGCGGACGCGGTAAACAAGCATTTCAGGGATATAGGCCACGATCCGGAAGTCCACGACGTCACCTACGAAAACTCGCAGGCAAGAGAAAGAACGCAGATTCTTATGGACGTCGCGAACGCCGAAAACGGAATAGTTATCGGCACGGGAGACCTTTCCGAACTTGCGCTCGGCTTTGCGACCTACAACGGCGACCACATGTCGATGTACGGAGTCAATGCGTCGGTTCCGAAAACGCTTATAAGATATCTTGTCCGTTACGAAGCGGAAAAGAGCGGCGAAAAGCAGAAAAAAGTGCTTATCGACGTGCTTGAAACGCCGGTAAGTCCCGAACTTCTGCCGCACGACGACAAGGGTGAGATCGCGCAGAAGACCGAGGACATAATAGGTCCTTACGAACTGCACGACTTCTATCTTTACTACCTTTTGCGTTACGGCTGTCCGCCCGAAAAGATAATCCGCCTTGCCGAAAACGCGTTTGAAGGAATTTTCGACAGGGAAACGATAGTAAAATGGCTGAAAATATTCTTGAGAAGATTTTTCACGCAGCAGTTCAAACGTTCCTGTCTTCCCGACGGAGTAAAGGTCGGAAGCGTTTCTCTTTCGCCGAGGGGAGATTTCAGAATGCCCTCCGACGCATACTATGATATGTTCGTTAAAGATATTATATAAAAGGAAAAACGCCGATAAATTTTATCGGCGTTCTTTTTTTATGCTGTGGGCATATTCTTGATATAGATACCGTAACCCGACGTCGGATCGTTTATGAAGACGTGAGTTACCGCGCCTATTATCTTTCCGTTCTGCAGTATCGGGCTTCCGCTCATTCCCTGAACTATCCCGCCCGTTTTTTCGAGAAGCACGGGGTCTGTTATCTTGACGACGAAATTCCTGTCGCCGTTTCCCGAAACGTCGATCTTCGTTATCTCCGCCTCATACTCTGCGGGACCGTTTTCATCGACAGTGGAAACAACAGTGACCTTCCCTTCTCTTATTTCGTTTTTCTCGGCGACCTTGACCGTTTTCTTTTCGGGGATATTGTTTATCGACCCGAAAACTCCGCTTTCGGTGTTAGAAAAGAGGTATCCTGCGGCTTTTTCGTCAAGGAAAAGACCACGCAGTTCGCCCGGAGTTCCGACAGCCCCTTTCGATACGGAATATATTCTTGTCTCAAAGACATCGGCTTCGGCTATCGGGAATAAAGTTGAAGTCTCCCCTTCGCATATTCCGTGACCGAGAGCGCCGAAAGTTTTATTTTCCGCGTCATAAAAGGTTATCGTTCCGAGACCCGCGGTGCTGTCCTTGACGACTATACCTATATGATACGCGCCGTCGGCCGTGTCCTTCTGAGGAGTTACCGCGACTTCTTTTTGAACGCCGTCTTTTTTAACGGTAAGGGTAATTTCTTTACCCTCCGAAAAGGAAACGGTGTTTTTCAGTTCGGAAGCACTTCCCGTCTTTTTGCCGTCGACCTCCGTTATTATATCGCCGGGACGAATTCCCGACAGATACGCAGGATTGACTTTTTTGCCGTCTTCGGTCTCAAGATCGCGCATTTCGACGACCAGAACGCCGTCGGCTTTGATTTTGACACCGAAAGTCTCCCCTCCGACAACGACTTCTTTCGGGAACTCCGAATTCGCGACTGTTCTTTTTGAAAAGCCCGCGGGGTCGGATACCGAAGAGAACGCGGAGACAAAATTATCACCCGCGGCATAAGTCGGAAACGAAAAAGCGACCAAAGCGAAAAGACAGAGAAGCGACCGTCCGATTTTTTTTAATTTTGACATAAAACGCCTCTCTTTTGTTTTTAGGAAGAAAAATTTTTTCTTCCCGATATAATTTCCGCAATATAAAAAACGATATTCCGACCAAAATCAAATAACGCAAATTACCTTAAAACGCAAATTTATCCGCAGCCCCGGATTTTCGTGCAGCGAGATTTGATTTTTCGCGTTTTGAAAAGAAAAACCCGATGTTTTTTGACATAAAAAATTAAAAACTTTTTTTTGTTTTTCTATTGCAAAAGTTCGCGAAATGTGATATAATGCAAACAGAATTAAATTCGTTCCGGAGGTTTATATGGACGAGAATAAAAGAAAGGCCTTGAACGAGGCTATACATCAGATAGAAAAAGATTTCGGAAAAGGCTCCGTTATGGTTCTCGGCGAAAGCAAAGCGCTAAACGTCGAAAGCATTTCCACGGGTTCTTTTTCGCTTGACCTTGCGCTCGGAGTAGGCGGCGTTCCGAAAGGAAGGATCGTTGAGATATACGGTCCCGAAAGTTCCGGTAAAACGACCGTCGCGCTGCACATCGTCGCTCAGGCGCAGAAGCAGGGCGGAATTGCTGCGTTTATAGACGCCGAACACGCGCTCGATCCCGTTTATGCCGAACAGTTGGGGGTCGACACCGAATCTCTTCTCGTCTCTCAGCCGGATAACGGCGAACAGGCTCTTGAAATTGCCGAGACGCTCGTCCGTTCGGGCGCTATCGACGTTATCGTCGTGGACTCCGTCGCGGCTCTCGTTCCGAAACAGGAAATAGAGGGCGAAATGGGAGATTCGCACGTCGGTCTTCACGCAAGACTTATGAGTCAGGCTCTGCGTAAACTTGCGGGAATCATTGCAAAAACGTCCTGCGTCGCCATCTTTATAAACCAGCTGCGCGAAAAAGTCGGAGTTATGTACGGAAACCCCGAAGTGACGACCGGCGGACGCGCGCTCAAATTCTATGCGTCGGTGCGTCTCGACGTCAGAAGAATAGAAACGCTGAAAAACGGAACGGAGGCTTACGGCTCCCGCACGAGAGTCAAGGTCGTCAAAAACAAGGTCGCTCCCCCCTTCAAGGAGGCTGAATTCGACCTTATCTACGGCAAGGGAATAAGCCGCGAGGGCGAAATTCTCGACATTGCGGTAAAACTCGGAATTATCCAGAAGAGCGGCGCGTGGTTCTCTTACGACGGACAGAGGCTCGGTCAAGGCAGAGACAAGGCAAAGGAAATGATATTATCACACCCCGACCTGCAGTCCGAGATCGAAAAGAAAATCAACGATCAGATAAAAGAAATGAACAAAAAAGAGGAAAAGGAAAAGCCGGCGGCAGTCCTCAAACCCGAAGCAAAACCGGCGGCGCGTCCCGCTATCGCAAAAAAAGACTCTTTAAGCATCGGAGCGGAAGACTTCGACCTTGACGAAGAATAATGGCTGAAAAAACCGCCGCGGGCTACGCCGTATGGCTTCTTGAAAAACGCGACTATTCCGAAAAAGAGCTTTTCAGAAAGATATCGGAAAAATACAGCGAAAAAGAAGCCGCTGAAGCCGTCGCGAAGATGCTGGATTTCGGCTATGTCGACGACAGAAAATATGCACGGCGCCTTGCCGAAAAATATTTTGCGTCCTACGGAAAAAAACGCGTTTCGGAAGAACTCTTCAAAAGAGGAATAGACCGCGAAATCGCCGCCGAGGCAATCGAAGAAACATATAACAGAGAAAAAACCGCCGAAAAGATATCGGCGCTCATCAAAATAAAAACAAAGGGAAATTTCCCCGAAGACAGGAAAGAAAGAGACAAACTTTTCGCTTTTCTTTGCAGAAAAGGCTTTTCTTCGGGTGAAATTGCCGACGCACTCCGCCGCTTAAAGGAAGAAATTTACGACGGAGATATTACGGAGCAGGAAGATTATGGAGATTAAGAAAGTCGGAGTAATTTCGCTCGGCTGCGCGAAAAATCGCGTTGACTGCGAAGTTATGATGAAGAAAATTGCCGACGAGGGTTATGAATTCTGTTCGGATATGGCTCAGTGCGACGCGATAATCGTCAATACCTGCGCGTTTATCGAACAGGCAAAGGAAGAGGCGATAAGAAATATCCTCGACGCCGCGCTCTACAAGGAACTGAACTTAAAAAAACTGATAGTCACGGGCTGTCTTGCGGAAAGATACAAGGAAGAGATTTTCGAACTTATCCCCGAAGTCGACGCGGTTCTCGGAATAAAATCGTTTGACGAAATAGTCGCGGCGTTAAAGAGCGACGAACGCTTTTCGCTTTTCAAACCGCTTTCGGCGTCGTCGCCGGAGGGCGAAAGAGTTTTAACGACCGAAAATTATTCGGTTTACCTTAAAATCGCGGAGGGCTGTTCGAACCGGTGCGCCTACTGCGTAATTCCCATAATCCGCGGCAGTTACCAGCCGAGGAGCGCGGACAGCGTTATAAAAGAGGCTGAGCGCCTTGCAGAAAACGGCGCGGTCGAAATAAACGTTATTTCGCAGGACACCTCAAGACACCCCGAAATAATAAAGATAATCCGCGGAATATGCGCTATCGAAAGTGTAAAATGGGTAAGGCTTTTGTATCTTTATCCCGATGAAATAACCGACGAACTCATCGCGGAGATTAAAAATCAGGAAAAGGTCGTAAAATATATCGACCTGCCGCTGCAGCACGCCTCGACCCCGGTGCTTAAAAGAATGAACCGCAGAGGAACGAACCGCAGTTACTCTTCCCTTTTATGCAAACTCCGCCGCGAAATTCCCGAACTTGCGGTAAGGACCACCTTTATAACGGGCTTTCCGGGCGAAAAGGACGCCGATTTCAAAACGCTCTGCGAATTCGTCAGAAAGAGCCGTTTCGAAAATATGGGAGTGTTCACATATTCCTGCGAGGAAGGCACGAAAGCCGCGGGGTTCTGCGGAAAAGTCGACAAACGTCTTTCCGAAAGAAGAGCCGAAACTTTAATGGAGATACAGTTCGGGCTGCTTGACAGGATAAACAAAAAATATCTCGGAAAAACATACCCCGTCCTTTGCGAGGGCGTTGAAAACGATTACTTTGTCGGCAGAGCCTTTTTCCAGGCGCCCGAAGTCGACGGAAGAATTCTTTTCAAGTCGGAAAACGACTGTAAAGAGGGCGAATTTTATAACGTCACCCTCGAAAAATACGATACTTACGACTTTTACGGCAAAGAAGCCGAATAGGAGATACACATGTCCATAAAAAAAGTACCGAACATACTTTGCATGATAAGAATTTGTCTTATCCCGTTCGTTCTTTTGTTTTTACTTGAAAATCCGATATCCTCGGCGCTTTCGGTAACGGCAAGGGTCATTACTTCGGGAATTCTTTTCGGAATAGCGATGCTCACCGACGCGTTTGACGGCAGGATCGCGAGAAAATACGACGCGATAACGAATTTCGGGAAATTCATCGACCCGATAGCGGATAAAATGCTTGTCATAAGCCTTCTTATCGCCTTTACGGAACTCGGGCTCTGTTCCTGCGTTCCCGTAATAATCGTTCTTGCAAGGGAATTTATCGTGACCGGACTCCGGCTCGGCGCGGTATCTTCGGGCAAAGTCGTTGCGGCAAATATCTGGGGAAAAATAAAGACCGTAATTCAGAGTATTTCGCTTGCGGCAACCTATGTTATCATGCTTGTCGTCTCGATAACAGACAGCAATATTACCGCAATTTCGGGGGCGATGTCCCCCGTTCCGAATATCCTCGTCTGGATAGTTTCGGCGGTCACCGCAATTTCGGCAATTCCCTATATGAAGGAATGTAAAGACTACATAAAAAACTGACAAGAGGAATATTTTATGAAAATACAGAACACACTGACAAACAAAAAAGAGGAATTTATCCCTCTTGAAAAAGGCAAAGTGAAAATGTATGTATGCGGACCTACCGTATACAATCTTATCCATATAGGAAACGCCCGCCCGATGATAGTTTTCGACACCGTAAGGCGTTATATGGAATATAAAGGCTACGACGTAAACTATGTTTCGAATTTCACCGACGTTGACGACAAAATTATCAAGGCGGCTGTCGCCGAAGGCGTTGACGCGTCGGTAATTTCGCAGAGATACATTGCCGAATGTAAAAAGGATATGGAGGGGCTCAACGTAAAACCCGCGACAAAGCACCCGCTTGCGACCGAGGAAATCGGCGGCATGATCGACATGATAAAGAAACTTATCGACGGCGGACACGCTTACGTCGCAAAGGACGGCACCGTTTATTACAGAACGAGAAGTTTTAAGGACTACGGCAAACTTTCTCATAAAAATCTCGACGATCTGCGCGGCGGAAACAGAGAACTCAAAGTTTCGGGCGAAGAGCAGAAAGAAGATCCGCTCGACTTCGTTTTATGGAAGCCGAAAAAAGAGGGAGAACCCTACTGGCAGTCTCCGTGGTGCGACGGCAGACCCGGATGGCACATTGAATGTTCGGTTATGAGCAAACGCTATCTCGGCGACGAAATAGACATTCATGCGGGCGGCGAGGATCTTATCTTCCCCCATCACGAAAATGAGATAGCGCAGAGCGAAGCCGCAAACGGCGTTCCTTTCGCAAGATATTGGATGCACAACGCGTTCCTCAATATCAATAACAAAAAAATGAGCAAATCGCTCGGAAATTTCTTTACCGTAAGAGACATAAGCGAGAAATACGACCTTCAGGTCCTGCGTTTCTTCATGCTTTCGGCGCATTACAGAAGCCCCCTGAATTTCAGCGCGGACCTTATGGAGGCGGCAAAGAACGGACTTGAGAGAATAACCACCGCAGCCGAAAACCTTGCGTTTATTTCCGAAAAGTCACCCGTTAAGGAAATGACCGCGGAAGAAGCCGAAAAAGTCAAAGAAACAGCCGTTTTCGTTAAGAAATTCGAAGACGCAATGGAAGACGACTTCAACACCGCCGACGCCGTTTCTGCGGTTTTCGAACTCGTAAAATTCGCAAACACAGAAGTTAAAGACACGTCTTCGGCGGAATTTGCCGAAAAGGTTCTTTCGGTTCTCAAAACGCTTACCGACATTTTAGGTCTTATCGTCGTCAAGGAAAAGGAATCGGACGCGGAGATCGACGCCCTTATCGAGGAGAGACAGGCGGCGAGAAAAGCGAAAAACTTTGCGCGCGCAGACGAAATAAGAGATGAACTCAAAGCGAGAGGTATCGTTCTCGAAGACACAAAAGACGGAGTAAAATGGAAGAAAATTCAGTAACACGCTTAAAAGGCGTAGGTAAAAGCAGAGCGGAAAAACTTGAAAATCTCGGCATTGAGACAATTTCCGACCTGCTTTACCACCTGCCGCGGAGTTATCTCGACTATTCGAAATATACTCCGACAGCCGAAATACGGGACGGACAAGCCGTACTTGTTAAGGGTACGGTTTCTTCCGATGTCCGCCGTATTCAAAAGGGAAAACTGGATATATATAAATTCGAAGTTATCGGCGACGGGGACTCTTTCGGGGTCCCGCGGTTGTCGGTAACTCTTTTTAACCGAAAATTCGTTGCGGAAAAGGTAAAAAAGGGAGAGCCTGTCGTTTTGTACGGCAAAGCCGAAGTTTTCGGAAACATACTTTCGATGACCTCTCCCGACATTGAATTTACCGAAGAAACGCAGACGGGGTTTCGCCCCGTTTATCCGCTGACCGAGGGAATTTCGCAGAAAATAATGCAGAAGACCGAAGAGGCGGCGCTCGACTTTTGTTTTGAAGAAAAAGACGGAAAAATAATTTCAAAAACGGATATTGTAAAAGAAAGCCTTCCCGAAAGCGTAAGAAAAGAATTCGGGCTTTGCTCTCTTTGCGAAGCGTTTGTCAAAATCCACCGACCGCAGGCCGAAAGCGATATAGAAGAAGCGAGACGGCGGCTTGCGTTTGAAGAAATTTTAATTTTCAGGCTCGGACTTTCAACCTTAAAAATGAAAATGCACATAAAAAAAGCCTTTCCGCTGAAAGGCGACTTCCCCGCCGAATTTGCGGCATTTCTGCCTTTTGAAATGACAAAAGCGCAGAAACGGGTCATTTTCGAAGCGGTAAAGGATATGCAGAAACCGTTCCCGATGTCAAGGGTCGTGCAGGGAGACGTCGGCAGCGGAAAAACGGCGGTCGCCGCAGCCCTCTGCTATTATGCGGTAAAAAACGGCGGGCAATGCGCGGTAATGGTGCCGACAGAAGTTTTGGCAATGCAGCATTTCAAGGATTTTACCGAACTTTTCGGAAACAGACTTTCGGTTGAAAAACTGACGGGAAGCACGACAAAAAAGGAAAAAGAACGGATAAAAGCGGCGATACAAAACGGAGACGCGGATATCGTCATAGGTACGCACGCGATAATCGAAGACGACGTGGTTTTCAAAAACCTGCTTTTTGCCGTGACCGACGAACAGCACCGTTTCGGCGTCGGACAAAGGGCGTTGCTTGCGAAAAAAGGAAAAAACGGAGAATATCCGCATACTCTCGTCATGTCCGCGACCCCGATACCGCGGAGCCTTGCCCTGATAATTTACGGGGATATGGACATTTCGGTAATCGACGAAATGCCGCCGGGCAGGAAAAAAGTTTCGACGTTTCTTCTCCCCTCCTCCGAAAACGGCAGAATGTACCGCTATATTTCGGACGAAGTCAAAAAGGGCAGGCAGGCGTATATCGTCTGCCCGATGGTCGAAGAAGGCGAAAACGAAGAGTTGAAAGCGGTAACATCGTTTGCCGAAGAATTAAGGGAAAAATATCTTCCGGGCGTAAAACTCGAATTTATGCACGGCAGAATGAAAGGCAAAGAAAAGGACGAAATTCTGCGGCGGTTTGCCGAAAACGAAGTAAGCGTGCTTGTTTCGACGACGGTCATAGAAGTCGGGGTAAACGTCCCGAACGCGAGCGTAATGATAATTCAGAACGCCGAAAGATTCGGACTTTCGCAGCTGCACCAGCTCAGGGGCAGAGTCGGAAGAGGAAGTCAGAAATCTTACTGTTTCTTGATTTCCGACTCGAAAAACGCCGAAACGGTCGAACGAATGACGGCATTCTGCAAGACGAACGACGGTTTTGAAATAAGCAAAAAGGACCTCGAAATACGAGGTCCCGGAGAACTTTTCGGAACAAGACAGAGCGGTCTTCCGGAATTCAAGATCGCGGATATCGCCGCCGACGCGAAACTGATTTCGGAAGTACAGAAATGCACCGAAAACATAATTTCCGATCCGCTTTGGTTCGATAAAACGGAAAACGCCCCCTTGAAAAACCGCGTTCAGCAATTTTTCGGCAACGCGTCAAGAAAAAACGGATTGCAGATATAAAAAACGCACGGACAAATTCCGTGCGTTTTTGTCTTTATTATCAGTCTAAAACAAAATCCATATTGCAAATGCGGAGACCGTCGGAGGTTCTTTCAACCGTGAATTTGCCGTTTGTCGGTTCGCCCGCTGTATCCTCCCCCTCGAAGCGATCGTAAGTTACCGTATAATAATATTTATCGCCGTCTTCCTTTTCGAGTTTTACGGAAACATTCTCTATGCCGACTCCCGTCTGTCCGTTCTGGCGGATATACATAACGCCGTCATTATCATAGAAGAAAAAGTCCATAAAGTCGTCGAGAAACTCTCCCGAAAAGACTTTCGAATACTTCTCTTCGGCGTCTTTATACTTGCAGTTTGTTCTTAAATACATTTTATTGTCCGTAAAGATTTCGTTATCCTCACCGAGATACGACTCGTAGCCGTCAAAGGCTTTGTCTGCGGCAGAGTCGGCTTCTCCGAGATACTCCCAGACAATATTTGCGGCGTCCTTGAAAAGCGCGGCGACTTCTTTGTCGGAAGGTGCCGTTTTACCGCAGCCGACAAACACGGAAAGAATAAACACAACAGACAAAAGCAGGGACAAAACTTTTTTCATGGAATTATCCTCCTATGTATTATTGTAACTATACAATAACAGGATTCTATATTTTTGTCAATATCCCGCCATAAAATCATTTTTCTGATTTTGTGAGTTTGCCGACAGCGGAGCAGGCGGCGAAGGCTATAATATCGGCGGCGACGACCGTTGCTCCGACGGGGGTCGAAAAGAGAACGGAAACGACTATTCCGAGAACGGAGCAGATAACCGACAGACAGGCGGCGCAGACCGTTACCGAGCGGAACGTTTTGAAAACTCTCATTGCGGAAAGCGCGGGAAAGACGACAAGCGCGGAAATCAGAAGAGAACCGACAAGGTTCATCGCAACGACGATGACGACGGCGGTTATGACCGCGATAAAAAGGTTATAGAGGTCGGCGTTTATCCCTGTCGCGCCCGCGAAATTTTCGTCGAAAGTAACGGAGAAAATTCTGTTATAGAAAAGAACAAAAAGCAGGATAACGGCAACGGAAAGCCCGACCGACAGCCAGACGTCGGAAAGCGAAAGGGTAAGAATCGAAGACGAGCCGAACAAGGTCGAGCAGACGTCGCCCGCGACATTTGAACCCGTCGGAAAAACGTTGAGCAGAAGATATCCGAGAGCAAGGCTTCCGACCGAAAGCATCGCTATTGCCGCGTCGCCGTTGACTTTTCTTTTGTTGCCGCTTTTGAGAATAAAAACGGCGCAAAGGCAGGTCACGGGAAGAACGAAAAGCATATTATTCGAAATTTTAAGCACGGTGGCTATTGCCAAAGCCCCGAACGCGACATGGGAAAGCCCGTCGCCGATAAAGGAAAAACGCTTTAAGACCAGCGTAACGCCGAAAAGCGACGAAGCAAGAGATATGCAGACTCCCGCGATAAGCGCGTAGCGGGTGAAGGAAAACCCGAAATAGTAAGAGAGGGTCTCAAAAATATTCATTACTTTTCCTCCCGTCTGCAGTTTTCACAGGGCTGTTCCCTGAAAAAATCTTCTTTTGTCCCGAAGAAAAGCGGCTCGCCTATATGCAGGATATGCGACGCGTATTTTTCCGCCGCGGCAAGGTCGTGGGAAACCATTATAACCGTTATTTTCAGTTCTTTATTGAGTTTTTCGACAAGGGAATACATCTCCTCCGTCACCTTGGGGTCAAGTCCCGCGACGGGCTCGTCGAGAAGCAGCATTTTCTCGGTCGCGCAGAGCGCTCTTGCAAGAAGCACGCGCTGCTGTTGTCCTCCCGAAAGTTCGCGGTAACAGCGGGACGAAATTTCGGTTATCCCCATTCTTTCCATATTTTTTTCGGCGGTTTTTTTCTGTTCCTTTGTGTAAAACGGCGAAAATTTCTTCGAAAGAGTTCCCGAAAGCACTATTTCCTTTACCGACGCGGGAAAATCGCGCTGAACGGCAGTCTGCTGAGAAAGGTAGCCTATCTGTTTTTTTTCTACCCCTTCCGAGAACACTATTTTACCCGAGATCGGCGACGAAAGCCCCAGAAGCGTTTTCATAAGCGTGCTTTTGCCCGAACCGTTTTCGCCGATGACGTATAGGTAATCGCCCTCGTTTACTTCAAAGGAAAGCCCCGAAACGACGGGTCTTGAGTCGTATCCTAGAACCAGATCTTCACATTTGAGTTGTGCCATAATTTCCTCCGTTATCTTTTGCAGTCGGGACAGACGCCGTAAAACACCGTGTCCGAAATATTCAGTCCGAAACCGCCGTCCGACAGAGCGTTTTTGATTTTTTCGGCGGTCTTGCCGTCTATATGAACCGTTTTTTTGCAGACCGAACAGCAAAGATGAAGACGGTCCTTACATTCTTCGGCACCCGAAAAACGGTAAACAACTTCCCTTTTTTCTCCCGCGTTTTTGGTTATCATTCCCGAAGACGAAAGTTCGGAAAGATTGCGGTAGACGGCGCTGAGACTTATATTTTCACCTATTTTTTCATAAATTTCCCTTGCGGTGAAATTTCTGTCGGGATATTTTTCAAAAAAAGAAAGCAGCAGTTTTCTCTGCTCGGTATTGTATATTCTCATATTATTCTCCGATTTGCGACTTATTCGCAAATTATTATAGCACGGAAAGGCGTTTTCGTCAAGAGGGTCGGATAAAAAAATCCCGAACAGAAGTTCGGGATTTCGGTTTTTATTTATATTCGGCGCGCTCTCCGCCGATAAGTTTCGGACGGGTGTTTGCGGAAATTATGAGAGCCTTGCCTATTCTGTCATTTTCGAGCCTTAACGGAACGGCGACCTTTTTGAGGTGCATACCGATAAGGGTACAGCCGATATCAATACCGCCGTCGGCTTTTATTTCTTCAAGGACGACGGGGTCTTTGAAATTTTTATAGCAGGTCGTCGCAAAACTCCCGCCCGCCTTGACTTTCGGAACGACCCAGACGGGTTCGGCAAAAGGAACGGCTTCTCTTTCGACGACTATCGCACGGTTCAGGTGTTCGCAGCACTGAGCGGCAAGGTATATTCCCTTTTCGTCGAGAAGCGGTTTTACGGCGTTATAAATTGCGACAGCAGTCTCTTCGGAAGAGGCTTTTCCGGGGTTATTGCCCGAGACCTCGCTCGTAGAGCAGCCGACGACAAGTATCTGTCCCCTTTTCATGTTTGCTCTTTCAATAAATTCCGAAAATGTTTTTTTCGCCTGTTCGGCAATCAGACCAAGATCCATAACGGGCTCCTTTAATAAAAGATTTTATCGGCTTTCGATTTGCGCAGTATCTCGCTTATGATAACGGCAAAGACTATTCCCATACCGCCCTGGAATGCGTCTCCGGGAAGGGTTGCAAGACCTGCGGCAAAGCCCGCTCCGAGGAACACCGCGGAGAAAAGATAGTAGCCGCCGACCATTATTATTTCAGCGACAAGTCCGCCGACGATTTTTCCGACAATCGGAAAACGCATTTTGGACATTCCCTTAACGATAAGCGCCGCGACGAGAGCCATTACGAATTTGATTATGAAAGTCGCGACGGCATAAGTAGGATAGCCGGCAAACAGGTCGGCAAGGCTGCTGCCTATACCTGCGGCAAAAGCTCCGTAAACTGGTCCGAGATAAAAGCCCGAAAGCAGAACGAAACAGTCGCCGATATGGATATATCCGCCGAGAGGCGACGGGAAAAGATGTATCATGGTGAAGATACAGGTTATTGCGGCAAAGAGTGCCGTCAGAACGAGTTTTTTGATGTGTGTTGAGTTTTTCATTTTGTTACCTCCTGATTTCTTTCCATTCTTCTATAAGCATTCCGACAGAAAAGGCGGCGTTTGCGGGACTTGTCGAAGGAAGCGCCTTCGCCGTGATTTCCATCGAAGAAGCCATATATTTTTTATAATATTTCTCCGAAGTTTTTCCGTTGAGAAATATTTTCTTTATCCCCGTATTTTTTACGAGCGACGGAATGTCGTTCGGTTCGGCGTTCTTTATAGACGCGTCGGACGACCCCGTTATTTCGCAGCTGCCGATAACGTCCCACAGCGCGACTTTGTTTTTCGAAAGAAACGCTTTCTTTTCGCTTATTGTTTCGGGTTCTTTATCCGAAAAAACGGCGGCAAGGACTTTCCAGAAACGGTTCTGCTTATGTCCGTAGAAAAAGCCCGTTTCTCTCGATTTTACCGACGGAAAACTGCCGAGAACAAGAATTTCGGCGTTTTCGGGGACGAACGCGGGGATAGGGTGAACCGTTTTCATTTTGTGAGTTCGGCGGTCTCTTTATTTACGCGTTCTTCACAGCTGCGCATTGCAAGAATCGTCTTTTCCATAAGTTCCTCAAGCGACCAGCCGAGGTTGTCAGCGCCCTTTGCTATTATGTCTCTTGAACAGCCCGCGGCAAATTTCTTATCCTTATATTTCTTTTTAAGGCTTGAGACCTCCATATCGCAGACGCTTTTCGACGGTCTCATTTTTGCGGCGGCGCCGATAAGACCCGTGAGTTCGTCGGCGGCGAAAAGAATTTTTTCCATTTCGCAGGACGGTTCGACGTCGCAGCAGATACCGTAGCCGTGACTGCAGACCGCATGGATAAGTTCGTCGGACGCGCCTCCCGCCTTAAGGAGTTCGGGCGCTTTTTTGCAGTGTTCTTCGGGATAAAGTTCGAAATCTATATCGTGGAGAAGTCCCACCGTCGCCCAGAAATCGGCGTCGGCGCCGTTCCCTGTTTCATCGGCATACCAGCGCATTACTCCCTCAACAGTGAGAGCATGGAGAATATGAAACGGTTCTTTGTTGTATTTTTTCAGCAAAGCGACCGCTTCGTCGCGGGTAAGGTTTGAATTCATATCAGGCAGCCTCCTTTGTTTTGACGGAGAAGTTTTCTCCGTCGAGCGTGAAAATTATGTTTCCGCTGTTCATGGTATAGTAAACTTTGCCGTACTTTTCAAGACGGGAAACGGTATCGCCGTTCGGGTGTCCGTATCTGTTTTTCTTCGCGCAGGAAATGACCGACGCTTCGGGCGTTATCTGCGAAAGGAACTCTTCGCAGGCGGAATATTTCGAGCCGTGATGACCGACGAGATAGATATCGGTATCAAGCGCCGGATATTTTTCGATAAGTTTCTTTTCGCCGACTTTCGAAAGGTCGCCGCAAAGCAGAACGTCGGTATCGGCAAAATCAAGGAAAAGGACGGTACTGTTATCGTTTTCGTCGGCGTTTCCCGACATGTGTCCGAGAAGAAGATCCACTTCGGCACAGTCAAGTTTCAGAGTCTCGTCTTCGTAAAGAACGGTAAATCTTGTCTTGTACTGTCTGAGATATTCGTGGAGTTCCTCGTCCTCCTGCGGATCGGGGCTTGAATACGGAATAATAACTTCCCTTGTCTTTATCTTTGAAACAAGCGTTTCGACTCCGTTCATATGGTCGTCGTGCATGTGAGAAATTATCAGTTTGTCTATTTTGTCGTAACCCTTTGAAAGGATATATTCGGCGCAGCGGTCGCCCGGTTCGACTGTCCCTCCGCAATCGTAAACATAAACTTTATCGCCGCAGGTAATGACCGTGCAGCTGCCCTGCCCGACGTCGATAAACGCGACTTCGATCTTTCCCTCGGGACGGGAAGAGTCAACGGAATTTTCGGTAAAGAAATATACGCCTACCGAAAGAACTATTACAAGAAGCGCAACGACGGCGGAGCGCAGAGTCCCGATCTTGCGACTTTTATCTTTCTTTTTGACGGGAGACACGATAAGCCAGACGATGAACGCCGCAAGCACAAGAGCAATGACCGACAGAATGAGCCACCGATCCCCGACGAAACTCATATCGAGAGTATAGGAAGACGCGGACCCCGCGAGAAAAGAAGTAAATTTTGCGGAAAGCATGATAAGGGAAACTCCGATCTTTGAAATGTACGCACACGGCAGCGCGAAAAACGAAAGCAAAGGAATAAACGAAACGATCAGAGCGACTACGGCAAACACGAAAGAAAACGTAACGAACGGGAAGATAAGAACGTTGCCCAAAATTCCGAGATATGAAGCCGTTCCGAAGCAGGCTATCGACACCGGAAACGTCGCGACCGTACAGACAACGGAAGTTATGACCGCCGAGACAATACCGCCCGAAAGTTTTCCGAGGCGGACGGAACAGCGGACAAACAGGAAGTTTACGGCAGCCGTATGAAGAGGTTTATAAAAGAAGACTATCGCCGCGGTCGAGGCAAAGGATAAAAGGAAAGACGGCGAAGAAACTATAAACGGATCGAAAAGGACTATAAGGAAAAGCGCAAGTCCGAAAGTATTCTTCGTATCGGAGCGCCTGTTCACCGCCGAACCGATAAGCAGAACGAACTGCATTATGACGGCGCGGATAACGGACGGAGAAAATCCGGAAAGAGCGGCAAGCAACAGCATTGCAGAAGCCGCCGCGACATATTTGAGATATTTGTGCCCCGCTTTCGCGAAGAGCGCAAAGAAGAATACGGAAAGGATTCCGACGTGAAGACCCGAGACCGCAAGAAGATGGGAAATGCCCGCGGCTCTGAAATCTTCCTTTATTTCGGGGTCCATATCGGAAGTGTCTCCGAAGAGAAAGCCCTTGACGACGTCGGAAACATCGCCGAAAAGATATTCGAGACGGCTTTCCGCCGCAATCTTTATTCTGTTTATCTTTACATTAAAGTCGCTCGGATCGGGAGATATGACCGAAGCCTGTCCTTTGTTTTTCGCGAAGAAAGCAACTCCGTTGTAGCGGTAATAATGGTTCCGCTCTCCCTTTTCGAATTTGAATAAAGACGAAACGCGGCTTCCGACGGAGATATTTTCTTCGTTAAAGCCGTAAAATACGATATTTACGTCTTTCAGTTCTTCGGGACTTTCTATTTTTCCGAAATAACGGTAATAGCCGTTTGAAGTAAGCGTCGGTTCTCTGTAAATGTAAACCGTACATTCTTTCTCGGAGCCCGAATATCCGTTTTGCACGGACAGCATCTCCGAATTCTTTACCGCCCAGATATTTCCGACGATAAAGAACACGGTAAGAAAGAGGACTGCCGCAAGACAGAGTTCCTTTCTTTTCGGCTTTATGACCGAAAAGCAGGAGATCGCCGCAATAAGAACGAGAGGTATTACGGAAAACGCGGTATCGAAACTTGCCGAACTGAAAATGAACTCGCGCAGGAACGCCGAAGCAAAAGCCGCGGCGCCCGTAATAAGAAGCGGTCTTTTCATACAAAAATATCCCCACATCGTATTCGTTTCAGTCTATCATGTAAATATGACAAAAGTACGAAAAAACCGCCGATTTCAGTCATTTTTCGTAAAAAATGAGACCGCAAGATAGGCGGAAACGAGAAGCAGGGAAAAATTGCCCGTTCCGGAAAGAAAAATAAATAAAGACAGCGAAAACAGAGCCGCGATAAACACAAAAGAAACGGTTCTGCTGATAAGAACGGCTTTTTTATATGCAAGCGCCCGAAAAAGGATATTCCGAAGTACCCTGCCGCCGTCGAGAGGGAAAACGGGAAGAATATTCAGAAGGAAATATGCAAAGTTATATGCGATAAAAACGCCGTTTTCCTCAAAATACAGGCTTCTGCTTATAAGAAACGCAAGAAGCGCAATAATAAGGTTGAAAAGAGGCCCTGCAAGAAGCGCCGTGTTTTCCTTTGCAAAAGAGAGTTTCGAAGTGCTTGAAAACTCTGCGGAAATTCCAAACGGAAGCACCCTTACAGACTTTATTCTCGCCTTGAAAACACAGTAGAAAAACAGATGCGCGCTTTCGTGAAAGGACGCCGAAACAAAAATATAGACGAGGGTTTTTCCCCCGTCGAAAAGATAAAAAAGCCCCCAGAAAACGAGGGTCAGGATATCGCCTTTCATTTTTCCGGAGTCATCTTCATTGTGTCGTTTATAAGTCCGTCCATATCGAACGCAGACTTTTCGACGACCGTTACGTTTCCGAAGCCCGACGTTTCCGAAAAGACGGGCGCCGGAGTTTCGGGAATAAAAGTTTTCGCCGTGTAAAAACCCGTAACGTAGATTATCGCAAAAACAAGTCTCCAGCCGAGAAAAAACTTCAATCGCGACGGTATTTTTTTCATTTCATCACTTCCCGCATATAAAATTATGAAATTTCTTTAAGTTTTATGTTATCCGTATTGACAAAAAAAGTTTTTAACTGTATAATAAACAAGGTTCACGATAAATTTTCGGGAGGGCTTTGAAGTGAGAGACTTCTTCTCCGCCGTGGGAGCCGCGGTCTGGAACTATATCAGAGAAGCCGATAAGCTTTTGGCTGTCGCAGTCCTCACCCTTTCGACTTTCGGAGTCGTCGCCATTTCGAGCGCGACGATGTATGACCCGTCTCTCCAGAAAAGATCGCTCATAATTCAGACGGCGGCTATCCTTATCGGATTTCTGGTAATGATAATCCTGTCTAAAATCGACTATGACATTCTGTCGGAACTTTCTCCGTATATCGTGGGGTTCGCGTTTCTTCTGAATCTCTTCACCGCGATCTTCGCCCCGAATATCAACGGAAACAAAAACTGGCTCATTATCGGCCCGATCTCGGTACAGACTTCGGAAATAACGAAAGCGTTCTTTGCGCTTACTATTTCCGCTCATTTGAGAAAGATCGGAGGAGAACCCGCAAGTTTCAAAAACATTCTCTTTCTCGGGCTGCATTTCCTCTGTTACGCCGCGCCGATAGTTTTACAGAAAGATATAGGTTCGGTGCTCGTTTATCTTTGCGCGTTCGCAGTTCTTCTGTATATGTCGGGACTTCAGTACAGATACCTGATAGCCGGCGGAGTTATCGTCGTTGCGGCGGTCCCTCTCGTATGGAAATTTCTTTCGACGTATCAGAAAGCGCGTATAATCTACGGTTTTCAGCCGGAACTCGATCCGCTCGGATACGGACTCCAGCCGCTCGTTTCGAAAATCGCGCTCGGCTCGGGAGGTCTTACGGGACTCGGATACGGAAACGGGATACAGACCCAGAACGATCTTCTCCCCGCGAGCAGCACAGACTTTATTTTCGGAATTATCGGGGAAGAATTCGGCTTTATCGG
Source organism: uncultured Eubacteriales bacterium (assembly GCA_934501435.1). GTDB lineage: Bacteria > Bacillota > Clostridia > Oscillospirales > UBA644 > Geddesella. The sequence continues at coordinate 218,654 of CAKSTW010000003.1, forward strand.
CTGTATGTTCGTTATATTAATGCTTATCTTCATAGTCCTTTTAATTGCGCGGGACGCGTCTAAAGCGAAGGACTATTGCGGAAAATATATCTGTATAACCGTCGCTTCCGTTATAGCGGTACAAACGATAATAAATATCGGAATGTGCGTGGGGCTCTCCCCCGTCATCGGTATCACCCTGCCGTTCGTAAGTTACGGAGGCTCTTCGGTTCTCAGTATGTATATCTGTCTCGGACTCGTTCAGGGGACGAGAATAAGAAGAGAAAAAGTCCTTAATTTCACCCGCAGATACTGATAAAACAGATTACGGCAGCCGCCGTTACGGCGGTTTCCGTATCTTATATATGCTGATGTAGCACAGTCGGTAGTGCAGCTGATTCGTAATCAGCAGGTCGTGCGTTCAAGTCGCATCATCAGCTCCAAAGCCCCAAAGGTTACTCCTTTGGGGCTTTACTTTTTCACTATTAGCTAAAACAAAACGCCTTTTTATCCGACAGAAAAATAACATCAATTTCCCGTCGAATAATACGGGCGGAAGATTGTTTCGGTGAACCGTTGTTCTCGTTATTCGAACTTTGAATGGCGGAGTTCGATTCTCCTACGGCTTACCAAAGCAGAGTCGAACCGCAAAAAAAAGAAGCCCGTTTCGGACTTCTTTTTTTTCAGATCAATTTTATCTGTTGTAACTTCTCTTTGCTCTGACAAGGGCAACGACACAACCTGCGGAGACGATCGCGGTTACTGCAAGAAATGCGGTAAGTGCGTCTGCGGTGTTGTCGGGTTTGTTGCTGCTTCCGCCGTTGTTGTTACCGCTGTTACCGCCGCCGTTACCGCCGTTGTTTATCGGGGCATACGGATCGTTATAGGTAAAGCCTGCAATGCGTGCGTCGAAATCGGAAACGGTTGCGGCGTACTCTTCAATCACGGCGACAGTATCCTCGTTAAGAAGTCTGAAAGATTCAGAGTAGGACTTCGCATCTTCACTAAAGGAAGTGGCCTGACCTGCGGGTCTGTACTGAATTATAGCGGAAATAGGATATTTCGGCATATTGAACTGATCCATCGACGCAAGTTCTTCGGGAAGGAACTCCTGATATTCCTTAAGAGCTTCAAGAGCGTCGGCGTCGCCGTCGTTTATATTCTCAATAATATAGTTAAGTTTTGCAAGAGTTCTATACATTTCCGATGCGGTTTTCAGGACCATATGACCGTCTTCATTAAGATAATCAAAGAAAGCGGTCAGCGCTGCATAAGCCTCTTTGGCAGTCGGAGCGGCACACATAGCGGATTTGGTTTCTTCGGCTTTTGCCGAAACAGCCTTGACGTCTCTTCCCGAAACATAAAGGGAGGAGTCGATTGCCATAAAGTGTTCGAAGAGGCCGTTGACGCCTTTTTCTTCGCCTATTTTGGAGTTTGCATAGAATTCCTTGTATGTATCGGTATTGGTCACGAAACGTTTTGCAAAGGCGTAAAGATAGCCGGAGTTTTCGTCTTTTTTATCCTTAAGCTGCATCGGCCATGTGAAGGCGAGTTCGTCCGGTTTTCCCGGGTCTCTGATGTCTTTTTCTTCGATAAATTTCACGAAATCATAGAAATAACCGAAAAGTTTATCGGTAAGGAATATCTTATCGGCATCATGACCGCCACACAGCCATTCCTTAAGGAACTTGATTATATCCAAAAGATTGGCTTCCGAAGGATCCGCTTCGTAATTCGTCAAAAGGATATCAATTGCCTTATCAAGCGAAAGACCGAAAGCCTGCTGATTTGCCGGAGCAAGGTCGCCTTTCGCTCCGGGAGCAACGGGAGTAGACGCCGTTCCCGCGACATAATCGCGAATGCCTTTGAGGTCGGCAACAATTCTTTCTTTTTCGGAAGTCTCGGTCGCAGAAGTCATTATCGGCATAGCGAAAGAAACGACCATGCAAAGAACAAGCACAATCAAGACAGAAAGTTTTATTTTACTGTTTTTCATTATTTTTCTCTCCTTTTCAAAAAATGTTGACAGTTGTCCGAAGATCATTTTCAGTATATCAATATCGCTGAAATTTGTCAAGCAATTTTACAGAATTTACAAAACTTTATCGAGGAAATCTTTGGTTCTCTGAGCCTTGGGCGAAGAGAAGACTTCCGAGGGGGTTCCCTCTTCGACGATATATCCGCCGTCCATGAAAATCACACGGTCGGCGACCTCACGCGCAAAGCCTATTTCATGGGTCACTATGACCATCGTCATGCCGTCCGCGGCAAGTTGTTTCATGACCTGCAAAACTTCTCCGACCATTTCGGGGTCGAGAGCGGACGTCGGTTCGTCAAAAAGCATGATGTCGGGGTTCATACAGAGAGCGCGGGCTATGGCGACGCGCTGTTTCTGTCCGCCGGAAAGCTGTGATGGGAAAGCGTCGGCTTTATCGGAAAGCCCGACTTTTTCAAGCATCTGGAGCGCCTGTTTTTTTGCTTCCTCTTTTGTCGCCTTTTTTAAGTCGACGGGAGCGAGCATGAGATTTTTCAGGACGTTGAGGTTATTGAAAAGATTGAAATGCTGAAAGACCATTCCGATGTTTTCACGCATTTTATTTATATTTACGCCCTTGTGCGAAATATTATAGCCGTCGACGACAATTTCGCCGCCCGTACTTTCCTCAAGTCTGTTGAGGCACCGCAGAAACGTCGATTTCCCGCTTCCGGAAGGTCCTATGACAACGACGACTTCACCCTCGTAAATGTCAGTCGAAATATCCTTTAAGACTTCTAGGTCTCCGAAGCGCTTTTCGAGATTTTCAACGTGGATTTTCACGTTTGCTCTGTTAACTGCCACGGTGGAGCCTCCTTTCGACGACCTTTGCGACTTTCGAAAGGATCGTAATTATAATTATATACATTATCGCGACTATCGTCCATGTTTCAAAGGATTTGAAATTTATGGCGATAACGTTTTTTGCGCTGTTTACAAGTTCGGGGAAGCCTATGACCGAAAGGATGGAAGTATCTTTAAGGGTTATGATAAACTGATTGATAATACTCGGAATCATCGTTTTTATAGCCTGCGGCATAACGACGCGCTGCATCGTTCTCCACTGAGGAAGACCGAGACTTCGCGCGGCTTCCGTCTGACCTTTGTCGACCGACTGAATTCCCGCTCTTATTATTTCCGCCATATACGCGCCGCAGTTGAGCGAAAGGCATATCGTTCCCGCCTGAAGTCCCGACAGGGTAAGCGGGACGCCGATGCCTTTGAAGAACTGAGGAACGCCGAAAAAGACGAAAAACGCGAGAACTATCATCGGGATACCGCGTATTATATCGACGAAAACCGTATATATCGCACGGCAGACTTTACTTTTCGTAACGCTCAGAAGTCCGAAGAGAAGGCCGATAACGCAGGCAAAAACAAGGCTGAGCAGCGCAAGCAGCAGGGTGTGCCCCATTGCGGTAAGCAGCAGTTGTCCGTAATCGGCAAGTATTTTAAGCACCGTTCAAACTCCTTTCATAATGCAAGCGGAACACCGTTTTCACGGCGTTCCGCGTCACAGCTGAATTTATTTTATCAACCGAGGTATTTGGCGATTATCTCGTCGTATTTACCGCTCGACTTTATGTTTGCAAGTCCTTTGTTGAACATATCGAGGAATTCCTGTTTTTCCGAAGAGAAAACGGCAAGTCCGTAATCCGAACCCTCGTTTGCGGAACCCTCGACGATTTTAAGAGGAAGATTTCCGTCTTTTATGGAAGTTATCATGATCGGCGTATCTTCGAAGCAGGCGACTGCCTGACCGCCGATGACGGTCTGATACATTGTCGGGCTGTCTTCAAGGGAAATTATCGAAAAGCCGTATTTATCCTTAAGTTCGTTTGCGTAATCCGCGCCCATCGTGCCGATTTTAACGGCAACGGTCTTTCCTTTAAGGTCGTCGAAAGATTTAATGTCGGAATCGGAGGAAACGACCATCGACTGAGTCGAGGTATAGTATCCGTCGGAGAATATCCATCCCTCTTTCTTCCTTTTTTCCGTTATCGAAGCTCCGGCTATCATACCGTCGGCCTGACCGGACTGACAAGCGGCGATGGAAGCGTCCCAGCCGAGGCTCTTGAGTTCGTATTTGAAGCCCTGATCCTCTGCAATAGCGGCAAGAATATCGACGTCGATACCCACAAACTTACCGGAGGCGTCGGTATATTCAAAAGGCTTGAAAACCGTATCCGTTGCGATCACCCATACTTTTTCGTCATTGGTCTTCGTTTCTCCGCAGGCAACGAACATCGTCGCGACAAAGCAAAGACACATAACAACTGCCAAAAACTTTTTCATTTTCTGTTCCCCTTTCGGTCTTTTTATAATATCTGTAATTATAACAAAAAAAGTGTTATTTGTCAATATTTATGCAGGATTTTTTTAGGGGAACGGATTATTTTTCGGTCAACAGGGTCTTTATTTATCCGCGGACTTTGCGGAAAGCGGGCGTTTGCCCGTTCGGAGAATAAAAAAAAGCACTTGCTGTCGCAAGTGCTTAAAACGAACTTTTATCGCCCGACGCAGGCTCTTTTCGGTGCTTTTCCCTTTTTTCGCCTTGCCCGGCTGTCGCGTTTACGGGTTTTCCGCGAAAGTCACGACGGAAATCAGTCCGTCAAAACCGAAAAGAGTTCTGTTTGCTCTTTCCTAACCTAACGGGAAAACAACTGATCTATATGACAATCAAAGATATCGGCAAGCATCGGCAAAAGAGAGATATCGGGAGCGGCTTTTGCCGTTTCCCATTTCGAAACAGACTGACTGCTCACAGATAACTTCTCCGCCAATTTACTTTGAGTCATTCCGCAAAGTTTTCTGAATTTAAGAATATTTGCCGCCAAGACAATATTTATATTTTTCATATCCGTCACCTCGACTTTATTATAGCTTCCGTTCTTCGATAAGAAAACGGAGTGTCGCTTTTTTTTCAACTGCCGGTTGATATTTTTGCCGCGCAGACAAAAAGCCGTCCGACCGTGCGATACGGACTTTTTTCACCTTCACAACAGAGAATTCAGCCTTATTTTATCGTTTCGCTGTTGTTTATGACCGACGCGGAATAAAGAAACAGCGCGTCGTCCGTTTTTCCGAAGTCGATCAGTTTTTCAAGGGACGCGGGGGAAATATATCGGATATCGACAAGCGTTATCTCGGAATATCCCGCAGCAAGAAGCGGCGCTATGCTGCTTCCGAACGAATCGCGGAAAACGACGAGCCGACGTTCCTTTTCGGCATTCGGATTTTTAATCGTAATGACCGAGCGCGCACCGCCGAGGAACATTTCATAAGGATCTCTGCCTGCGGCAGCGGCGAGGTCGTAAACCGGGATATCAGACGCCGTTTCGGCGTTATACACCTTAAGTCCGCGTATCACGGAGTTATCGACATAACTGAGAGATTCGGGTGCGTGCGGGAGGGCTGCCTGACCGTAATAGACGCCGTAAAAAGAAACGCCCGCGTCGTGCTTTTCACACTGTCCTATCCGCTTCGCGCCCATTTTATCCGCAATTTCGTCGGCAACCTTCAGTATTCTTTCCTGACGCCAGTGCGAATCGGTGTAATAGAAATCATCAGCCGACAAAAGCCCCGAAATATCAATATATTTTGCTTCCGGAAACCCTTTTACGAGGCGTTCGGCAAGCGCCCTGTAATCCTTGTCGGGATAGCCGTTCTGCGATGCAGTGAAAACATTCTTATCGGGTATCACCGACAGGTATGTCTTTATTTCGGTATTCCGAAGATAAGTATCGTACACATACCGAAAACGCTGTGCGGCGCGGTCGATCGAGTCAAAATCCGTCGGGAAATCAAGTTTTGAGAGGTGTTCGCCGACGGAATAGAGCCCGTTGTTATCCTTTTGCATAAAGACCTTTGCATTTACGACGGCTTTCAGCGTTCGGAAGCCGTCCCGCAGCGGAAACTGATCGAGCATATATTTTTCGAAACCGTTCATAAAACTGCCGTTTTCAACGGACGAAAGAGACAACGTCGGGCATTTCGCCAATCGCCGCCTTTCCGTTACGGATTCTTCGGCGTCGGGTGAAAGCAGAAGCCATACGGCAAACACCGCCATAAAGCCGAGCGACAGGACCAAAGTCAGAATTTGTTGAAATTTTTTCATCATACTCCTCCCGTAAATCAGAACCTGAAATAAACGAACGGATTGAACGAACCGTCGATCAGATACGCCGTGCATACGGCGATCGAAGCGACCGTCGCTATCGGCGTCAGAACGGCAAGGACCCGGCTGCCGCCCGCCGTTTCTCCGATCTTCTCACAGATCTTTTTCGGTAAGGGCGTCGCGCCGACCGCGGCAACAATAAGAAGTACGAGATTACTTTTCAGATAATAAAGCGAAACCGTGTTCGCAGCGGGAATTCCCGCAAAACCGAACAGCGACTTAAAACTCGTAAACGCAGCGGCGATATTTTCCGAATCGAACAGAACGAATCCGAGAACGACAAACAGCATCGTATAGATGTGCATAGGCACGGCATGCCGTCTTTGCGGGTGCAGAATGTATTTTTCAAACAGTAAAAGCACCGCATAAAGAAGTCCCCACAGAACGAAATTCCACGATGCCCCGTGCCAGAAACCGGTGGCTGCCCATACGACAAGGATATTGAAAACATGGCGTATCGGCTTTACGCGGTTTCCGCCGAGAGGGATATAAAGGTAATCGCGGAACCATGTGCCGAGAGAGATATGCCAGCGGCGCCAGAACTCCGTGATGCTTGCGGAGATATACGGATAGTTAAAGTTTTCGCAAAAACGGAATCCGAAAATGCGTCCGAGCCCTATCGCCATATCGGAATATCCGGAAAAGTCGAAATAGATATGCAGCATATACGCCGCGGCATACAGCCAGTAAAACAGCACGGTTTTCTCGCCGTACGCCTTGAATTCGGACACGAGAAGCGCCGCCGGATTTGCAAGAAGTATCTTCTTTGCAAGTCCGACCGAAAAGCGCGAGAGCCCTTCCGACGCGTCGGCAAGCGTGGTTTTTCGGTTTTTCAGGCTTCCGGCAATGTCTGAATAGCGGACAATGGGACCGGCTATAAGCTGCGGGAACATCGCCACATACATTGCAAGATCGATAAAATTGCGCTGCGCCGGCACATCGCCGCGATAGACGTCTATGACGTAGCTCAGTATCTGGAACGTATAAAAACTGATACCGACAGGCAGAGCCACCTTCAGAAGCGGCAGGGAAAGACCCGTTACCGCATTGAAGTTGCCTATGAAAAAGTCCGCATATTTGCAGTATGCAAGCAGACCGAGACTTGCGACAGCCGAAACGGTAAGCGCAAGTACGGCGATTTTCGTTCCGCGGAAGCGTTCGACCAAAAGCGCGGCGATATACGACTGAATAACCGACGCAAGCATAAATATAAGATATTTCGGTTCTCCCCAACCGTAAAAGAACAGGCTGGCAAGCAGGAGAACGAGATTCTTCATACGGTCGGGGACAACGAAATACATGAGCAGAACGCACGGCAGGAAGCAATACAGAAACGTTATACTTGAAAACAGCATGGCTCTGTTTTATGATGCGATGGGAACATCGAAAATCTGTTTTGTCGAGCTGTATTCGGCGGAAAGTTTTGCGATAAAGGTATCCGTCAGTTCAGCGGCGCCGAACACGGAAACGATATAATCACCTACGGTCAGAATAACGAGTTTTTCGGGGAATCCGCACAGCCATTGGCGTCCGAAAATATTTTCCTTGATTTTCCCGGCAAGGGCTTCGGCGCTGCCTGAATTTTTAACATGGTACACGCCGCAGGAGAAGTTGTTCTGATTCAGCATGTGCATAAGAGAGGCGGCATCGTCGATCTCCGACGCCTGCGCTTTGGGAAATCCGAGTTCGAAATCGAGGGCTTCCGCATCGGCAACGTCGAATTTTCCGGGCATATCTTCCTTCATATTCTTTTCCGAACCGCCCGTTGCGGGAAATTTTTCGGAAGTCGAATATTTGCTCCAGACTTTTTCAAGAATTTCCAAAGCGCTCTGAGGCTGGTCTTTCCGGGACTCGGAGGGTCGCTCTTTATCTTTTTCGCCGTTTTGCTTTGCGCAGGAGGCAAAGGAGAGAAGCAGTACGGCAGCAAGTGCAAATGCAATAATCTTTTTCATAATATGGTTTCCTTTCGCTTTAAGTTTTATTATTTAAGAAAATCAGTGAACCGTTAAGGCAGCCGACCCCGTTGTTTATTTCAGCGGAAGGCTGATCTCGAACACCGCGCCTCCGTCGTTTGCGGCGCGTATCGTTCCCTTATGCAGAGACACGATCTCTTTCGCAAGGGAAAGTCCGATCCCGGCTCCGCCTTTACGGGTGCTGAAAAAGCGGTCGAAAATGTGCGGAAGCAGTTCCTCGGCAATGCCTTCTCCGTCATCGCGGATACGGACTACCGCCTTACCTCTGTCTTCACGACATTCGATCCGGATCTCCTCTTTTGCATAGCGCAGCGCATTTGTCACGATATTTGTAAATGCACGGCGAAGCTGGACCTCATCGCAGTTCACAAAAACAGGTTTTTCATCAAAGCAGGGGGTTATGCGCAGTTTTTTCTGTTCCGCAATTTGTTCGGTGCTGCGCAGACAATCGTATAAAAGTTCGCGGACATCCGCCGAATGAAATTCCGCGTCGGCATGTCCCGCCTCCAGCCGGGAGAGCGCAAGCAGTTCCTCTACAAGTTCGGACATCCGTTCGGTCTCTTCCAGAATGACCCCCGACGCCTCGGCGGGATCAAGAACTCCGGTGTGAATTCCCTCCGCGCAGCCCTGGACAGCCATCATCGGTGTTTTCAGTTCATGCGACACATTCTGGAAAAACCATTTCTGGGATTCGTGCGCCTTTTCAACATAGCCGCCGAGTTTCCATCCGAAGAGCCAGATGAGCACGCTTAAAACCGCCAGAGCCGCGAAAAACACGGCGTTCAGATAAACGGAATACTGCATGACCGCTCCCACGTCCACATAAAGAATGTACGAGTACGCGTCCTCATATTCATTGGCGGCGACATGTGTCATGCGGAAAACAAAGCGGCTTCCGCCGATTTTCAGGGTATGGAATTCCCCGGCGGGAGGCTTATTTATCCGACAGTATTCCCTCAACTGATATTCGGCTTTTGAAAGGTGTTCGGGCTCCGCAGGTTCACCCTCGATCTCAAGGTATCGGACGCTCGACGCAAGAAAAGGCTCCTCTTCCTCATCGCCCCGTGCGGCGGCAAGAGGAATAGGGTCCTTGCGTTCTTCCTCGGAAAGTATAGCCTTCTGAGCCTCCGACGTCAGGTATTCAGGTATAATTATGTTAACGGCGGCAAGCAATACGGCAAAAACCAGCAGCATCGTACCGAGAACAGAAATTGTTATCTTACTTCTGATATTCTTCATTTTCCGCCTCCGTCCGACCGAAGCCGATAGCCGTAGCCCCAGACGGTTTCGATCTGTACCCTGCTGTCTGCCGAGGAAAGTTTGCTGCGTATGCGGCGCAGCGTTTCGTCGGTCACTCTTGTTTCCACTTCGTCGTTGTAGCCCCAGATCTGATTTAGAAGTTCGTCCCGTGAAAACGCTTTGCCTTCGCCGCGCATCAGAAAGAGAAGCATCTTCAGTTCATTCGGGGAAAGCGCAAGAGGTTTTTCCCTGCAGAAAAGCTGCTTCTCATCACCGGAAAACCGCAGGTCTCCGACTGTAATATCCCTGTCCGTCGGGTCTCCGCCTCTCTCCATTTCCACACGGCGAAGAAGAGACTTTACCCGCATTAAAAGCACCGTCGGGCGAAACGGTTTTGTAAGATAGTCGTCCCCGCCCTGCAGGATACCGTTGACATAGTCGTATTCGGTATCTTTCGCCGTCAGAAGAATGATGGGAACATTGTCTTTTTCCCGGATAAGGCGGCAGCAGGAAAGCCCGTCGGTCCCGGGCATCATAATATCCAAAATAACAAGGTCGGAACGTCTTTTGGAAAACGCGGCTAAAAGTGCGTCGCCTGTCTCAAACGCGCACACCTCATATCCGTCATTTTCAAGAAAGCGCTGAAGCGTTTCCCTTATGTTTTTTTCATCCTCCGCAATATAGATAAGTTGTTTCATAGCGCCTCCCAAAAATAACAAATACGGAGCCGTGACGCCCGGACACGGCTCCGCACGTATAATTTATCTGTTTTTTTCGCAGACCGAAAGATCGTCTTCGTTCAGTTCAAAAGTCATATCCGGCTCGTTTGCCGCAATCTTTTCGTCATACTCGGCGTCGACGCGATCCCACAGTTCCGCATTCCTGTCGAGAACAGAATCGAGTTTTTCGTAAAGAGCGTCGATCTCAGCATAGATACGGTCGGAATTCTCATCGGTCATGCGGTCGTAAAGCCCGTCGATCTGTTTTTCAAGAGATTCGATCTCGGCAAGGTCCGCGAGCAGGGCCGATTTTTCCCGTTCGGTCAGAAAACTCATTTTTTTGATGGATTCCGCATAGGATTCCTCCGCCGCGCAGCCGTCGTTGAGATCCGCCTCGTTCAGCTCAAGGGTCATATCAGGCTCGTTTGCCGCGATCTTTTCGTCATACTCATCGTTGACGCGTTCCCAAAGTTCTGCGTTCCGTTCAAGAACCGCCGTAAGCCTGTCCTCAACGGCGTCGATATCAGCGTAGAGCCGATCCGCATTTTCGTCGGTCATACGGGAATATATTTCATTGATCTGCTTCTCAAAAGCATCAATTTCAGCAAGGTCCGCAAGAAGCGCCTCTTTTTCCCGCTCTGTCAAAAAACTCAGGTCTTTAACAAAATTTTCGAGGGACCGTCCGGCACAGTCGCCGGAAACGTCCGCGTCGGCAACACAGGGACCTGTCGTAGGTTTGTCTCTTTTATCCCCGTTGACCGAAGCTGCCGCCGTTACGGTAACGATGCTCAACACGAGTACAATAGTAAGAACTATCGCGAATACGGTTTTTTTGTTTTTCATAGCAAGTGCTCCTTTGATTTTATTTGCGGATTTCCTTTCCGCAATATAAGTATAGCAAAACGGAGCCGCCGATTCACCGAAAAAGCGATTGAAAACCGTCACAAAACTGTAAGAATCGAAAAACCGATGCCGATACCGTTTCATCTCCCCGCAAAAGCCCCCTCAGAATATCTTCCCGAGGATCTCCTCAAGTTCATCTTTTTCGCGGTATCCGACAGTCTTCTCACGAATCTCGCCGTTTTTGAAGAAAAGCAGGGTCGGGATACTTGCAATGCCGAAACGGGCGGAAAGTTCAGGTTCATCGTCCACGTTCACCTTACAGAAACGCACTCTGTCCCGGTATTCCGCGGCAAGTTCCTCAAGAACGGGGGAAAGCATTTTGCACGGTCCGCACCATACAGCCCAAAAATCAAGAACCACCGGAACTTCAGAAGAAAGGACCTCTTCTTCAAAATTGTTTTTTGTAATATTAAGCATCTTATTTTACCTCCGACAATGAATTTATAAGTTTTTCGAGTGTTTTTTCGCTCATTGCGCCGAGATGTGTTTTATATATCTTTCCGTTCCTGTCGACAGCAACCGTAAGCGGTATTGAGGAAACGTTGTAGGCTCTTGCCGCATTTTCCTTGACATCGTAGTACACCGGAAAAGTATATCCGTTTTCGGATATGAATTTTTTCACGATTTCCGGAGTTTCACGATATCCGTCCGAAAGATCTATCATCATAAAAACAACGTCATTTCCGTACTTCCCGTACAGCGTTTCGAATGCCGGCAATTCGCTTCGGCACGGCGGACACCAAGTCGCCCAGAAGTTGATAATGACGGGCTTTCCGAGACGATCTGCCAATTTTACTTCGTTTCCGTCGCCGTCTGTCACGGTGAAATCCGGCGCGGCGTTCTTTTTGTCGGGCTCCTTCGTTTCAGCGCCCGGCGGAGACGAAGGCGCCGCGGTCACGGAAGTCAGATACCTGTACGCGGCGATCGCTCCGACAAGCAGCACCGCCGACAGCACAGCAAGCATAATAAATTTCATTACCGGTTTCATACCGTATTCCCTCCTTCAGCGGATTTGACGTAAAGAGTACGGCGGCGGCATCTTTCAAATCAAGAACCGCGTCCGCACTTTGAATTCATCGCGCACGCACTTGTATTTTTTCTCCCCGTCCGTCAAAAAGAGTTCGACTCTTATCCTCCGAGCATGGCGTCGATATAACTGCGGAGCGTCGTTTCATTCATAGCCCCGATGCGCGTTGCATAGACGTTTCCGTTTGCGTCTATAAAGGTCGTTTGAGGGATAGCCGAGACGTTGTAGGCATCGGCGCCTCTGTATTCGGTGTCAAAATACACCGGGAAAGTATATCCGTTCTTTGAAATAAAGTTTTTTGTGCCTTCCACGGTATCGCGGCCGCCGTCGGTCAGATTTACCATCATGAAAACCACTCTGTCCCCGTATTCCCCGTATAGTTTATCGAAATCCGGAAGTTCACGTTTGCACGGAGGGCACCATGTCGCCCAAAAGTTGAGGACTATCGGCTTACCGAAGTTTTCCGACAGACGGATCTTTCTGCCGTTTGCGTCAAGCGCAGTAAAATCAGGCGCGGTGTTTTTTTCCGGATCATCCGCTGCGGGAGGAGCCGCTTCCGGAGAAGAGGTTTCCGGAGGGTCCGCGGCAGGCGGTTCCGTATTTGCCGTACCTGTTTCCGGCTTTGCGGTTTCGGCAGGAGCTGCCGTACCGTTCGGCTTTTCCGCAGGGGTCTTTGCCTTTTCGGGAAGCGTCGGGGACTTTTTCGTTTCCCCCGAACCGCCGCCTGTTGCTCCGGGCACTTTTTCCGTTTCTTTTCCTGTCGGGTTTTCAGGGTCCGACGCAGCCTCTCCTTCCGAAGAGGAATTCTCCGGCTTTTTTTCCGCCCCTGTTTCGGCGTCCGCTTTTTCGTTCGCCGCTTCCGCTCCGGATTTTCTTTTTGTTGCCTGCTCCGAACTTGCGGACGGCGGAATTCTCTCATCATAATGCCCGGCAAGCAGTCCGTAAGTCAGCACAGCGCCTGCGATAAGCGCCGCAAAGGCGAAGGCAAGCAACAAATATTTCATCTGTTTGCTTTGCCGCAGTTTCCGGATAAGGCCCGGCAACCTGAATTTTGTCGGGTCAAATTTCATTTCGGTTCCCTCCTACGAAAATATCGCTACCACGGCGTCCAACAGACCGCACGCCATAAGAATACCGACGAGGATCAGAAAACTGCCGCAGATAATATTGATAACACGGTAATGTTTTTTAATGAAAGTGAAAGCCGTATTCAGTTTTTCTATCAAAAGCGCCGACAAAAGGAACGGCAGACCGAGACCGAGCGAATAAGTTACAAGAAGCAGAACGCCCTTCAGTGCAGTGCCGGAGGCTCCTGCAAGAGCCAGAGCCGAACCGAGAAAAGCACCGACACACGGCGTCAGACTGACCGAATAGATCACTCCGAACAAAAACGCCGAAACGGCGGTGTCAGCCGTCCGTCCGCTCTGCATTCCTTTTAAGAACGGAAGTTTAATAAACTCCAGATAAGACAGACCGAAAACGACGATAATAAGCCCTCCGACAATGTTGACAACGGTCTTGTATTCCCTGAGAAACGCGCCGAGAGTTCCGGCAAACAGACCGAGCAAACTGAAAACGACGGTAAAGCCCATAACAAAACAGACCGCTCTCAAAAACACTTTATGCTTTTTGTCTGCTCCGCCCGCAAAATACGAGATATACAGCGGTAAAAGCGGAAGCATGCAGGGGGAAATGAAGGAAATAAAACCCTCAAGAAAAGTAATTGCAAACTCCATGTTATTCTCCTTTTATCGGTCAAAGAGGGGCAGAAGATATCCGCAGCCCTCCTTCCGTTTTTTTCAGACGGGACGAAACGCCGCGCGGCGACAGAGCGGATTTTCCGACAGCCCCGCAATAAATGCAGATAAAAAGCCGGGAACAGCACCTCTTTTTCGGCTATATTTCTTCGTCGACAGTAGGGTCCTTTCCGTGCTTCAGTATTTTGCGGTCGATATCCGCCACGGTGATGCCGCGCAGACTTTTTTTACAATTTCTGTCAAGCTGCCCGTAAATATTCTGCATGATATCGCCCATTCCGGAGGCGATAAGACACTCCCTGTCCACATCGCCGCTTCTCCACGGGGAACCGACAAATTTTGCGTCGATCGCCTCGGCGATCTGCTCCAGAGTGAGTTTATCGGCGTCGGCGATAAATACATATCCTCCGTTGTTGCCGCCCTTGCTCTCCACAAAACCCGCCTTCTTCAGCCCGGACATGACCCTGCGTATCAGTACGGGATTGGTGCAGACATTCCGTGCAAGTTCCTCACTGCTCAAAACCTTTTCCATGTGATTGAGATAGACCAGCGCATGGACTGCGATACTGAATGAACTGTTCGTAACGATTCCCTCCCCGGTATACGAAAGTTTCTTATGTAACTTTTTCAGTTACATCTTCTACTGTAATTATACTTGTTACAGCAGGATTTGTCAAGAGGGTATCTGACTGTCCGGAAAAACCGCAGCCTGTCTCCCCTTTGTTTTGAAAGATACGGCTCGCCGTAAGGCGAATATAACAGAAAAAAGCACTTGCGATTGCAAGTGCTTTTTCAACCGTTTTTATCCGCATGATTTTTCCGACGTTTAGGAGAATCTCCCGAAAGACACCGTCATCGGGTCATTATCTCACGGGAGAACAACTGATCTATATAACAATCAAAGAGAATATTTCGTCGCCGTGAAGTATTCGGAAAGCAAAAGGAAGTTATAATTACATATTCTCCGTCCGATTGATCTTATTTTCTATTGTAATACAGGAAGAAGTTAACATTCGCTGTATTCTGCCGCAGAGGTTTCTGTATTTTCTGAAAGTATCCTCTTCGATCGAATCGTTCGAATACAAAAGTTTTAACCAACTTTCCGTTTCAACGCATTCCTTGCGCGCAATCTTGAATTTTGATAACATATCGGGTAAACTTTGAGGATATTGCGCTTCGGAGATATTGGCAAATACGCTTGATGAAGATTTTCGAATTTGAAAAATAATGTTTGAATTACCCGTACGGTCTAAAGTTTTACAAAGAATTTCTATGCTGACTGCCAACTGTTCGGCATTTTTCAACAACGGATTACTTTTCATAACATCTCCTCATATATAAAAAGTGTATAAATCAAGGCGGAGCCTTGCATGTAATCCGACGAAGTCGGAATGTAATCATTTTCGCAAGAAAATGTATGTAATCAATCCGAAGAATACTCTTGCAGAATGATAACATACGCCTAACGGCGATTACATACCCACTCACGCGGGATTTCATACCAATCCTTCGGATTGGATAAAAAGGCAGCCGTTTGGCTGCCTTTGTGCAACCGTATAAATCAAGGCGGAGCCTTGCATGTAATCCGACAAAGTCGGCATGTAATCATTTTCGCAAGAAAATGTATGTAATCAATCCGAAAAATACTCTCCGTTCAAATGACATTCGCCTGACGGCGATTACATACTCGCTTACGTGAGATTACATACCAATCCTTCGGATTGGATAAAAAGGCAGCCGTTTGGCTGCCTTTTTTGGCCCGCCTTGGGGGAGTCGAACCCTCGACCCTCAGAATCGGAATCTGATACTCTATCCAACTGAGCTAAAGGCGGATATCGGGCAGAGAAAAGTTAAGTTTTCTCTGCCTGCGGGCTGCAAATTTCTTTACAGCCCTTATTTTATTTTGTTAAACCGAAAAATATTCGTTCGGCAAAGGGCGGTTGCCCCCTGTCCGCCGAAAGTTCCGTTTTACAGTTCGGCGTAGACCTTTTCGACGTTCGAAAGTTGCTTTTCGTAAGTTTCTTTCTTTGCTTTTTCGGCGTCGACGACCTTCTGCGGGGCTTTCGAGACAAAACCTTCGTTCGAGAGTTTCGCTTCTATTCTCTTTATCTCGCCCTGAAGTCTTTCTATCTCTTTGCGAAGTCTTGCCTTTTCCTTTTCGATATCGACAAGTTCGTCCATCGGGATAAAGGCTTTCGCGTCGGAGGTTACGACGGGAACGGTCTTTCCGTCGCATTTTTCGTTAAAGAATACTTCGGACGCGCCCGCAAGTCTCTTTAAGAATTCCGCGCCGGAGGCGTAGACCGCCGAGTTTTCGCTCTCGATATAAAGTTTCGTTTTCTTGTTTGCCGGAACGTTCATCGAAGTGCGTACCTGACGGATCTGGGTAATTAAAGCCATTACGTTTTCCATTGCCGCGGCGGACTTTTCGAAATGCAGTTTTTCGTCGTATTCGGGGTATTTTTCAACTATGAGAGCGTCGCCCGAATGGGGAAGAGACTGCCATATTTCCTCGGTTATAAACGGCATGAACGGGTGCAGAAGAGCAAGCGTATTCGTAAGAACGTAACACAGCGTCTGCTGAGCGGAAATTCGGGTTTTTTCGTCGGTATTGCTCTCAAACAGGCGGGGTTTGATAAGTTCGATATACCAGTCGCAGACCTTATCCCAGATAAAGTCGTAAAGTTTCTGAGCGGCGACTCCGAGTTCGCATTTATCGAGGTTTTCCCTGACGGATCTGACGGTGTCGTTATATGCCGAAAGTATCCATTCGTCTTCGATTTCAAGTTTTTCGGGAAGTTCGACTTTATCTATCGTAAGATAATTCATCGCGAACCGCGCGGCGTTCCAAATTTTATTCGCGAAGTTTCTGTATGCGGTGATGTCGTCTTCCGAGAAACGCATATCGTTTCCGGGAGAGTTGCCCATAATGAGAGTGTAACGCAGAGCGTCGGCTCCGTATTTATCTATCATTTCGAGCGGGTCGATACCGTTTCCGAGAGATTTTGAAAACTTTCTGCCGAGACCGTCTCTTATAAGACCGTGGATAAAGACGGTGTCGAACGGCGCTTTGCCGGTATGCTCAACGCCGGAGAAGATCATTCTCGCGACCCAGAACGGAATTATATCGTAACCCGTGACCAAAACGGACGTCGGATAGAAATATTTGTAATCTTCGGTCTCTTCGGGCCAGCCGAGAGTCGAAAACGGCCAGAGAGCGGAAGAGAACCAGGTATCGAGAACGTCGGGATCCTGACGCATTTCGTGTCCGCAGTCGGGGCAGACTTTGACGTCTTCTTTCGAGACGACTGTTTTTCCGCAGGCGTCGCAGTAGTATGCCGGGATACGGTGTCCCCACCAGAGCTGACGGGAGATACACCAATCGTGGATACCCTCCATCCAGTTGATATAGTTTGTTGAAAATCTGTCGGGAATGAATTTGATGCTGCCGTCTTTGACGACGTCTATTGCGGGTCCTGCAAGAGGTTTCATTTTAACGAACCACTGTTTTGAAGTTATCGGCTCGACAGTCGTCTTGCAGCGGTAGCAGGTTCCGACGTTATGGCTGTGGTCTTCGACCTTGACGAGATAGCCCTCTTTTTCGAGGTCTTCGACGATGACTTTTCTCGCCTCATAGCGGTCAAGTCCCTGATATTTTCCGCCGTTTTCGTTGATTTTGGCGTGTTCGTCAAGAACGAGAATTTCTTCAAGGTTATGGCGTTTGCCGACCTCAAAGTCGTTGGGGTCGTGGCAGGGCGTGATTTTAACGCAGCCCGTTCCGAAGTCTTTATCGACGTATTCGTCGGCGATAACGGGAATTTCCCTTCCGACAAGCGGAAGAATGAGTTTTTTGCCGACAAGGTCCTTATATCTTTCGTCGTCGGGGTGAACGGCAACGGCGGAGTCGCCGAGCATTGTCTCGGGACGGGTCGTCGCGATTATAACGTATTTGCCCTCTTCGCCCTTGACGGGATAGCGGATATGCCAGAAATGACCCGCCTGCTCTTCATATTCGACTTCGGCGTCGGAAAGAGCGGTTATACAGTGCGGACACCAGTTGATAATCCTGTTGCCCTGATAGATGAGTCCTTTATTGTAAAGATTTACGAAAACTTCTTTTACCGCGGCGGAGCAGCCCTCGTCCATCGTGAAACGAAGACGCGACCAGTCGCAGGAAGAACCTATTTTTTTAAGCTGATTTATTATCGTGCTTCCGTATTTTTCTTTCCAAGCCCAGACGAGTTTTAAGAACTCCTCCCTGCCGAGGTCGTGACGGGTAAGTCCCTTTTCTTTTCTCAAAACCTCTTCGACCTTTATCTGGGTCGCAATGCCCGCGTGGTCGGTTCCGGGAAGCCAGAGGGCGGAATAACCGCACATTCTCTTATAGCGGATAAGGATATCCTGCAAAGTCTCGTCGAACGCGTGTCCCATGTGCAGCTGCCCCGTAACGTTCGGCGGCGGAATAACTATCGTAAAGGGTTTCTTTTCGGGATCTCTTTCGGCTTTGAAATAGCCGTTGTCGTTCCAGAATTCATAAATTCTGTCTTCGACGGATTTCGGGTCATAGACCTTTGAAAGTTCTTTTGCCATTATTTATATAACTCCGTTCGTGGTAATTTATTACTTTTTAAGGTGTTTATTTTTAAGTTCCGAAGAAAGGACAAGCATTTCTTTTGCCGTCGAAAGAATGGATTCGGTAATCTCGACGCCGCCGAGAATACGGGCGATCTCCGAAACTCTTTCTTCTTCGGAAAGTTTTTTCACTTCGGTATAGGTTTTTCCGTTTTCGGTTTTTTTGCTTATCAGAAGATGTCCGTCGCCCATTGCCGCCATCTGGACAAGATGGGTAACGACGAAGACCTGACGGTTCTTTGAAAGAAGAGCAAGTTTCAAGGCTATCTTCTGAGCCGCCCTGCCCGAAACGCCAGTGTCTATCTCGTCGAAAATAAGGGTCGGAGAGTCTTCGGCATCGGAAAGCGCGCTTTTTATTCCGAGCATTATTCTCGAAAGTTCGCCGCCCGACGCAATTTTCGCTATCGGTCTCGGTTCTTCGCCCGGGTTTGCCGACATCAGAAATTCGACGGAGTCAAAGCCTTTTTCGGCAGGCTCCGTTTCGGTTATTTTACATTCGAACTTTACCGACGGCATATCCAGGAATTTCAGTTCGGAAACTATTCTTTCGGAAAGTTTTTCGCCCGCAATCCGCCTTGATTCCGTAAGTTTTGCAGCCTTTTCGCGAAGATTTCTTATCTCCGCGCGCAGCGTTTCCTTGAGTTCTTCGGTGTTCTTCTCGCTTTCGGAAAGACGTTCGAGTTCCTTTTCGCACTCTTCTTTATATGGAAGAAGTTCGGAAAACGATTTATGATATTTTTTCTCAAGCCGTTCGAAAAGCGAGAGCCTTTCGGCGACTTCGTCAAGAGACAGAGTTTCTCCCTCTCCGAACATTTCGTATCTGAAATCGCGCAGGTCGTCCTTGACGGTTTCGGCAAGGGTGTAGGTCTGTTCCGCGTTTTTTTCTATTTCGGCAAGCCGTCCGTCGTATCCGGAAATATGAGAAAGGGACTGAAGCGCCTCGTAAAGCAGCGCCAACGCGCCGCCGTCGCCCGCAAGTTTTTCCCATGCGGAGTCGGAATATTCCCGAAGGTGTTCTTTATTGAAAAGAACGGTCTGAAGTTTCGTAAGTCTTGTTTCTTCGTCCTCTTCCCCGTTTTTCGGGTAGGAAAGCCCCGCTTTTTCTATTTCGTCGACGGTAAAAGCAAGCGTTTCAAGACGGATCTCCCTCTCTTTTTCGCTCAGATTCAGTTTACGGAGTTCTTTTTGCAGAGAGCGGACTTTTTTATAACTTTCAAGATATTCCCCGCGTTCCTTTGCGTTTGCGGCAAAGGCGTCGAGGTAATAAAGATGATGGGAATTATCGAGAAGATTGTTGTTTTCGTGCTGACCGTGAAAAGAAACAAGGCGACTCCCTATATCCTTTATCATCGACAGGGTCGCGGGAAGTCCGTTTATCCTTGCGGTATTTTTGCCGTCGGAGGAAAAATTCCTCTGGATTATCAGGTCGTCGTCGCAGTCTATCCCGTATTCCGAAAGTTTATTTTTAACCTCTTCGGAAACGTCCGAAAAGACCGCCGAAACGACCGCTTTTTCACAGCCTGTCCTTATTATTTCGCGGTTTGCGCGGTTTCCCAAAATGAAGTTTATCGAATCTATAAGTATGCTTTTTCCGGCTCCGGTCTCTCCCGTTATGACCTGAAAACCGACGTCGAAGGATATATCCGCCTTTTCGATAACGGCTATGTTTTCTATATGAAGACTTTTAAGCAAGATATTCCCTCCCCTCCGAAAAATGCGGTTTATTTCCCGACGGAAATAAGTTTCTGCATATCCTCTTTGAGCATTACGGCGCTTTCTCCCGACGCCGTCGCGATAAATATGGTATCGTCGCCCGCTATCGTCCCGATTATTTCGGGAAGTCTCGCCGCGTCAAGAGCCGCGCATACGGCGTTCGCCATACCGTTGTAGCACTTGATTATGACAAGGTTCTGCGCAAGGCTGAAACTGACGATACCGTCGCGCAAAATCCCCGAAGATTTCGACGGAAGTATCGCGTTCGTGCCGTCCGAAATACCTCTCTGTTCGTATCTGTATCCGCCCGTATTCTTATCGAGCACTTTTACAAGATGAAGTTCCTTTATATCTCTCGAAACGGTCGCCTGCGTCGCTTTTATGCCCATTTCCGAAAGAAACGCGGTAAGGTCGTCCTGGGTTTCGACGTTTTTATCTCTGATAAGATCGAGAATTGCCGCGTGACGTTTGTTTTTCGCTTTCATATTTCCTCCGCTATTTTAATTTTTCGGCGAGTTTTCCGTAAAAAGTACCCTCTTTGAGCCGTATCAGAACAAGTTCGAGAGAAGATCTTCCGACTTCCACCTCATCGTTTTTTTCAAGAATGAATTCCTCTCCGCCGTCCGCGGAAAAATATGCTTCGTTATCGGTATTCATAACGCACCGGAGCGTCACTTCGGGATTGAAGACTATCGAGCGCGAATTCGCAAGGGTATGCGCGCAGATAGGGGTTGAGATTATGCAGTCGAGCGCGGGGTCGGTTATCGGGCCTCCCGCGGAAAGAGTGTAAGCCGTCGAGCCTGTCGGCGTTGAAAAAATAAGCCCGTCGGTGACGTAATCGCAGATATGGTTATCTCTTTCGTAAAGCGAAATATTCGACATCCGCAGTTTTCTGCCCCTCGAAATAACGGCGTCGTTAAGAGCGGTCGCCGCGAAAACGGTCTTCCCGTTTCTTATGACCTTCGCATCGAGAAGCATACGCTTTTCGGACGTATAATTCTTATCGAAAAGCCTGTCCAGCAAAAAGAGTTCGTCCGGCTCTATTTCAGCCATATATCCGACTTTGCCGAGATTTATGCCGAGAAGAGGGACGCCCGCTTTTGCGGAAAGAGACGCCGTGTGAAGAATGGTTCCGTCCCCGCCGACGGTTATCACGACGTCTGCATTTTTAACACATTCTTCAAGCGGCAGTTTTTTTACGCCCGCAAATATCCCGTCTTTATCGGAAAAGACCTCCGCTTTTTTTGACAGAAGATATTCCGCGACCTTTGCCGCGCACGCAAACCCGACGTCTTTTATCGGGTTTGATATGAGCGCCGTTTTCATTTTCTCACCTGCCCGCAACCGCTTCGGCGACTGTTTTTTCAATGTCGAAAGGCGAAGAGTCTCCGCCGTGTTTCAGATATAATAAAAATTCGGTATTCCCGTCCCCTCCCTTTATCGGAGAGAATTCGAGCCCCTTTACACAAAGCCCGACGCCGGGAAGAAACAAAATAAACTTTTTAAGCGCCGAAACCATTTCCTTTTCGCGTCTGACAATGCCTTTATTTGTTTTTCCGACCTCAAACTGAGGTTTGAAAAGGCAGACAAGATCGGTTTTTTCCGACATAAAAGGAACGGTATACGGCAGGACCTTTTCGAGAGAGATAAAGGAAACGTCGACCGAAACAAGTTCGGGGGTTTTCCCGTCAAGAAGGTTTTCCGAAAGGTCTTTTATATGAGTACCCTCAAGGTTTATTACGCGAGGGTCGTTTTTCAGTTTTTCATCGAGCTGCCCGTGACCGACGTCGAGAGCGTAGACTTTTTTCGCGCCGTTTTGAAGCATACAGTCGGTAAAGCCGCCGGTTGACGCGCCGACGTCAAGGCAAATTTTATTTTCGGCGCTTATGCCGAAAACGTTTAAGGCTTTTTCGAGTTTAAGACCGCCTCTGCCGACGTATTTCGGAAAAGAAAGCACCGAGACCTCGTCGTTTTCCGACACTTTGAACGCGGGTTTTGTTATTTTCGCGCCGTTAACGGTGACGTTCCCTTCGGAAATAAGGCTTTTTGCCTGTTCGCGGCTTTTCGCCTTTCCGCACAAAAAAAGAAAAATATCAAGTCTTTCCATTATTTTTCCCTTTTGAAAATACTGATTATTTTTGAGATGAAAAAGACTATCGAGTCGTTGTTTTTCATCGCGATACCTTTGCCTATCGCCTTACCCGAAATGGTGAACGCGGAAATGATACCGGTCACGACGATAGATACGGCAAGGATCGGGATATTGAAAACTGCGGAAAGGGACATCGAAATTACCGACCCCATCGAACCGCTGACGATACCCGCGATGTCTCCTATAACGTCGTTGCAGAAGTTTGAGATGACGGAGGAATTCGAGGTGCACCACAGAGCGGTCTTCGCGCCCTTGACCTTTTTTGCCGCCATCGAGTTGAAAGTCGTCGGATTTGCGGTCGTTACCGAAACGCCTATTATATCGAAGACGATACCCGTCGCTATAAAAAGGAACAGGATTATTATCGCGATAAAAACGTTGAGTTCCGAGGTCGCGGTCTCCGAAACCACCGAAAGCGCGGCGGAAATAGAAAAGGACATTATAAAGACCTTTACTATCCAGCCCGCTGCGGATTTCTTTTTGGGTTTTTTCTTTTGTTCCTCTTCCTTTGGGGAAGGGGTCTGATTATCCATTGAAGTCTCCTTAAAATATATTAAAATTGATGACAACGTCCGAAGTAAATCTTACGGCTTAGGTCAAGTAGGTTTCCCCCTGCCTTACTCCCCGTCGCCGGCGGAGCGGTTTCCCTTAAAAAGGCAGGATACAGCGTCGCCGACTGTATGACTTGATTGCCACTCAGCCCGTACTGCAATCCCTCGGACGTATTCAGCCTAGGAGTTTTCCTCAACGGCCGTAAACAATTCTTAGTCTCTTTTGCAAATACAATTTCAACGCTCAGAGAGCATTTTTCCGCGGCCGCGGAAAAATACTCCGAACAGCGTATCCGCTGCATTCACTCAAGACAGGCTACGCTGCACACAGCCCGAACCTCAAAGAGGCCGACCGCACTGCAGGTTTAATCCTGAGCCGTAACTTCGAAAAATTTTTCCGAAATCACGAGAACAGGTCTCCACGAATGACGGAACAGTGACATATGCCGTTATGGCTGCCCGGCATTCTAACCTTCCAGCATCCACCCCAAACTGGGCGTAAGAAGCAAACACAAGAAGTTTCATCGGTGTGCCCTTCGGCGGATTTTTAGCCCCGCCCTGGTAACTGTTACGGACGACTAGGATACTGCGTCATCAATTTTAAGCAAAGTTAATGAACAAAAAAGCACCAGTAAAGAACCGCGACGACGATTCCCAATACGGAGCCTGCGAACACCTGTAATTTCGTGTGCCCGACAAGTTCCTTGAAATCTCTTTCAAAGAGTTTTTCGTCCTGCGCAAGTTCCCGGTTCATTCTGTTTAATATTTTCGCCTGTTCGCCGGTCTCGAAGCGGACTCCGGTTGCGTCGTAGATAACGACGAAAGCGAAAACAAGCGCGATAGCAAAAGCCTCGGAGGATATCCCTCCCTCTTTTATCGCGATCGACGCGACAAGAGACGTGACAAGCGCCGAGTGGGACGACGGCATGCCGCCCGATCCCCAGAACCTGTCCCAGTTCATTTTTTTATTACGCGCAAAGGCGATAAGTCCCTTCAACACCTGGGCGACAAGCCAGCCGAGAAGAGCCGCGACCAGAACGTGGTTCGCGAAAAACGCCCTGAAAAAATCTGTTATAAAAGACATTTATTTCTCCGTCAGTTTTCTCTTGTGCAGAGAATATCGGTAAGATACATAAGAAAACCGTTATTTTCAAATTCGGAAAGTATTTTTTTTGCTTTTTCCGTATATTCAACGACATATTCCTGCGATTTTTCAACGCCGAATACGTCGACGAAAGTCGTTTTCCGCCCGGTTTTATCTTTTCCGAGCGTTTTTCCCATTTTTTCGGAATTGCCGATAACGTCGAGGATATCGTCCCTTATCTGGAACGCGAGCCCGACATTGACGGCGTATTCTCTCGCTTTTGCCTGCGTTTTGTCGGAAGCCCCCGCGGCAAGACAGCCGAGAAGCACCGCGGCTTCAAGCATTGCGGAGGTCTTTAATTTATGAATTTTGAGGACCTCTTCGTAAGAAAGCGTTTTCGTTCCGTCGTTTTCGATATCAAAAGCCTGTCCCGGGAGAATTCCGTCAAGTCCCGACGCCCTTGAAAGCAGATTTGAGGCTTTCAGAGCGGTTTCGGTGCCTATACCCGCAAGCACGGGGGACGCCGTCGTAAGTTCGAAAGCCTTTGACAGAAGTCCGAGACCTCCGAGCATCGCCATTGCCTCTCCGAAGACTTTATGGTTCGACGGTTTTCCGCGGCGCATATCGTCGTTATCCATTGCCGGCAGGTCGTCGAAAATAAGGGAATAGGTATGCACCATTTCGACGGCGCACGCAAACGGCAGGGCATTTTCCGCGTCTCCGCCCATAAGTTCGCAGAACGCAAGCGTTAAAACGGGACGTATTCTTTTTCCGCCGATAAGAAGACTGTATCTCATCGCGTCCGTAAGGTCGGTCCCGTCTTCGGGAATATATTTTTCAAGCGAATCGTTTATTTTCTTCAGATATTCTTCAAAAACCTTTTCGGGCATTTTATATATCCTTTTCAGCGTTTATCTTCTGAATTTTGAGTTCGACGTCTTTTAATTTTTCGTTACAGAAAGCGATAAGAGAGACCGCCTCTTCGAAAAGTTCCGAAGATTTTTCGAGCGGGAGCGCGGGGTCTTCCATTTCCGCCGCTATCTCTTCAAGACGCGTCACTGCGTTTTCATAAGTTTTCTGTTCTGATTTTTTCTGCGGCACAGTCTATCACCCCGTCCTTTAATTTTACCGAAAGCCTGTCCCCCGTCTTCACTTCCGAAACCGAACGCAGCGGTTTTTCGTCCTTTAAGGCTATTGCAAAACCGCGGGAGAGGACCGAAAGAGGGTTTAAGGCGTTTATTTTTTCCGCAAGCCCCGAAAGTTTTATTTTTTCGGCGCGGACGGCGCTGTTTTCCGCCGCGGTTATTCTCGAATAAAGACCGTCGAGCCTCTGATTTTCGGAAGCAAGTCTTTTCGATATGTCTATTCCGCTTTCGGCGGCGCGCAAAATCGCTTTATGCCGCTCAAGCAGGTTTTTCATTCCGTTTTCAATGCGTTTTCCGAGAGACAAAACGGAATATCTCTCGGCTGTAATATCGGGAGTCACCGTTTCTGCGGCAGCCGACGGAGTCGGAGCGCGGAGATCGGCGACAAAATCAAGCACCGTATAGTCTATTTCGTGACCTATTGCCGAAACGACGGGTATACTCTCGCAAAAAACGCGTCTTGCAAGCCTTTCGTCGTTAAAGACGGCAAGGTCTTCGTAATTTCCGCCGCCTCTCGTTATCACGATTAAGTCGACGGGGTTTTTATCAAAAAAATCAAGTCCCGAAATAATGTCGTCGACCGTGTTTTCGCCCTGCATTGCCGCGGGATAAACGGAAAGAACCACGGACGGAAAACGTTTTTTCGTTACGTTTATGAAATCCTGCAACGCAGCCCCCGTAAGAGAGGTTATAAGCCCGATATTCCGCGGATAACGCGGAAGCGGCTTTTTGTATTCGGAAGAAAAAAGTCCTTCTTTATCAAGTTTTTCTTTAAGGCGTAAAAATTCGGCGTAGCAGTCGCCTATTCCGCTTTCGGTCATTCTGACAGCGTTTAACTGAAACTGACCGTCCCGTTCGTAAAGAGAAACTTTACCGCGGACGAGAACTTTCATTCCGTTTTCCGGCATAAAGGAAAGGGTCGCGAAATTCGACGCGAACATAACCGTTCTGACCTGGCAGAATTCGTCCTTTAAGGTAAAATAGGCGTGTCCGCTCCTTGAGTTTAGGACAAACCCCGAAATTTCGCCTTCGACGGTTATGTTTTTTAAGTTCCTGTCCCCCTCAAGAAGACTTTTTGCGTAAAAGTTGAGTTGCCGGACGGTTATCGCCCCTGTCTCACTCATTGCCGTCTCTCGATATGCTTCCGAGGATTCCGTTGACAAAGGAAGCGCCCTTCTCTTCGTCGTATTTCTTCATGAGTTCGACGCCCTGGGAAATAGCGACCCCGTCGTCCACGTCGTCGCAGAACCGCATCTCGTAGACCGCAAGACGGAGAACCGTCAGAGCGGTTTTCGACAGTCTTTCTTTTTTCCAGTTTTTAAGATGCTTTTCGATAACGGCGTCTATTTCGTCTTTGTTTCCGAGAACGCCGTTTATGAGTTTTTCGCAGAATTCGTCGGTCTCTATTTCTCCGACCTCGGCGTTCGCCGAAAGGATATCGGAAACGTCGGCGCCGTTAAAAGACGTCTGAAACAGCAGAAGAAATGCGTTTTCTCTCGCCCTGGTCCTTACCATACTTTCTCCTATCTGCCGTCACCGAGTCCGGTAACGTTGACGTTTACCTGCTTTACGGTTATTCCCGTCATTGTGTTTACGGACTCCGCAACGTGATCCTGAACCTTTTCGGAAACTTCGATTATCTTATAATTTTCGGCGATCGCGATCTGAACCGTTATCGTAAGACTTCCGTCCTCGTTTTTTTCAAATATCACGCCTTTTGAGTTTTTCTGCGATTTTACCGCTTTCGGACAGATACGGGCAACCCCTTCTATTTCGCAGGCTGCGGTCTGTGCTATCTTAACTATGACGTCTTCGGATATTTTTACCGTTCCGTTTACATATTCGTCCATTGCTAAACCTCCTAAGAGAATCGGAAAAGTCCACACTTCCTTATTGTTGACAGTATACTATTTTAAGTATAGCACAAAAATTTGTTTTTGCCAACCCCCGCAACCGAATTTTCATAGTTTTTTTACCTTTTTACTGCGATTTTTCGGACGCGAGTTCTATAATTTTGACAGCGCTGTATTCAAAACCCGTCTGTCCTATCGCGATATCGGTTATCTTCGCGGCGTCCTCGGCGGTAAGTTTGTTTTCAACGACTACGTTTACGTTGTCTTTTCCGACGAAAGCCACGCACTCCGAGAAGCCTTTCGCCTTTACGAGATTTTCGATACTGCTTTCCGTTTCGGCGGCTTTTGCGTAAAAGGCGATATCGTTTTCCGCCGTTTTTCTCGTTTCGGCGTCCGCTTTTTCATCGGCAGCCATCTCTTTCAAGGCGGAGACGGTCTCGTTGCGGACCCTGTCGCGGGAATATCTCGCCGATTCGAAATAACTTTCGCCGGAAACATAAGTTTCCGAGCCTATCGCCTTATCGGTCTCCCTGTTGCTTATACCTGCGGAGATCCTGTCCCAGTTGACAAAAACGGCAATGCAGAGGACGACCGAAAGACCGAGGATCAAAAACCGTATTTTTTTCATTTTATCCACCAACCTCAAAATTTTTACTTTTTTTCTCCGACGACTATTTTATCCGAGGAAATGCCGAGAAGGGTCGACGCGATTTCCGTGACTTCAGCCCTTATTTTTCCCGACCCTCCGCCTTTACAGACGATGACCGCGCCCTGTATCTCGGGATAAATTTCTTTTTCGACGAGCGGTTTTTCGCTGCGCTGTTCCGTTACCGTCTTGACGTTTGTTTTTATATCGGTGTCGGTCTGCGTTTTTTCCCCCGAAACGCTGCTTTTACTCTTGTCGGTCTTCTCGGTGGCGTAGACGTATTCGTTGCCGCCGACCGCGGTTATCACGACTTCGCAGGGACCTACCCCTTTCGTTTCGGAGAGGACCGTCTCGAGTTTTTCTTCGAGCCTTGAAATATAGTCCGCCTGCGTTTTTTCCGTTTCGGAAGTCTTCGGCAAAAGAAAATCGGAAAACAGTATCAGCATAACGACGACGCCCGCCGCCGCGACAAGATATTTTCCGGCGTTTTTTCCCGGAATGAGTTTTTTGGTTATCCGCTGAGAAAAACCTCTGTCCATACTATTCCGTTCCCTCCTTTTTTATGACCGAAACTCCGAGCGACGGAAGTCCGAATTTTTTTTTGAGTTCCGAGACCATTTTTTCTTCGTTTTCGCATTTTTCGGGATATACCGCAATTTTTTCGACATAGAAAGAATCGTTTACCGAAACGACCGACACTTCGACTTCGAAACCTTCGGCATACTCCGAAACTATCTTTTCGGCTTCTTTTTTTGCAAGC
Source organism: uncultured Eubacteriales bacterium (assembly GCA_934501435.1). Taxonomy (GTDB): domain Bacteria; phylum Bacillota; class Clostridia; order Oscillospirales; family UBA644; genus Geddesella. The sequence goes on from CAKSTW010000003.1 coordinate 246,999, forward strand.
GCCGAAACAACTCCGGCGGTCGACCTGTCGGTTTCGGGTTCGTATTCCGAAAATTCGGGAAGAGAAAGCGAAAATCCCTGAAAAATCGAGATTATCCCGACCGCGACGGCAAATCCGGCAAGCATTTTCAGAAGATTTCCGAACTTTCCGTCAGGGAATATCAAAGTCATTATCCCGCCCGCAAGGATCGTTGCGACAACTTCGGCAAGCACGGTTTTATCCATAGCCCCCTCCTATCGCGGAAAGAGAAACGGTGAGCGTCGAAAGAACGATAAGGCACGCCGAAACGAACGCCAGAATAACTGCGCAGGCGTCGGACGCCGATGTTAAAAAGCACTCCAGAGGTCCGTTGTCGAAAGCCGACGCCGCGGCGGACGAAAGTCTGAAAAGAACGGTAAAGACCGCAAGACGGGCGACGGGCAGCGCGGCGGTAAGAATTGAAATCACCGTAAAAAAAGAACCGCAGCCTTTCTTTATTGCGGAAGCGGCGGAAAAAACAGAGTCAAGCCCGTCGGAAAGAAATCCGCCGCCTACGGGAACAGAGGAGGAAAGCACGAATTTGAGACTTTTTCTCACGACCGTTTCCCCTCCCGAAAAAAGGCCTTGCCACAATCCGGGAAGAGCGGTCACGGCAAAGCAGAAAACCGTCACCGCAGCCACCGTAACGTTTCTCACCGTCGCCGCCGCTTTTGAGATGCCGCGTTCTCCCGTAAGTCCTGCGGCAAAACCCGCCGCGATAAAGACCGAACACAAAACGGGGACGACCGACGAAAAAAGGAAAGAAAACAGTTCCGTTGAAAAAACGACGAGCCCGCCGACGGAATTCGCTTCGGCAAGCGCCGCCGAAGAGGGGGTCACCGCGGAAAAAACAGGTAAAAATGACAACGCGCAGGCGGAAAGTTCCTCTCCGACTTCGGCGCAGTTCCGAGCCTCGGAAAACACGGGCAAGAAGACCGCCGCCGCGGAAAAAAGAAAGACGGTACGAAAAACCGCCGAAAGCGTCGCGGAAGAGGAAAGTCCGCTGCCCGTCTGTTTTGTTAAAAAGGACAGAACGAGAATTGCAAAGAGAGAGACGAACGCGCCTTTTTCTTCTTCAAAAACGGAAAGAACGCTCTCAAGAACGAAAGAAAGTATTTTTTTAATATCGAAGAAAGCCGCGGAATTTTCCCGCGAAAGCGTTTCGCCGAACCTCTCGGCGTTCTTTTCTCCCTCTTCGGGAATATAGAATTCGGCAAGTCCCTCAAGTTCGCCGTTTACGGTGTCGTAAATTTCGTCCGCGGAAAAGGAGAGAGTCGAAAAGAGCAGGAAAACGATTACAAAAATCAGTATTTTTTTCACGAGAATATGTCCTTTACTTTATCGAAAAGTCCTGTGATCATCGGAAGAGAAAGCGCCAATATCGCAATTTTTCCCGCGTTCTCAAGCCTTTTGGCGTTTCCCTCCTCCCCGGCACCGCGGCAGAGGTCCGCCGCTAAATCGACTATATACGCAAGCCCCGTAGCCTTTAAGAGAAGTGAAAAAATTTCAGAACCCGAAAAAGCGGAAAAGCCCTCGGCAAACGAAATTATTTCGGATATATCGCCGATAACGGAGGACAGAATAAGAACTCCGCAGGCGGCTGAAACGGCAAACGAAATTTTCGGGGCTTTGTCTTTTATCAGAAGAGAAAGAATTACCCCGACAAGCGCGGCGGAAACGAATTTGTTCATCTCAGTACCCGAAAACGGAACGCAGCGTATCGAAAAGGGCGCCTATTTCGCCGACGACCGAAACAAGGACGATTATAAGCCCCGCCATTCCTACAAGCAGCGCTTCGGACGACCTGTCCGCCTTTGTTAACAGCTGGCATAAAACGGCGACGATTATTCCGACCGCGGCAATCTGAAAAAGAATGTCCGTGTTCATTTTCATTTTCCTTTCAGAGGAGAATTATGACGAGAAAAAGTCCGACGAGAAAGCCCGCGGAGGCGTAGAGTTTCGAATATTTCGCACAGTATTCTTCCGCGTCGCCGAGCCTTTTTTCAAGAGCCGACAGCGTTTTTTTTAGGCTTTCGGTCTGCGCCTCTTTGCAGAGACTGCCGAACGAAGAAAAGAAAGAGTCGAGAATTTCCCAGTCGCCCGCGTCAAAGCAAAGCCGTTTTTTTGATTTTTCCTTGGCGTAGCGGTAGTTTTCTTCGGGAGAAAACGCTTTGTTTTGCAAATAGACGAACATTCCGAGTTTATCGCGCGGCGCGGTCTTTTTTGCGGCTTCGTATATATCCGAATTCGAAAATTCTATCTCGTTTTTAAGATAAAAAAGCGAATCTCTCGCCGCCTCAAGACTGCGCTTTCTGCATTGCGCCGCAATGTTTTTCAAAACTCCGTAAGACGAGCAGAAAGAAAAAAGCAAAATCAGCAGAGCGGTTTTAATCAAGAAAAACGACCTCCTTTAATTTTCCCGTATTTTTTCCGTTTTCCAAAAAGACGGCGGCGGAAAAAAGCGAAAGAAGAGCCGCCGCGACGGGACGTTTTTTCGCCCCCGCAAGGTTTTCGGCGTGCGCCGATACGATAAATTTCACCCCTGAATTCATTCCCTCTTCGATTTTCGAAACTTCCTCCGACAGGGTTATTTCGTCGCAGACGATAACTTTCGGGGAAAGAGACGACAGAGCGTGGGCTATCCCCTCTTTTTTCGGATAGTTTTCGAGGACGTCGCAGGCATAAAAACTGCCTTTTCCCATCGAAAGTTCGCCGCGGCAGTCGATGAGGGCGACGGGCAAAGCCGAAAGCGACAGTTTTCGGGCGATATCGCGGAGAGCTGTCGTTTTCCCGCCGCCGGGAGGAGAAAAAAGCACGGTGTTTTTAATTTCTGGACGTGTTATTTTTTCAAAAAAGGCGTCGGACGCTCCGAAAATATCCCGCGAAATTCTGAAACTCAAAGAAGAAATTCCGACAAGGACGGGTTTTCCGTTTTTCATTTCCGCTTTTCCCGAAAGAGAAACGCGGTGACCGCCCTTAAGGGTCACTATCCCGTTTTCTATCTCTTTTTCGTGGGCGTAATAGGAAAAGCCCGTGATTTTGCGGACGGTTTCCGCAAAAAGAGCCTCGCTCACAACATATCCGCCGTAATAATCCGACGGTTTTCCGTTTTCGGAAAGGAAAACACCGCCGTCCGTCGTCACGAGAAAAAGCGGCGCGTTTTTTATAAGTCTTATTTCCGTCGCACGGTTTTTCATGTCGGACGGCAGATTTTCAAGTATTTTTTTCAGAGTTTCGGGCAAAAAAGAAACCGCCCCGTCAAACGCCGTCATTCCGTCACCTCCGTGACTGATAAATGATATGCGGACAAGGCGTAAAAAAGAACGGCATTGCTGCCGTTCTTTTCTTCATTCGATTATTTTCTTTATCTTTCCGATCTGCTGCTCCACCGAGCAGGGACCTGTGCCGCCCTCCGAAATACGCTTTTTCACGCAGGTCTCGAGAGAGATCTCTTCGTAGATATCTTCGCCGAAAAGCGGGTCGTATTCCTTATATTTTTCAAGGGGCAGAGTGTCGAGGGTGTCCCCTGTTTTTATGCAGTCGGAAACGATCGCTCCGACCTCTTTATATGCGGTCCTGAAAGGCACGCCCTTTTTGGTTAAATAATCCGCAAGGTCGGTCGCGTTTATAAAACCTTTCTTTGCCGCGGCATACATATTTTCTTTTTTGACGGTCATCGTCTCGATCATCGGAGAAAAGATCGAAAGGCACTTTTTGACAGTGTCGATACTGTCGAAAACGGGCTCTTTATCCTCCTGCATATCTTTGTTATATGCAAGCGGAAGCCCCTTTAAGACGGTAAGCAGAGAGAACTGATCTCCGTAGACTCTTCCCGTTTTTCCGCGGATAAGTTCCGCCATATCGCTGTTTTTCTTCTGCGGCATTATCGACGAACCCGTCGTAAAGGCGTCGGAAAGTTCGACAAAGGAAAATTCCCAGCTCGACCAGAGGATAATTTCTTCGCAGAAGCGCGAAAGGTGGGTCATTATAAGGGAGCAGGCGTTCATTATTTCAACCGCGAAATCCCTGTCGGAAACGGCGTCCATGCTGTTCTGCATAACGTCGGAAAATCCGAGAAGAGAGGCTTCATACCGCCTGTCGGTGGGATAAGTCGTTCCCGCAAGCGCGCACGCGCCTATCGGCGACGAATTCATTCGCTTCGCGGCGTCCTCTATCCTGCCGATATCCCTTACAAACATCTGTGCGTAGGCAAGCAGGTGGTGCGCAAAAACTATCGGCTGAGCCCTTTGCAGGTGGGTATATCCCGGCATTATCGCGTCTTTATTTTGTTCCGCCTGATAAACGACGGAGGAAATGACCTTTTTAAGGAGAGAGACGATATTTTCACATTCGTCACGCAGATAAAGTCTGAAATCAAGAGCGACCTGATCGTTGCGGCTTCTTGCGGTATGCAGTTTCTTGCCCGCGTCGCCTATACGGGAGGTGAGTTCCCCCTCGATAAAGGTGTGGATATCCTCGGCGGTCATATCTATCTCAAGTTTTCCGCTTTCGATATCCGAAAGAATTTCTTCAAGCGACGAAACTATCTTTTCGGCGTCGGACGCGGGAATGATATTCTGTTTTGCAAGCATTTTCGCGTGGGCAACCGAACCCGTGATATCCTGCTTATACATACGGCTGTCGACGGAAATCGACGAATTGAAATCGTCCGCTTCCTTATTTATTTCGCCCGACGACCTGCCCGCCCAAAGTTTAGACATATCTTTCTCCCGTTATTTACCGTTCTTTTCTTTTACCTGAGCCTGAACCTTTATCGGAAGACCGAAGAGGTTGATAAAGCCCGCGGCGTCCGCCTGATTGTAAACGTCGTCTTCGTCAAAGGTCGCTATTTCGGGATCGTAAAGCGAATAGGGGCTCCAGACTCCCGCGTTTATCATATTTCCTTTATAGAGTTTGAGGCGGACTTTTCCCGTTACGTTTTCCATTGCCTTGTCGACGAAAGCGGAAAGCGCTTCGCGGAGAGGGGTGTACCACTGACCGTTATAGACAAGGTCGGCAAAGGTTATCGAAAGTTCCTGTTTTTTATGGGCAAGGTATTTATCGAGACAGATCGTTTCGAGAACCGAAAGCGCTTTATAAAGAATTGTTCCGCCGGGGGTCTCGTAAACGCCGCGGCATTTCATGCCGACAAGCCTGTTTTCGACGATGTCGAGAAGACCTATACCGTTTTTGCCGCCGACTTCGTTGAGTTTTAAGATTATTTCCTTTGCACTCATTTTTTCGTCGTTAAACGCGACGGGAACGCCCTTTTCGAAATCAAGGGTTATATAGGTCGGGACGTCGGGAGCGGTTATCGGGGAAACTCCCATTTCGAGAAATCCCTCTTTTTCGTAGGTCGGCTCGTTTCCCGGATCTTCAAGGTCGAGACCTTCGTGGGAAAGATGCCAGAGGTTCTTATCCTTTGAATAGTTTGTCTCGCGGCTTATTTTAAGAGGAATATTATGCTTTTCGGCATATTCTATCTCTTCTTCACGGCTCTTTATCGACCATTCGCGCCACGGAGCGATTATCGGCATATCGGGAGCGAAAGCCTTTATCGCAAGTTCAAAACGAACCTGATCGTTTCCTTTTCCGGTGCAGCCGTGGCATATAGCGTCGGCGCCCTCGGCTTTTGCAATTTCGACTATTCTTTTCGCGATTATCGGACGCGCAAAACTCGTTCCGAGAAGATATTCTTCGTATTTTGCCCCCGCTTTGACGGTCGGGATAACGTATTCGTTTACGAATTCGTCGGTGAGGTCTTCAATATAGATTTTTGACGCTCCCGTCTTTATCGCCTTTTCTTCAAGCCCCTCGAGTTCCGATGCCTGACCGACGTTTCCGGAAACGGCGATGACCTCGCAGTTATTGTAGTTTTCCTTTAACCAGGGGATTATTATAGACGTGTCAAGTCCGCCCGAATAGGCAAGAACGACTTTTTTGATGTTTTCCTTTTTCATTTTCCGCACCTCGTAATTTGTTTTATGCGGATATTATACGCGAAACAGGAATATTTGTCAATAATTATACAGTTTTTGTGCATATTATTTCACAAATCAACTTTTGCGGAAAGGAGATTTTTCCGCGTTGTTTCAACGGAAAATTGAAAATCTGCAAAAGGACATAAAAATACGGACTTTTGCATAATTTTTACTTTTATGCAAAAGTCCGACCGATTATTTTCTTATTCCGACGTCGGAAATATCAAATCCGACAAAGCCGACGGAAAACGCGGGAGAGTTTTCGGAAAGGGCGAAATCGCCGTTTTCGGGGTCTCTGAAAAGCGGATCCGAAACGACCGAGCCTTCCTCCATTCCCTTTTCTTTGATTTCGGAAATATTTCTGAAACCGTCTTCATTTATATAGACGACGTTTTCTTTTCTTTCGGAATCGAAGATAAGGTTATTGCGGCAGATAAAGTTCGGGTCGTCAAACTGCGGTTTTTCAAAACGGTGAACGGGAACTCCCGACGTATATATAATATTGTTTTCGTAAACGTTGCCGAGGTGTTTTTCGGGGAGAGTAACTCTCATAATTTCACAGCCCGCTTTTGCGAAGATATTGTTTCTTATGAGGTTCGACGTTCCGTAATTCATGTGATAGCAGTTTTCGGAGACGTCGTAGCAGACATTGTTCTCGACGGTTATCCCGCTGCTGCCCTCGTCGTTATAAATTGCCCAGCCGCCGTATTCAAGACTTTTTACGTCGTGGATAAGGTTATAGGAAACGACCGTTCCGGGCTGTGCGCCGAGAAGATAAATTCCGCCCATATCCGAAAGCACGCCCTGACCGATATTGTGGATATGATTTTTCGAAATGAGGTTGTCCCTCGAAACGTTGGGCTTGTATCCCCATGTCCAGCCGACCGAAATTCCGGTATAGAAAAGGTCGGTTATATGATTATGTGTTATCTTGCAGTTAAAGGAATTCTTGACAAGTATTCCGCACGCCGAAAGGTAGCGTCTGCCGCATCTTTCTATAAGGTTATCGGAAATTTCTATATTGCGGGTGCGGCTGACCTCCGCTCTGCCCGCTTCGCCGCCGTCGACCTTTACGCCGCCCGCGCCGCCGTCGTAAAAAACGTTCTTCAGAATTTTTATATCGGAGCAGGAATTGCCGACATTTATTCCGTGAAGTCCGTAATTTTCAAAAACGCAGTTTTCGAAAGTGACGTTTTTGCAAGCGTATATATTCGCGGTTCCCGAAGCGTTCGAAACGCCCTGCGCGTCGGAGGCGGACTGTCTCGGCTCTTCGTTGCCGAAAACGTCCTTTGTGCTTCCGTAGTCGCCGCGGGTATTTCTGAATTTTATATTTCTTACGCGGATACTGCGGCAGTAGGCGTCTTTATCGGGTTCGCCGCTGATATCCATAAGGGAATGAAGTTCGGGAGCGTAAGCCGATATATTTTCAAAATCTCCGTTTTCGGGGATATAATAGACCATTCCGTTTTTGCGGTCGAGATACCATTCGCCGGGTTTTGAGAAAGTCGACGGAACGTTTTCGAGATAATACTGAAAATTATGGGTAATATTAAAACGGGAGTAATATTTCATTACGAGTTTGCCCGTTTCCCTGTCGTAACTTTCGATCGGGGTATGCTCGTCTATCCAGTAGTGGCAGAAACTTAAAATGCAGTCTTCGATATTTTCGACGGGGTTGAGGTCTTCCTTTTTTGCGATAAACCATTTCGAAAAGTCGTAAAGCCCCTCGCCCTTGTCTTCCGCCTCGACAATTTTGAAAAAGCCGTTTTCGGGATATCTCGAAAGTTTCGCTCTTTTCCCGTTGACATATAAGTCGGTGAAGTTCCATTCGCCTTTTTTGACGTCTTCGACATACGCGCCGAGGCATGCAACGCCGTTAAAGGTCGTCTTTTCAAAGCCGGTTATCTTTCTGCCGCCGTTCAAAGTCACTTCTTCGCCCTTATACGGTTCAATAGTCAGATTTGACGCGGGATAGCCTATCGAAACGGGGGCTTTGAGGAAATATTCTCCGCCGACGATTTTTATCGTAAGCGGCTGTAAAGCCCCGCCGCCGCGTATTTCATTTACGGCGGTCAGCGCCTCTTCAAAAGAAAAAAACGGGCCGTCGTTTCCTCTTCCCGTCGGTTCGGGGTAATATCCGTTATATTTTTTACCGTCGTTTTTATTCGAAACGTAAAGCGTTGAAACCTCAAAAAATCTCATAATAATATCCCCTTCTTAATTATTTCAATCATAGCAAAAAAATCACCCGATGTCAAGAAACCGCCGCGGATTTTCGATATTTGTCAAAAGGGGTTGAAATAAACGGCGAAATATGATAGAATATATCGAATAAACACTTTAAGGAGAAAAAATTATGGTTAAGATAGAAATGGAAAACGGCGGGGTAATAACCCTTGAACTTTACCCCGACAAAGCGCCGAAAACGGTCGCGAATTTCGAAAAACTCGTAAAAGACGGGTTTTACGACGGACTTATTTTCCACCGCGTTATTTCCGGTTTTATGATCCAGGGCGGAGACCCGACAGGCACCGGAATGGGCGGCTCGGAAGAGGAAATTCCCGGAGAATTCGCCGCAAACGGGTTTGAAAACCCCGTTTCTCACGTCAGAGGAGTAATTTCGATGGCAAGGACGAACGACCCGAATTCCGCAAGTTCGCAGTTCTTCATTATGCATAAGGACGGAACTTTCCTTGACGGGCAGTACGCCGCATTCGGGAAAGTCGTCGACGGGATAGAAGTCGTTGACGAGATAGCGGAAGTCGAAACAAACGCCATGGACAAACCGCTCAAAGAGCAGAAAATCAAAAAGGCGACGATAATATAGGCGATTCACTTTTTAAGGTTCGCAATATAAATCAAAAATTTTGAAGATACGGTTTTGAAAAGTTGTAAACTGAGTAGATGCAGGAATCCGGTTCGAATCCGGAACAACCGCCATTACTGTATTTGACGGCATAATTGCAGTCATAAGTCAGACCCTCCGTATCTTCGGTTCACGCTTTATGGTGGGAGGAGCACAACCGTTTTCGGCTGTGCTCTTTTTTCAGGCTGAACCGCAAAAGAAAAGGAGAGTAAAAAAATGAAAAACAGCGCAAAGAAAATCATCTCGCTCGTTCTCTGTTTCGTTTTCGTCTTTTCGCTCCTGCCGTTAAACGCGGCGGCGGAAAGCGCCGGCTTTACGGAGAAAACAACCCTTTCGGCAGAGCTTGCCGAATACATCAAATCGGCATTTTACGCCGCAAAGACGCAGGCAGGCATTGACGGCACGTTCCTTGGCAGCGACAAATATACGTCGGGCGCAAGTTCGACGGGAACCGACTGGCTCGCCCTTGCCATGGGACGTTTCGGCAAGGTAAACGGGGACGGCACGGTTTTACATCTTGTCGACGACGGCACGGGATATGACGATTATCTTGCGGCGATGAAAACCTATATTGAGAAAACTTACACGAAAAATAACGGGCTTCTGCACAGAGTAAAGGCGACGGAATGGCACAGGGCGGCGGTAACGGTTTCAGCTCTCGGCGGCAACTCCGAAAAATTCGGAATATATAACGGAAACGATATCGACCTTATCGCAGACGGAAGTTATAACTGCGTTATTTCGGCAGGTCCCGGAAAACAGGGAATAAACGGTTGGATCTGGGGGCTCATTTCCCTTGACGCACAGAGAACCGAAGTTCCCGAAAACGCGAAATACACAAGAGAAAGAATGATAACCGAACTTTTGCAGATGCAATACGCCGACGGCGGCTGGGCTCTTTTCGGAAATTCCTCCGACGTGGATATTACCGCAATGGTAATTCAGGCACTCGCGCCTTACTGTACCGACGAAACCGAATATACATACGAAAACAGGAAAACGGGAGAAACGGTAACGAAGACAGTAAAAAAATGTGTTGAAGAGGCTCTCGACAAACTCGGCAGCATGATGAACGAAAACGGAGGCTTTGCCTCATGGGGTTCGGAAAACGCCGAAAGCATTTCACAGGTCATTGTCGCGCTTACCGCGGTAGGTATCGACCCCGCGGCAGACAGCCGCTTTATTTCTTCGACAGGCAAAACGCCTCTTGACGGACTTTTGCAGTTCAGACTTCCGTCGGGCGGTTTTTCGCATACCCTTTCCTCGGATTTCAACTCTATGGCAAACGACCAGGCGACCTACGCCCTTGTTTCTTATTGGAGATTTGAAAACGGACTTCGCTCTCTTTACGATATGGTTCCCGAAATGACCGAAGAGGAAAACGCAAAGGTCGAAGCGGCGGAAAAGGCAATAAACGAAATCCCCGACAAGGACGCCGAAAACTTTAAGGAAAAAACCGCGGAGGCTCTTAAAGCATATGAAGAAGTCGCAGACGGCGACAGACGTTATATAAAGGGTCATAATCTGCTTGCTTCCTATATCGACCTTGCGGGAGGAAAAGAAGAAATAAAGAAAGCGGAAGAAGCGCTTGAAGCAAAAAAAGAACTCGAAAACGCGAAAAACGAAGCGCTCGAAGAATTGAAAAAGTACGGAAACGTTTCGGAAAGACTTCTTGCGGCGGCAAGAGAAGAAATCGCGGCGGCGACAACGAAGGAAGATGTCGCGGCGGCTCTTGAAAAGGTAAGGAACGCAGTTCCCGCAACCCCGGAAACGACGCCCGAAGTAAAACCCGAAAACCCCGGAACCGCAGACACAATTTTCCCCTTAACGGCAACAATCGCAATTTTAAGCCTGTCGGCGACGGCTCTTCTTATAAAAAAGAAAAAGGAGATCTGAAATGACGAAGAAACGGACAGCGGCATTGATTTTTGTCCTTGCTCTGATTTTTACATTTGTTTTATATCCGCAAAATACCTTTGCCGCCTCCGTTCCGTCGATAAAAACCACCCTTGCCGACGGCGTTTTGAAAGGCTCGAAAAAGACTTTCGACGTTTGGGCAAGGGACGGCGACGGAAACAAGATAAAGGCGACGGTGAAATTAAACGGCGCCGAAGTCCTGCCGACATGGGACGACAGCGAAAAAACAAGTTACACTCTCGTATTTACAAAAGAGGGCGAAAACACCGTTTCGGTTTCGGCAACGGACAGCGGTAAGACCGCGGAAAAAACCTATAAAATAACCTATAAAAAAGCGGCAAAAGGCGAAAAAATCGGAACTGCCGTCTGGTGCGTCGAACTTTTCACCCTCGGCAACGGATATCTTATTTCCCCCGTTGAAGTTCCCATTTATGAGGGAGAAACGGCGGCGGCCGAACTTCTGCGGCTGCTTTCCCAAAACGGCTATACGGCGTATTACGGCGGAAATGAGACGAAATCGTTTTACCTTGCGTATATTTCCGACGGAGATGCGACAGCCGCGACCCTTGAAGGATACGCTAAAGGCGAAACCCCGAAAAATCCGAAAAAACTTGAAACAAACCCGAAAATTCCCGATATACTTTCTCCGCACCTGAAAAAGAATATGAGTTACTTCGACACCGAAGACTACGCAAAGAACTGGAAAGGCAATCTCGGAGAATTCGTCTTTACAAACGGTTCGGGCTGGATGTATTCGGTAAACAACGTCTTCCCGAACATCGGATTTTCCGACACCTATCTTTCGGACGGCGACGTCGTAAGGGTCTCCTTTACCCTCGGTTACGGCGCGGATATCGGCGGCGGAAACGCTGTCGGAACGGCGACTGCCGAATATTACAAAACAGCCGACAAAACCGAACTTACACGGCAGATATGCCTTGCGGCGTCAAGGCTTTCGGAAAGCAACGTAAAGGCAGCATATCAGGCGGCAATAAAAGTCGCGGAAAAATTAAACGCCGCGCAATCGGAAGCGGACGCTGCGGCAAAAGCGATAAAAGAGGCTCTTTCAAAGAAGGAAACGGTTACCGAGCCGAAAACCGAACCTGCGGCACCGACTGACACAAAAACACCCGAAAAGACTCCGGACAAAGGGACTGTAAAAGAAGAACCGACTCCTGCCGAAACGCCAGCCGAGGAAACGCCGACCGACGATCCGAAAAACGAACCCGATAATGAAGTTCCGAAAAACGGTGAGGGAAAACCGCCCGAAGAGACAAAACCCGAAATTAAGGAAAAGACTTCGGGATTTCCCGTGATTTTCATAATAATTCCCATTGTCATTGCCGCAGGCGGAGGCGGCGCCCTGTATTTTTACATGAAAGCGAAAAAGAAAAAATGATAAAAAAAGCGTTTGCGGCGGCGGTCGCGGTAATTCTTCTTTTCTCGTCGGCACTTTCCTTTTCGGCGGACGTTTCCCCCGAAAATATTGCCGACGGAATAATTGCGTGGAAAAAATCCGACGTCAACGCAAAAAGCGACGAAAATTTAATAAACAACGAATATCTTTCGCTTGCGGGAACGACTCCGGGGGATTGGTATGTCATCGGGCTTTCAAGGCTCGGTAAAGAAGATAACTACGAGGGCTATCTTGCGGTAATCGCCGAAAAAATAAAGGAAAGATATGCCGAATCGGGCAGCCTTTCGGCGGCAAAATCGACCGAGTGGCACAGAATTTCCCTTGCGGTCCTTGCGGCAGGCGGCGACCCCGAAAATATCGGAGGCGAAAACCTCATTGCCGACGGAACTTACGACCGAGGGAAGACGGCGTCTCTCGGCAGGCAGGGAATAAACGGCTGGATCTGGGGGCTTATCACCCTTGACAGCATGGCTTACGAAATTCCCGACGGGGCGTTTTATTCAAGGGCGGATATTATAACCGAAATAATTTCAAAAGAACTTTCGGACGGCGGCTTTACCCTTACGGGGGACGTTGCCGATCCCGATATTACGGCAATGGCGATTCAATCCCTCGCTCCCTATTATAACGACGAAAAGACCTATGAAATAAACGGGAAAAAAGTCTCGGTAAGAGAAGTTATTGACAGAGCGATAGAAAAACTTTCGGCAATGCAGACCGACGGCGGAGACTTTTTAAGCTGGGGAACGAAAAACGTCGAAAGCGCCGATCAGGTCGTCGTCGCGCTCTGTTCGCTCGGAATAGACCCTCTTTCCGACAGCCGCTTTATCAAAAACGGGAAGACGCTGCTTGACGGGATACTTTTATACCGAATGCCCGACGGCGGGTTTCTTCATTCGAAAACTTACGACAAGGGCAACCCCTCTTCCCTGCCCGACAGTTCAAACTCCATGGCGGGCGAGCAGACCCTTTACACCATGGCGGCGCTCCTCCGCAGGAAAAACGGAATGAGAGCGCTTTACGATTTCCGACCCGAACAGAGTTCCGCTTTGAAAGCGAGAATTTCAGATTTACAAACGGAAATTGCGAAAATCGGCGCAAATACCGACGACGAAACTCTCAAAAACCTGCTTTCCGACTATTATTCGATAACCGAGACGGAAAGACGGTATGTTTACAACTATTATCTGCTTTCCGCCGCGGCAAAGGAACGGAATATCGACATTGAAAAAATCGCTTCGGAAACGGAAATTATCGAAAGTCCGCCCGACGAAGACGGAACCGAAAGCAAGGTCGTTTTTTCCGAAACCGATATGGCGGCGTTTGAAAGTTTGCCTAAAAACCCGACGACCGAAAACTATGTTCTCGTCATAACTCTTCTCGATAAAATAAACCGCTGCGAAGATTTTTCGGGAAGAGACGAAATAATAAAAAAACTCGAAGAGGCAAAAACGAAAATTGCCGAAATTCAGGATGAAATAGACAGCATAAACGCAGAGGTAAAGGAAAAGCTTTATCCTTTGGAAAAAATGACCCTTTCCGACCTTAAAACGGCGGAGAAAATTTATCAGAGATACGAAAAACTTTCCGATTACGACAAAACGAAAATATTGAATTTCGAAGACGTCATAAAAACAAAAACGCACCTCGAAAATATTCTACGCGGAATGATAATCGGAGCAGGACTCACCGTAATTGCCGTGGTAACGGCGTTTTTCGTAATAAAAGACATAAAAAAAAGAAAGCACAAAAAAGAAAGAGAAATGGAAGAACTCGCCGAACTTTATAAGGACGAAGACTGATGAAAAAGGACATCATCGCGATTTTTGCGATAATTTTGATTATTGCCGCAGTTATAAGCGGAACGAATATCCAGTCGGTCGACGAATATTACCTGACGCATATAGACGACATAACGCCCGACAGCAAAACGGTGAAAATAAGCATACGCTGCGACACTGTTCTCGAAAATTACGACAATCTCGCCCCTGCGTTGCAGTCGGAGGAGTATGTTCCGACCGACGGCGTGATTCTTCCCGAAACGGAATATGTTCTCCGTCCGGGGGACACCGTTTTCGATATTCTGAACAGAGCCGTACGCTACAATAAAATTCAGATGGAATATCAGGGCGCGGACGAAAACAGTTTCGGCAGCGTTTATGTAAAAGGGCTTCATTGGCTTTACGAATTTTCCTGCGGTCCGCTTTCGGGCTGGATGTATAAAGTCGACGGTAAATTTCCGAATTACGGCTGTTCGAAATATTTGCTCGAAGACGGGCAGACGATAGAATGGGTCTACACCTGCGACCTCGGACGGGACGTCGGCTGCGACTGGGAGGGAGGTATGCAGAAAAAATGAAAGCGTTTTCCTCTTTTCACCCCGCGGCTCTTTTTTCGTATTTTGCGGCGGTCATAGCCGTTGCGATGTTCGCTTCCGACCCGTTTCTGCATATTGAAGCGCTTATCGGCGGAATTTTATTCTGTCTCTGCCTTCAGAGGAAAAAAGAGATTTTCTCAAATATCGGATTTTACATTCCGCTTTTTCTGCTTATCGCGATAACCAATCCGATTTTTGCCCACAACGGCGTTACTCCCCTGTTTTTCCTAAACGGAAACCCCGTGACCCTCGAAGCGGTGTTCTGTGGCGTGGGGCTTGCGATAACGCTCGTTGCGGTAATGCTCTGGTGCAGATGTTTTTCGGACGTTATGACGACCGATAAATTCCTCTGTCTCTTTGGCAAACCGTTCCCGAAAATCGCGCTTGTTTTATCGTCGGCGCTGCGGTTTATCCCCGAATTCAAGAAAAGAATAAGAAAATTAAAACAGGCGCAGAAAGCCATGGGGTTCTATTCTTCGAAAAGTTTCGTTTCGAGGTTTCAGAGCACGGCAAGAGTTTTTTCGGCGATGACGGCGTGGTCGATAGAGAGTTCGATAGACACCGCGGCGGCAATGAAAGCGCGCGGCTACGGGCTGAAAGGCAGGACAAGTTTTTCGCCTTTCAGATTTGAAAAAAGAGACCTTATATTTTTAATATTTGTTTTTGCGATGTTTTCGGTGACAATATCCTGCATTGCGGCAGGCAAAGCGACGTTTTTATACTATCCCGAAATAATTCCGCCGACCGTCACACTGTCGCTTATCGCGGCGCGGACGGCGTTCGGAATTTTGTGTCTTACCCCGACGGCAATCGAAATAAAGGAGGCTTTGTTATGGAAATACTGCGTGTCGAAAATCTGAATTTTTCCTACCCCGAAACCGAGACAGCGGCGCTTTCCGACGTCTCTTTTTCGGTCAATGCCGGTGATTTTACCGTTCTTTGCGGACGGTCGGGATGCGGAAAAACAACGCTCTTGCGGCTCTTGAAAAAAGAGCTTTCCCCTGTCGGAAAAACGCAGGGCGAAATCTTTTTCAGAGGGCGGAATTTAACGGAGATCGACGCAAAGACCTCCGCCGCAAAAATCGGATTTGTAATGCAGAACCCCGAAAGTCAGACCGTAACGGACAAAGTGTGGCACGAACTTGCTTTCGGACTTGAAAATTCGGGACTTCCGACCGGGGAAATAAGACGTCGGGTCGCCGAGACCGCAAGTTATTTCGGAATAAGCGACTGGTTTCGGAAAAGAACCGACGAACTTTCGGGAGGGCAAAAGCAGATTCTGGCACTCGCCTCGGTAATGGTAATGCACCCCGATATTCTCCTGCTTGACGAGCCGACAAGCCAACTCGACCCGATAGCCGCGGCGGATTTCATCTCGACGTTAAGAAAACTGAACCGCGAACTCGGAATAACCGTGATAGCGGCGGAACACCGCCTTGAAGAGATATTTCCCGTTGCGGACAAAGTTATGGTAATGGACGGCGGAAAACTCGTCGCGTTCGACATTCCCGAAAGGATAGGAACGCTCCTGCCGGAAGACCACCCTATTAAAAAGGCTCTTCCGTCGGCGACGAGAATCGCTTTGTCTCTCGGCAAAAAGGGAGACCTGCCGCTCACGGTAAGGGACGGGAAAACCTATCTCGAAGAGAATTTCGGAAAGGCGGAAAAACCGCTTGAAATCAAGGAATATACCCATTCGGACGAAAAGGCGATAGAACTTAAAAACGTATGGTTCAGATATGAAAAAGATTTGCCGGATATTCTTCGGGGACTTACCTTTTCGGTTTACAAAGGAGAGATTTTCTCCGTTCTCGGCGGGAACGGCGTCGGCAAAACGACCGCCCTCAACGTAATTTCGGGGCTTGCGAAAGCCTACCGAGGCAAAACGCTTATTTCCGGGAAAAAGGTCGGAGATTACAAAAACAATTCGCTTTACCGCAGAAAACTCGCGTTTTTACCGCAGGATCCGCAGACGGTTTTCGTAAAGGACACCTTAAAAGCCGATTTTGAAGAACTCTTAAAAGCCCTTGACGTTCCGAAAGACAAAAGAGAAGAAAAGATACTTTCGACAGTCGAAAAAACGGGAACGGAAAACTTTTTAACAAGGCACCCGTTTGACCTCAGCGGCGGCGAAATGCAGAAAGCGGCGCTTGCGAAGATGCTGCTTACCGAACCCGAAATTTTGCTTCTCGACGAGCCGACAAAAGGGCTTGACGCCTTCTCGAAAGAGAACTTAAAAAACCTTATCTTTTCATTGAGAGACGGCGGGCTCACCGTTCTCGAAGTCACGCACGATATTGAGTTTGCGGCGGAAATTTCCGACCGCTGCGCTCTTTTCTTCGACGGAGAAACGGTTTCGGCGGACGTTCCCGAAATTTTCTTTGCGGGCAACGATTTTTACACCACGGCGGCAAACAGGATAGCAAGAAATCTTTACGAAAACGCAGTCACCTGCGAACAGGTCGTAAAATTTTGCAGAGGTAACGAAAAATGAAAAAAGTTTTTCCTTATCTTGTATACGCCGTTGCGTTTCCCCTGCTTGCGATAGGCGGAGCGTTTGTTTTCAAAGATAAATTTTACGCATGGGTCACCATTGCGGCAGTTCTTCTCGCCTGTCTTCCGTTTTTTATCCGTTTTGAAAAAAAAGAAACCGACGCGAAAACGCTTATCCTTATTGCGGTGATGATCGCGTTTTCGGTTGTCGGTCGGTTTATTTTTGCCCCGCTTCCCGGCTTCAAACCCGTCACGGCGATGACTGTCCTTACCGCGATGTATTTCGGAAGCGACGCGGGCTTTATGACGGGGGCGTTGACGGCGGTCATTTCGAATTTTTATTTCGGACAGGGGCCGTGGACGCCTTTCCAGATGTTCAGTTGGGGAATTATCGGGCTTCTTGCGGGAATTTTCGCGGAAAAACTGAAAAAAAGCAAGGTTTTCCTTTCGATTTTCGGGGCTCTTTCCGGAATACTCTATTCCTTGCTTATGGATATCTGGACGGTTCTCTGGGCGGACGGATATTTCAACTTTGCAAGATACCTTGCGGCGCTCGTTTCGTCGTTGCAGTTCACCGTTATTTACGCGGTCTCGAACGTTATCTTTTTACTGCTCCTGTCAAAACCGACGGGCAAAATTTTGCAGAGAGTAAAGACAAAATACGGGATATGAAAATTTTTGTATAAACCGCTTGCAAAATCGGTATATATCTGCTAAAATATGCTCAGAGGTGCTGTTATGATTAGACTTATACTTGATGAAACTCTAAAGAAACTGAATATAAGCCGTTACGAACTTGCGAAAAGAAGCGGCGTTCAATATCAGATCGTGGATAAATATTATAAAAACAAGGTTCAAAGATACGACAGTTATCTTCTCGATAAATTCTGCAACGCGCTTGACTGCGATATTTCGGATATAATTGATTATAAAAAAGAGAATTCGTGAAAAATCACGAATTCTCTTTTTTCAGTTTTTGAATTCTTCCTTATAGCCGTCCATTGCCTTTTTAATAACTTCAACGGCGACGTCTACGTCGTTTACTCCCTTTATCTCGGTCTGGACGCCTTCGAGCGTTTTATACACTTCGAAGAAGTTTGATATCTCGTCGAAAATATGCACCGGGATATCCTTTATCGAGGCGTAGCTGTTATAGGACGGGTCGCGGACGGGAACCGCGATTATCTTTTCGTCAAAGGAAACGCCGTCGGTCATTTCAAGCACGCCTATCGGCTTACAGGTGACAAGAGTTAAGGGAATTATCGCTTCCTGACAAAGCACCAGAACGTCGAGAGGGTCTTTATCGTCGGCGTAGGTACGGGGAATAAAGCCGTAGTTTGCAGGATAATGGGTCGAAGTGTAAAGCACTCTGTCGAGCCGCAGAAGTCCCGTTTCCTTATCAAGTTCGTATTTGTTTTTGCCGCCCTTTGAAATTTCTATAACGGCGGTAAACTCTTCGGGGCTTACTCTTTCGGGGGATATATCGTGCCATATATTCATACAAACGCTCCTTTTCGAAATATTACATATAATATAACGCCGCAATGTGACAAATCGGTTTCAAAAGCGTTCACAAAATCGCAAGGCATTATACCAAATAATTGAACACTGCGGTAACGGCGCCGATGATAACAAGCACGACGCCCGTAACTCTGTTAAGGGTTTTCGGGCTTGCCTTATTTGCGATCTTCGCGGCGATAAGCGCCCATGCAAGGGTAAAGACTATACACAGAACAAGGCTCATTATATCGGGCATTCCGCCGAGGGCAAAGTGGCTTACCGAGCCTGTAAAAGCGGTAAATGACATTATAAATACGCTCGTTCCGACAGCGGTTTTTAAGTCGTAGCCGAGGACGGTCGTCAAAACAAGCAGCATCATCATTCCGCCGCCCGCGCCGACAAAGCCGCAGATAAATCCGACGAGAACGCCGAAAATTATCGATTTTATAAATCTCGTTTTCTTATCGGCGCTCTGCGACTTTTCGCGGGTCGTCATAACTGGCTTTACGATAAATTTGATACCTAAAAACGCCGTCATTACCGTTGAAAATCCGCCCATTGCAGCCGACGGAAGAAGAGACGAAACAAAACTTCCGACAAAAGTGAAAACAAGAACTGCCGCCATCATAACGCTGCCGTTTTTAATATCGAGATTTTTGTTTTTTCCGTATGTATACGCGCTTACAGCAGAGGCGAGAACGTCGCTTGCAAGGGCGATTCCGACCGCCTGATAAGGCTCGATTCCGAGAAAAGTTATAAGCAGGGGGCTGATGACCGCCGCGGCGCTCATTCCCGCAAAGCCCGTTCCGAGCCCTGCGCCCGCACCCGCGAGAAAACAGATCAGAATTTTATAAAGTAAGTCCATTATTTTTCCTTCTTTACTTTAAGGACCGTGAGTTTATTTTCCTTTACCGAAAAAGAAACGTTAAATCCGTACATTTCAAAGGAATATATCCTTTCGGGGTCGCTTTGGTATGCGGGGCGGGGGTCTTCGGAAAGGACGTCCGCAAAAACAGAAAGCAGGTTTTCGGGGATATTTTTCTTTGCTTCGTTTGAAAATTCAACCGAAAGTTTTTCGTTTTCATGTTCGGCGGCAAAGCCGTATTTTGCGTTTTCGGCAGAGTCCGCAAACGGAAGATACGGTTTTATGTCAAAAACCGGGGTTCCGTCCATGATATCCGCTCCCGAAACGCGCAAAAAGACTTTTCCGTCGGGCTTTTTGCCGAAAGTTTCAAGTTTCACGAGCGACAGTCCTATCGGGTTCGGGCGAAAGGGCGAACGGGTCGCGAAAACGCCGCGTCTTTCGTTTCCGCCGAGCCTCGGAGGGCGGACGGTCGGGGACCATTTTTCTCTGTCGTTTTCGGAAAAATACCATAAGACCCAGACATGCGAAAAACCGTCAAGCCCGCGCAGAGCCGTTTCGTTCGCATATTCGGGAAAAAACTCTATTTCGGAGACAAGCGACTTTACAACGCCGCTCTGCCGCGGTATCCCGAATTTTTCGGGAAACGCCGAACGTACGACGGCTATCGGGTGAAAAACCACGTCCTGCATATATATTCTCCTTGATATTATACTATTTTATAAAAACGGCAAGCCGCTGTCAATACCTTTCGGGATATTGACACCGACCTGCCGTTTTTTATCTGTTCAGCAGCCATACGCCGAAGTTCAAATATCCGGCAAAGGTAAGCCAGAGAAGATACGGGTAGTTAAGATACGCCGCGGCGGGCTTTATCTTCGAAAAGAGGATTATCATATAAAGGGCGAGTATCCACAGAAGAATAAGCCACAGAAACGAAAAGAAGTAAAGTCCGAACCCGAAGAAAAAGATGCTCCAGAAAAAGTTCACGGCAAGTTGAATTCCGTAAACGGCGAGCGCTTTTCTTTTTATCGGGCTTCTGCTTTCGCAAACAATAACACTCGAAATTCCCATCAGCACATAGAGGATACTCCACGCGACGGGAAAGAGAAATGCGGGCGGAGAAAACGCGGGTTTTGAAATTTCCTCAAAAGCCTGCATCTGTCCCGAAGTGAGAAGCGCCGAAAGTCCTCCCGCGGCAGGCGGAATAATTATTCCGACGGCGTATTTAATGAATTTTTTCATTTATTCACCCCGGAATATTATATGAAGTTATTCGGAAATTATTTCGGAAAGCATTTTTTTCGTCAACACCGCCGGAAGTCCGACTATCGTATAAAAATCGCCCTCCGTTTTTTCGACGAGCCTTTCCCCTATTCCTTGAACTGCGTATCCGCCGGCTTTGCCGAAACATTCGCCGGTCGCAATGTAGTCGGAGATATCCTTTTCGGAAAGGTTTTTGAAAGTGACGGAAGCGAAATCCGACTTTGTTTCGGTCTTGCTGTCGGAAATAACGGTAACTCCCGTATAGACCCTGTGAGTTTTGCCCGAAAGAAACGAAAGCATTTCCCTTGCCTCTTTTTCGGTATGGGGTTTTCCGAGAATTCTGCCGTCAAGGGTAACGACGGTATCGGAACCGAGAATAATTTCGCCTTTTTCGCGTTTTACCGCCGCGGCTTTTCTTTTTGACAGCGTTTCGACCGTCTGCCGCGCCGAAAAAGTTTCTGGAACGGTCTCGTCGCAGTCGGACGGGCGGACGGAAAACGAATATCCGAGCATAGTCAGAATATCTATCCTTCGCGGAGACGAAGAGGCTAAAACAAGTTTATACATACTATTCCTCAAAGAGCGAAAGCTGCTCCTGCTCCATGTCTTCTTTCCTTAAAAAACTGCCCGCGGCGGGAATATTTTTCGTGCGGTAGTGCGACGGTTCTCCGAAAATCCCCTCTTCAAAGGGCGCGACTTTCGCAAGGAACGTCTTTCCTTTTTTCAGGGTAATGACGTTTACGCCCGCGGTGCTTTTCGTCGTTTTCGGGGAAACCGACGCGGTGGAAATTATCAGAACGCGGTTATTGGACGCGTAGCAGACGAATTCCTTTTCTTCGGTTATATAGAACATCGCGACAAGCGGCGACGCGGTGGAATAGGCGTTGATGAGTTTTTTGCGGTTCGATTTCGTTTCGTAAGCGGAAAGGTCGACGCGCGCGCATTTTCCGTTTTCGAAAAACGCAAGGACAGAGCCTTTATATTCCTTTACGGGGAACGCGAAAAGCACGTTTTCGTCCTTATCGAAAGCGAGTTTCTGCGGCAGGAATTCTCCGAGAAGGCTTGCTTTCGTGTCGTCGAATTCGTACACTTTCGATTTATAAGCCTGTCCTTTGTCGGTAAAGACGATAAGGTCGCAGGCGTTCGACGTCTCGTAGGAATTCTTTATTTCGTCGCCCTCTTTGAGTTTCTGGTCGCTTGACATACGAAGAGACTGCGGCGTGATCTTTTTGAGGTAGCCGTCGCGGGTCACAAAGACGGAAACGGGGTAATCCTCTATCTCGGTGCTCTCGGTGTATTCCGTGACGTCCTCTTTATAGATTATCGTCGTTTTTCTCGGTTTTCCGTATTTTTTCGCAACGTTTTCAAGCTGTTTTATTATGACCTTATCTATTTTTTTCGGGCTTGAAACGATATCTTCGAGGTCGGCTATTTCCTTACGCAGAGCGTCGGTTTCGGAAATTTTATTCAGGATATAATTTTTGTTCAGGTTTCGCAGTTTTATATCAGCGACGAATTCCGCCTGAATTTCGTCTATTCCGAAGCCTATCATAAGGTTCGGGACGACTTCGCGGTCGTCTTCGGTGCCCCTGATTATCTTTATGGCCTTATCAATATCAAGAAGAATTTTGCCGAGACCCTCTAAAAGATGAAGCTGATCTTTCTTCTTTTTGATGTCAAAGGTAATTCCTCTTTTTAAGCACCCGCGGCGGAAATCCGTCCATTCAAGAAGAATTTCGCGGACGCCGAGGACTTTCGGGCTGCCGTTTATAAGGAGGTTGAAGTTGCAGGCGAAACTGTCTTCAAGCGGCGTCATTTTGTAAAGTTTCTGCATGAGTTTGTCGGCGTCGGTTCCGCGTTTGAGGTCAACGGTTATCTTCATTCCGTCGAAATCCGTCTCGTCCCTGACGTCGGAAATTTCCCTTATTTTTCCGGCTTTTATAAGGTCGGCTATCTTGTCGATTATTGCTTCGACCGTTGTCGAATAGGGAATTTCGTAAATCTCTATACAGTTGTTTTTCTTGTCGTAAGTATATTTGCTGCGGAGTTTGAAACTGCCGACGCCCTTTTCGTAAATTGCGCGCATCTGCTCGGCATCGTAAACGATATCGGCGCCCGTCGTGAAATCGGGAGCGATAAGGGTAAGCAGAAGGTCGTGGTCTTTGTTTTTTATGAGTTCGGAAGTCGTGCGGCAGATCTCCTCAAGGTTAAAGGAGCAGATATTCGACGCCATGCCGACCGCTATTCCCTGATTCGGGGAAACGAGGATATTCGGGAAAGTTACGGGAAGAAGTTCGGGTTCTTTCGTCGTAGAGTCGTAGTTATCGACAAAATCGACGACGTCTTTATCTATGTCGGCGAAAATTTCCTTGCAGAACGCGTCGAGTTTCGCCTCGGTATATCTTGACGCGGCGAACGCCATATCTCTTGAGAAATGCTTTCCGAAATTACCTTTCGAATCTATAAACGGGTGAAGCAGCGCGTCGTGTCCGCGGGTGAGACGGACCATCGTTTCGTAGATGGCGGCGTCTCCGTGAGGGTTAAGGCGCATTGTCTGCCCGACGATATTTGCGGATTTTGTTTTCGCGCCGTTTATAAGCCCCATTTTGTACATGGTATAAAGCAGTTTACGGTGAGAGGGCTTGAAACCGTCTATTTCGGGGATAGCGCGGGAGACGATAACGCTCATAGCATACGGCATATAGTTTTCTTCAAGCGTCTGCGTTATCGGTTTCTGACTGTATTCCATACTTTTCCCCTCCTTTAAGAAATATCGGCAAGTTCAAGATAGTAGTTGCCTTTTTCGGCGATAAACTCTTTTCTTGCCTGAAGATTGTTGCCTAAAAGCACGTCGAAATACATCGCGGTCTTTTCGGCGTCTTCGGGCGTTACAAGAAGCAGCTTGCGCGTCTTCGGATCCATTGTCGTGAGTTTCATCATATCGGGTTCGTTTTCGCCGAGACCCTTTGAACGCTGGACCGAGATTTTACCGTCGAGTTTTGCGGTTATTTCGGCTTTTTCCCTGTCGGTATAAGCAAAATAGGTCTTGTCTTTATTCGTAATTTCATAAAGCGGAGATTCCGCGATAAAGACTTTGTTTTCCTGCAAGAGAGTCGGCATAAGGCGGTAGATCATAGTTAGAATAAGCGTTCTGATCTGATAGCCGTCGACGTCGGCGTCGGTACAGATTATTATTTTCGAAAATTTGAGGTTCTGCAGATTGAATTCCGAAAAACTCCTGCCGCGGGTCTTCATTTCGACTCCGCAGCCGAGAATTTTGACGATATTCGTTATTATCTCGCTGTTGAGTATCTGATTGAAATCCGCCTTCAGGCAGTTGAGAATTTTACCTCTTACCGGCATTATCGCCTGAAATTCGGCGTCTCTCGCCTGTTTTACGGAACCGACGGCGGAGTCGCCCTCGACGATGTAAAGTTCTCTTATCGAAGAATCTTTCGAGCGGCAGGCGACGTATTTTTCGATACGGTTCGTTATATCGACTTCGGCGACAAGTTTCTTTTTTAACGACTGGCGCGTTTTCTCGGCGTTTTCGCGGCTGCGTTTATTTATTAAAACCTGATTCGCTATCTTCTCGGCTTCTTCTTTGTTTTCGATAAAATAGACTTCGAGACGATGTTTTAAGAATTCGGTCATCGCGTCCTGGATAAATTTGTTGTTTATGGATTTTTTCGTCTGGTTTTCGTAAGACGTCTGGGTCGAATAGGAATTCGAGACAAGGGCAAGACTGTCTTCAACGTCGGAAAAAGCTATCTTGCTTTCGTTTTTATTGTATTTTCCCGAAGATTTTATATAGGCGTCGATCGCCGAAACAAAAGCGTTTTTGACCGCCCTGTCGGGAGAGCCGCCGTATTCGAGGAAACTTGAGTTATGGTAATATTCGATAAAGGGATATTTATTCGTAAAGCAAAAAGCGACGTTGAGAATCACGCGGTAGTCGTCTTTATCCGCGCGGTCGCGTCCGACTCTTTCTGAGTTCCAGACCTGCGGCAGAGTGAGGGTATCGGTCCCGACGATTTCCGAAAGATAGTCGGAGATGCCGTTTTCGTAACAGAAATTTTCTTCGGTAACGCTTCCGTCGATATTCTGATACTTCAAGACTATCGTAAGTCCGCTGTTGCAGATGGCCTGCTTTTTTAAGACGTCTTCGAAATATTCGAGGGTCATTTTTATATCGGTGAAAACTTCGAGGTCGGGTTTCCAGCGGATCCTCGTTCCGCTCTTATGCTTCATTTCGGTCTTGCCGAGCTGCTTTTCCTTATCCTTCTCAACGGGTTTTCCCTTTTTGAAATGCAGTTCGTAGCGATATTTGCCGTTGTAGATTTCGGCGTCCATATATTCGGAGGCGTACTGCGTCGCGCAAAGTCCGAGGCCGTTAAGTCCGAGAGAAAACTCGTAAGTATCCCCGTACTTTCCGCCGGCGTACATCTCGCAGAAAAGAAGTTCCCAGTTGTAGGCTTTTTCCTTTTCGTTATAGTCCACGGGAATTCCTCTTCCGAAGTCCTGCACTTCGACCGAGCCGTCCTTAAAATAAGAAACGATTATCTTATCGCCGTGTCCCTCTTTGAATTCGTCTATGGAGTTCGAAAGTATCTCGAAAAAGGAATGACAGCAGCCGACGATATCGTCCGAACCGAAAATTACGGACGGGCGCTTCCGCACTCTGTCCGCGCCTTTTAACGTCTTTATACTGCTGTCGTCGTATTTTGCTTTTGCCATATTATCCACCATTCAAACCGTATTTGTCTATTATATATTATTATACAATATTTCTTTCACAAAGTCAATATCGCGGTAAACGACGGTTTTCGGAATGTGGATTTCTCGGTCAAAACGGTGGAAAACTATGTTTATATTGTTCAAAACTTTTGCTGTAAAAGTATAATACTTCATAGTTTTAATTTTAGATTAAATAATACTGTTTTTTGAGATTGAAATGTGATATTTTCAATGTTTTATATAAAAATAAAGCCGAGGGCTTTCCTCGGCTCGATTTTTTTTGTTTTTGATTAAAACAGTCCGGTAATTTTTCCGTTTTCGTCGACGTCGATACGCTCGGCGGCAGGAGATTTCGGAAGTCCGGGCATTGTTAAGATATCGCCCGTAAGCACGACTATAAAGCCCGCGCCCGCGGAAATTTTAACATTTTTAACGGTTACGGTAAAGTTTTCGGGAGCCCCCAGAAGAGACGGGTCGTCCGAAAAACTGTACTGTGTTTTCGCGATACATACGGGAAGAGAGGAAAATCCGAGTTTTTCGAGCGTTTCTATCTGTTTTTTTGCCGCAGGAAGAACGGAGATTCCGTTTCCGCCGTAAATTTTCTTTACGACGGATTCTATTTTCTCTTCAATCGAAGTATTGAGTTCATAAGAAAAAGTAAAGTCTCCCTTTTCCTCTTCGCAGAGTCTTACGACTTCGCGGGCAAGTTCTTCGCCGCCTTTTCCGCCCTCCGCCCAGACGGTCGAAAGTACGGTATTAACGCCGAGTTCGCGGCATTTTTTGATAATGAAGCCGATTTCGGCGTCGGTGTCGGTCGGGAAACGGTTTATCGCGACAACGCAGGGCAGTTTATAAACGTTTCTGATATTCGAAACGTGACGGAGAAGATTCGGTATTCCCCTTTCAAGAGCGGGAATATCCTCTTTTGAAAGTTCGTCTTTTGCCTTTCCGCCGTGCATTTTCAGCGCCCTGACGGTTCCGACAACGACGACTGCGGACGGGGTAAGGTTCGCCATTCGGCATTTGATATCGAGGAATTTTTCCGCTCCGAGATCCGCTCCGAATCCCGCCTCGGTAACGGCGTAATCGCCGAGTTTTAAGGCAAGACGCGTCGCTGTGACGGAGTTGCAGCCGTGAGCGATATTCGCAAAAGGTCCGCCGTGGACAAGCGCGGGAGTATGTTCAAGAGTCTGAACGAGATTCGGTTTTAACGCGTCTTTGAGAAGAGCGGTCATCGCTCCCTGCGCCTTTATATCTGCACAGGTAACGGGCTTTCCGTCGAAAGTATAGCCGACGATTATTTTCGAAAGTCTTGTCTTCAGGTCGGTTATCGAGGTCGAAAGGCAGAGGACAGCCATGATTTCTGAAGCGACGGTGATATCAAATCCGTCTTCACGCGGCATACCGTTCACTTCTCCGCCGAGACCGTCGACGATAAAACGGAGTTGTCTGTCGTTCATATCGACGCAGCGTTTCCATGTTATTTTTCTCGGATCGATCCCGAGTTCGTTGCCTTGTTTTATATGGTTATCGAGCATTGCGGCAAGCAGGTTGTTTGCAGCACCTATCGCGTGGAAATCGCCCGTGAAGTGCAGGTTTATATCCTCCATCGGAACGACCTGGGCGTATCCTCCGCCCGCAGCTCCCCCTTTGACCCCGAAAACGGGACCGAGTGACGGCTCGCGGAGCGCTACGACAACGTTTTTGCCTATTCTTTT
The DNA here is from genome assembly GCA_934501435.1 of uncultured Eubacteriales bacterium. Taxonomy (GTDB): domain Bacteria; phylum Bacillota; class Clostridia; order Oscillospirales; family UBA644; genus Geddesella. The sequence goes on from CAKSTW010000003.1 coordinate 274,151, forward strand.
AAGACCGTCGGAAAGACCTATCGTCGTCGTCGTTTTCCCCTCGCCCGCAGGGGTCGGGGTTATGGCGGTGACTAAAATAAGTTTGCCGTCTTTTCTTTCTTCGTTCATTATCGAAAGGTCTATTTTTGCCTTATAGTTCCCGTATCTTTCGACATATTTTTCGTCGATACCCGCGGTTTTCGCAATTTCGGTTATCGGCTGCATTTCGGTAGCCTGCGCTATTTCTATATCGGATAAATATTTCATAATATCCCCCTATTTGAAGTAGCGGACAGCCGCTTCAAACATTCTTATATCGTAATTTCCCGGAACATTTTTGTAAAGACCTTCTCCGGTCCTTTCGCTGTGTCCCATTTTTCCGAAGACCCTGCCGTCGGGAGAAGTGATTCCCTCTATTGCGAACATCGAGCCGTTCGGATTGAAACGGACGTCGCCCGTTGCGTTTCCGTCAAAATCGACGTACTGAGTTGCTATCTGACCGTTTTCCGCAAGTTTGCGGATAAGCGCCTCGCTCGCGAAAAATCTGCCTTCGCCGTGAGAGACGGGAACGGCGTAAACGTCGCCGACCTCGGTCAGGGCAAGCCACGGAGACTTATTCGACGCGACTCTCGTTCTGACTATTTTCGACTGATGGCGCGCTATCGTGTTATAGGTAAGGGTCGGGCAGTTTTCGTCGGTGTCGATAATTTTGCCGTAAGGCACGAGACCGAGTTTTATAAGCGCCTGAAAACCGTTGCAGATGCCGCAGATAAGTCCGTCGCGGTTTTCAAGAAGATCGGAGACCTTTTCTTTTATCTCGGCGTTTCTGAAAAACGCGGTTATAAACTTTCCGCTGCCGTCGGGCTCGTCGCCGCCCGAAAAGCCGCCCGGTAAGAATATCATCTGGCTTTCGGAAATTTTAGTTGCAAGACGGGAGACCGATTCGTTTATTCCCTCCGCCGACAGGTTGTTTATGACGAATATTTCCGCTTCGCCGCCCGCGCGGTTTACGGCTTTCGCGCTGTCGAATTCGCAGTTCGTACCGGGGAAAACGGGGATTATGACTTTCGGTTTTGCCGCCTTTATCGCAGGCGCCTTTCTTTCGGTCGCAGAATAGGAAAACGTTTCGAAAGTCCCCTTTTCGTCGGGGATATTGCAGGAATATACGCTTTCGAGTTTGTTTTCATAATCGGAAAGAACGGTATCAAGCGAAATTTTTTCGTTTCCGCAGGAAATTTCCTTTTTATCGGTAACGCAGCCGATAAACAAAGCGTTTTCGGGTTCGTCCGAGGTTTCTATAATAAACGAGCCGTAGGAACAGCCGAAAATCGTTTTGAGGTCGGAAACCGAATAATCAAAACCGAGCATATTTCCGAAACACATCTTCATTACCGCCTCGGCCATACCTCCGAGAGTCGGAGTATAGCACGCGACGGCTTTTCCGTCTCTTACGAGAGAAGAGACCCTGTCGAAAACGGAAAGGAGAGACTTCGTTTCGGGAAGTCCGTTCTTATCGGTTTCGGGGCTTATAAGATAGACCCTGTCCCCCGCTTTTTTGAATTCGGGAGAAATTATATTTTTGATCTTGTCGGTCGTTACGGCAAAGGAAACGAGAGTCGGAGGAACGTCGAGGTTTTCGAACGAGCCGCTCATCGAGTCTTTTCCGCCGACAGCGCCTATACCGAGATTTTTCTGCGCTTCAAACGCGCCGAGAAGCGCCGCGAGAGGTTTGCCCCACCGCTTTTCGTCTCTGCCGAGTTTCTCGAAATATTCCTGAAAAGTAAGGTAAACGTCGTTAAAATCGGAGCCTGTCGCAATAAGTTTGGAGACAGATTCGACGACCGCAAGATACGCGCCGTGATAGGGGCTTTCGGAAGTAATAAACGGATTGTAGCCCCACGCCATAAGAGAACAGGTGTCGGTATCTTTTTTCTCGACCGAGACTTTCTGGACCATAGCCTGCACGGGAGTAAGCTGATATTTTCCGCCGAACGGCATCAGAACCGAGCCTGCGCCTATCGTCGAGTCGAAACGTTCGGAAAGCCCGCGTTTCGAGCAGATATTGAGGTCGGACGCAAGTTTTTTCATATTTTCGGTAAAGGAACCGGAAATTTCTTTTTCTTTTAGTTGGGGAGCGGCGACTTTAACGTCGATATGCTTTTCCGCGCCGTTGGAATTCAAGAATTCGCGGCTGATATCGCATATCTTTTTGCCGTTCCACGTCATTGTAAGCCGGGGTTCGCTTTTTACCTTTGCGACGGGAACCGCCTGTAAATTTTCGCTTTCTGCAATTTCAAGAAAACGCAAAACGTCTTTATTTTCAACGACGACAGCCATTCTTTCCTGCGATTCGCTTATCGCAAGTTCGGTACCGTCAAGTCCTTCGTATTTTTTCGGGACGGCATTGAGGTCGATATCAAGCCCGTCGGCAAGTTCGCCGATGGCGACCGACACTCCGCCCGCGCCGAAATCGTTGCAGCGTTTTATCATTAAGCACGCCTCTTTGTTTCTGAAAAGGCGCTGGAGTTTTCTTTCTTCGGGGGCGTTTCCTTTCTGGACTTCCGCTCCGCAGGTCTCAAGAGACGAGGCGGTATGAGATTTCGAAGAGCCCGTCGCCCCTCCGCAGCCGTCCCTGCCGGTGCTTCCGCCGAGCAGGATTACAACGTCACCCGCGGTCGGGCGCTCTCTTCTCACGTTTTCGGCGGGAGTTGCCGCAATAACGGCGCCTATTTCCATACGCTTTGCGGCGTAGCCCTCGTGGTAAATTTCGTCTACGATTCCCGTCGCAAGTCCTATCTGGTTTCCGTAGGAGGAATAACCTGCGGCGGCGGTCGTGACTATTTTTCTCTGAGGGAGTTTGCCTTTTATCGTGTCTTTAACGGGCTTTAAGGGGTCGGCGGCGCCCGTTACCCTCATCGCGCCGTAGACGTAAGACCTTCCCGAAAGGGGGTCTCTTATCGCGCCTCCGATACAGGTCGCAGCCCCTCCGAAAGGCTCTATCTCGGTCGGGTGATTGTGAGTTTCGTTCTTGAATAAAAGCAGCCAGTCCTCGTCTTTTCCGTCGACCGTGACTTTAATTCTGACGGTGCAGGCGTTTATCTCTTCCGATTCGTCGAGTTTGTCGAGTTTCCCTTCTTTTTTAAGATATTTTACCGCAAGGGTAGCGATATCCATAAGACAGACGGGCTTTGTTCTTCCGAGTTCTTTTCTCGTATTTATATAATCGGCGTAAGCGTTTTCGAGAAGTTCGTCTTCGAATTTTACGCTGTCGATAACAGTGCCGAAAGTCGTATGGCGGCAATGGTCCGACCAATAGGTGTCTATCATTCGTATTTCGGTTATCGTCGGGTCTCTTTTTTCCGAAACGAAATAGTCGCGGCAGAAAAGGATATCGTCGACGTCCATTGCAAGCCCGTATTCTTTTATGAAGTTTTCAAGTTCTTCGCGGGAAAGAGAAGTGAAGCCGTCAAGCGTTTTTACCTCGGTCGGGATATTATATTCCGTCGCAAGAGTGTCGGGCTTTTCAAGTCCGGCTTCTCTTGTTTCTACGGGGTTTATAACGTATTTTTTTATTTCGGCAATGTCCTTTTCGGAAATGTCGCCGTAAAGAACGTAAATTTTCGCGGTTTTAACGATCGGGCGGTTGCCGCGGGAGATCATCTGGATACACTGCGCGGCGCTGTCCGCACGCTGGTCGAACTGCCCCGGCAGAAACTCAACGGCAAAGACTTTTCCGTTTTCAAAATCAATATCGGACGAAACGTCGTCGAGCTGAGGTTCGGAGAAAACGGTCTTCTTTGCATACTCAAAAAGTTCTTCCGAAATATTTTCGGCGTCATATCTGTTTATTACTCTGACGTCTTCAAGCGTTTTTATACCGAGCAGATTTTTTGCGTCGGCAAGAAGAGACGCGGCTTCCGCGCGAAGCCCCTTTTTCTTTTCGACAAATACTCTGTAAACCATTATTTCTTCACAGCCTCCAATGCTTTTTTGCCGATATCGCGGCGGTAATACGCGTTTTCAAAGGAAATTTTTTCAGCGACTCCGTACGCTTTTTCTATCGCTTCCGCAAGCGTTTCGGCAGTTGAAACAGCTCCCAGAACTCTGCCGCCGTCGGTAAGAAGTCTGCCGCCCGCAAGTTTTGCACCCGCGACGTAGACTCTGTCATTTATTTCGTCGGGTATCGTTATTTCATAACCCTTTTCATAAGAAACGGGGTAGCCCTTTGACGCCATAACGACGCAGCAGGCACTCTGATTTCTGAACTTTACTTCCGTCTCGGAAAGTTTTCCGTCGGTCACGGCTTTCATCACCGTTAAAAGATCGCTTTCAAGGAGCGGCAGGACGACCTGCGTTTCGGGGTCGCCGAACCGACAGTTGTATTCTATGACCTTGGGACCTTTTTCGGTAAGCATAAGCCCGAAATAAAGGCAGCCCTTAAACGTTCTGTTTTCGCTGTTCATGGCCTTTATTGTCGGCAGGAATATTTTTTCCGTACATTCCGCCGCAACGCTGTCGGTATAGTAGGGGTTCGGGGCAACAGTTCCCATTCCGCCGGTATTGAGTCCCGTGTCGCCGTCACCCGCTCTTTTGTGGTCCATTGAAGAGACCATCGGGACGACAGTTTTTCCGTCGGTAAAAGAAAGAACGGAAACTTCGGGACCCGTTAAAAATTCCTCGATAACGATACTGTCTCCGCTTTTGCCGAATTTTTTGTCTTCCATTATCGAAATGACGGCGTCTTCCGCCTCTTTGCGGGTCTGCGCGATAATTACGCCCTTTCCGAGCGCCAGACCGTCCGCTTTGATGACGGTGGGTATCGGCGCGGTCTTAATATATTCGAGAGCGTCTTTTGCGGAGGTGAAGACCTCGTATTCCGCGGTCGGAATATTGTATTTTTTCATAAGGTTTTTCGAAAAGACCTTGCTTCCCTCGATTATCGCGGCATTTTTGCGCGGTCCGAAACAGGGAATTCCCTTTTCTTCGAGCGCGTCCACGCAGCCGAGGACAAGGGGGTCGTCGGGGGTGACTATCGCATAGTCTATTTTGTTTTCGACTGCAAATCCGACGATATTTTCGATATCGGTAGCCTTTATGTCAACGCAAACGGCGTCGGAGGCTATTCCGCCGTTTCCGGGAAGCGCGAAAATTTCCGAAACTTCCCTGTTTTCTTTTATCTTTTTTATTACGGCGTGTTCTCTTCCGCCGCCGCCGACAACCAAAATCTTCATATTTTACCTCTTAATGATGGAAAAGTCTCATTCCCGTGAACGCCATTGCAATTCCGAGTTTATCGCAGCATTTTATAACGATATCGTCTCTTATCGAGCCGCCCGGTTCGGCGATATACTTAACGCCGCTCATTCTCGCGCGCTCGATGTTATCGTCGAACGGGAAAAATGCGTCGGAGCCGAGAGAAACGCCGTCGATAGTTTTGAGATAGGCTTTGATCTCCTCGGCGGTAAACGGTTCGGGACGGGTCGTGAAATATTTCTGCCAGTTGCCGTCCTCGCAGACGTCGTCTTCGTTTTTATTTATGTAGCCGTCGATAACGTTGTCTCTTTCGGGACGGGAAAGTTCGGGCTTAAAGGGCAGAGAAAGCACTTTATCGCTCTGACGCAAAAACCATGTGTCGGCTTTTGTGCCTGCAAGACGGGTGCAGTGAATTCTTGACTGCTGACCCGCGCCGACGCCTATCGCCTGTCCGTCGTAAGCATAGCAGACGGAATTCGACTGGGTGTATTTGAGGGTGATGAGAGAGACAATAAGATCTCTTATCGCGTTTTCGGGGATATCCTTGTTTTCGGTAACGACATTTTTAAGAAGGTCTTTATCTATTTTGAAATCGTTTCTGCCCTGCTCGAAAGTAATGCCGAAAACCTGTTTATGTTCGATTTTTTCGGGAACGTAGTCGGGATCTATTTCGACGATATTGTAGTTCCCTTTTCTTTTTTGTTTAAGAATTTCCAACGCCTCGGGGGTGTATCCCGGAGCGATAACGCCGTCGGAAACTTCCCTTGAAATAAGGCGCGCGGTAGTTTCGTCGCAGACGTCGGAAAGAGATATCCAGTCGCCGTAGGAACACATTCTGTCAGTTCCCCTCGCTCTCGCGTAAGCGCAAGCCAAAGGAGACATGTCAAGCCCCTCTATATCGTCGACAAAGCAGGCTTTTTTTAGTTTTTCGGGGAGAGGAATACCGACGGCGGCGGACGTCGGACTTACATGCTTAAAGGAGGTCGCCGCAGAAAGTCCCGTCGCTTCTTTTAATTCTTTAACGAGCTGCCAGCCGTTGAAAGCGTCGAGGAAATTGATATAACCGGGTTTTCCGCTTAAAATTTTTATCGGGAGTTCTTTGCCGTTTTCCATGAAAATGCGAGCGGGTTTCTGATTGGGGTTGCAGCCGTACTTTAACTCAAATTCTTTCATTTTTATCTCCTTTATATGTGAAGTTCCGAAACGGTATCGGCTGAATAATATCTGTCGATAACGGGTTTTGCGATATCCTTTATAAATTCTTCGACCTGAGACGCGCTTCTGCCGATATATTTTTTCGGGTCGAGCTGTGACATGATTTCTTCTTTTGTGAGAGGAATGTTTTTGTCGTCCGCCATTCTTTCTATAAGGTCGTTCTGTCCGCCCTCAAGTTTTACTTTTGCGGCAGCCGCATGGGAATGAACGCGGATAATTTCGTGAAGAGACTGTCTGTCTCCGCCTCTTTTGACCGATTCCATCATGACGTTTTCGGTCGCCATAAACGGAAGTTTTTCCATAACGCGGCGCTCCACGACTTTATCGTAAACGACAAGCCCCGAAGTAACGTTCATATAGATATTCAGAATTGCATCGACCGCAAGGAATGCTTCGGAGACCGCAAGGCGCTTGTTTGCGCTGTCGTCGAGCGTTCTTTCGAACCACTGGGTCGCCGAGGTCATCGCGGGGTTTATATAGTCTGCGATAACGAAACGGGAAAGCGCGCATATCCTTTCGGAACGCATCGGGTTGCGTTTATAGGGCATCGCCGACGAACCTATCTGCGTTTTTTCGAAAGGTTCTTCCATTTCTTCGAAAGATTGCAGAATTCTCATGTCGGTTGCGAATTTGCAGGCGCTCTGCGCAAAGCCGGAAAGCGCGGAAAGGAAATAAGCGTCGGTCTTTCTCGAATAGGTCTGTCCCGAAACGGGAACGCATTTTTCAAAGCCCATATCTTCGGCGATCATTTTTTCGAGTTTCTTTATCTTTTCCTCGTCGCCGTCGAAAAGTTCCATAAAACTTGCCTGAGTGCCCGTCGTGCCCTTTGAGCCGAGAAGTTTAAGGTTTTTAAGTTGAAATTCAAGATTTTCAACGTCGATTATAAGTTCGTTTGCCCACAAAGCCGCTCTTTTGCCGACGGTCGTAAGCTGCGCGGGCTGAAGATGAGTATATGCAAGGCAGGGCATATCCTTATATTTTTCGGCAAAATCGGTAAGGTTTTTAAGGACGGCAGCAGCCTTTTTCAGGATTATTTCCGACGCTTTTTTTAAGATTATAACGTCGGTATTGTCGCCGACGTAGCAGCTTGTCGCGCCGAGGTGAATTATGGGCTCGGCTTCGGGGCACTGTTTTCCGTAAGCGTAGACGTGGCTCATTACGTCGTGGCGGACTTCCTTTTCCCGAGCTTCGGCAACATCGTAATTTATATCGTCCTTATATTTTTCCATTTCGGCTATCTGTTCGTCGGTGATATTAAGACCGAGAGCCTTTTCCGCTTTCGCAAGAGAGATCCAAAGCCGTCTCCACGTACGGAATTTGAAATTTTCAGAAAAAACGTACTGCATTTCGTCGGAAGCGTAGCGGGTTGAAAGCGGCGAGATATATCTGTCTTTATTGGACTGCATATTTTTCTCCTTAACGGTTTTTATTTATGAGACGGGTCTCTTCTTTCCCGACTGCAAGGTCGGTATAGCAAACGTAAAGCGATATTTTGTTTTCGCTGTCAAGGCTTTCCCAAAGGCTGCCGGTAAATTCGTCTATGCTGTCCGGAACATAAACCCTTTCGGGTTCGCCCTCAAAAGTCGGAAGAGGGTCGCCGTCGCAGACGTAAGTATGAATAAAATGTCCGACGCCGGGAAGCGAAGGATATGAAAAAGTATAGCGGCTGCAAGCCGAACCTTTTTCGTCGGCGCTTTTGAGAATACTCATTTCATAGGAAAAATCGCCGTTTTCGAAAGTCAGAAGTCCGCTTATTCTCGGAGTGAAATTCGGAGCGTCGGGTTCGAATTCGCGGCGGGAAAGGGCAGTCGAAAAACTTTCGCCCGCCGAAAGACCGTCGTAAACGGTATCGGTCTGGTCGCCGTTTGTAACGATCACTTTATTCTGATATTTCCGCACCGCGGCGTAGATTATAAGGCTCGGATCCTCGACTTTCGTTTCGTCAAAAGGCTTTGTAAAGACCGCGCCGTCCTTTTCCTCAAAAACACGGTTTCGGCTGTTGTTGCTTCTGCCCATAATGAAATATGCGAAACAGGCTTTTTTCGCGTCGGCGCTTTTTCCGATAACGATTCCCCTGCCGACGTAACTGTTCCCTTTTATCAGTTCCGCAATACCGTTTATTTTATATCCGTTCATATTTTTTCTCCTTTTACTATTGCGGCGCAGACCTTTTCCGCCGATTCGGGAAGAATTTTCCATTCGGCAAGCCGCATGACGCGTTTTTGCAGTGTTTCGGGAGTGTCGCCGTCTTTTACCTCTACGGCTTTCTGCATTATTATTTTGCCGCCGTCGGGAATTTCGTTTACGAAATGAACCGTCGCGCCCGTTACTTTTACGCCTTTTTCAAGCGCCGCGCGGTGAACGCGGAGTCCGTAAAAGCCTTCTCCGCAAAAAGACGGGATAAGGGACGGGTGAACGTTTATCATTCGGTTTTCGAAATGACGGACAAAATCGGCGCCCAGAATTTTCATAAAACCCGCCAGCACCACAAGGTCGACGCCGTCAAGGGTTTTTAAGAGCGCTGTTTCGAAAGCCTCGCTGTCTTTATATTCCGTTTTTGAAACGACCGCGGTTTTTATTCCCGCTTTTTCTGCTCTTTTAAGCGCGAAAGCCGTCGGGTTATCCGATACGACAAGCACGATTTCCCCGCTCTTTATAATTCCTTTTTTTTCGGCGTTTATAAGAGCCTGCAGGTTTGTTCCTCCGCCCGAAACAAGGACGGCGATTTTCGCTTTTTTCATTTTTATCCTCATTTAAGAATGATTTTTTCTTTGCTTTCGACTATTTTTCCGATAACGTAAGCGTCCTCGCCGTTTTCGCGGAGAACAGAGAGCGCGGTATCCGCCTCCTCTGCGGGAACGACGATACTCATTCCGACGCCCATATTGAAAGTGTTGAACATATCTCTTTCGGAAATGTTGCCGGTTTTTCTTATAAGGTCGAATATCGGAAGAACTCTGACAGACGCTTTTTCGATCTCCGCGCAAAGTCCGTCGGGAATGCTTCTCGGAATATTTTCGTAAAAGCCGCCGCCCGTTATATGCGATATTCCTCTGACGTTCACTTTTTCAAGCAAAGCAAGAACGGGTTTTACATAGATTTTCGTCGGGCAAAGCAGCGTTTCGCCGAGACTTTTTCCGCCGAGAGAGGAAACGGGAGATTTTATATCGGCGTTTTCGACGTCGAAGACCTTTCTTACGAGAGAAAAGCCGTTCGAATGAACGCCGCTTGACGGCAGGGCCACGATAACGTCGCCCGCTTTCATCTTTTTATTGTCTATTATTTTATCTTTATCCACAACGCCTGTCGAATACCCCGCAAGGTCGTACTCATCGACGGGGTAAAAACCCGGCATTTCAGCGGTTTCGCCGCCGATAAGCGCGGCGCCCGACTGAACGCAGCCCTCGGCAACGCCCTTTACGATATCCGCAATTTTTTCGGGAACGTTTTTGCCGCAGGCGATATAGTCAAGGAAAAAAAGAGGTTTTGCGCCGCAGCAGATTATGTCGTTTACGCACATTGCAACGCAGTCGATGCCTACGGTGTCGTGTTTATCCATAAGAAACGCAAGTTTGAGTTTTGTTCCGACGCCGTCGGTTCCCGAAACGAGGACGGGGCGGGTTATTCCCGTAAGGTCGAGTTCGAAAAGCCCTCCGAAACCGCCGACGTTTCCCGAAACGCCCTCCGTCATGGTTCTTGCGATATGAGTTTTCATAAGTTCGACCGCCTTATATCCTGCGGTGATATCAACGCCCGCGGCGGCGTAACTTTCGGATCTTGATATTTCGTTCATCTGAAAATCCTTTCTATTCCCTGCCGTTCCAGCAATAAGTGCAGAGTTTGCAGGGTTCGATGCCTATTGAAGAGGAAAGTCCCTCTATTGTCTGAAATTCGAGCGACGCGAAATGCAGTTTATCGCAGATAGCCTTTCGCATTTTTTTGCCCCTATCGGTCGAAGGGTCGCTGTATTCGTCGAGATATTTAAGCCCGTCTTCCCCCTCAAGTTCGACTACGACAGACCTCGTTATAAGTTCCATGTCGCTTGTCGCTCTCGAAAAATTGAGGTATTTGCAGCCGTACATTATCGGAGGGCACGCCGAGCGCATGTGCACCGACGAAGCGCCGTTTTCATAGAGGAATTCGACCGTTTCGCGAAGTTGGGTGCCTCTGACTATCGAATCGTCAACGAACAGCAGATTTTTATCCTGAATAAGTTCGTGAACGGGGATCTGCTTCATTTTCGCGACTTTGTTTCTGTCGGTCTGGTTCGCGGGCATAAAACTCCGGGGCCATGTCGGCGTATATTTTATAAATGGACGCGCGAATGGGATCCCGCTTTTATTCGCATACCCTATCGCGTGAGGAGTTCCCGACTCGGGCACTCCTCCGACGTAATCTATTCCGGAAAGGGAGCCGTTCCTTTTATCGTTTTCCGCCATCGTTTCGCCGTTTCTGTATCTCATCGTTTCGACGTTTACCCCCTCGTAAGAAGAGGTCGGATAGCCGTAATAGGTCCACAGGAACGCGCAGATACGCATTTTTCTGCCGGGCTTTTTCAGGACCGTTACGCTGTCGGCGGTAATTTCGGCAATTTCACCCGGCCCGAGTTCCCTAAAATCGGTATATCCGAGTTTTTTATATGCAAAAGACTCAAACGAAACGCAATATCCTTCCTCGCTTTTGCCTATTGCAACGGGAAGCCTTCCGACCTTGTCCCTTGCGGCGATAAGACTTCCGTATTCGGTCAGGATCATGATCGAAACCGTTCCGTCGACGGCGTCCTGCGCGAATTTTATGCCGTCGGTAAAATTGGATTTCTGATTTATAAGAGCGGCGACAAGTTCTGTCGAGTTTGTTTTCCCGCCCGTCATTGCGTTGAAATGTCCGCCCGAAAAAGAAAGATACTGTTTTATAAGAGATTCGGAATTGTTGATTATCCCGATAACACAGATAGCATAAGTTCCGAAATTCGAACGGATAAGCAGGGGCTGAGGGTCGGAATCGTTGATACAGCCGATCGCCGCAAATCCTTTCATTTCGTTGAAAATACCCTCGAACTTCGTTCTGAAAGGCGAGTTTTCTATATTATGTATACTTCTCTGAAGCCCTGCGGCAGGGTCGTAAGCCGCCATACCGCCGCTCCTTGTTCCGAGATGCGAATGGTAGTCGGTTCCGAAAAAAACGTCGGCGATAGCGTCGCTTTTTTTCACCGCTCCGAAAAATCCTCCCATTTCAGTCTCCTTAACCGAGAATTCTCTTCATCATCTCGGAATAAGCGCCTTCTACATTTCCGAGATCTCTGCGGAAACGGTCTTTGTCGAGTTTTTCGTGGGTGGTGCTGTCCCAGAAACGGCAGGTGTCGGGAGAGATTTCGTCCGCGAGAACTATTCTGCCGTCGGAAAGTCTTCCGAATTCGAGTTTGAAATCTATAAGGTCAACGTTGAGTTTTTTGAAGAAGTCTTTCATTACGTCGTTTACTTTGAAAGCAAGTCTCTTTATTTCTTCGATTTCCTCTTCGGTTGCAAGACCGAGCGCAAGAGCGTGATAGGAATTTATCAGCGGGTCGCCGAGTTCGTCGTTTTTATAGGAAAACTCAATGGTCGGTTTTTTGAAGACTATGCCTTCCTCAACGCCGCAGCGTTTTGCAAAAGAACCTGCGGAAACGTTTCTTATTATAACTTCGAGGGGAACTATGGAAACTTTCTTTACAAGAGTTTCTCTGTCGGAAAGTTCCTTTATGAAATGGGTGGGAACACCCTCTTTTTCGAGAAGCTGCATCATGAAGTTCGTTACTCTGTTGTTTACTGCGCCCTTGCCCGCGATAGTGCCTTTTTTAAGACCGTTGAACGCGGTCGCATCGTCTTTATAGTCGACGAGAAGCACTTCGGGGTCGTCGGTTGCGTAAACTTTCTTTGCTTTGCCTTCGTAAAGTAATTCTTTCTTTTCCATTTCTGTTTCTCCTTTTTGTCGGTTATTTATTGAGCATTGTTTCAATATTTTTATCTTTTTCAAGGACGGTTTCGGCGTCTTTTCTCCGTTTTTCGGCGAGTTTTTCTGCAAGTCCGGCGTCTTCGACTGCCAAAATCTGTATTGCAAGCAAAGCGGCATTGACTCCCCCGTTTATCGAGACGGTCGCCACCGGAATTCCGGAGGGCATCTGTACTGTCGACAAAAGGGCGTCAATGCCGTCAAGATATGCTGAAGAACAAGGGATACCGATAACGGGGAGAGTGGTGTTTGCAGCCATTGCCCCCGCAAGGTGTGCCGCCATTCCGGCAGCCGCGATTATAACGCCGAAGTCGTTTTCTCCTGCCGAAGCGGCAAAAGTTTTCGCTTCTTCGGGCGTTCTGTGCGCCGAAAGGATATGCGCCTCATAAGACACTCCGAAATTTTTCAAAGTATCAACGGTTTTCTTTACTACGGGAAGATCGCTGTCGCTTCCCATTATTATTCCGACTTTTTTCATTCCTACCTCCTGAATAATAAAAAAGGGCACACTTATTCTTTCTGCTAAAAAACTAAGTGTGCCCAGACGGTCGGCGTTACGGGTGTTTACGAAAAGAGTTCCCTGGTCCATCGCGGTGCTCCGCAAATTCCGTCAGTAGCAGAGAACTTATTTAATTACAATAAAAGTATACCAGACACTTTGCCGATTGTCAAGGTCGCGAAGCAGGCGTAATTTTCACTTTTATGCAAACTTTTATTGTTGTCGCATCCGAACGTCGTCATCTTTGCAAAAAAGAGACGCGAACCGAAGTTCGCGTCTCTTAATTTCAGTAATTATCAGTTCTGAATTTCAACAATTATCAGTTCTGAACAAGTTTCCCGTCTTCGCCGAAGAAGTATCTTCCTGCGGGGAGAAGTCCGTTTGCCTTTGCTTCGCTGAATGCATAGTAGGTGTT